>CAZELR010000011.1:0-84766 GCA_964513075.1 uncultured Anaerolineales bacterium
CAGGACTCATGCGACCAGTATACCATACCCCGATGGAACGGTGAACAGTTACTCATAATAACTCGGCCCCGGAAGCAGTGCTGCCTCCGGGGCCCAAAACCACAATTCTATCGCCCTGCCAACCTGCTAACTCACCAACTAACTAACTCACTAACTCACTAACTCACTAACTAACTATCAACACTCGCTGTATCCACACGCATAACACTTGCGGCAGCCCTCCGTCGGGATAAACGTCGCCTGTCCGCAGTCTGGGCACAGGTCACCGATGGGGCGGTCACTGATGGGGAGGGGGAGTTGCTCCACATGGGCGTGTGCATCTGCAGCCGGCGTTTCGACTGCCTCATCATCGCCGAAGTGACTATTGAGATGTTCGCGCAGCACCTGTGCCACAGCGTCGGGCAGCGAGCGCACGCGATTAACGCCGAAACCCAGCGAGCGGCCGCCGCCGATGCCTGCAAGCTGATCTACCACCTGCTTAAGACGCTCATTGGCATCCATTGACGAGGGCAGGCGCAGCACCAGCGAAATCAGGCGGCCCAACGCCTCGGACACCGCAGCGACATCGCTGCCGGCCTTGCCCACGTTCATGAATACCTCGAACGGTTGGTCGCCGCCGTTGATGTTCACCGTGACATAGGCGGTGCCCAACGGCGTCTCTTTGCGATAGGTAAGCCCATGCAGTGCGCCGGGCCGCGGCCGGCGCTTCAGGGTGGGATACTCGGCCTGAAGCGCTGCTTGCCCGATGTTAGCATGCGCCTGTGTGCCATTGCTGCCCTGCGGTTCCGCTTCCTTGTCCCTGGCTCGTGCCGTTGCCTTGGTCTCCAGCACCACATCCTGCCGGCTGCCGGTCACGTATACGGTCAAGCCTTTGCAGCCCAGGCGCCAGGCGAGCCGATAAGCGTTCGCAACATCCTCGATAGTCGCGTCGGCTGAGAAATTAATCGTTTTCGAGATGGAATTGTCGACGAATGCCTGAATTGCCGCCTGCATGCGAACATGCTCTTCCGCAGCGATATCGCTGGCTACCACAAACACGCGTCGGATCGTCTCTGGCACCTCAATCACGTCCTGACAGCCACCGGTCCCCTTAACCTGGTCACTGATGCGTTGGCGAGTCGCTGCATCCAAACCGGCCCGTTCCAAAGCGGCGTCGAAAAGCGGGCTGGTATAGGTCAGTTTTAGATCTTTGTCTCCATCCTTGACGGTGCGGGTGTAGGCCAGAGCAAAAACCGGCTCGCAGCCGTAGCCTTCGCAACCGGTTACCGTACCGATGGTTCCGGTGGGCGCCACCGTAGTCTGCGCCGCGTTGCGGATGCCGTGCTGAAGGATCCCTTGGACGACGCGATCCCAACTGATGGCCGGTCGGCTCCAATCATGTGTGTAGATGTTGATAGGCGTGGGCGGCTGCCACACCAGGTTCTCCGGATCATAGATACTGCCTTTGATGGCCGCAAAAGGACCGCGCTCTTTAGCTAGCTCGATACTGGTCAGCATACAGTGGTAACGCACGAATTCCATGATCTGGGCCGCGAACTCTTGGCCGTCAACCGAGCCGTAGCGCACACCTAGCGTGAACATCAAATCGCCCAGGCCCATGATGCCCAAGCCGATACGCCGTGCCCGCATGGCCGCCTCACGCAATTGCGGCACTGCCGGTACGTATTTGTTTGCATCTACTACGTTGTCCAGGAAGCGAGTGGCGACCACCACACTGACTCTCAGCTTTTCCCAGTCTACCCGGCCGTCCTCAGTGATGTGCTCAGCCAGGTTTATGGAGCCAAGGCAGCAGTTCTCGTAAGGTCCGAGCCACTGCTCGCCGCACGGGTTGGTTGCCTCAAGCGCGTAGAGGTGTGGCACTGGGTTTGCGCGATTGGCCGCGTCCAGGAAGAGGGCGCCAGGTTCGCCGTTGTGGTGCGCGAAGGTAACGATCTTGTCGAAGAGCGCCCGCGCCTTGACTGCCCGCCACACAGTGCCATCTCGGGGGTTCACTAAATCAAAGTCGGCATCAGCCTCCACTGCCCGCATAAAGGCATCGGTGATGCCCACCGAAATATTGAAATTGGCGAGCTGCCCCTCCTCGGCTTTGCAGCTTACGAAATCCTCGATGTCCGGATGATCTACCCTCAGCACGGCCATATTGGCGCCGCGCCGTGTGCCGCCTTGCGCGACCTCGCCGAACGCCGTGTCGTAGACGTGCAGGAACCCGATCGGGCCGGTTGCTATCCCTGCGCTGGTGGCCACCGAGTCCCCCTTGGGCCGCAGACGGGAGAACGAAAACCCATTTCCTCCGCCAGTCTGTTGGATCAGGGCAGCATCGCGCAGCGTTTGGAAGATGCCGTCCTCCGCACGACCCATATCATCGGCGATGGGGAGAACAAAGCAGGCCGCAAGCTGTCCCAACGGCGTGCCGGCGCCGGTAAAAGTCGGTGAGTTTGGGAAAAATCGCAGGCTAGCCAAAAGACCGTAGAAGCTCTCCTCGGTGGTCTGCGCTGCATAACCGTAGAGAGTATCCGGCTCGGCTACGGCGTGCGCTACCCGGCGAAACATTCCTTCAATAGATTCAGAGGGGTTGCCGTCTAAGCCCCGGCGCAGGTAGCGCTTCCGCAGAACCTGCTTGCTGTTTTCTGACAGCGCGATCTCAGTTGGAGGCTGGATTGCCGGTGCAAAGGACTTCAACTTGTCCATGGTCATGACTTGAGCTCCTTGGGTCTTGTTTTGAGCTATTTTCGCTCTGCCATCAGGCGTTCCAGCTCCCGTTGAAGCGTTGCGACGTCCTCCATTTCCATATATACGATCGCAAACCGGATATACGCCAGAGGATCCAACTGCTTGAGCTTCTCCAGGATCATTTCGCCGATGACTTCGCTGCGTACTTCGGCCTTGCCCAGGCTAAAAAGATGTTCCTCAATTTGATCGACGACCCGATCGATGTCGGACATGGCGATAGGGCGTTTGGCGCAGGCAATGCGGACGCCTTGCAGCAGCTTGTGCCGATCGAATGGCTCGCGGCGCCCATCGCGTTTGACGATCAGAAGCGCCTCTGAGATCTGTTCGTAAGTGGTGAAGCGTTTACGACAGCTCTGGCATTCGCGCCGTCGGCGGATGCTTTCGCTGGCTGCGCGCGTGTCTACCACGCGTGAGTCAGGCTGGCCGCAATAAGGGCACTGCATCAGTAAATTCTCCGTTCAAGGGTTGGGCGATCAAAACCCTTTAATATCAGCAGATTGAGCTATACGGAATGGCTGGCCCGGTAGTGACGGCGGCATTGCCGTATGCGCGGGTTAGGGTCGTGGCCCAGCCAAGGCGAGGATCAAATGCGCAAATCCCCATGACTATCTGTGACGCTGACTACAATCAGTAGTATATTAGTTGAGTTATGATACTATATATTGTAGGTACAGAACAAAACAAGTATACCACAGTTTTTCGGCCAAGCAGCGCAAAGGACCGCTGGTGGCAATAACTTTAAGGTCTAAGTTGAAAAGGCGTAGAGACGTGACATAATTATGGGGTGGCAGCTCGTGTACTGGCGTGCCACCCCATACGATGGCGGTTATTGTTGGCGCGAACGGCGGAGGAAGGCCGGGATGTCGAGATCACCGCGGTCGTAAGTGCGCTTTGGGATTTCCAGGATGCGGCCTTCATCGTCAGGCGCCGCACGTTGCTCCTTGATGGCATCGAAACCGGTGGCGATCACTGTAATGCGGATGCCGTCCTTCATGTTAGGATCAACTACGGCGCCGAAGATGATGTTGGCGTCGGGATCCGCGGTGCGGCGGATGATCTCGGCGGCTTCGTTCACCTCATACAGGCTGAGATCGTTTCCGCCCGTCACATTGAATAGAATCCCCTGGGCCCCATCGATGCTGACGTCTAGCAGCGCGCTGTGAATAGCCTGCTCGGCGGCGGTCTGGGCGCGGTTGTCGCCATTGGCTTGCCCGATGGACATCAGCGCAGAACCACCCTCGTTCATCACCGCCCGTACATCGGCAAAGTCCAGGTTGATAAGTCCGGGGATGGTGATCAATTCGGAGATACCCTGGATGCCCTGACGGAGCACGTCATCTGCCACCATGAAGGCTTGCTGGATGCTGGCTTTCTTGTCCACCACCTGGAGCAGCCGGTCGTTGGGGATGATGATCAAGGTGTCCACGCTCTCTTTGAGCCGTTTGATGCCATCCTCGGCGATCCTGCGACGCCGTGCACCCTCAAAGGTGAATGGCTTGGTGAACACACCGATGGTCAGGGCGCCAGATTCCTTGGCAAGCCTTGCAATCACTGGGGCTGCGCCCGAACCGGTGCCGCCGCCCATGCCACCGGTCACAAACACCATATCGGCGTCCTTGATAAGCGCTTTGATTTCCTCGGTCGATTCCTGGGCGGCTTTTTCACCGATTTCCGGGTTGCCACCTGACCCGAGTCCCTTGGTGAGTTTGTCGCCGATGCGAAGCCGTTGAGGGGCGTTGGCTAACATCAGCGCCTGGGCATCGGTGTTGACCGCGATAAACTCAACACCGCGCAAGCCCTGGTCGATCATGCGGTTAACGGCATTGGAGCCACCGCCGCCGACTCCCAATACTTTGATCTGTGCTGGGTTCTCTACAAAAGTTGTTTGTTGTGCCCTGGTGGTGGTCATGGGTAGCTCCTTCGGTAACCGTTATTAACCGTTATGGTTTGAGATTGGCTAGCAAACGCTTCATATATTCTACAACTTTTTGCCACATAGAGCCAGTTTTGGAGGTCTCCGTGCGCGGTTCTGTGCCTCGCTGCATTGCCCAAAGCAGCAAGCCGACCGCTGTGGCATATTCGGGGTGGTTCAGGTCGGCCGCGGCGTCACCGAAGCCATTGGGGCTGCCGACGCGCACCGGCCATGCCAATCGCTGGCGCGCTAGTTCGCTTAGGCCCTCCAATTGTGCCACGCCGCCGGTGAGTACGATGCCGGCCGGCAAGAGCCCATCATAGCCGCTGCGCTTGATCTCATCCGTGATCAGATCCAGTAACTCCTCGGCTCGAAAGTAGATGATCTCTGCCAGTGAACGGCGTTGAATGATTTGGCTGCCGGCCTCGCCGAAGCTAGGGCTGCGCACTTCCGCGTCGGCTGGGATGCTCTCCGGGACAGCATGACCGAACTGCTTGATCAGCGCCTCCGCCTTGTCATAGGGCATGCGCAGTCCGGTGGCCACGTCACGCACGAAGTGGTCGCCTCCCACATTCAACACGTGGGTGTGCCATGGCGCTGAATCTAGATAAATGGCGATGTCGGTGGTGCCGCCACCGATATCCACTACGGCCACCCCGGCTTGGCGCTCATCGGGTGTGAGTACGGCTTCGCCCGAGGCCAGTGGCTCCAGCACTAAGTCTTCGATGTCAAGACCGTGCGCTTGTACGCAATTGGTCAGGTTTGCGATGGCTGATGTGGCGCCGGTGATGATGCTGGCGTCTACCTCCAGGCGGTAGCCGAACATGCCGACGGGATTCTGGATACCATCCTCATCGTCCACCGTGTAGCTGCGCGGCACGGCATTGATTATCTCACGGTTATGTGGCATGGCGATCGTGCGCGCCTGATCCAGGGCCCGCTGGCAGTCGTCTGGCGTGATCTTGCGTCCATTGCGTCCGACAGCCGCTGCACCCTTGCTGCTCAGAGCCGTGATGTGTGCACCGGAAATGCCCACCAGCGTCGATGCCATGGTGATGCCTCCGGCCATTGTCTCTGCCTGCTCAATGGCCTGGCCGATGGCCGCCGTCGCCTCCGCAGTGTTGACGACTACCCCGCGCCGTAACCCTCTGGAAGGCACGCGGCTGGCGCCGATGACCTGCAGGACATTGTTCTCGTCTAGCTTGCCAATGAGGGCGCAGATTTTGGTTGAGCCCACATCCAGGGCACAAATCAGATCGCTCACAATTCCCCCGCAGTGGCGCCATGGCGCCATACATGACGCAGCGTTACTACCACCAAATGGCGCGTTCGTTGCTATAGCGCAGATCAATCACCTGCGCGTGCCGATCCAGCTTGGTAATCTCCTTGCGGGCAACCTCCAGCAGTGCCAGCTTATCGGCCAGCCGGTCGCCGTCGCCTAGCCATACGTACCAGCCTTCCGGCGTCCGAAAGGCAAGCCCCTCGTTGTTGCTGTAGGTTACCTCAGCGACATCTGGCTGAGCGTCTCGCAATGCAACCAGACTCTTCAGCAGCCTTGACGCCTGCGCGCTCCCGACTTCAGGCAATTCCTGGGTCTGGCCCTTCAGTGTTAATGGAGGAACCTGGCCCGTCTGGGGGACCGTGGCGCCATCAGAAGTCAACCAGACGGTTGTCGGGACGCCGTTCTGCGAAGCTTGCCAGGCGACTAACGGCACACGTTCCTGTACATCGATCAGAACCTGGTTGGGCAGGCGTACGTGGACTCGCGCCTTTGCGATGCCATCAAGTTGGCTGACCGTTGCTGCAATGGTAGACGGCTGCACCAAGAAGATGCTTCGGCCTTCAATGCCACTGGCTTCGTAGACTTGTTGGCGCGTGATGCGTTGAACGCCGCCGATCTGAGTCGAAGTAGCCGAAACAGTCAATTGCGGCAGGTGCAGCAATTGGATCAGGCCGAAAGTCAAGCTCACGGCAAGCACAAGCATCAGCACGCGGCGCACGATCTCTCTCGCGTCCCCTTGCGCCATCAGCCGCAACTGACCTTGATGCGTGGATGGCGGCGCTCCCTTCACGGATTTGGGGCCAGCGGCAGTTCTTCTTGTGGATTTGGTCGTCGGCGCGGTAGAGCGCATCTGGCGCAGCTTCTTGCGCGAGCGCGCCGGCGGCTTGCGCCAACTCGGTTGAGCCGGTCCGGTGTCTTGAGCTCGGCTCCGCGCGACTGAGCTCATCGAAGTCTTGGACTTGTCCTTGGCCATGGCTCTTTGCTCTGCGTCCTGGGTCTGCGGTCACTAAATCTTCAACGCAGCGGCGCTTTAGCGCCGTTGTAGTTGGTTGACGAACGCGCCTTGTCAGTCTGGCGCTCGAGCGCCAACTCGACCAGTCGGTCCATCAACTCGGTATATGAGATGCCGGTAGCTTCCCATAGTTTCGGATACATGCTGATGCTGGTGAAGCCGGGCATCGTGTTGATCTCGCTGACATACAGCGTGCCGGTGGCATCATCCAATAGAAAGTCGACTCGTGCAAGGCCTGCGCCATCCACCGCCAGGAAAGCTTGCACGGCTAGCGTCTGGGCCTGTGCTGCAAGCTCGGGCGAGATGGGGGCCGGGATCAGTAGCCTTGACCGGCCGTCGACGTATTTGGCCGCATAGTCGTAAAACTCATTGCTGGGTACGATCTCGCCCGGGACTGATGCAAAGGGCTCATCGTTGCCCAAGACGCTGCACTCAATTTCGCGTGCGTTCGGCACGGCCTCTTCGATCAGGAGCCTCCGGTCGTAGCGTGCGGCTTCATCCAGGGCGGAAGCTAGTTCACTCGGGTCATGTGCCTTGCTGATGCCGATGCTGGAGCCCAAGTTGGCTGGCTTCACGAACATTGGATATTGTAGGTGCGCCTCCAGATCAATGATCACCTGCTGACGAGCGGTTTCCCATGTCTTGCGCTTGACTGACTGGAACTTGACCTGCGGAAGACCATGAGCACGGAACAGCTCCTTGCTGGCAATCTTGTCCATGGCCAGGCTGCTTGCCAGTACGCCACACCCTACGTAGGGTGCGCCGATTAACTCCAGTAAGCCTTGGACGGTGCCATCTTCTCCGTAGGGGCCGTGGAGCACCGGAAAGATCACGTCCAGGAGTGGAAAGGTGGCGTCCGTCGCGCAAGGCAGCAATTCGCGCCCCATCCTTTCTACACCTCTTACCGCCGTACGTTCGGGCAAGCCAGGCGCCGTCAAGACAGCCATCGAGTCGCTGCGGGTGAGCCACCGACCCTCGTGTGTGATACCGATGGGTACAACTTCGTATTTGTTTGCAGCAAGCGCGGCCATTACTGAGCGCGCCGATACCAACGAAACTTCATGCTCGCCGGAGCGCCCACCAAAGATCACACCGACCCGAGTCTTTTTGTTCATAAATGATATTTACTGGAAACCCTAACATGATCAGATTACAGACTGAATAACGGCTGCGTAGCCCAGTCGCCCAAGAACAGAATTTCCGGCAGTAGAATGCTGCCGTTCATAGCAACGACCTGGCGTCGCATTAAATTCATCAAGGCAACAACATCCGCCGCCGATGCATGCCCGGTGTTGATGATGAAGTTCGCGTGTCGGGGCGAGATTTGGGCGCCGCCGATTCGATGCCCTTTCAGGCCGACCGCTTCAACCAATCGGCCGGCGTAGTCTCCCGGTGGGTTGCGAAAGATGCTGCCCGCGCTAGGTTCTGACGGTTGGCTGGCTCGCCGTCGGGTCAGGTAGCTTTCGGCTCGGGCTGTCATCTCGGCCGTGTCCCCCGGCACGGCGTACAAGCCGACCGTCAGGACGATGAGCGCCGCGCCTGCCGCTGGATCTGATTTCTGCATCAGTCCACTGGTTCGTGCGCTGCCGCTTACCAATTGCTCCTTCAAGCGACTGCTTCGATAAGTGTACGTCAGCTCATCTGCATTTAGCACCTGGCGCCCCTGGCCAGGGCGGGTAACTATGATCCAAGCCACGTTGCTGGCCATGTCCCCGCCGTGCGCCCCCGCGTTACCGATGACCGCGCCTCCGACCGTACCGGGAATACTAACGGCCCACTCCAGCCGTGCCCAGCCGTGCTTGATAGCCCAGCGGGCCAGGCCGGCGAGCGGCGCCCCAGAGTCCGCAACCAGGTATCGATCGCCTTCCCCGTCTGGCCCCCCGTCGAGCACGGCAGCTTTGGTGTGTACGCCCAGCGTTCGGGTTTGGTTGGCAATCACGAGCCCCCGCACCCCGGCATCGCTCACCAGAACATTGCTGCCGCTTCCCAGAATCGTGAGTGGGATGCTGCGTTCGACTGCCAACGTGGCCAACTTCTCAAGCTGATCAGTGGTCGTGGCTGTTACATACAGGTCGGCCGGTCCGCCGATGCGAAAAGTAGTATGCTTGGCCAACGGCTCGTCTGTACGGACTTGCACACGCAGGCTGGCGGCCGCTTCGATGAAATCTTTATAATCCGGCGTGTCACTCATTGCGCGGTACTTTGTTTTTCACGTTCGCGCAAGCCGTCCAACAGCAGCTGGCCCACCAGATTGCCATCGCCGGCGCTCATCGTGATCACGACGTCGTCTGGCGCGACGTGTTCCAGCAGATAGGCCGCTGCGGTTTCGATCGCGCCAATGTACTTCACGTCTTGGTGATCGATGTTTTCAGCCAGGACATGGCTGTGCATTCCCAGGTCGATCTTCTCTCGGGCCGCGTAGATGTCCAAGATGAGGACGTGATCCGCCTCATCAAAGCTGTGGGCGTAGTCGTGCAGCAGCGCCTGTGTGCGGCTGAATGTGTGCGGTTGAAACACCGCCCATATCTGCCGGTTTGCAAAGCGCAGCCGTGCTGCCGAGAGCGTGGCAGCCACCTCAGTGGGGTGGTGGGCGTAATCGTCGATGATACGCACGCGGTCGGCGTCACCGATCAGCTCGAAACGCCGACCTGCGCCACGGAAGTCGCGCAGCATAATTGCAGCTCGTTGATCCTTGATACCATGCCAATGAGCGACGGCAAGCGCGGCCAGAGCGTTGCGCACATTGTGACGTCCGGGCACCGGTAAGCTGAGTGTGGCAACTTGCTGGCCGGCGCGCCACACCTCAGCGTCCAGGCCACCTAACGCGTTGGTGGTTAGGTTGCGTGCTTGCCAGTCTGCGTCGTCGGTTAAGCCGTAGGTCCAAACCTGGACCTCTGGTCCAACCGCCGCACGCAACGCCAGGGCGCCGGGATCGTCGGCGCAGACGACCAACAAGCCGTTGCGGGGCAGCTGGCTCACGAATTGACTGAATGCGTGGGCGAACGCGGCAGGGGTAGGATAACAGTCAACGTGATCCCACTCCACGTTGGTGACTACTGCGACCTCTAGTTTCAGGCCGAGAAACATGTGATCATACTCGTCCGCTTCAATTACAAAGGGACCTTCTCCGGCGTGTGCCGCGATAGTTGAGGTAGACATCCCCTCGGCCGGGCCGACCGCCAGCCGACCGCCGACGATTAGGCTGGGATCCATGCCTGCACGCAGCAAGATCACCGCGATCATGCCGGTCGTGGTCGTCTTTCCGTGAGTTCCTGCAACGCCGATACCGTGCAAGCCTTCCATCAGTGGCCCCAGAAACGCAGCACGCTTGACAACGGGGATACCGGCTGTCTGGGCCGCCAGCACCTCAGGATTGTCCTCGGGCACGGCCGATGAGATTAGTACCAGATCGGCTCCCACGACGTTTTCAGCCGCATGGCCGCGAAAGACCTCGACGCCGCGCGCCGCCAACTCCTCGGTAGCCTCGTTGGGTCGGCGATCTGAACCGGAGACCCGGTAGCCGCGCGCCAGCAGCAGGCTGGCGATGGCTGAAAGCCCGGTGCCGCCGATCCCTACCAGGTGAATTCGCACCGAAGAGCGCTGGTCTGCTGGCCGTTTAAGCAAGTCAACCCATGCCGGCTCATATGATGGGTGCGCAATGTGAGACGCCGCGTCCAGGTTCAGAATGGGAATATCGCTCATTTCCAGATCCGTGCAATCAGCATGATGATGGCCAGCCCGATCAGGTACTGCCACCCAAAGACCTCCGGGGGTAGAAAACGTACGAGAATGTCGTAAAGCTTCGAAAAATCCCCTATCGGCCGCAGAACGGGCCAATTGGCCATTCGCAGATAATACCATAGGCTCCCTGCAAACAGATAACCGTTCAGGAGCCCGCTGCCCAGATCGAAGAAGATCCGGCCGCGCTTGCCGGGGAAGCTCAAGGTCTCACCCTCATAGGAAATGTAGACTACGATAATGAGCACCGCACAGTAGATCAGGCCCCTGGCCGCGGTCTGCGTCGCTTCTGCGGGACCGGTGAAGATCGTGATCAGGCGCGTGAATTGAGCCCTGTAGCGCTCATCGATGAATTCCAACACGAACAGCACAATGAATAACATCATCGTGACGCCAAGCTCGCGGCCGTAACCGCGGATCACGCCGATAACGCCGAAAATAACAAACACCGTCAGGAAGATCAGTTCAACTGCCCCCATACCTTACCCCTTCTTGACGCCTCGGTTGCCTAAGCGCGTTGCAAGCAAGACGAACAGGGCAATAGCGATTGCGATGATGATCGCGATCTGACCGCTATTGGCCAGAGAGTTCAGAAATGCGACGATTCGCGTTATCAGCGTGCTGCCAATCGATGTTCCTGCCGTTGTTGCGGCTGAAGTGGCCTGCCGCGCGCCGCCAAAGAGCCCCGCTAACAGCGGCAACTGGAAACCAGCTTCAGGAAGCAGTGGCTGTAACAGATACGCACTTACGACATAACCAGTCAGCAATCCTAGCGCTAATCCAAGCAAGGATGCCCTTTTCTTGAAAACTTTGAGGGCGCCTAGCAGAAACCCTACGATCATAATGAGCAGCAGAATCAAAGCTAGGACGAGCTGCTTGTCATCTTGGCCTACTAAGGAGGGGATCTTCTCAACTAGATCGCCCAACTTGCCTAACCCGCCGCTTTCGCCGTTGCCGCTGATGGCCTTGAAGCCACCTTGCATCATGGCCCGGCCGACGCGGTAGAACAGGTCGATCATACGAATCAGGATATCGCCTACCCGTTCCAGCATGATGATGCCTAACAGAGCAAGGGCCGCGTAAAACAGCGAAAACCTGGTGCCGCGCAGGTAACCGACTACTCCAAAGATAGCCATTATTGTCGCTAGAATGATGAGAACTTCCATTTCAGCACCCCGCCAGGTGACATAATTCCAGGGCGATCTTGCGCGCAGCGTCTGGTCGGGCCAGGCCGGTTGCTGCCTGTGCCATGGCCGCCAATTCTGCCGGCGTGTCCAACAGCCGTAACACGGCCGGTGCTAGTTGTTGCGCCAGTTCGGCGTCTTGGATCACCAACGCCGCACCGCGTTCGGCCAGGTAGGCCGCATTCGCATCCTGGTGTTGGCCGGCATACGGATAGGGTACCAGGATACTGGCCAGGCCGCAAGCAGGGAACTCACCCAACGTGGACGCACCGGCCCGGGCGATGACCAGGTCTGCCGCGGCTAGGGCCTGAATCATCTCATCATGTAGATAGGCATATGGGTGATACTGCGATTGGAAAGCGGCACCCACGCTGGCCGCCGCTTCCTGCACCCACTCCCAGTCTAGGTGGCCGCTGATGTGAAGCACTTGGCAGCGCGGCAGCAACTGCGGCAGGGCCGCGACCAACGCATGGTTGATGCTGCGCGCTCCTCGGCTGCCGCCGAAGACCAGCAGCACTGGCAGCGCATCCGTCAGCCCCAGCCGTTGACGCGCGGTGGACTTGTCCGCTGCCAGCAGTTCCGATCGCACCGGGTATCCGGTTACCACCGCCTTGCCCGGAAAGTACCTTGCAACCTCAGGAAACGAGACCGCCACCCGCGTCGCCAACCGGCTGGTCAGGTGGATGGCTTGGCCCGGTGTCAGATCGGGCAGATAAATCAATATCGGCACGCGTGCACGCCAGGCAGCCCACGCCACCGGTGCCGCGACGTATCCGCCGGTCAGAAACGCGACATCGGGCCGAAACTCACGGATCACTGCCCTGCATTGGCGCGCGCCGCGGGCCATTTTGACCAGGTTACGTAGCGCGGTTCCCGGTCCCCTGCCACGAATCTGCCCGGTGGCGATGGCGCTAAACGCGATCTCCGCCCGGGCTGCCAACGCCTCCTCGATGCCGCCGGCCTCGCCCGCGTACAGGAGCGCGAAGTCGGCTGGGGTCATCATCGGGGTGACCGGATCGGTGGCGTCGCTTTCAGCGATTACGCCCGGTTTGGGCAGAGCCTCGGTTTGTCGAGGTTGTTGCTCGATTGGCCGTCCGCCGCCTGGTTGTGCGGCCTTGGTTTGGATATCGCCGAATGCGTCCGCGCTCATTTGTTTGAGTGCGTCTATCACGGCGAGAATGGGATAGACGTGGCCGCCAGTCCCCCCACCCGAGAGTAAAATGCGCATAAGGAGCCTTCTTCTCTTGTTGCGCCCGCGAGATGCTGACCAGCAGCCCTGCTGCCGCCAGGCACGATAATAGCGATGAACCGCCATAGCTCATGAAGGGCAGTGGTTGGCCGGTTGCTGGGATCAAGGTGAGCGATGTTCCGATATGAATCGCTGCCTGCACCAGAATCCAGACGGTCAGGCCGATGGCAGTCAATGCTCCGAACCGATCCGGGGCGTTCAACGCAGTTCTGAGAGCGCGGTAGCCGAATAAGGTATATAACCCCACCACAAGAAAAGTGCCCACGAAGTGCAGGTCGGCGCCGATGTTAGCGAACAGGTAGTCGTTCCAAAGACCAGCTACCGATGCCTTGAGGGTCCACATACTGGGGTCAGCGATACTGCCGCGGCCCTCGCGCAGCATCCAGGTCAATTTGATCAGGTCTTCCGGCGCCTCGCTGGGGTTGAACCAAACATTATACCAGCCTATGATGCGGTCGAAGGGGTAGCCAGCTTGTGACATGGCCATTAACAGGATCGGCGCGCCGATTAGCAAGATCAATCCGATGTGCTTGAGACTGCCACCTCCCACGAAGTAAATCGCCAAGCCGATGACAACCACGATGATCGTGACACTGAAGCTGCGTTCCGCGGCGATCAGGGCGGCTACTAGCCCCATCAGCACTGCGAACGGGAGCAGGCCGTCCTCCAGCCGGGACAGTTTTTTGCCACGAGTCGCTGCCCAGGCCGAAACGTAAATTGTCAGCGTCAGCTTGGCAATCTCGCTGGGCTGAAAACTGCCGTTTAGGAAATGGCGTGTGGCGCCAAAAACGACCTTGCCAAGGATCAGAACTCCTAGCAGGCCGCCTACCGTCAAGATGATGATGAGTACTGCTTTGCGCTGCCAGAAACGATACGGAATTGCCGCCATTGCAATGAAGACGATGATGCCCAAACCTATCCACCGCAACTGGCGCAGGAAGAAGTAGGTGCCTGCCCTTGGGAAACTGGCGCTGAAGACCATCACCAGGCCTAACAACACCATCGTACCCACGATCCCGATTAACTGGTAATCCAGCCCCGCGGCAACTGCCTGGCCGGTCTGTTGGACGCGTTTCCGGGCTGTGACGGCGCGTGCGCCTTCGGTAGACGCTCGTTTGGTGGCTTCTGCACTCATGGCAACGCCTCCACTAACTCCCGGAAGTGACGTCCGCGCGCCGCGAAATCCTCGTAAGCATCATAGCTTGTCCCGCCGGGCGCCAAAAGGACGGCATCACCGGCGCGGGCAACCTGCTTCGCGACCGCTACGGCTTCAGCCAGATCGACGCAATGCGTCACGGGCACCGGCGCAACTCCCGAGGTGTCGGCATAATGCGCCAGCGCCTCGGCGATTAGCCCAGCCGCCTCGCCAAACAGCACGGCATGGCGCACGCGTGGCGCGCCATCCGCGCGGCGAGCATGGATCTCAGCTGCACATTCTTCCCAAGGCAGATGTTTGTCACGGCCGCCCAACAGCAGGACCAACGGTTCGGAGAATGAACGCAGCGCGGCAATAGTGCGCTCCGGCGTGGTGGCAATGGAGTCATTGATCCAAAGCAGGCCGTTGCGCTGTTGCACGATCTCCAGGCGATGTTCGACGCCGCCGAAGGTGGTCGCCACGGCCGCCATCGCCTCAGCCGTAGCGCCTGCTGCGCCGGACAGGCAACAGGCGGCCAGGATATTGGCCAGGTTGTGCCGGCCGCGCAAGCGTACTTGTTCGGTGCGACAGATCTCCGCATCGGGGAGGCCGGCGCGGCGCCAGATCAGACGGGTGCCGGCCAGGAAGGCGCCGTTGGACACCTCCTGCTTCAAGCTGAAGCTCCACCGCGTCCCTTGCAGCGGAAAATAGATGGCTGGCTGACCTTCGCCGGCGGCTATCTCGCAGCGGCCGCTGCGTAACCAGGCGCCGGTATATGCGTCCTCAGCATTCAAGACGCAAGAATCGCCGCGCTGTTGGAAGCGCAGGATGTTGGCTTTGGCCGCAGCATAATGACTCATCGATGGGTGTCGATCCAAGTGGTTCGGTGTGATGTTCAGTACAGCCGCAATTGCCGGGCTGTGCTCGAATAATTCGAGTTGAAAGCTGGACAACTCCATAACGACTTTGTGTCCGGCTCCGATCTCCTCCAGCCGGTCGATCAGCGGCGTGCCGATGTTGCCGCCTACATGCACAGTGTAACCCGTTTGCGCCAGCATCAGGCCAGTCAACGTGGTAGTCGTGGTCTTGCCGGCTGAACCCGTAATGCCGATGATCGGCGCAAGGCAGTAGCGCAGTGTCAGGGCGCTGTCGTTGCTCAGGGCGATGCCCCGGCGTCGCGCTTCTTGCGCAACGGGCAGGGCTGGCGACACGCCGCCGCTCAGGCAGAGCAGGTCCGTGTTGTCAAGCAGCTCGTTCGGATGTTCGCCCAACACGAAGCGAGGGGCAGGCGCTTGATGCTCGGCTGCGTAAGCGCGCAGTGCGGCACAGCCGGCAGCGAGCTGGTGCTCAGAACGCAGATCGCTCAGCGTGACTCGTGCACCCTGCGCCAGCAGAAAGCGCGCCAACGCAATCCCCTGGCGTGCCATCCCCAAGATGACTACGCGGCGTCTAGCATAGTCTGTGATGGGCAGGCGCGTCATTGTACACCTCGTATGTCAAGGCCCTCGGCAGATCTGACCGTTGGTGACACAACGATCCAGGCGCCCGGCCACAGCGCATGGAAGCGTTCGGCGAGTGCTTGTGCATAGACGCTGGCCTGGCTGCGTGTCACCGTCCAGTTGCGATAGCTGACGCTGATCGCAGTTCCCCGCTCCGCGAGGGTGCCATCTGGCTGTGGCTCCAGTGGCAAGGATTCCAGCTCCACCAACAAGGCGTGGATGCGGACCTGTCCCGGATGCAGTGCATCCCCACGATAGGCAGCCAGGGCATCTGCCACCTGTGCTAACGCGCTGTGGGCTAGCACCAACGCTGCCTGGTGGTTGTTGCGTGCCAGGAGCGCATCCAACTCAGTGTGTAGTGGGTCCAAGGCGCGCAGGATCAAACCACCTGGCGTATTGTGATTGGGTGGCAACGACGCAGCACGCCGTCTGCTGGCATTTGCGGGCAGCAATGTGCCTTTGAACTGTGTGACCTCACCCAGGGACGGCGCCATCTTGGATGTCCTTCCAGCGAAGAAAGAGTTGTCTATAACAGGGCCAGTGCGATGCCTGCCATGCCTGCTAAAATACTGATCAAAAAGAAGCGCCAGACGACGTGCGTCTCGGACCAACCGAGTAATTCGAAATGGTGGTGAAGCGGCGCCATCTTGAAGATGCGTTTGCCTACCCCGGTGCGCTTCTTTGTCCACTTGAAGTAGCTTACCTGGATGATATCGGATGAAGCCTCGGCCACGAAGACCAACCCGATTATCGGCAGCAGCAGCCACTGCCCAGTCATCAATGCCACGACGGCGAGAGTTGCACCTAGCGCCAGCGAACCTGTATCTCCCATGAAGAGTTGAGCGGGATGCGAGTTGTACCACAGGAAGGCGAACAAAGCGCCCACCATCGTGAAACAAAACGAGCTCAGTGGGTACTGGCCCTGCAAATTGGCGATGATCCCGTACGCGGCGAACGCTACCGCCACGGTCGACCCGGCCAGCCCGTCCAATCCATCCGTCAGATTCACGGCGTTTGAGAATCCCACGATGACAAACATCGCGATCGGGATATAAATCAACCCCATGTCGATTTTATTCGTCAGGCCGGGTATGGCGACGCTGTGCAAATCCAGGAAAAAGTACAGGCCCAGGCACGTCAGCAACGCCAGGGTCGTCTGGTAAGACGCCTTAACCCTAGCGATGAGCCCCTGACCGTCATTGCGCCGGCCGAAGATACCCGCCAGATCGTCGCGTGCGCCTAGCCAGCCGAAACCCACCAGCACAAGCAGCGGCACGAGGATCGATTTGCCGATCAGCGGACTGCCCTCCGCAAAGTTGAAGATGCGCAAGATCGCCTTGCCCCACTCGAAACCGCTGAGAAAGTTGGCCGTATTCATCAATACTGTGATCACGAAGACCGGCACAAGGAACAGCACGCCTCCCATGGTGGGCGTGCCGAGCTTGGTGCGATGGCTGTCTGGACCCTCGATACGAATCTGCTTGCCGATACCGCGTTGCCGCAGTAGGTTGATCAGGGGGCGTCCCCAGATCACGGTCAGCAGAAACGAAACCGAGGCCAAGCCCAAGGCAAACGGCATCGGCGCCTGTTCGATCATAGGTAGTTAGCTCCTGTGTCGCGCGGCCGCGACAAGGCATCGATGATAGTTTCCATGCCGGCTGCGCGTGAACCTTTAACCAAGAGTGTATCTCCCGGCCGGATAGTGCCGATCAGGACAGCGATTGCGTCGTCATTGCTCTCTACTGCGTGGACATCGGCGGTGCGCATGCCGCATGCCAGTGCTTCCTCGGCGATCCAACGGGCCCGTGGCCCGACAGTGACCAGCTTGGTTGCTACTTGTGCGGCACGTCCACCAACCAGGCGATGCCCCGTTTCCTCATAAGCACCCAACTCGTGCATGTCGCCAAGGACAGCGATTGGGCGATGCGACGTGTTGGCAACGTCTTCCAGCAGATTGAGCGCGGCTAGCATTGAGTCAGGGCTGGCATTATAGGTATCATCGATCAGCATGGTATCACGCAGACCGGGGACGACCATCAGGCGTAATTGCCCGCGGAGGTTCTGCAAACCGGCAATGATTTCCGGCCAACCTAGCCCATCAGCCAAGCCGACTGCGGCCCCGCGCAGGGCGGTGTGAACGCTGTGGCGGCCTAACATCGGCAGGTGCAGGTGAAAGGCTTCGTGCCCGGAGTGCAGTTGGAAGCGGATGCCATCAAGTCCCTGCCCGGTGATGTCATCCGCCCACAAATCTGCTTCAGGATTTAGTCCATAGGTGAACACCCGCGCACGTGTCAAGCTGGCCATCGTGCGCACCAAGGGTTCATCTGCGTTTAGGATGGCAACGCCGCCATCTTCAGCCGCAGGCAGTGCCTGCGGCAATTCGGACTTGGCCTGGGCAATGCGCTCGATGGTGCCGAGGCGTTCCATATGCACCGGCCCGACGTTGGTCACAACTCCGATCCTTGGCAGTGCGAGTGTGCAGAGCTGGCTGATCTCGCCTAAGGCATACATTCCCATCTCCAGCACAACGCGCTGATGTTCTGGAGTCAAGCGCAAAAGAGTTAGCGGTAGGCCAATTTCGTTGTTTAGGTTGCCCTCGCTGTGCAATGTAACATAATGCTGTGCCAGCACATTGGCGATGATCTCTTTGCTGGTAGTCTTGCCCACGCTACCGGTAATCGCGATAGCGCTGGCCGGCATCTGCCGACGCCACCAAGCGGCTACTTGTTGTAAGCCTTGCAGACTGTCGGGCACAATGAAGATCAGGCGGCAAACACCTCCATCCGTTGACGGCGTTTCCGTCTTGTCAGTTGCCAGGGGATCAGCTACCACACGCAGCGAACCATCCGGCAGGATGTAAGTTGCATGGGAGCATAAATCCAGCGCAGCCGACTCAGCAAGAATGGCAGTCGCCCCGCGACTGAAGGCATCCCTCAAGAAGAGATGGCCGTCGGTGCGCTGACCGCGTAGTGCGACGAACAGGCTATTCGGCCCGGCATTGCGCGAATCGATAACTACGTCGTTCAGCGGCAACTGCAGTGCCGGCCCGAGCGCTTCGATCGTGCGGCCATATAAGGCGTTACAGACGTTGTCGATGGTGAGCATATGACTTCTGATCACTTATTTGAATGCATATCTAGGGAAGGCGATTGTCGGGCGCGATCCTAAGGATTTCTACGGCATCTTGGGCGACCTCGCCAAATACCGGTAAAGCTACTTGTTCGGCCCAGCGCGAGTTCTTCGGTTCGGCTAACTTCACCAGGATCAACAATTTGGGTTCGGCCGCCGGCAAGAAACCAACGAAACTGGTGATGGTCAGCGATGATGTGTAGCCTTCGCTTCCTGGGATCTGTGCTGTGCCGGTTTTTCCGGCGACTCGGTAGCCAGGCACCAGGGTGGGGCCCAAAGCATAATTATCAACGGTAAAGGTCATCATCTCTGTCAGCGTGTGAGCGGTTTCCGGCTTGATGGCCCGGCCCAACGTCCTGGGCGGCAGGGTGTATAGCTGGCCGTCATACACCAGCCCCTGCACAAACTGCGGTTGCATCAGGCTGCCGCCGTTGGCAACCGCCGCGATGGCGTTCGCCATCTGAAGCGGCGTCACAGAGATGCCCTGCCCGAAGGAATTCGCCGCCTGATCGTAGCGACTCCAATACTTCGTGCCTGACCATTTAACGATCCCGGCAATTTCCATGTCTGAGTCGACCTCGGTTACCTTGCCGAAGCCAAATTGCCGCACATAGCGGTAGAAAGTATCTGAACCCATATCCAGGCACAGCTCGGCCGTGACGACATTCACCGATTTCGCCAACGCCTGGCGTGCTGTGATGCTGCCATAGACCAGGTTTTCTGCATTGTTGATGGTTTGACCGTCCAACGACAAACTGCCGCTATCGTACAGAGTGTCATCTGGCGATACGCGGCCGCTCTCTAAAGCCGCTGCGTAGGTGATTGGCTTGAACACTGATCCTGGTTCGTAGAACTCATTGATAGCTATGTTTTTCCATTCCCCTTGCGTGAATTGGGCGTAGTTGTTAGGATCGAACGTGGGCAGATTAGCCAATGCAATCACCGCGCCCGTTCGGGGGTCCATGACGATGATGGTGCCGGACTTGGCCTCATAGCGGGTGAGTGCCGCAGACAGCGCCTTTTCCACCCGATATTGCAGCGCTGAGTTCAGGTGCAGCACCAGATCGCGGCCGCCGGCTGAGGGCAGGTAGGTCTTTAGTGTTTCAGGCAGCGACTGTGGGCTGCCCGGTAAGCGATCGCTGGTCCACGTTCCGGCAGTGCGCAGCCAATCATCGTAGCTGGCTTCTACACCGGCGTGACCGGTTTGGTCAGCGTCGACGAAGCCGAGCACATGGGCCGCCAACGAGCCGTGGAGGTACTGGCGTTTGCGTTTGCCGTCGCACCAGATCCACGCGGGTATGTCTGGATGGTCGCTAGCTGTCAGGCATTGCTGTTCACTAACTCCCCGACCCACAACGGCTATCGTACCAGGCTTGGACACAGCCTCGGTGAGTTTTTCTGGAGTGATGCCCCCTATCAACGCCGCGTACTCAGTAATCTTCTCGGCGGTTGGGCGAGCGCGTCGAGCCGCTTGGGGGTCGACGTAGATTTCCCAAGAGAAAGTATCCATGGCGAGCAGCAGTCCGTTGCTGTCGACAATTCGACCGCGCGAGGTGTCGATCGTCTGCGCCAGCACTGAGCTCGACTGTGCTGTGACGCCGACGACTTGTGACAGCACGAGCCGCGTTAATACGATGAGGCCGAAGATAGCGAACAGCAGCACCAGGAAACGAACGCGGACCGCGAAGGTCTTCCTCTCGGCAGCCTGCTGCGTTGCTTGATCAGCTTTCTCGGGTTCCTGTGCTTCCGCCTCAAGCGTTTCGTTGAAACGTCGCCACTGTGAATTTGGGCTCATCGCTCTCTTCGCTTCATTTCATTATTGCGAACTCGGTGACTGGGCGATCTGTCGGGTTTCACCATCAGACACGGGTTGGACGAGTGCTGCTGGGAGCTGCGTGTACACGACAGATTGTGCTTTCACGTAGCCTTCTTCCCGCATACGTCTTTCGATGTAAGCAGGTGCGTTCCAGTGTGCCGTTTGTTCGGCGAGCCGGACATTCTCTTTTTCCAGTTCGGCCGCCTTGAACTCCAGTTGTGCGGTTTTTTGCTGGAGTTCTGAGAGGTCACTGGCCTGCCAGAGATACGCGCAGCCCAAGGCACAGATAGCGACCAGGACCAACAGGTAGCGCGCCAGAGTGGAGTTCAAGCCGGCCCGCAAGTCGCGCTGCCAGCCGGCCGTGCGGCCCTGCGGCCAGGTTGGAGTCGATGTGATACGATGTAGCATGGCTTCCTCCGGCAGATCTCTGCGTGCGCAATTAGAGCCGCTCGGCAATCCGTAGTTTTGCGCTGCGGCTTCGCGGGTTGAATTCCAACTCTGCTTCGCCAGCCTGGATGGGCTTGCGTGTGATCACTTTGAGGGTGGCGTGGTGTCCGCAGTTGCACGCTGTTACGCCAGCCACTCGTTTCATTCTTGGCTCGATGTTGCAGATACAATCGCGCGTCTCCCGCTGGATGAATTGCTTCACAATTCGATCCTCCAAGGAGTGAAAGCTGATAATTGCGAACCTTCCCCCTGGCGCAAGCAATGACACGATCTGCGGCAGCACCGCCTCCAGCGCACTCAATTCATCGTTGACCGCGATACGGAGTGCCTGGAAGACCCTGGTCGCCGGGTGGAGTCGTTGCCCTTTATGCCCACCTAACGCCCGGCTGACCACATCAGCTAAATCCAGCGTGCTGTGCAAGGGCCGAGCCTGCACAATGACCTGTGCCACCCGGCGTGAACGCGGCTCCTCGCCGTAGCGGTAGATTAAATCAGCCAACTCATCCTGCGGCCACTCATTGACGATTTCGGCTGCGGTGAGCAGGCCCTGGGGGTCCATGCGCATATCCAACGGCCCTGGCGTCTGAAAGCTGAACCCCCGATCAGCTTCCGCGAGCTGATAAGATGAAATCCCCAGATCGAGCAATACCCCGCGTACTTCAGCAAAACCATATGCCTGCGCGATCTCGGCCAGACGTCGAAAGCTTGACTGGCACAACACAGCCCGGCCTGCAAGCCCCGCCAGCCTTGTCTGGCCCCGCTCAATGGCCGCCGGGTCGGCATCGACGCCCAGCAGACGGCCATTTGGAGCAATAGCCTCCAGCATCGCCACAGCATGCCCAGCGCCCCCCAGCGTCCCGTCTATGCAGGTGTCGCCGGGCCTCAACCGCAGCCCGGAAAGGATTTCGCGCTGTAGGACGGGTATGTGTTCCACGGCTTACCTATAAGCGTATGCCGGCATGGCGCAGCTTTTTTAAGTCGTCCCCGAATTCTTGAAATTGCCGCACCCAGTTGTCATAGGACTGGAGCCAGAGATCGGGATTCCAGATCTCCAAGTGGTCGATATTGCCCACGACCACGACATCACCGCCCAGTTTGGCCGACCGCCGCAGCAGGGATGATACGCTGATGCGTCCTTGGCGGTCGACTTCACATTCGACGCCCGCGGCCAGGAAACGGGTTGCGTTGGGAAACTCGCCGCTCTCCTCGGATGTTTGTGCAAACCTCAGCATTTCATCGTATAATGTCTTCGGGTAAATGTTGATTTGGCCGAATATGCCGCGGGCGAGCGTGACGACCTCTCCTAGTTCCTCCCGGTATTTAATCGGGATGAGCAGGCGGCCCTTGTCATCGAGGGTGCATTCAAACTCGCTGCGAAACATTTGGACTCCTGTTGGGTGTGGTTACCCTATTTTACCACTATTTCCAACTATTTGCCATTGTACGCCACTGGCGCTGTATTTGCAAGCTTTGAAGGTGTCGATTTCCCAAATATCGCAAACTTTAAGACGCGCAGCCCAATTATCCCAAAGGAACGAGGCACATGGCGGTAAATCGGGTTCTGCTTATAAGGAAATGATTTAGAGTCCTCCCTAAATTTGACATGCTAAGACCTCGGTGATAGTATTAGAGATTGCTGTCCGTAAGTTTCAGATCGGTCATACATAGTTCAGTGTCAACTATCCCCCGCGTTCTCAACGCACGAGAATAACCAAGTCGGGTGGGACTTGGCCTTCTTGGGTTTCTGTAAAAGGAGTAACAGCTTCATGGCGCTTCTCCGGAATGGTGGTGAACTAGCTCCTCGCAAAACGTATGCGCGTATCCGCGATGTATATGAGCTGCCGCGGCTGATTGAGGTGCAGTTGGACTCGTTCCGCTGGTTCCAGACGGAGGGTCTGCAGGAGCTCTTCGAGGAAATCTCGCCGATTGTCAGCTTCAACAAGAATTTGGAACTGCACTTTGGCGCGACGCCTGGACCAGACGGCTTCTGGTTTGATAAGCCCAAGTATTCTGAACCGGAATGCCGGGATCGAGATATGACCTTTTCGACGCCCCTGTGGGTGCGCGCCAAATTGATCAACCGGGAAACTGGTGAGGTGAGCGCGCAGAATGTTTTCATGGGCGACTTTCCGTTGATGACTGAGAACGGCACCTTCATCATTAATGGTGCTGAACGTGTCGTCGTGAGCCAACTCATTCGGTCACCCGGTGTCTATTTCACGATAGAGGAAGATCGGGTCACGGATAGGCGGCTGTGTTTCGCTAAGCTGATCCCGAACCGGGGTGCCTGGCTGGAGTTCGAATCTTCGAAGCGCGATATTTTGTCCGTGAAGGTCGATCGTAAGCGGAAGTTGCCGGTTACGGTGCTATTGCGCGCGATCGGTTATGGCGCGGACGAAGAGATCCTTGACCTGTTCGCTGATTTGGATAACGATCCTGATCACAACTACATCGCGACCACGCTTGAACGTGATACCACGCGCACGGCGAACCGCTCTGATTCTGCCAAGGGCGTTGATGGCGCCTTATTGGAGTTCTATAAGAAGCTGCGGCCGGGCGATCCTCCGACCCTGGACAACGCCCGAAACTTCATGCAGAATCTGATCTTCGCGCCGCGCCGCTATGACCTGGGGAAGGTGGGCCGCTACAAGCTGAACCGGCACCTGAGCCTTGACATTCCTCTCAGCCATCGTACGCTGACAAACGAAGATTTGGTCGCCGTGCTGCGTCGCATGATTCAGATCAACAACGGCATCGAGGGCGAGGACGATATCGATCATCTTGGCAATCGTCGTGTTAAGACCGTTGGCGAGTTGATTCAGAACCAGTTGCGAATCGGCTTGCTGCGCATGGAGCGCGTTGTGCGCGAGCGCATGTCCATTCGCGATGCGGATCAAACGACCCCGCTGGCATTGATCAACATCCGTCCGGTGGTGGCGGCTATTCGCGAGTTCTTCGGCGGGTCACAGCTCAGCCAGTTCATGGACCAGACCAATCCGTTGGCGGAATTGACGCATAAGCGTCGTTTGAGCGCTTTAGGTCCCGGTGGCCTGCGCCGCGAGCGCGCTGGCTTTGATGTGCGCGATGTGCACAACAGCCATTACGGCCGTATTTGCCCCATCGAGACGCCGGAAGGCCCCAATATCGGCTTGATCGGTTCGTTAGCAACTTACGGTCGGATCAATGAGTTTGGTTTCATTGAGACACCTTATCGTCGGGTGTTGAACCATGTGCCCAATCAGCCCGAGCTGCTGGCAGGCAAAACCATACGCGAGCGTATTGCGTTGCCTGACGGCACTGTTCTAGCAAAGCCCGGCACCGCAGTGGATGCGAAGCTGGCCGTCGAGATCGCCAAGCTTGGCGACTTACTGCCCGAGGTACGCATTGTTCCTGAGATCACTGACCAGATCGTGTATCTGTCGGCAGATGAAGAGGACCGTCATGCGATCGCCCAGGCTAACGCGCTGACTGATGGTCACGGGCATTTCATCGAATCGCGCGTTTCGATTCGACGCCAACAGAAGTTCCTGTTTGAACTGCCCGATCAGATCGAGTACATGGACGTGTCGCCCAAGCAGATTGTCTCGGTCTCCGCCGCGCTGATTCCTTTCCTGGAACATGACGATGCTAATCGCGCGTTGATGGGCTCCAATATGCAGCGTCAAGCCGTGCCACTTCTGCGTCCTGAGGCGCCCCTGGTCGGCACCGGTATCGAGCGCCAGGCGGCAGTGGATTCTGGCCAGGTGGCCGTCGCGCTGCATCCAGGCGAAGTCATCATGGCCGCAAGCGACCAGGTGATTGTGCTGGAGGGCGATGGTACACGGCGGGTTTATCGGCTCCGCAAGTACCAGCGGTCGAACCAGAGCACCTGTATCGACCAACGACCTGTGGTGCAGAAGGGGGACCGGGTCGAGAAGGACCAGGTGATCGCCGATTCCAGCTCTACGGATCTTGGTGAAATGGCCCTGGGTCAGAACGTGCTGGTCGCGTTCCTGAGTTGGGAGGGTGGCAACTACGAAGACGCCATCTTGATCAGTGAGCGCTTGGTGCAAGAGGACAAATTCACCTCGATTCATATCGAGAAACACGAGGTAGAGGCGCGTGATACCAAGCTTGGGCCGGAGGAGATCACGCGGGACATCCCCAACGTCGGTGAGGATGCCCTCAAGGATTTGGATGAATACGGGGTCGTGCGCGTCGGCGCAGTTGTGGCTCCCGGCGACATCCTGGTCGGCAAGATAACGCCGAAGGGCGAGACGGAGCTGAGTCCGGAAGAGAAGCTGCTGCGTGCAATCTTTGGTGAAAAGGCGCGCGAGGTCAAGGACTCTAGCTTGCGGCTGCCGCATGGCGAATACGGTAAGGTGGTGGACGTCAAGGAATTCAGCCGCGATGAGCACCGTGACTTGCCCGCAGGTGTAGAGCGTATGGTCCGCGTCAGTGTTGCTCAGCGGCGCAAGATCATGGAAGGCGACAAGATGGCCGGTCGTCACGGCAACAAGGGTGTCATCTCCAAGATCGTGCCTGTGGAGGACATGCCATTCTTGCCGGACGGCACCCCGGTAGATATCATCTTGAACCCACTGGGCGTGCCAGCACGTATGAATATTGGCCAGGTGCTGGAGACACATCTGGGTTGGGCCGCCAGCCGCTTGGGTTTCCGGGCCGAGACGCCGGTGTTCGATGGTGCAAGAGAACTGGAAATTGAGGCTGAGTTAGCCCGCGCCTGGCTAGCCGATCGGGCTTGGGAGAAGGCGACCAGGCGCGCCTGGGATTGGGCGGTCAAGACCGGCCAGACCGAGGCTGATTTCCAGGATGATGATGAGGTGCGTGCGCTGTACCTGGCTGAGTGGCTGGGCGAACGCGGCTACGAACAGGAGCGCGTGTATCGCGACCCGGACTATGCGCGACAGGCCATGTTGCGCGAGTGGTTGCGTGAAGAGCCGCAGAACTATGATCCGGACACCCTGCTATTCTTCGCCGATGACACGCGCTCGCTCGGCGACCGCGAGGCTTCGGACGAGTTGGCACGGTTGGTTTGTTTGCGCGAGTGGCTCAAGTGGGTGGTGCGGGAAAACCTGCGCGTGGTGCGCTTGCAGGCAGTCGTGCCCACCGATGAGCACGCGGCTGAACTCCCCGACTTTGCCGAGGTCCCTGAGACGCCGGAGGAGCGCGCCGCCATGTACGCCAAGATGGAGCGCATTTCGCACTTGACAGACGAGGAAGTGGTTGCAGAAGCGTTGAAGGTGAGTCGCGAGCAGGGGTTGCCCCTGCCGGCCTGGGGCAAGACATTACTCTTCAATGGCAAGAACGGCGAGCCTTTCTCATCTCCGGTTACGGTCGGCATCATTCACATGATGAAGCTGCATCACTTGGTCGAAGACAAGGTACATGCGCGTTCCACAGGCCCATACAGCCTGGTAACCCAGCAGCCGCTGGGCGGCAAGGCGCAGTTCGGCGGCCAGCGCTTCGGTGAGATGGAGGTCTGGGCACTGGAAGCCTATGGCGCTGCGCACACCCTTCAGGAAATGCTGACGGTTAAGTCCGACGATGTCACTGGTCGGGTGAAGACTTATGAAGCCATCGTCAAGGGTGAGCCTATCGAGTCGCCCGGCGTCCCAGAGAGTTTCCGTGTCTTGGTCAAAGAGCTGCAATCGCTTGGTTTGGCGGTCGAGGTTGTAGACGCGAAAGAAGAGATTATTCAATTCGGTCGTGAGGACACAGAAGAAAAACTGCCGAACTTGGGCTTTAGCCTGAGCCTGCCTGGACCGATGAGCAAGGGGTTGGACTGATGGAAGTCAATGAATTTGATGCCATTCGTATCTCTTTGGCCTCCCCCGAACAGGTCATGGAGTGGTCGCACGGTGAGGTCACCAAACCGGAGACGATCAATTACCGTACACTTCGCCCTGAGCGGGACGGCCTGTTCTGCGAGCGCATCTTTGGGCCGACCAAGGACTGGGAGTGTGCGTGCGGAAAGTACAAGCGCACCCGGTATAAGGGTATCATCTGTGATAAGTGCGGCGTTGAGGTTGCACACAGTAGGGTGCGCCGGGAACGCATGGGACATATCAAGTTAGCCAGCCCGGTCAGCCACATCTGGTATGTCAAGGGTGTGCCCAGTCGTTTGGGCCTGTTGCTCAATATCAGTCCGCGCAACCTGGAGCGGATCCTGTACTTTGCGCAGTACGTCGTCACGCATGTGGACGAGGACGCCCGTAACCGCACGATCACACGCGCCGAGCGCGATCTCAATGTAAAGACCGCACGCTTGGAGGGTGAAACTCAAGCCAAGATCGATCAGCTCGAGTCCGAACGTGCTGCGAGCCTGGCCGAGTTGAATCACAAGGAAGAAGCGCAGTTGCAGGCGCTTTCCGAACGCATGACGGTTGAAACTGGTGAGGCGATCTCTATCGGGCAGCATATGCAAGCGGCGATGGAGAAGGTGCAGGGTAAACCGGCGCCGCAGGCATTCGCCTTGCCTTGGCTGCCTCAGGACCAACCTTTGGTTGCCGAGGGCGTAGTCGTTACACGTGAGCAATTAGTGGCGCTGAATGACGCTATTCAGCATCGGCTGAGTGATATCGAGGACGCGCTCAACCGCGAGCAGGAGTCTGTGCGCAACCTGACCGCCGCGCGACGCGACCTGCTGCGTCGTGATGCTGAGCAAGCCATAGAAGGTCAGCGGCAGAGCACCGAAGCCCGCAAAAGTCAGATGCGCGCAGACCTCACAGGGGCATTTGAAGAACTCAAGGCGCTGCGCGAGCGCGATCTTCTCACGGAGAGCGAATATCGGGATCTGCAGGAAAAATGGGGCAATGTCTTCCGGGCAGGTATGGGCGCCGAGGCCGTGCGCGAGTTGGTAGGTAAGATCGAACTGGATCAGATGGTCAAAGAGCTGCGCCAGGAGATCATCACGACCCAATCTAAGCAGCGCAAGAAAAAGGCTGCGAAGCGGCTACGGGTTGCTGAATCTTTCCGCAAGAGCGGCAATCGACCTGAGTGGATGATACTGACCTTGTTGCCGGTCTTGCCGCCTGAGTTGCGCCCCATGGTGCAATTGGACGGTGGTCGATTTGCTACCTCGGATCTTAACGACCTTTATCGGCGTGTTATCAACCGCAACAATCGTCTTAAGCGACTGTTGGAGCTGGGCGCGCCGGATGTCATCGTGCGCAATGAGAAGCGCATGCTCCAAGAGGCTGTGGATAGCTTGATTGACAACGGGCGCCGGGGCCGGGCTGTCAGCCGGAGCGGTAAACGCAAGCTTAAGAGCCTGTCGGACCTGCTCAAAGGCAAGCAAGGTCGTTTCCGCCGCAACTTGCTGGGCAAGCGCGTTGACTACTCTGGACGTTCTGTGATCGTTATTGGGCCGGAACTGAAGCTGAATCAGTGCGGTTTGCCCAAGAAGATGGCGCTGGAGTTGTTCAAACCCTTTGTCATGCGCAGATTGGTCGAATACAACTTCGCTCACAATATCAAGAGCGCTAAGCGCCTGGTCGATCGCGAAAGCCCCGAAGTGTGGGATGTCTTGGAAGAAGTCACTCGTGAACGGCCGGTGTTGCTCAACCGTGCCCCCACACTGCACCGTCTGGGCATCCAGGCGTTCGAGGTGATCCTCATCGATGGAAGCGCCATCCAGATTCATCCTTTGGTTTGCGCTGCGTTCAATGCTGACTTCGACGGCGATCAGATGGCTGTGCATGTGCCTCTGTCTGATGCCGCGGTTCAAGAGGCCCGCGAGCTGATGCTCAGCTCAGTCAACCTGTTGAAGCCATCTTCCGGCGAGCCCATTGTCGGCCCGTCTAAGGACATGGTGCTGGGTTGTTATTACCTTACGGTGTTAGCGCCGAATGTCAAAGGCGCCGGGAAGGCTTTTGCTGATGCCGACGAGGTCAAGTTAGCGTATGACCTCGGTGTTGTAGACTTGCGTGCTCCCATCAAGTTTCGTTTCATTGACTGGGCTGACGAGGTGACCCTCGCGGACCTCGATCTGGATCCCGATGTGAACCTTCGACTGACGCGCTACAAGCTGCGCACTGCGGGCGATATTGTTCGAGCTCTGTTGCGTGACCGCAAGACGTTGGCCGAGGAGTTGGGTCTCAGCGTGCGAGCTATGGAGGATATTCGTTCCAAATTGCTGGCGCAACACGTTCGGCCCGACAAGCAGCCACAGACGGGCATGCTTGAGACCACGGTGGGCCGCGTGCTGTTCAACATGTCGCTCCCCCGGCCCTTGCAATTTGTCAACGACGTGATGGATAAGAAGCGGCTTAACGACTTCGTGGGAGTCGCTTACGAACTCATGGGTTCTGAAGCCACGGCCGAGGTTGTCGATGAGATCAAACGGCTGGGCTTCACCTATGCCACTGTCTCCGGTATGACAATTGCTGTCAGCGATATCACGGTGCCGGACACCAAACAGGCCGTGTTGGACCAGACTACCCGGAGCGTAGAAGATACCGAGCGTCAGTATCGACGCGGCCTGATCACTGAGGAAGAGCAGTATAACAAGGTCGTCGAGTTGTGGACGCGTGCCACCGATGAAATCACGTTGGCGGTGAAGAATCTCTTGGACCCGCTGACAGGCCTGGGCGCGATGGCGACCTCAGGCGCCACCAAAGGCGGCATCCAGCCCATCCGGCAGCTTGCTGGTATGCGCGGCCTGATGGCCGATCCCTCAGGCCGTATCATCGCCTTGCCGATCCGTTCAAACTTCCGTGAGGGCCTCACGGCGCTGGAGTACTTCCTCAGCACTCATGGCGCTCGTAAGGGGTTGGCTGATACCGCGTTGCGTACAGCGGATGCCGGCTACTTGACTCGCCGTTTGGTGGACGTGGCCCAGGACGTCATCATCACCAGCGATGATTGTGGCACCCAGGCGGGTATCTGGTTCACCGAGGGTGACGCCAAGGAAACCGGCGTGAAGCTCAAAGAGCGCATTATCGGGCGCATCACGGCTGCACCAATTGCTGACCCCCATACGGGTGAGATCTTGGTGGACCGCGGTCAGCTCATCGATGAGATGATGGTGGCGGCCTTCGAGCGAGCCGGGGTTAAAAGAGTGTATGCCCGGTCACCGCTAACTTGCGAAAGTCGGTTTGGGCTATGCAAGCAATGCTATGGCAGCGACCTCGGCCGCGGCGGCATGGCCAGAATGGGTGAGGCGGTCGGAATCATCGCCGCGCAATCCATTGGCGAGCCCGGCACCCAGCTCACCTTGCGCACCTTCCACACCGGCGGTGTGGCGGGCGCTGAGGATATCACCCAGGGCTTGCCGCGTGTTGAGGAGTTGTTTGAAGCTCGCACCCCCAAGGGTGAAGCGGTTATCAGTGAGATCGCCGGCATCATTGATGTGTATTGGGAGAGTGACGTTCGCAAGCTCAAGGTGACTAACTCGCGTTTGCGACGCAAGACGCACATGATTCCCGCCGGCTATCAGATGTTGGTGGGCAGCGACGATCGCGTGCAGGCAACCACCCCCATCGCACAGGCGTTGGTGTCTGGTGCAGAAACTCCGCAGATCCTGGCTGCCATGGACGGCAATATCTACATCGAACCCGAGGATGATGGCGGTTTCAAGGCGATCATCCGCCGCGAGGATGTGGACGAATGGGTGACTGACATCCCGGCTTCTGCCCGCCTGAAAAAGGACAAGGGCGATCGCGTCGAAGTGGGCGAACAGCTCACGGAAGGCTCCAAGAATCCGCGCGAGGTCCTACGCATCCAGGGTCGCGAGGCCGCACAGATGTACCTTCTCGATGAGGTTCAGCGGGTATATCGTTCTCAAGGCGTCAGCATTCATGACAAGCATATCGAGGTGATCGTTCGGCAGCTTGTGCGCAGGGTGCGTGTACTACGCAGCGGTGACACCGATATGCTGATTGGCGAATTGATCGATCGCTTCGAGTTTGAAGAGACCAACGAGGCGGTTGTGGCTCAGGGCGGCGAGCCGGCGCGCGGTGAACCGGTGCTGCTCGGCGTCACCAAGGCGTCCCTGAATACCGATAGCTTCCTGGCTGCAGCCTCCTTCCAGGAGACTACCCGAGTCCTGACCGACGCTGCCGTGCGCGGGGCCAAGGATGGCCTGCGCGGCTTGAAAGAGAACGTCATCATCGGCAAGCTGATCCCGGTCGGCACTGGCTTCGAGACGCGACGACGGGCCTTGGATTCGACGAGCGCCGTCTATGAGTCCGTGCTGGAAGACATCGAGGCGGACGAAGATATGCTTGAATTACTGGGCGGCGATGAAGGCCTGGATGTAGAATTTCTTGATGACCTAGATGAAGACACGGATGACGGTGACGCCGATTTGGCCGAAGCTGCTTGATCCTTGTCCGGCCGCTGGGCGCCGCGCAGGAGTTGCGGCGTTCAGCTTTGGGGTCTTAGCCCAGGCAATTTGACCCCCGCTTTCATTTGTGATAAACTGACAGATCGTGGGTTCGTTTGCGGACCACGGATTGCTGTTTGTTGCCTGGTCTCGTTACCGGGCTGTAAGTTTTCGACTTTTAGTGGAGGACATCTTGCCGACCATCAATCAGCTTGTGCGCAAGGGCCGAAAGCCGATCGCCAAGAAGGAAAAGTCACCGGCGCTGCAGTTCACGCACAACGCCATTAGTGGGCGTTCGCGGCGTGTATTGAAGGGCAACCCATTCAAACGGGGCGTCTGCACGCAGGTGCGTACCATGACGCCTAAGAAACCCAACTCTGCGTTGCGCAAGATCGCACGTGTGCGCCTGACCAATCACATTGAGGTGACGGCGTACATCCCAGGGGAGGGACACAGCCTTCAGGAACACTCAGTAGTGTTGATTCGTGGCGGCCGTGTCAAGGATCTGCCTGGCGTGCGCTATCATATCGTGCGTGGGGCCCTGGATACAGGCGGTGTCGATGCCCGTCGTCGTGGGCGTTCCAAGTATGGCGCCAAGGTGCCGAAGACCGGTAAGGGCGCTCCTGCAAAGGGCGCGGCTGCAAAGGGCGGCAAGAAGTAAGATAACGGAGTGAGTCATGGCCCGTCGTAATCGTCCTGAGAAGCGCGTGGTTGTACCCGATCCACGCTACAGTAATGAGTTGGTAGCACATCTGATCAATGGGGTGATGCTCAGCGGCAAGAAATCAACGGCCGAGGGGATCGTCTATGGCGCGATGGAAGTGCTCGAAACTCGCACGAAGAAACCTGCTTTGGAGGCCCTGGAGCAGGCCATCCGCAATGTCACCCCGATGATCGAGGTTCGGCCTCGGCGTGTCGGTGGCGCCACCTATCAGGTGCCGATGGAGATTCGCGAAGATCGGCGGCTGGCACTTGCATTGCGTTGGTTGATCCAATATGCGCGCAAGCGCCCTGGCAAGAGCATGGTCGATCGGTTGTCCGGTGAATTGCTTGATGCTTTCAATAATCAGGGCAACACGATCAAGAAGCGTGAAGACACCCACAAGATGGCTGACGCCAATCGCGCGTTCGCACACTATCGGTGGTAAGCGTTTATCTGGCGATGGTCTGAGTGCGCGAGCGATAGCCGCGCAATGTTTGAGATGTGACCCGGCATCCGCGTTTGGCTCCGCATGCGCGGCCTGCCGGGTTTCTGTCAGTTATATGCTTTTCAGTTGCTTGTTGACAGGTTGTCCCGTTTATGAGTGACCGGATAAGGTGGGATGTTCGGAATGTCGGTCAAAACCATACCCCCAGCAGATCTGGATCGTTTGCAGCGATTGCGCAACATCGGCGTCATCGCGCATATTGACGCGGGCAAAACAACAACTACTGAGCGTATCCTCTACTACACTGGCAAAACCTATCGGATGGGCAACGTCGATGAGGGGACGACGGTCACGGACTGGATGGTGCAGGAACGCGAACGCGGCATCACCATTCAATCGGCCGCCATCACCAGCGAATGGCGCGGCTATCAGATCAATATCATCGATACCCCCGGTCATATCGATTTCACCGCAGAAGTCCAGCGCAGTTTGCGCGTCTTGGATGGCGGCGTGGTGGTGTTCGATGCGGTCGCCGGGGTGGAGCCGCAGTCGGAGACCGTGTGGCGCCAGGCGAATCGCTACGGTGTCCCGCGCATTTGTTTTGTCAATAAAATGGATCGTGTGGGCGCCGACTTCTGGCGAACCATCGACATGATAAGTGATCGGCTTGCGGCCCAGCCCCTGCCAGTGCAGCTCCCCATCGGCTCTGAGGACCTCTTTTCAGGCATGGTGGACCTCATCACGCGCAAGGCGTGGGCTTTTCTTGATATTCTCGGCGCTAATCCCGAGGAGATCCCGATTCCGGACAGCATGGTTAAAGAAGTGGAAGCCATGCGAGAGAACCTGGTGGAAAGGATTGCTGAGACAGACGACGCGCTGGCCACCAGGTACCTGGAAGGGGAGTCTATCTCGGAGGCGGAGCTGCGGAGTGCGCTGCGGGCAGCCACCATCAGCGGTCACTTAGTGCCGGTGCTGTGTGGTTCGTCGTTACGCACAAAGGGCGTCCAGCTATTACTGGACGCCGTAGTCGACTATCTGCCCTCGCCCCTGGATATCCCAGCCGTGCGCGGCACCAGCCCGGAGACAGACGATGACGAGGAGCGGCCGGCTAATCCCGACGCCCCCACGGCTGCCCTCATCTTCAAAATTCAGACGGACCCCTATATCGGCCGTCTCGCTTATGTCCGTGTTTACTCTGGCGTATTGCAGACCGGCCAAATGTTGCTGAACGCCAACCGGGATCGCAAAGAGCGCATTGGGCGCCTGGTGCAAGTCTATGCAGAAAAGCGCGTTGACATCCAGGAGCTGCGGGCCGGAGATATCGGCGCGATCGTGGGACTCAAACAGACCTTTACCGGTGAAACGTTGTGTGCTGGTGACGCGCCGATCATCCTGGAAACGATCGACTTTCCTGAGCCGGTCATCTCCATCGCCGTGGAGCCGAAAACCAAGGGGGACCAGGATAAACTGGTCAACGCCTTGCAGCGTCTTTCCGAGGAAGATCCCACGTTCCGGGTGCGCGTTGACGATCAGACAGGCCAGACCCTGCTGAGCGGCATGGGTGAATTGCACCTGGAGGTATTGGTCGATCGGATGCAGCGCGAATTTGGCGTGCAGGCCCACGTTGGGCGCTTGCAAGTCTCCTATCGCGAGACCATCACGCGCAAGGCGCCGGTCGAGATGCGTTTCGTGCGCCAGACCGGCGGCCGCGGTCAATACGCTCACGTTATCGTCGAGTTTGAGCCCCGGGAGCGCGGGACGGGCTTTGAATTTGTGGATAAGGTGACCGGTGGCGCGATCCCCAAGCAATTTATATCACCTGTCGAGCAGGGCATCCGCGAGTCGTTAGAGAACGGGCCGCTCGGCGGCTATCCCCTCATCGATATCAAGGCGACCCTGCTGGGTGGATCGTTCCACGAAGTGGATAGCTCCGAATTGGCCTTCAAAATCGCCGGCTCAATGGCGTTGCGCGAGGGTGTGGAGAAGGGGTCTCCCGTGTTATTGGAACCCGTGATGCGTGTGGAGATCGTGGTGCCGGAGCAATCCACGGGTGATGTCATCGGCGATCTGGGGGCTCGGCGCGGGCAAATCGCTGGCCTGGAGATGCACTCGGTAGGTCTGCAGGCCGTCAAAGGTACGGTGCCGCTGGCCGAGATGTTTGGCTACGCAACTGGGTTGCGCTCGGCCACCCAGGGACGTGGTACGTTCACGATGGAGTTCGACCACTATGATCCCGTACCTGCAGAGCGGGCCAATCAGATTCTTGGTATGGGTAAGTCAAGTTGAGCGGCGGGCTTGTTGCGCGCTCCGAGTATAACAACACGTAGGGCGCAATTTGGCAAATAAGCCGAAATCGATATAATAAGTAAGTTGCCTCCGATTGGAAGCGCGCCAGTTGGCGCCATTGACTCGGGTGGGCATCAGGTGCCTTGTCCAGCTTATAGGGAGGTGCCGACGTAGAGCAGAACTTTTGGGCCACCAGCCGTCAGGCGGGTGGTGGGAAGTCTTTTACTGCCTCGTCAGCCTCCAGGTGACGGGGCAGTTGTTTCGTCTGAAGCATAACGTCGAGGAACGCCCGCTGGCTGATGCGCTGCGTGGCACATCTTAGAAGGAGCAAGGTCATCATGGCGAAGGCAGTATTTGAGCGGACAAAGCCGCATGTCAACGTCGGCACGATTGGACATATCGATCATGGCAAGACGACGCTGACGGCAGCGATGACGAAGGTCTTGGGTATGAAGGGCTGGGCGAACTTCCGGGCGTTCGATTCGATCGACAATGCGCCGGAGGAGAAGGCCCGCGGCATCACGATAGCGATTGCGCACGTGGAATACCAGACCGAGAAGCGGCACTATGCGCACGTGGACTGTCCGGGGCACGCCGACTACATCAAGAACATGATCACGGGTGCGGCGCAGATGGACGGGGCGATCCTGGTGGTGGCGGCGCCGGAAGGGCCGATGCCGCAGACGCGGGAGCACGTGTTGCTGGCGCGGCAGGTGGAAGTGCCGGCGATGGTGGTGTTCCTGAACAAATGCGACCAGATGGAAGACGAGGAATTGTTGGAACTGGTGGAGCTGGAGCTGCGCGAGCTGTTGACGAGCCAGAAGTTCCCCGGGGATGACATTCCGATCGTGCGCGGGAGTGCCTTGAAGGCGCTGGAGTCGACGTCGAAAGACGTGAATGCGCCGGAGTACGCCTGCATCTGGGAGCTGATGCGCGTGGTAGACGAGTACATCCCGACGCCGGTGCGCGAGACGGAGAAGCCGTTCCTGATGCCGGTGGAGGATGTGTTTGGGATCAAGGGCCGTGGGACGGTGGTGACGGGACGTATCGAGCGCGGCAAGGTGAAGGTCGGCGAGACGATCGAGATCATCGGGCTGAAGGAAACGCGGGCGACGGTGGTGACGGGCGTCGAGATGTTCCGCAAGATCCTGACGGAAGGGATCGCGGGGGACAACGTCGGGTGTCTGCTGCGCGGCATCGAGCGCACGGACGTGGAGCGCGGCCAGGTGCTGGCCAAGCCGGGGTCGATCACGCCGCACACCAAGTTCCAGAGCGAAGTGTACGTCTTGAAGAAGGAAGAGGGCGGGCGGCACACGCCGTTCTTCAACGGGTATCGGCCGCAGTTCTACATTCGGACGATGGACGTGACCGGGGTGGCGGAGTTGCCGGCGGGGGTCGAGATGGTGATGCCGGGCGACAACGTGAACCTGGTGGTGGAGCTGATCGTGCCGGTGGCGCTGGAAGTGGGCAGCCGGTTTGCGATCCGCGAGGGCGGCCGCACCGTCGGCGCCGGCGTCCTGACCAAGATTTTGGAATAGTTGAAAGTTCAAGGTTCAAGGTTCAAGGCAGCGGGCTTGGACCTGCTACCTTCAACCTTGAACCTTAAACCTGTAACGGAGGCATTATGGCCAAAAATAGGATTCGGATCCGACTAAAGGCATTCGATCACCGGGTGCTGGATGACTCAGTGCGGAAGATTGTGGATGCTGCCGAGCGTACGGGTGCCAATGTCGTTGGCCCTGTGCCGCTGCCGACCCGCATCGAGAAGTTCACGGTGGCTCGTTCGCCGTTTATCGATAAGGATAGCCGCGAACAGTTCGAAATCCGCACGCACAAGCGCCTGATCGATGTGTTGGATCCCGGCCCCAAGACGATCGAGAATCTCACCAAGCTTGACTTGCCGGCCGGTGTCGATATCGAGATCAAACTTTAGCAAGTAGCGGATAGCTGGTGGCGAATCGTGTGTGCCATAGAGCCATTGGCCAATCGGGATGATGCGGCTCCCTCATACAAGGGCAGTCACGGCAGTCCCAGGGAGGAAAAGTGAAAGGTATTCTGGGTCGTAAGGTGGGCATGACCCAATTGCTCACTGCCAAGGGCACTGTGGTGCCCGTTACGGTGATCGAGGCCGGGCCCTGCTTCGTCACGCAGATCAAGACATCCGAGAAGGACGGCTACTTTGCCGTTCAGTTGGGCTACCAGGAAACTAAGCCGAGACGGCTCACCAAGGGTGAGCTGGGTCATATTCGCCGTCGCAATGCAAACTTGCCTGCAGTGCGGATTTTGCGCGAGCTCCGCATGAAGTCGGTGACGGATTATGCCGTTGGGCAAAAGATTCTCGCTGATCTATTCGCGGCGGGAGAGCATGTGGATGTCAAGGGCCTCTCCAAGGGCCGGGGCTTCCAGGGCGGCGTCAAGCGGCACGGCTTCCGCGGTGGGCCGCGCACGCACGGCCAGTCGGACCGTCTGCGGGCCCCGGGCGCGAGTAGTGCGGGTACGACCCCCGGTCGTATTTACAAGGGCAAGCACATGGCCGGCCACATGGGCAACGCGTCGGTGACGGTGTCTAACCTGCGGGTCGAACTGGTAGACCCCGAGCGCAATTTGCTGGCAGTGCGTGGCGCTGTGCCAGGCGCGAGGGGCGGCCTGTTGGTCATCACAGAAGCGCGCAAGCAGGGGTAGTGACGATGTTAGTCTCATTGATAAACATGGCGGGCGAGAAGGTCGGCGCGGTCGAATTGGCCGATGCCATCTTCGCAGCACCCGTAAACACACCGTTGATGCACCAGGCAGTCGTTCGCCAACTGGCTAATGCTCGTCTGGGCACGGCCCAAGTCAAGGGTCGCAGCCAGGTCGCTGGCGGTGGTCGGAAGCCGTGGAAGCAAAAGGGCACTGGCCGTGCACGCCAAGGCTCCATTCGGGCGGCGCAGTGGCGTGGCGGCGGCATCATCTTTGGCCCCAGCCCGCGTTCCTACGAGCAGGCCATGCCGCGCAAGATGCGTCATGCTGCGCTGCGCTCAGCCTTGACTGTCAAGGCCGCGGAAGAGAAGCTGGTTGTTGTGGACGCGCTGAAGGTTGCCGCGCCGAAGACCCGGGACATGGCTCTGGCCCTCCAGCGCCTGGCCCCTGATGCCAGCGTTCTGCTGCTGCTGGCCGCTGCGGATGAAACCGTCGAGCGCGCTGCCAACAACCTGCCCGATGTCAAGCTGTTGCGCGCGAGCTACCTCAACATTCGCGATTTGCTCACCTACGATTACGTGGTCATCCCGCAAGATGCGTTGACCGTGATCGAAGGCATCTTGGGCTAGCTGGAGGAGATCAGATGCACGTTTACGATATACTCAAGCGCCCGATCGTGACCGAGAAGTCCAACGCACAGGCCGACGCGGCGCACCAATACACGTTCGAAGTGGATCGCCGCGCCAACAAGATGCAGGTCAAGGACGCGGTGGAGACGGCCTTCAACGTCAAGGTCATCGAAGTCAACGTTGTCAACATCCCGGCCAAGAAGGGGCGTTATGGCCGCCTCACCATCACCAAGAAGCCCGCTTTCAAGAAGGCTTTGGTGACGTTGGCGCCTGGGAGCACGATCCAGTTCTTCGAGGGTGTGTAATATGGCCATTAAGCTGTACAAGCCTACTACCCCGGGGCGGCGTGGGATGAGCGTCTCCACGTTTGAGGAAGTCACCCGGTCCACTCCGGAGAAGTCGCTGCTGCGGCCGCTGGCTGGGCAGGCCGGGCGCAACAATGCTGGCCGCGTTACTGTTCGTCATCGCGGCGGCGGTCACAAGCGCATGTACCGGCTCATCGACTTCAAGCGCAACAAGCATGGCATACCGGCGCGCGTAGACTCGGTCGAGTACGATCCGAACCGCTCAGCTCGCATCGCCTTGCTCGTTTATGCTGACGGTGAACGCCGCTACATCCTGGCTCCGCTGGGACTGAAAGTCGGCACGCGCCTCATGTCTGGCCCGGAAGCCGAAGTGCGGGTGGGAAACACGCTGCCACTGCGCAATATTCCGCTGGGCACCATGGTGCATAACGTCGAATTGCAGCCCGGCCGCGGCGGTCAGATGGTCCGGTCAGCCGGGACCGCGGCTCAGGTCATGGCCAAGGAAGGCGATTACGCCCAGGTGCGTTTGCCGAGCGGCGAGGTCCGGAAGGTCCTTATGGATTGTCTGGCCACCATCGGGCAGGTCGGCAATTCTGACCATGCAAACATCAACTTGGGCAAGGCCGGCCGCAAGCGGTGGCTGGGTTGGCGCCCGACCGTGCGCGGCACCGCAATGGATCCGAACTCGCACCCGCACGGTGGGGGTGAGGGCCGCTCTTCAGTCGGCATGCCGGGGCCCAAGACGCCCTGGGGCAAGCCGGCCTTAGGCTACAAGACGCGCAAGAACAAGCGGACGAACCGGTTCATCGTGCGTCGCCGCAGTAGCGGCCGCAGCAAGAAGTGATGGGGGTGAGGAATGTCTCGATCGTTGAAGAAGGGCCCGTACGTACAGCCTAAGCTGTTGAAGAAGGTCGAAGCCATGAATCGCACCGGCAAGAAGCAGGTTGTCAAGACCTGGTCGCGTGCTTCGACAGTCTTTCCACAGATGGTCGGTCACACCATCGCAATCCATGATGGGCGTCGCCATGTTCCGATCTACGTTGCTGAGAACATGGTAGGACACAAACTGGGCGAGTTCGCACCCACTCGATTCTTCCGTGGGCATGTGAAAACCGAGAAGAAAACCACGCGCTAGAGGTGCAAGAATGGAAGTTCGGGCGATAACAAAGTACGTGGGGATCTCCCCGCAGAAGACCCGGTGGGTCATTGATCAGGTGCGTGGGATGCGGGCCGAGAACGCTTTGGCCCTGCTGCGCTACATGCCGCAACAGGCAGCCGACCCGGTTGCCAAGACCATCGCTTCTGCTCTGGCCAATGCCGAGGAGAATTTGGGTTTGGCTCGCGAAGACATGGTTGTTGCTGTCATCAGTGCTGACGGCGCGCCGTTGCGTCGCTGGCGCCGCTTTGGCGCACGCGGACGGTTTAAGCCGATCATCCGGCGGTCTTCGCACATTACCGTGATTCTTGAGGAACGGCAATAACTGGAGATGTACCGCAATCCGCTGGATTGCGCCGCATCTTCGGATGCGCATGGGTAAGGAGGCAGCATTGGGCCGCAAAGTTAATCCTGTTGGTTTTCGTCTCGGCATCACCGAACAGCATCGCTCGCGCTGGTATGCTGAGGGTGAAGAGTATACCAAGTTAGTGGCGGAGGATCGGAAGATCCGTAAGCTCCTGCTGGAGTCGCTTCCGGATGCTCAGATTTCTAAGGTGGAGATCGAACGCTTTCCGCCTAACCAGGTCCGGGTTACCGTACACTCAGCCAAGCCGGGCGTTATGATCGGGCGCAAGGGCGCCACGGTCAACGCCCTGCGGAATGATTTGCAGCAGATTACCGGCAAGCGGGTTAAGCTGGATATCGCTGAGATCGACCACCCGGAGACCGATGCTTATCTTGTCGCATATAGCATTGCTGAGCAACTCGGTCGCCGTATCTCGCACAAGCGGGCCATGAAACAGGCCGTGCTCCGTGCGCTTAAATCGGGCGCCCAGGGCTGCATGATCCGCTGCGGCGGTCGCCTGGCGGGCTCTGAGATGGCCCGGGTCGAGACGATCCGTGAAGGTCGTATCCCGCGCCATACATTGCGTGCCGAGCTGGACTACGCCAAGGGCGAAGCGTTGACCACCTATGGTCGGATCGGCATCAAGGTGTGGATCTACAAAGGCGAGCGCCTGCCCGGCGCCGAGTAAGAGGGAGTTATCGAAATGTTGATGCCTAAGCGCGTTAAGTATCGCAAGCAGCATCGCGGCCGCCGGACGGGCATTGCCAGCCGAGGCAATGAAATCAGCTTTGGGGATTACGGCCTGCAAGCGTTGGAGCCCGCCTGGCTGAACAGCCGCCAGATCGAAGCTGCTCGTCGTGCTATCGTCCGTTATCTGCATCGCGGTGGCAAGCTGTGGATTCGGGTCTTTCCCGATCACCCGGTTACCAAGCGGCCGGCCGAAACCCGTATGGGTGGCGGTAAGGGTGCGGTGGAATTCTGGGCTGCGGTGGTTCGCCCTGGCTCGGTATTGTTTGAGGTAGCCGGCGTGGAGGAGATAGATGCTCGCGAAGCGATGCGACTGGCCTCTGCCAAGCTGCCGATTCCCACGCAGTTTGTGCGGCGGGATTTGGGGGAGGTGGCCTGATGCTGCCTAGCGAAGTTCGAAATCTTTCGGAAACCGAGATTACTCGGCACCTGGATGAGGCCCATCATGAGTTGTTCAATCTGCGTTTTCAGTACGCGACAGGTCAGCTCAAAAACACAACCCGGTTGAGTTACGTGCGCCGCGAGGTTGCCCGTCTCCGCACCATCCTGCGCGAGCGTGAGCTTGCTGCGGCTAAGGGGGAATGACGTATGGAAGCGCAGCGAAAACGCCTGATTGGCCAGGTGGCCAGTACTAAGATGGACAAGACCGTGGTCGTGGTGGTGCAACGTATCCGTCGCCATCCACTCTATGGCAAGGTCATTCGCATCAGCAAGCGCTACAAGGCGCATGACGAAGACAATGCCTGCCGGCCCGGCGACGAGGTTCGCATCGTCGAATCCCGCCCTTACAGCAAGGATACGCGCTTCCGGGTGGAACAGATTCTGCAGCGTGCCGCACAGATCGACCGGACGCCCTTGCAGGCCGAGAGCGAAGCGGAGAGGTGAGCCATGATTCAGCAGGAAAGCAGGCTTAAGATCGCCGATAATACCGGCGCCAAAGAGATCCTCTGCATTCGCGTGTTGGGCGGTTCGACCCGGCGGTATGCGCACTTGGGGGACGTCATCATTGCCTCTGTAAAACAGGCGGCGCCGCACGGGGCTGTCAAAGAAGGCGAAGTGGTGCGTGCCGTGGTCGTCCGTACGACCTACCCACAGAAGCGTGCAGATGGGTCCTCGATCCGCTTCGACGATAATGCAGCGGTCATCATCGACCAGCTTAAGGCGCCCCGCGGGACGCGCATTTTTGGGCCTGTGGCGCGCGAGCTGCGCGACCGGGGTTTCATGCGGATCGTTTCGTTGGCGCCGGAAGTGCTGTAGGGAGAAGCAATCATGGACATTCGTAAAGGCGACAAAGTAGCGGTCATCGCGGGCGAAGATCGCGGCAGTCAGGGCGATGTACAGCGCGTGATCCGGGCCAAGTGGGGCAAAGGGCGCCGCGCGGGCGAGCGCAATCCTTTAGGGGATCGTGTGACGGTGGCCGGTGTCAACCTGATCAAGAAGCATCAACGCCGGACAGGCAACGTCAACACCCAGTTCGGCATCATCGAACGCGAAGCGCCGATTCACGTTTCTAACGTCATGTTGGTCTGCCCAAAGTGCGGTAAGCCGACTCGTGTGGGCCATAAGTTGCATGCCGATGGCAGCCGGTCGCGTATGTGTAAGCAGTGCGGCGAATCGATCGACGCGTAGGTCGCCGACAACGGCAGGGAGTGTTTCGGATGGCAAGCATGCCGAGATTACTGGAACGGTACCGAAAAGAAGTGGTGCCGGCAATGGAAAAGGAATTCGGCTACGACAACGTGATGCAAGTGCCGCGCATCGAGAAGGTCGTACTGAATATTGGTATGGGCGAGGCGTTGCAGAACGCCAAGTCGCTGGATGCCGCCGCTGGCGACATGCGCGCCATCGCCGGTCAGAAGCCGGTCTTCACCAAGGCCAAGCGCTCGGTTGCGGCTTTCAAGTTGCGCGAGGGCAACACCATCGGTGTGACCGTCACGCTGCGCCAGGAGCGCATGTGGAGCTTCCTGGATCGCCTGATGAACGTGGCGCTGCCGCGTTTGCGTGACTTTCGGGGAATCTCACCGGATGCGTTCGACGGCCATGGCAACTACAGCCTCGGCTTGCGCGAACAGCTTCTCTTCCCTGAGATTCAATACGATAAAATTGACAAGGTGCGCGGCATGGCTGTGACCATCGTGACGACGGCGAAGACGGACGAAGAAGGCCGCCGGGTGTTGGCTTTGCTGGGTATGCCGTTCCAAAAATAGGCGCCGCTAGAGGAGGGTTTCAGTGTCCAAAAAGTGCATGCCGCTCCGTGAACAGCGCCGTAAGTACGCTGTGCGTGTACGTAATCGCTGCAGCGTCTGCGGCCGGCCTCATGGCTATATGCGTCGCTTTGACCTGTGCCGTATTTGCTTCCGGGACCAGGCTCTGCGGGGCAATCTGCCTGGTGTGGTCAAGTCGAGCTGGTAGGAAGACGAACGTAGTCCCCTGAGCGGGCCCCACGGTTGGGGTCCATGGGAGGGGGGGACGGAACCCTGGATTGTGCGCCCGGCGCCGGCGGTCTAAAGCTCGCTTGCCCGGCCATGAATCACAGGTGATCCGGCGGGGTGTCCCGTAGGTATAAGGAGTGACCGATGATTAGTGATCCGATTGCCGACATGCTGACGCGCATTCGCAATGGGCTTCTGGTGCGCCACAAGCAGGTAGTTCTGCCCAGTTCCAAGGTGAAGGTGGCCCTGGCGCGCATCTTGAAGGATGAAGGTTTCATCAAGGACTTTGAGGTGACTAAGGATGTCCCTCAGCCGCAGTTGCGCCTTGTGTTGAAATATGACCGCGATCGTAAGTCCCTGGTGACCGGGCTGCAGCGCATCAGCAAGCCGGGCCGGCGGGTCTACGTCAAGCGCACCGAGATTCCGTGGGTCCTGAGTGGCCTGGGGATCGCCGTCCTGAGCACGCCGCAGGGAATCATGACTGATCAACGCGCGCGGCGGCTTGGCTTGGGCGGCGAGGTGCTCTGCTACGTGTGGTAGGAGGCAGGACAGTGTCGCGTATTGGCAAAATGCCGGTTGCGCTGCCGAAGGGCGTGAGCGTGACAGTCAACGAAACGAACCTGGTGACCGTCAAAGGACCCAAGGGCCAGCTTCAACAGCAGCTACCCGGCGATATGCTGGTGGAAGTCTCTGCTGCTGAGATAGTGGTGAAGCGTCCCAGCGATGCCAAGGTGCATCGCGCGATGCATGGGTTGAGTCGTGCCTTGCTGAACAATATGGTGCAGGGCGTCAACACCGGCTTCACGCAAGTCCTGGATATCCAGGGCGTCGGCTATCGGGCTGGCTTGATCGGCAAGAATCTTGCGGTCATGGTGGGTCTGTCGCATCCTGTGGAGTTTTTGCCGCCGTCCGGTATCACCTTTGACGTCGACAAGCCAGGGCACCAGATCACTATTAGCGGGATCGACAAGCAATTGGTCGGCCAGATGGCTGCACAAATCCGTGAGCTGCGTCCGCCTGAGCCGTACAAGGGCAAGGGCATTCGTTATCGCGGTGAGATTGTCCGCCAAAAGGCTGGCAAGAGCGGTAAGGTTGGCGGTAAGGGTAAGAAGTAGCTAGTTCCCGGGTCGGGGTGCGGGTGACGCGTCGCTCAAGGGCTGAGGCGCCGCCTGAGGTTGTCATAGGGAGTTTCAAATCCCGCAGCCGTCCCCGCCGGTCAGGAGGATCAGGTCAATGGCTGAGAAATCGACTCAGGAAGCTCGCGGGCGCCGCCATGAGCGCATTCGCCGCCGGGTTCACGGCACAACTGAACGCCCACGGCTGAACGTGTTTCGCAGTTTGCTGCACATCTATGCCCAGGTTATCGACGATGATTTGGGACATACCCTGGCAGCGGCATCTACCCTGGATCCGGAATTGCGTGAGCAACTGGATGGCCTGAACAAGTCCCAACAAGCTACCCGTGTGGGGCAGTTGGTGGCAAAGCGGGCGTTGGATGCAGGGCTAAAGAAAGTCGTCTTCGATCGCGGCGGTTATCCGTTCCACGGCCGGGTCAAGGCGCTGGCTGACGGCGCTCGCGAGGGCGGGCTAGAGTTCTAGCGATTTTGGAGGACTGATGCCAGGTAAAGAAAGAACAGGACGCGATCAGCGGAGCGCCGGCCCGTCCGGGCAGGGCCACACCGCAGGTGATCGGCCCACTGCCGGTGGACCGGGTGGAAACCGGGATAGACAACGCCGCCCGCGCGAACGCGAAGAAGAGCGCGACCAGATGGATGAGCGCGTGGTACACGTGGCTCGTACCTCCAAGGTGCTGAAGGGTGGGCGTCGGTTTGCCTTTCGGGCGGTTGTGGTTGTCGGTGACAACCACGGTCAGGTCGGCTTCGGCGTCGGCAAGGCGCGCGAGGTGCCCGATGCCGTGCGTAAGGCGTCCGAACGTGCGCGTAAGATGATGCATCGGATCCCGATGGTCGGCACCACGATCCCGCATGCGACGATCGGCGATTTCAGCGCCGCGCAGGTGATGCTGCGACCGGCTTCTGCCGGCACCGGTGTCATCGCCGGCGGTGGCGTTCGTGCCGTGCTGGAAGCAGCCGGTATCCACGATATCTTAACGAAGTCGATGGGCAGCGCGAACATCTTGAATGTGGTAGCCGCCACTTTCAAAGCGTTGGAATCCCTGAAGGATCCTGAGGAGGAGGCCAAGCGTCGTGGCCGGCCGATTGAAGCGCTGACCCCGTATTGGCTCCGTGGAGGAAGCAAGGATGACAAGCCAGAATAAGGTGTTGCGGATTACTTATTCGACCAGCTCGATCGGTGTGGAGCAAGATCAGAAGGTCACCGTGCGCCGTTTGGGTCTGCGCAAGCTGGGGCAGACCGTAGAACAGCCGGATACGCCGGTCATGCGCGGGATGATCCACAAGGTGCGCCACCTGCTTACCGTGGAGGAAGTTGAGGCATGAAGCTTAACGAACTGCAGCCCGCTCCTGGCGCGCATCAGGACCGTACCCGGGCCGGCCGGGGTATCTCGGCTGGCCGCGGTAAAACGGCTGGTCGCGGCACCAAAGGGCAAAATTCGCGTTCGGGCGGTAGCAAACGACCGTACTTCGAGGGTGGTCAGTTGCCTCTTGTCCGGCGCTTGCCGCACCTGGCCGGGTTCACCAACCGCTGGCGCGTCGAATTCGCACCGGTGAACGTGGATCGTCTCAACGTTTTTGCTGCGGGTGCAGAGATCACCCCCCAGATCATGGCTGAGGCCGGACTGATCAAATCACCGACCAAACCGGTGAAGATCCTGGGCGAGGGCGAGATCGATCGCGCGCTGGCAGTGAAGGCGCACAAGTTTTCGGCAGCGGCCCGCGAGAAGATCCTGGCCGCTGGCGGCTCTGTTGAAGAAATAATGGCGTAGGGCCGGTAACGCCTTTCGTAGGCGTCCGATCAGCCCTTCCTATTCGCAAAAGAGGCAACACTATGCTTGAAGCCGTCCGCAATGCGTTTCGGCTCCCGGATCTGCGTCGCAAGCTGTTGATCACACTGGGCATCCTGGTGATCTATCGGCTGGCTTCGCACATCCCGGTTCCCGGCGTCGACCGTGCTGCTTTAGCCACGATCTTTAACTCAAATCAGTTGTTGGGCATGCTGAACTTGCTTTCTGGCGGAGCGTTGAGCAACTTCTCGATCATGGCAATGGGCGTGTATCCGTACATTACCGCTTCCATCATCATCCAGTTGTTGCAGCCCATCATACCGGCGCTGGCCGCGTTGCAGAAGGAAGGGGAAGCAGGCCGGAACAAGCTGAACCAGTATACTAACATCGCCACCATTCCGTTGGCGCTGTTGCAGGGCTTTGGTCAGTCGTCGCTGTTGGCCTCGTCCAGTGCCACGCAGGCCGGCCCGGTGCTGTCAGAGTTCGGTTTCAAGAACTTCCCGCTGCAGACCCTGGTGATCTTGCTGTCGATGACGGCCGGAACCATGCTCGCCATGTGGCTGGGTCAGATCATCACCCAGCAAGGCATCGGTAATGGCGTCTCGATCATCATCTTCGGTGGCATCGTCGCCGCTATGCCGCAGAACATCCAGCGCACTGCCGTACAGGGCGGCCTGGTTCAGTTGATCGTGTTCATCATCGTGACCGTGCTGACCACCGCGATCATCGTGCTGGTTCAGGAAGGTCAGCGTCGCATCCCGGTTCAATACGGTAAGCGGGTGCGCGCAATGCGTGGCAATCGGCTGATGGTGGTGGGTGGTCAGAGCACGCATGTGCCGCTGCGCGTGAACTCGGCGGGCATGATCCCGTTGATCTTCGCCGGCAGCTTTCTGATCTTCCCGAGCACGATCGCCAGCTACTTCATCAACTCGTCGAACGCGGTCGTGAAGAGTGTGGCTAACTTTTTCTACACCTTCTTTAGCTCGACCAATGGCTGGTACTGGATCATGTACTTCCTGTTGGTGGTCGCGTTTACGTACTTTTATACGGACGTGGTCTTCCGCCAGCAGAACCTGCCCGAGACGTTGCAGCGCCAGGGCGGTTTCATCCCGGGCATCCGGCCAGGCTTCAATACTGAACGCTACCTGAATCGGGTGCTCTCGCGTATCACCTTGGTGGGCGCGCTGTTCCTGGGGTTCGTGGCCATCCTGCCGTGGATCGTTCACCTGATTTTCGGTGGGGCGGGAGCCAGTCGGGCTTCTACGAGCACGTTGCTCATCTCCAGCACCGGTCTGCTGATCGTGGTGGGTGTAGTCTTGGATACGATGAAGCAGCTTGAGGCGCAGTTGTTGATGCGGCACTACGAAGGCTTCATTCGGAAGTAATAAGCCGTGTCGGGGCCGGCCACTGCGCCGGCCCGCAAAGGGGCGACTATGTCTAAACCACTGTACATCGTCATGCTCGGTGCGCCGGGCGCTGGCAAAGGCACACAGGCGCGGCTTCTCTCTGAGGCGCTCGGGGCTCCGCAGGTTTCTTCGGGCGACATCTTCCGGGAGAACCTCAAGAACCAGACGCCGTTGGGCTTGCTTGCCAAACAATATATGGACAGTGGCGCTCTCGTGCCTGATGACGTTACCATCAACATGGTGATGGATCGACTGGGGCGTCCGGATTGCGCCAGGGGGGTGGTGTTGGATGGTTTCCCCCGCACTTTGGCGCAGGCTGATGCATTGGACGCAGCGCTGCGAACGCAGGGTCTGTCCATTGGCCTGGTGCCGCTGCTTGAAGTCAGCGACGAGGCCGTGATCAATCGCCTGGCCGGCCGGCGCGTGTGCCGCGAGTGCCAGGCCATGTATCACGTCGAGTTTTCGGCGCCTGCTGTCGAGGGCAAGTGCGATAAGTGCGGCGGCGAGCTCTATCGCCGGACTGACGACGACCCGGAGACAGTTCGCAATCGGCTGTTTGTGTACTATAAACAAACTGCGCCGTTGATCGGTTTCTATTACGCGCACGGGGTGTTAGTCAGCCTCAACGGCGATCGTCCCATCGAGCAGGTGCAGGCTGAACTGTTGGCCGCGCTCCATACTGTCGGCGATCAGGGATGATCGTGCGATCAGGGATGATGACGATCAGGATGATCGCATGATCATTTTGAAGAGTCGCGAAGAGATTCGCTTGATGCGTGAGGCGGGCCGCATCGTGGCCCGCGTCCACGAGGCCATGCGGGAGATGATCCGCCCTGGGGTAACGACTGCCGAGCTGGATGTTCGGGCCGAGGCGATCATTCGGGCGCATCAGGCGGTGCCGGCATTCCTGGGCTATCCGCACACCGGCAGGAACGACTATCCGGCCAGCATCTGTGCCTCGATCAACGAGGAGCTGGTGCACGGTATACCCAGCAGCCAGCGATGGTTGGAGCCGGGCGACATCATCAGTATCGATGTCGGGGCAGTCTTTCAAGGGTGGGTAGGCGATTCGGCCTGGACTTATGCCGTTGGCCAGATCGATGAGGAAAGCCAGCGCCTGCTCAAAGTAACAGAAGAGAGCCTGTGGGCTGGGATTGCCAAGGCGCGGCCGGGTAACCATTTAGCAGACATATCACAGGCCATCGAAGCTTGTGTCAAGCCGCACGGCTTCGGCGTCGTACGCGAGTATACGGGACATGGCGTCGGCCGGCAGATGCATGAGTCGCCGCAGATCTTGAACTATGTGCCGTCAGGCGCAGGGCGTGGGCCGAAACTCAAACCCGGTATGGCGCTGGCCCTTGAGCCGATGGTCAATGCGGGCACCTGGCGTACGCGCGTCCTGACCGATGGTTGGACCGTAGTGACTGCGGATGGTAAGCGCTCGGCCCACTTTGAACATACGCTGGCCCTCACCGAGGGCGAGCCCGAGATACTAACGACATTGTGAAAACGTCCGGCATATGCCGAGAGGGGTCCCGCAAGTCACTGTGATCTGAAAGTCATACGACTGTGGGCTGCCAAGGAGTCATGAAATGAAAGTACGACCTTCGGTCAAGCGCATGTGCGCCAAATGCAAGATTATCCGGCGCAATGGTCTGGTGCATGTTATCTGCACGAATCCCAAGCACAAACAGCGCCAGGGGTGATTTGGTTCGGGCAGGCGGCCGGGTTTCAAGCCGGCCACTGAGCAGGCCTGTATAAGGCATTGTTACAAAGCGGGCGACGTTTGTGTCGCCGATGCAAGCATCAGCGATGCTTGCATCGCATGATTATCGGGAGGAGCGCATGGCTCGTATTGCTGGTGTTGACTTGCCGCGTGATAAGCGGGCTGAGATTGGCTTGACTTATATCTACGGCATCGGCCTCACGTCAAGCAAGGAGATCCTGAGCATGACGGGTATCAACCCGGACATCCGGATCAAAGACCTGGATGAAACTCAGGTCGCTCGCTTGCGTGATGTGATCGAACGTAACTACAAAGTGGAAGGCGACCTGCGGCGCGAGGTCAACATGAACATCAAGCGCTTGCAGGAAATCGGCAGCTACCGCGGCTTGCGCCATCGTCGCAACCTGCCCGCGCACGGTCAGCGGACTCGCACTAACGCGCGCACGAAGCGTGGCAGCCGCAAGACGGTGCCTGGGAAGAAGCGCGCCCGGAAGTAAGGGGGATAAGGAATGCCTAAAGCAACAACGACTGCCGCTACGACGGCCCCTGCCAAGCGCGGGCGGCGCGCTGGCCCACGACGCGAAAAGCGTGTGGTGCCTCAGGGCCAGGTGCATATCCAGTCCACGTTCAACAACACAATCGTCACAGTCACCGACCTGCAGGGCAATACCCTGGGTTGGCAGAGCACCGGCTCGGCCGGCTTCAAGGGCTCGCGCAAGAGCACGCCCTATGCCGCGCAATTGGCTGCAACCCAGGCCGCGAAACTGGCGCTGGATATGGGAATGCGGGAAGCGGACGTGTTCCTCAAGGGACCTGGTCCCGGCCGCGAATCCGCGATCCGTTCGCTGCAGGCTGCGGGGCTGCGCGTGCGCGCGATTACCGACATCACGCCGATCCCGCATAACGGCTGTCGGCCACCCAAGAAACGGCGTGTCTAAATCGAGTGACGCTGATCCGAGGGGGACGAAGGTCGCCAAGCCGTAAACCTCTCCGGGTTATGATAAGTTTTATAGGAGGCATCCATTGGCAAGACAGATTGATCCGGTGTGCAAGTTGTGCCGCCGGGAAAGCATGAAACTCTTTTTGAAGGGCGAGCGCTGCTATTCGCCCAAGTGCTCTTTTGAGAAGCGCAGCTATGCGCCCGGTATGCATGGCAAGAAGGGCTCCTTCCGACACAAGGAGTCTGATTTCGCACGGCAGTTGCGTGAAAAGCAGAAGGCGCGCCGCATCTACGGCATTCAAGAACGTCAGTTCCGTCGCTACTTCCGTAACGCGCTGCATGTGAAGGGCATGACCGGTGTCACGCTTCTTGTGCTCTTGGAGCGACGGCTGGATAACGTGGTTTATCGCATGGGGCTGGCTGATTCGCGCGCCCAGGCGCGCCAATTGATTGGCCACGGCCACTTTATGCTCAATGGGCATAACCACAACGTGCCCTCTTACCTCGTCGAGATCGGTGACGTCATTCAGGTGCGCCCAACCAGCCTTCAGAATGGCTATTTCAAGGCCATCACCGAGCGGCTAGGCCAGCGTACGCTGCCGGAATGGCTGCAGTTTGACGAAGCCCGGCTGAGCGGCCGGATCAGCGGCAGCCCGGATCGCCAATCCGTGGACTTGCCCCTGAACGAGCAGTTGATCGTCGAATACTACAGCCGCTAAGCTGCGTGGTCCCGAAAGGGGGTGCTACTTTGTTAGATTTTGTACTGCCCAAGATCGAGCGCGATGCAAGTGCGCGTAACTACGGGCGGTTCTTGATTGGGCCGTTGGAGAGCGGGTATGGCATCACGCTGGGGAACGCCTTGCGCAGGGTGTTGCTCTCTTCGTTACCCGGCGCGGCTGTTACTTCGATCCGCATCAGCGGTGTCCATCATGAGTTCTCGCCCATTCCGTACGTGCGTGAAGACACCACGGCGCTCTTGTTGAACATCAAGCAGCTACGTTTGAAGTCCGAGGTAGACGAAGCCATCCGGTTGCACGTCGATGTGCGCAGCGAAGGCCCGGTGACGGCTGGCGATCTGATCTGCCCGCCCGAGATCGAGATCATCAATCCCGAATTGCTGCTCCTGACCGCAGATTCGGCTGATGTAGATCTTGACCTGGAGCTCACCGTTAATCGCGGCCGGGGTTATTCGCCGGCCGAAGAACGCGGCAAGCTGCCTTTGGGCGAAATCCCGGTGGATGCGATCTACGGTCCGGTGCGCAAGGTGAATTACACTGTCTCCCGGGCGCGTATCGGTCAGCAGACGAATTACGATCGCCTGAGCCTGGAGATTTGGACGGACGGCACCTTCGCACCTGAGGTCGCGCTGCGCGAATCTGCCCGCCTCCTGGTGCGTCACTTAGCGTTGGTCGCTGGCGCAGATGTGGAGCCGGTCGAGCCGGTCGTAGTGGAGGGCCGTGGCGTACCCAGCCGCATCTTTGATGTCCCCATCGAAGAGTTGGAGCTGTCGGTGCGTGCTTACAACTGCCTGAAGCGTGCCGGCATCACCAAGGTGGGCGAAGTGTTAGAGCGCCTGGACAAGGGCGAAGAAGAAATCCTGGCTATCCGCAACTTCGGCCGCAAATCGCTAAACGAGTTGGTCGCCCGCCTGGGGGCCAAAGGCTTCCTTTCAGCCATTTCCTACCAGCCCAGCGCCGAGCCTGAGCTGGATGAGGATGGCGATTTGGACGATGACCTGGATGCTTAACGGCAGTCATGCCGCCGGCATGCATGCCGCAAACATAGGAGTACTTTCATGAGACATGGGGTTGCAGGACGTAAACTGGGGCGCAGCACAAGCCAGCGCCAAGCCCTGCTGCGTAGCTTGATTACCGAGTTATTTCGGCACGAACGCATCAGCACCACTGAAGCCAAAGCGCACTTCATGCGCGGCGACGCAGAGCACTTGATTTCCGTTGCCAAGCGGGGTTTGGCTGAAGGCGGCAACAATGTGCATGCTCACCGGCAGGTGGCCAAGGTGCTGACTGATCCGGAGATCACCAAGCGCCTGTTCAATGAAATCGCGCCGCGCTTCACCGAGCGGCCCGGCGGCTACACGCGCATCATCAAGGTGGGCCAGCGGCTGGGCGATGGCGCGGAGATGGTCATGCTGGAGCTGGTTGAGAAAGCTGCTGCAGCGACCGAGGCCAAGGGCCAGGACAAAGAGGCCAAGGCCAAGGATAAGGCCAAGGATAAAGAGGCCAAGGCCAAGGATAAGGCGAAGGTGAAGGGCAGCCCGTCAGCGACGGGCGGGACCAAGGCCAAAGGTAAGGACAACCTGTCGAAGACGGGCGATACCAAGGCTAAGGGTAAGGCGACTAAGGGCAAAGAGACCAAGGCCCCGTCGAAGTAAGGCAAAACCGAGCATCGCGTCGTGGAGCAGATTTACCAATGCCGTGGCGGCCCGCCGGTACTGCTGTATGTCCGGGCTACTGTGGCCTACGACGGCACGGACTTTCTCGGTTTTCAATGGCAAGCTGGCGGCCGCACGGTGCAGGGCGCGCTGGAGGCCGCACTACGGCAAGTGGCCCAGTGCGATGCGCGGGTGATCGCGTCAGGCCGCACTGATGCCGGGGTTCACGCCTTGGGCCAGGTCATCGGGTTTCGAGTCGGGTGGCGACATACACTTGATGACTTGCAGCGGGCGCTCAATGCGGTGCTGCCGGCCGATGTGGCCGTCATGGATCTTGGCTTAGCGCCTGAGGGCTGGCACCCGCGCTTCAGCGCCACACGGCGGCATTACCGCTACACGGTGTTGAACCAGACGCTGCGCTCTCCGTTGGAGAGGCGTTATGCGCACCTGGTTGGGCAGCCCCTGCACCTGGAGCTGCTCCAGGCGGCGGCCGCGGTGTTGGTGGGCGTGCATGACTTCGCCAGTTTCGGCCGGCCGATGCAGGATGGCGAGACCACTGTGCGCTGCATCTTGAGCGCCGGTTGGCAGCGGGATGACAACGAGCGCGGCAGTGCTCGCTATATCTTCGATGTGATCGGTAATGCCTTTTTGCGCAGTATGGTGCGCACGTTGGTAGCCGCCCAGCTCCAGGTTGGGTCCGGCGCTTGGAGTGTTGAGCGGCTGACAGCCGTGTTAAGTGCCCGAGAGCGGGCTCTGGCTGCGCCACCGGCGCCGCCCTGCGGGCTGTGCCTGATGCAAGTTGAGTACTAAGGAGCAAGGTAAACGTGAGGACGTATACAGCAACTGCCAAAGATGCCGAAGAGAGCCGCGAGTGGTTTGTTGTGGACGCCGCCGGCAAAAACCTCGGGCGTCTGGCAACTCAGATCGCTAATGTTTTGAAGGGCAAACATAAGCCTATTTATACGCCTGGGATGGATTGCGGCGACTTTGTGATCGTCATCAACGCCGAAAAGATCAGGGTGACCGGTCACAAGCTGGATCAGAAGATCTACTACCGCTTCTCGGGTTATCCGGGCGGCCTGGCAGAGATCAGCCTGCGCGCCCAGCTTAAGGATCATCCCGAGCGCGTTATTCAAGCCGCTGTGCAGGGCATGCTCAATCGCAACCGGCTGCGCCGCCAGTTGATCAAGAAGCTGAAGGTCTACGCCGGGGGCGAGCACCCGCATGCGGCTCAACAGCCGAAGCCTTTCCCGTTGGCGTAGGAGGAGATGAGAGATGACAGTCAGGTACTATGAGGCAGTGGGCCGCCGGAAGACCAGTTCAGCGCGCGTGCGCTTGTATCCCGGCACGGGCACCATCATGGTCAACGAGCGCCCGATGGCGGAATACTTCCCGCGGGAGACCGACGTGATACTTGTCACCCGTCCCTTGCTGATGACCGAAACCGCGAACAGCTACAACGTCAGCGTGCACATCGCTGGCGGCGGTTTGACCGGCCAGGCCGGCGCCACGGCCCAGGGCATCGCGCGGGCACTCTGTGTTGCAGACGAGAACTTGCGTCCCGTGCTCAAGAAAAACGGGTTCCTGGCTCGCGATGCTCGCGCCAAGGAACGCAAGAAGTACGGCCTGAAACGCGCTCGCAAGGCCCCGCAATACACTAAGCGCTAGTTTTGGAGGCCTGACGCCTCTAGCGGAAGCTCGATTCTGCGACGTTCACGCCGGCGACGTTCATATCGCTGGCGTCGGTGTCGCAATATCGAGCTTCTTGTATTTGTGAGTGTAGGGTCGGGCCGTGCGCCCGCCTGACCGGTCCGGGAGGCAGCCATGATTCGCGTGGGAGTGTTGACCGTTAGCGATCGCAGCGCGCGGGGTGATCGGGACGACCTGGGTGGTCCGGCCGTCGTGCAGGCCGTGCTTGCAGGTGTGCCCGCCGCAGTAGTGGCCGAGCGAGCCATTGTGCCCGATGAATCAGCAAGTATTGCGGCGGTGCTGGTCCACTGGGCCGATGCGTTACGCCTGGATTTGATTCTGACCACCGGCGGCACCGGTTTCGCCCCGCGCGACGTCACGCCTGAGGCCACCCTGGCCGTCGTGGAGCGCATGGCTCCCGGCTTGGCCGAAGCCATGCGGGCTGAGAGCTTGCGCGTCACGAAGCATGCGCTGCTCAGCCGGGCCGTCGCCGGCATCCGCGGGCGTACGCTCATTATCAACCTGCCCGGCAGCCCCAAAGCCGCCGTAGAGAACCTGGCTGTCCTCTTGCCAGTGCTCCCACACGCCATCGAGCTGTTGCGCGAGGCGCCGGACGCGGAAGAACACCACAGCTGAGTTTCTGTGCCGGCAAGGCGGCGCCTGAAACCCGGTTGAGCACCCTGAGTCTTTCGAAGGGTGCGGCTCAACGCAGGCGAAGCGTGAAGGTCGTGCCGGCGCCTGGCGTGCTGGCAGCCTCAATCGTCCCGCCGTGGCTTTCCACAACGGAGCGCGCAATCGCCAGGCCCAATCCTGCTTCGCCGCTCAGCGTCTGACGCGAGGTGTCGCCCCGATAGGAGCGATCGAAAATGTGCGGCAGATCCTCGGGCCGAATACCGCTGCCAGAGTCACTTACCCGCAACAGCACGCCAGAGGCCCTGCCTGCACTCTCTGCCGAGAGGGTGATGCGTCCGCCCGCAGGAGTATAGCGCAACGCGTTGGCCACCAGGTTATTCAGCACCTGGGTAAGCCGATCGGTGTCCACATTTACCGCCGGCAGATCTTCGGCTGCCTCCACGCTCAGAGTCACGCCCTGAGCCTCGGCGCGGGGGAGAAAGGTCAGCGCCGAACGTTCCAGCAGCGCCTTCGGGTCGGCGGGACGCCGCGTCAGCGGCAGTTCGCCTGCATCGGCCAGGGCTAACATGTTCAGGTCGTCGACCAGCCGTTGGAGTTGCTGCGCCGCATCATGCATCACGGCGTAGTTCGTACTGTCACCCGGTAGCTTGCCATCTTGCAGCGCCTCGGTGTAGCCTAAGAGCAAGCTCAGGGGCGTGCGCAGATCATGGGCCACGTCTGCAGTCATCTGCCGTCTTGCCGTCGTGGAGCGCGCCAGGTCGCTGCTCATATGGTTGAACGAGGCGGCCAATTGGCCCAGCTCATCCTGGGAGCGCACAGGCACTTGCGCCCCTAGTTTTCCCTCTGCCACGGCCGCGGTGGCTGCGGTCAGCTCCCGGATCGGCTTGGTTACGGAACGCGCCAACAGTGCAGCCAGCAGGAGCGCGACCACGATCGCGCCGAGCGTGCTATACAGAATGACGTTACCCAGGCGCTGCAGCAGCGACGCCTCCGGAGAGTTAGCCGGTAACGGCATAGTTGCCGCGCGCTCGCCGCGGCGAGATGCTGCGCTGTTGGCATCGCCGCTGTTGGCATCGCCGATGCTGCTTACCAGCAGCCGCCCGACTACCTTGCCAGCGACCGTGATGGGCAGGGTGCGCTGTACGGTTCGCGCGGGCAGACTTTGGCCGACGGTGAATTCTCCCCGGCCGTAGATGATCTGGCCGTCGTTGGCCAGCAGCGCAACGGAGTACTGTCGCCAATCAAACGGCAGGGTTGCCGCCTGTGCGGCTGCAGAATGACCTCGTTCGAAGAGCGTTTCCACCCCGGACCAGCTGCTGCTCCTGGCATAATAGCTGGCCAGCACGTCAGTCAGCGCAACGACGTTGCGGTCGTAGACGAGGCGGCCGATCTCGCTTTCGGTGCGGAAGCTGATCAGCCCGGCGACGAGTGCAACGGCGATGATGCCGACCAGCAGGAAGGCCAGGGTTAGTTTAAGCGCTAGTGAGCGCATCGATGCAAGCATCGCCACCTCCTCCTAGACCAGGGGTCAGGCCTGGGCGCCGGCATGCTATGCGCGGGCATGCTATGCCGCCTCTTCATCTGCGAAACGATAGCCGATGCCGAAAACAGTTTGGACATAACGTGGATGGCTGGGATCCGGCTCGATCTTGGTGCGGAGGTTGCGCACGTGGACATCGATGGTGCGTTCGTATCCATCGAAGGCGGCGCCTTGCAGCCGATCCAAGAGCTCCAGCCGCGAGAAGGCGCGGCCGGGGTTGGCCATCAAGGTCGCCAACAGGTCAAATTCGGATGGTGTGAGATCCACCCGCCGGTCCGCGACGGTCACCAGGCGCCGGTCGCGGTCGAGGACGATGCCGCCGTCCTGCCTGGCGCTGCTGCGCAGGATATCGGGCGGGGCAGCCTCTTTGTTGGCCCGGCGCAATACCGCTCGCACGCGCGCTGTGAGCTCGCGCAGGCTGAACGGTTTGGTCACGTAATCATCGGCGCCCAGTTCAAGGCCCAGCACCTTGTCACCCTCATCCACCTTGGCCGTCAGAATGATCACGGGCGTCTCGTGCTCCTTGCTATGGGTGCGCATGAAGCCGTAACCATCCAACACCGGCATCATTAGATCGAGAAGGATCAGATCAGGCTTCTCATGGCGTGCCACGTATAACGCTTCCTGTCCGTCGCCGGCCGTGACCACGCGAAAGCCTTCGGCTTCCAGATAGGCCTTGACGAGATCGCGCAGCCGCTTCTCGTCATCCACCATGAGGATCGTTTTTGTCGTCATTCCTGCTCCTCGGCTGCGGGAACCGTTACGTATGCAGCCAGCCGTAATCCCATTATAGATCATGGATGTTAGGAAGTTGTTAAGCGGAGGTTAGGGTGTTGTGCAGGGGTCAGCGTATATTTTGAAAGCCGTTTTATTTCAGGTACACTGATGATTGCCGGAGCGATATTACGATGAGCAACTATCTGCGCACCCATCTCCAACAACTTGAAGCCGAAGCGCTTTTCGTCATCCGCGAGACCGTAGCCCAGTTCGAGCGGCCCGTTATGCTCTTCTCCGGCGGCAAGGACTCCATCGTCATGGCGCACCTGGCCCAGCGCGCCTTCTGGCCGGGCCCGATTCCCTTCCCATTGCTGCACATCGACACCGGCCATAACTTTCAGGAGACGCTGGACTATCGCGACTGGCTGGTGCAAAAGCTGGGTGTGCAGCTTCTGGTGGCCTATGTCCAGGACGCCATCGACCGCGGGCGGGTCCAGGAGGAGCCAGGCCACAATCCCAGCCGCAACCTGCTGCAGACCGTCACCCTGTTGGATGCGCTGGCCGAGCACAAGTTTGAGGCTGCCCTGGGCGGTGGGCGTCGCGATGAGGAAAAGGCGCGCGCCAAAGAGCGTTTCTTCTCGCACCGCGATCGTTTCGGCCAATGGGACCCCAAGAACCAGCGGCCCGAGTTGTGGACATTGTACAACGGCCGCAAGCACCCCGGCGAAGGCTTCCGCGTGTTCCCGCTCAGCAACTGGACCGAGATGGATGTCTGGCAGCACATCCGGCTGAAAGACATCCCGATCCCGTCCCTCTACTTCTCGCACCGTCGGGATGTGCTGCGCCGCGACGGCATGTGGCTGGCCGTCTCCGACGTCATTACGCCGCTGCCGCATGAGCAAGTCGTGACGAAGCAGGTCCGCTTTCGCACCATCGGCGATATGACTTGCACTGGCGCGGTCGAATCGTCGGCCGGCACGCTGGACCAGATCATCCTGGAGGTCGCCGCGGCCCGTTTCACCGAGCGCGGCGGCCGCGCCGACGACAAGCGCTCCGACTCAGCCATGGAAGACCGCAAAAAGGTGGGCTACTTCTGACATGTCACAGCATCCTGAGCGTAGTCGAAGGACTGAGCCTGTAACGCAATCCGCCGGATTGCCGAGCGCCGTAGGACTGGATCCTTACCTCTCGATGGACATGCTCCGCTTCACCACCGCCGGCAGCGTAGACGACGGCAAGAGCACCCTCATCGGCCGGCTGCTGCTGGACAGCAAAGCGATCTTCGATGATCAGCTCGAGGCGGTGCAACAAGCCAGCAAGCTGCGCGGAGAAGCGTACGTCGACCTGGCGCTCTTCACCGATGGCCTGCGCGCCGAGCGCGAGCAGCGCATCACCATCGACGTCGCCTACCGGTTCTTTGCCACACCCAAGCGTAAATTCATCATCGCAGACACGCCCGGCCATGTCCAGTACACGCGCAACATGGTCACCGGCGCCTCCACCGCCGAACTGGCCATCATCCTGGTTGACGCCCAGCGCGGGGTGCTCACGCAGACCAAGCGCCACGGCTTCATCGCCTCCCTGCTGCAGATTCCACACATCCTGTTGGCCGTCAACAAGATGGATCTGGTGGACTACCGGGAAGACGTGTTTGAGGCGATCCGGGCCGAATACACCGCGTTTGCCAGCAAGCTCTCCGTGCCCGACCTGGCATTCATCCCCATCTCTGCCCTGCTGGGCGATAACGTTGTCCTCAAGAGCGCCAACATGCCCTGGTACGACGGGCCCTCGTTGCTGCATCACCTGGAGCATGTCAGCGTCGGCAGCAGCCGCAACCTGGTTGACTTCCGCTTCCCGGTCCAGATGGCGTTCCGGCCCAATCAAGGTTTCCGCGGCTTTGCGGGCCAGATCGCCTCCGGCACCATCCGGCCCGGCGAGGCAGTGACGGTGTTCCCGTCGGGCCGCACCACCCGCGTGCACAGCATCGTCACCTTCGATGGCGAAACGGCGGAGGCGGCCGCCGGCGATTCGGTGGTGCTCACCCTGGAAGATGAGATCGACATCAGCCGCGGTGATCTGATCGCGCGGGCGCGCAACTTGCCCCAGGTGGACGCAAACCTCGAATGCACGTTGTGCTGGCTGAGCGAGGAACCTTTGAATCTCAGCACGCCCTATATCCTGCAGCACACCACGCGGCAGGTGCGCGCCTATATCGACGAATTGACCTATCGCATCGATATGGACACCCTGCATCGCGAGCCGGCTGCCACCCTGGCGCTCAATGAGATCGGTCGTGTCAAACTGACCACCACACAGCCCATCTTTTTCGACCCGTACCAGACCAACCGCGCTACCGGCAATTTCATCCTGATCGACCCGTACAACAACAATACCGTGGCTGCGGGCATGATTCGCCGCGCCGAGCGCGGGCCGGTCGCCGCACTCCCCCCCCAGACCGGACCGTCCAAATCAACCAATGTCGTCTGGGAAAGCACCGCCATCAGCCGCGAGGTGCGTGAGGAGCGCCTCGGACACAAGGCTGCGGTGCTGTGGTTCACCGGTCTCTCCGGGTCAGGCAAGTCGACGGTGGCCCGGTTGTTGGAGCGAAGGCTGTATGCCCTGGGCTGCCAGACCTTCTACCTGGACGGGGACAACGTGCGCCACGGCCTGAATGGCGATTTGGGTTTTTCGGACGCTGACCGCAAAGAGAATATTCGCCGCGTGGCAGAGGTGGCCAGGCTTGCATTCGAGCACGGCTTCTTGACGTTGTGTACTTTTATTTCGCCGTTCCGCGCCGATCGGCGCTTTGCCCGCTCGCTGGTGCCTGGCGGCCGCTTCTTTGAGGTGTACGTGAAGTGCGACCTGGAGGTGGCGAAGCGTCGCGATCCCAAGGGGCTTTATGCCAGGGCGTTGCGCGGCGAGATCAAGGAGTTTACCGGCGTTTCCTCGCCCTACGAGACGCCGGAGGCCGCTGAGCTGGTCATCGAGACCGATCTGGTCAGCGCGGAAGATGCGGTGGAAGCCATCATCACCGCGTTGGTCGAACGGGGGATCGTGAAGTCTACCGCAGCTCAATAACCCTGTTCCGTTACCACACGTTCATCGGGTGGAACGCCTCCGCGTACGCCAGCCCGCAGCATTTGCCCGTCTCGTGGTTCCACTCGGCCAGCCACTGCAGCGCCTCTTCCTTCTGGCCGAATTGGCTGACGTGGCAGCGGGTGGCGGCCAGCTTGCGCTCCCAGGCCGGCGAGATGTCGATGGTGATCTCCCCTTCCCGGTTGCTGCCCCCGAAAAAGAAGAAGCGCTTCACGTTCGCCACCTGGGCGCCGTCCACAAGCTGCTCCGGGTGATAGAGCTCCATCTTGGAGGGCATATACGCGTCCACTGCCGCACGGCCGGCCGCGGTGTGATCGGGGTGCGCCTGGCCGCCCCAGCTTGGATCGAAGGTGAACACGGTGTCGGGCTGCCAGCGGCGGTAGACGTGGGCCACCTCGGCGCGCAGCGTCAGGTCGGCCACCAGCTCGCCGTCGTGATGCCCCAGGAAGAAGACATCCTTGATTCCCAGGGCGGCTGCACCGGCCAGCGTCTCTTGCCGGCGCACCGCAGTTAACGTCTCGCGCGTGAAACTGAGATCGTGCGTGCCGATGTCGCCGTCGGTGCCCAGCAGCAGCGCGACCTCGGCCCCGCGATCGATCAGCAGCGCCAGCGTGCCCCCGGACGTGGTCTCCAGATCGTCCGGATGCGCCGCAACAACGAGGACGCGCTTGACCTCGTCACCGAATTGACTGATAGTGAAACGTGGTTCGTCTGACATAGTTTCTCCCAGGGTTTGACTGAGGATTGACACGCTGCATTCTACACGTGCCATAAGTTAACGTCAAGATGATTTCTAACCTTGAGTATACCGCAAAAGTGTCGGTGACCTCGCTGTCATTCTGAGTTCCGCAAGCCGCGGCGACCTGCGAGTCGCGGCAAGGAACTCCAGATAGTCATCCTGAGCGGGTTAACCACCCAAAGTCAGTTGCGGCGAGACGCTAGCGAAGGATCTCGTCGTGGGAGTTTCTTGAAAGCGCGGAATCTCGTTCGTGCAACGCCGAGACCCTTCGCTGGATGCCCACCGCAATGCAAGTCACGGAAACAACCCGCTCAGGGTGACATGCCCCGATAGTTTTGCGCTATACCCTCTAACCTTCTATGTTCACCGCCTTGCGTGACTTGTGCTATACTTATCCGAGCGGCATGGATGCCGCGGACTGATCGTTTTCTTCTAAGTTCAGCGTACACCACCAAGAAGGGAGCCACGCATTTGTCCCGCTATTACCTGATCGTCAATCCAACTTCCGGCCGCGGCGCCGGGGAAACGTTGATTCCGCGCGTCGAGGAGCTGCTGCGCGGGCACGGCCTCCAGTTCGACCGCGTGCTCACTGAGCGCCCCTGGCATGCGGCCGAGTTAGCTCAGCAGGCCGCGGCTTCCGGGCGCTACGACGTCATTGTGGCGATGGGTGGCGACGGCACCAGCAACGAGGTGCTGAACGGCCTGATGCTGGCCCGGCAAGCCGGAGTCTCGCCGCTTCCGGCGTTGGGGGTGCTGAGCGTGGGCCGAGGCAACGACTTTGCTTTCGGCGTGGACATACCGCATGCGCTGGAGGCCGGCTGCCAGATCCTGGCGACTGATCGCCGCCGAACTATCGACGTTGGCCGTGTGAGCGGCGGGCTCTATCCCCAGGGGCGCTACTTCGGCAACGGCGTCGGCATCGGCTTTGATGCGGTCGTCGGCTTTGTGGCGGCTAAGATGAAGCGATTGAGCGGCTTTCCCTCTTACATCGTCGCCGCGCTCAAGACCATCTTCCTGTACTATCACGCGCCGCGGGTCAAGATCGAGTACGATGGGCAGGAGCTAACGCTGTCGACGCTGATGGTTTCGGTGATGAACGGCCGGCGCATGGGCGGCGGCTTCATGATGGCGCCCCAGGGCCAGCCGGATGACGGCCTGTTCGACCTGTGCATCGCGCGCGAGGTGAGCCGCAGCCGGATCTTCGCGCTGATCCCCAAATTCATGTCCGGCACACAGGCAGCCCACCCGGCGATCACGACCTTGCGCGCGGCGCGTGTGACGGTGACGGCGCTTGCGGGGAGCCTGCCGGCGCATGCCGACGGCGAGACGCTCTGCACCGAGGGGGACCGGCTGTCCCTGGAACTGCTGCCCCAGCAGATCGAGGTGGTGGTCTAGTAGGGGCGAGGCATTCCTGCCAGGATGTGCCGTTGCGGCAAATGTCTCGTGCGAGGTAGAGCCCGCCGTTACGACAGATCTGCCTGGGGATGCCTCGCCCCTACTGCCGGATCGCGAGGCATCAGAGGCTGCAAGGTGGATAACGATGGATTTTGAACGGAGTACCTCGCCCCTGCGGCTCACGGAACGGGTGGTCAACGCCGTTGTCAAGCGCCTGACGCGTGTGCTGTGCTGCGTGGATGACGCCCAGTTGCAGCGCATCCCGCGGCGCGGCCCTCTGATCCTGGTCACCAATCACGTCAATTTCCTGGATGTTCCTACGATCTATACGCACCTGCAGCCGCGGCCGGTGACCGGCTTCGCCAAGACCGAGACGTGGGATGATCCGCTGCTGGGTCCGCTCTTCACCCTCTGGCGAATCATCCCGATCCGGCGGGGCGAGGCGGATGTGGAGGCGTTTCGGCGCGGATTCGCGGCGCTGGCTGCCGGGCAGATCCTGGCGATCCTGCCCGAGGGCACGCGGAGCGGAGACGGCCGTTTGCAGCGCGGCCATCCCGGCGTGGTGACCATGGCCGCGCGCAGCGGTGCTCCGATCCTTCCGTTGGCCTTCCACGGCTTTGAGAATTACAAAGAGAACCTGATCCATTTGCGCCGCGCGCCATTCCACATCGCCGTAGGGCGGCCTTTCACCCTGGCGACCGGCGGCGTCAAGCTGACGGGCGAGGTCCGGCAGCAAATGACGGACGAGATCATGTATCAGCTCGCCTCGCTGTTGCCCCCCGCCTACCGCGGCCATTACGCGGACATGAGCGCCGTCACGACCCGCTATTTGCAATTTGCCCAGGAGAGTCCGTCCCCCGGCTGACGTCAAAGCGTTTAGTAAACGAGGGCCGCGAGACGTTGGAAGGCCGACGGCGGCGGGTTGGAGTCGAGGCGCCGGTGGATCGCCTCGGCGCACTCCTCCGGGCTCAGCACCGAAGTATCCACTTCCAGATCATAGATGCCGGGGATGTGGACTTCCCGCTGCCACAGGAGCACGGGCTGCGGAGGGGCATCGGCGGCGCTATCGGCGTTCCAGCCCGTGGCGCGCCGCCGCGCCAGGATGGTCTCAAGCGAGCAGCGCACCCCCACGAACAGCACCGGCAAGCCGCTCAGAATCCGGGCGCAAGCAGGGAGGATGCCCCTTGGGATCGCGTAGGCATCGTGGTGGCCGACATCCACCACGACATTCAGCCCCAGCCGGCTGTGGGCGGCGATGGCCTCATACATGGCGCGGTACAGGACCGGGATGAGCGGCTCGAGGTCCGGGCGTTCGCCTCCCGGCCGCAGGCCGATCCCCGGCAGGTATCGTGCAGGGGTCATCTGCATGAACCGGTCGACCCCTAAATTCATCCACACGCCCTCAAAAGTGTCCTGGATCGCGGCGGCGATGCTCGATTTTCCGGAGCGCGGCGCGCCGTTCAAAATAACGATCGTCCCTGTCTTCATCGCGGTGCTTTTTTGCTCAACTGCCCATAGTACATCTGGGTCGTGTACTCAAACCCCACCCGGCCATCCACAGCGTGAGCCCGGAAGATCTTCGAGAGCTCAGCGAGCATGGGGCCGTGATTGGGATGGCCCGTCTCCGGTGCATACGACGACGACAGCAGCCGCCCCTGCAAGCCGGCGTAGTCAAAATCCTGCCGATACCTGAATGTCTTTAGCCTGAACCCGCCTGCTCCGTAGAAATCCGCCAGCGCGGCCTCGTCAACCAGTTTGTGATCCACCTGGGCGTAGTCCGTTGCATACTGCCGGAGGAGTGCTTCGTAGGCCGCCAGGAAAGGGGTCGTCTCGGTGTCACGGTCATTCCAGACCAGCGTCACCCAACCGGCCGGCTTGAGGATGCGGGCGAATTCAGCGCGCGCCTGACGGCGATCAAACCAGTGAAAGGCCTGGCCCGCTGCAACAAAATCAATGCTACGATCGGCCAAGGTCGTCGCTTCGGCCCGGCCTGCAACGCTGTGAAACCGGGGATACTGCGCCAGGAGACGCTCACCGGCTTCCCGCATCTCGCGGTTCGGCTCGACGGCGTAGACCTGGCTGCCGTTGCGCAGGAACATCTCGGTCAGGATGCCGGTGCCGGAGCCGATATCGGCGACCAGCGACTCCGAGGTGAGCCGGCATTCTTCGCGAAGCGTCTCGATCACCGCCGGCGGATAGCCGGGGCGGTATTTGATGTAGTTCTCGACTCGGCTTGAGAAGCGTAAGGTTGGGTCAGTCATGGGCAAGCTCAACATGGTACAGATAGCGGGCGTGCAGTCCCTCCGCGATCGCCTGGCTGTGCTCGGTGGCGGTGTAGAAAGCAGTGTAGAAGTCTTTCACGTCGATTCTTTTGTTGCCGCGTGCCTGCGCGCTTACTCTTTGCTTCCATTCTAACCGATTTTCAGGGTTTGACCTAAAGGAATGTAGGTTTGGAAGCTCAGATACAGAATCATTTGTGCAATAATTGTACAAAATAAATACTATACTTGATCAAATTGCTAAGTTTGTAGAACGATAAGGAGTATCTAGCGTACTGCTGGCCCTGAACCCGCCGCCCGACCCGGCTCAGGCCATCGCCGGCGATCATTTCAGCGAGAGCCGCATCGGCCTGGACCACCTGAGCCTGAGCGTGGGCAGCATGGCCGATCTCGAAGCCGCAGTCAGTCTGTTCGATGCCAAGGGCGTCGCACACGGCGAGATTAAGCCGCTTGCGCCGTTCGGCATCGCCGTGCTGGCGTTCCGCGATCCTGATAACATTCAGGTCGAGCTGACCGCGCCGCTGGCGAGTTGAAGACCACGTTATTGGAGAGAAACGAGATGAACAGTGAAGAAATGAAAGCATTGGGACGTCGTATCGCGCAGGCATGGAATGAAGGGAACCTGCAGATCATTGACGAGGTGTACGCGCCGAACTTCGTCAACCACTTCACCGGCGAAGACCGCGAAAAGCTCAAGCAGGCCATCAAGGGAACTCGCGCGGCATTCTCCGATTTACACTTGACCATTGACGATTTCATCGTAGAGGATGATAAGCTGGTAGCCCGCTGGACTGCACGAAGCACGCACACTGGTGATTATTTGGGGATCCCGGTCACCGGCAGGCGCCTCGAGCAAACCGGAATCAACATCGCTCGGATCGAGAAGGGCCAGATCGTTGAGGAGTGGTCGCGCGGCGATGATCTCGGCCTGCTGCGGCAAATGGGGGCGCTGCCGTAGGGGCGCCTGTAGGAATTCCAAGTCTGGTCGTTGACGATGTACTGGAATGGAGGCCTTAGCCGGTTTCTGCGGTATGTATGCCGCGCAATCGGGACCGCGTACCAGACCGGCTAAAGCCTCGATTCCCAAAACGCTGGCTACTGTTGTTTCCTCGTTTGTCGCGTTGCCTTTCCCCCTGACCCGTGCTACAATCAGCGCTAGCGAATGGTGGATTTTTGATTTTTGATTTTTGATTTTAGATTGTCGATTGCCGTCATTCGTCGTTCGTCATTCGTCTTTCGTCTTGCTGACATCGTACATTCAACATTCAACATTTCACATTCGACATTTCACATTCAACATCAACCATGGGCACACTCAATCCCAACATCCCCTCTCCCGAACTGACCGCTGCGCTGAACGCGGCGGCTGCAACCATGCGCAGCCTGGGCCGGCCCTACCTGACCCCGGCGCTGCTGCTGCTCACCTTCGTGCGCGAGCCGAGCAGCGCCGCGCACCGGCTGCTGGTCTCGCTGGCCGCGGAGCGCAGCTTCCGCCTGGACGAGCTGGCCGCGTCCGCGGAGGCGCTGGCCAAGGCCGCGCCCGGACTCAACGCGGATTTCACCTTCACCGATGCGCAGGGCCGGCCGGTGCCGTTGTCCTCCGAGATGGTGATCGTGCTGGATGAGGGCCGCAGCATCGCAGAGGCCAGCGGTGAAAATCAGGTGGGCGCCGAGCACGCGTTGGGCGCCCTGGCCGAGCGTGGGGTGGGCACCGCAGGCATCCTGCGGCGCTACGGCATCTCGCGCGAGACGTTGGCGTCCCGGCTGACGACCCAGGCGCTGACCAAGCGCACTTCCGGCCAGGACCAGGTGGCGCAGGCGAAGGGGGGCGAGGCCGCGCCCGTCTACGTGCGTCCCGACCTGATGCAGGACCTGCTGGGGCTGTTGACGCTGGCCAACCACCGTCACGTCGTCCTGGTGGGCGATCCGGGCGTGGGCCGGCGGTCGCTGGTGCAGGGGGTGGCGCTGCTGATCGCCGAGGGCAAGGGGCCGGTCGGGCTGACCAACCTGGTCACCGTGTCGGAGTACGCGCTGCTCTCGGACGCGGAGAAGGCGGTCGAAACCGCGCTGGCCCAGGCGCGGGACGGCATTCTCTTCGTTCCCAACGCCGAGCGCTTCTTTAGTGGCGCCACCATCAACGCGGAGTTTCCCAAGGCCACGCGCGTGATCCAGCGCGCCCTGCTCGGCGTGCAGCCGGTGCTCATCTTCTCGACCACCGACGCGGCGTGGAACGATCGGCTGGCCGGCGACAGTGTGGTGCGCGAGCATACCCACCGCCTGCGTGTGTCCGAGCCAACGGCTGACGAGACGGTGGCAATCCTGAAGGTCCACAAGGCGCGGCTGGAGCACGATTACGGCGTGACGATCGCGGACGCGGCGCTGCCGGCCGCGGCAACGATGGCCAAGCGTTACGTGGCAGGTACGCCGCTGCCCGCGTCCGCGCTGGCTGTGCTGCACCGGGCGGGCGCGCTGCTCAAGCTGGCGCGGCAGTCTCACGAGGCCGCGGCTGCAGACGTCAAGGCGCAGGGGGTCGACACGACCCTGGCCGATACGACCCTGGACGCCGACGACGTGGCGGTGGCTGTCAGCGTGATGACCTCCATCCCGGTGAGCAAGCTGGGCTTGGATGAGCGTGCTCGCTATGCCCACATGGTCGACGCGCTGCATGCCCGCATCATCGGCCAGGAGGAGGCGGTGCTGGCGGTCAGCCGCGCGGTGAAGATCGCCCGCGTCGGGTTGAAGGACCCCAAGCGGCCCATCGGCTCCTTCCTGTTCCTGGGTCCCACCGGCGTCGGCAAGACCGAGCTGGCCAAGGCGCTGGCCGAGTTCATGTTCGGCACCGAAGAGGCGATGGTGGTGCTCGATATGACGGAGTACCAGAAGGACGACACCATCAACCGCTTGATCGGCTCGCCGGTCGGCTACATCGGCTCCGAGTCGGGCGGACAACTGACGGAAAAGGTCCGTCAGCGGCCCCATACGCTGGTGCTGTTCGACGAGGTGGAGAAGGCGCACCCGCGCATCCTCGACATCCTGTTGCAGATCTTCGAGGAGGGCCGGCTGACCGATGGTCTGGGCCGCGTGGCGAACTTCAGCGAGACGGTGGTCATTCTTACCAGCAACATGGGATCGGAGTATCTGGACAAGCCGGTGATGACCGACGAGATGCGGGAAGAGGTGATGGAAGTGGTGCGGGCGACGCTGCGGCCCGAGTTCCTCAACCGCCTGGACGAGATCATCATGTTCCTGCCGCTGACGTCGGAGCAGTTGCGCCAGATCCTGAACCTGACGCTCAAGAAGGAAGTCAAGATGCTGGCGGCGCAAGGCGTCGTTTTGGAGATCTCAGAGGAGGCCAAGACGTGGATGCTGGCGCAGAACGATCACCCCGAATGGGGCGCACGGCCGCTGCGCCGGATCATCCAGAAGAATCTGCGCGAGCCGCTGGCCGACTGGCTGCTGACTGCCGCGCCGGGGCAGGGGGCCAGCGTCAAAGTGGATGTCGGCGAGAATGGTCTTGCTTTTGTGATGACTTGAGAGACGGCCACGTATTGCGTGTTGCGTATTGCGTATTGCGTGTTGCGTATGGCGTTGGGGAAAGGGACAGGTTCCGGCCTTCTACGCAGTACGCACCACGCACCACTCGCTACTCGTACTTCTCCACTCGAAACCTGAACATCTCCACCGGTTCGTGGTCCCCCAGCCCGGCCTTGCGCCGCGCGTACCAGAGCTGCGTCTTCACGTCGTCGATGCCCTCGATGTCGGGCAGCAGCAGGCCGCGCTGCCAGCCGCGCTGCACGATCACGCCGTAGCGCTTCGGGTCGAGCTCCGCTTCGGACGCGATCGGCTCCGGCGGATAGAGCACGCTGACGTCGATGACCAGGTCGTCCAGCTCGTGCGGCTGCACCGGCGGGAAGCGCGGGTCGCGCGTGGCGGCCGAGATCGCGTTGTTGATCGTCTCCTGGGCCAGGCTCTTCTCCGTCGGACTGATGGTGCCGATGCAGCCTCTGAGTTCGTGGGTGCTTGTCGTGTGCAGCGTGACGAAGACGCCGGCCGGTTCGCCTTCGATCGGTGCAGGCGCTTCACTGGGTTTCAGCTTGCGCTTGTCCTGCACGTAGCGTTCGATGGTGGCGCGGGCCAGTTGGACGAGGGGATGATGATCGGTTTGAGCGTGCATGCGCGGCTCCTCTAGGCCTCTGCTCCCACCAGCTCCGGCTCGCCCCACGCGGCCCAGGCCCACTGATGCTCACCCAGGCCATCGGTGGCAAAGGCCAGGCGCAGGACGTTGCCGGCCTGGAACGGCAGGCTGATCTCGAACGGCGACCACGTCCTGGGATAGGCGGCCCGGCTCCAGACCTGCCAGCCGTCCACCCGGACGCGAAAGGCCACCAGATGCTCTTCTGCCAGCGCGCCGTCTCGGATGCCGATGTGGAAGCGGAGGCGCAGGTCCTGCAGGCCGGCCGGCACCGGCACGTGATACTCGACCAGCGCTTCACCGCGCACCGGTGGGTGCTGCCAAAGGGCTGGGCGGCGTTCGCCGCCTACCGCCGCTTCCGCGGCTTTGACTTCCATGCCGGCGCGTTCCTTGCTGGCGCGCACCTCGGCCCCGGCCAAGTGCTCCAGGAAGTTGAAGTGCCAGGCGCGGGCAGGTTTTGGGGCGCCCGTCAGGTCCGGCCGCTCGGCTCGCCAACGCAGGAAGGCGACAAAGTCACGCGCTGCCGCCTGGTCGGCCGGGGAGAGGGAGGCTAAGTCGTGGGTGATATCAGCTATTTCGGACATGGCTTGCCTTTCGAGAGCCGGATGCGGCGTGTTTTGATCTCAAATGATGTGACAAAGACACTATAAACCCGTCCGCCTGCCCTGTCAAGAGGTTTCAGAACTTGGCCAGGGCCATTCAATTCTCCATCATAGTCATGCTGAGTACTCTGTTAGGTTAGATTCTGTCATCCTGAGCGGGTTAACCACCCAAAGTCAGTTGCGGCGCGACCCCAGCGAAGAGCCTGCCCTGAGTGCAACGAAGGGATCTCGTCTGCGCTGGCAGAGATGCTTCGGCCTGACCGACTCGGCTGTACGACCCAGGTCAGGGACTCGGCCTCAGCATGACAAACTCTAATCTAACAAAGCACTGAGCCCTGAGACTCAAACAGGCTGTAATTTCGGCCCGGCCGGGATGCGAATGCGCTGTGCCAACAGCAGACCGGCCAACACGATCCCCACCCCGAACAGAAACGGCGCCCGCGCGCCGAACAGCTCCCACACCGTCCCGCCGATGAGCGGCACAGTGATCGCCGCGATGTGCTGGATCGCCTGCTCCACCGATAGGTTGCTGGTGATCTCCTCGGGCGTCACGGCGATCTTCTGGAAGTAGGAGGGCAGCGCCACGTTGAACCCGAAGAAGATGTTGTCCAGGATGAACAGGCCGAACAATGCCGGCAGGGCCGTGACATACGCATAGCCCAGGAAGATCAGCGCCAGCGAGCTGAAGGTGATGGTCATCGCCAGGCGCTCGCCCAGCCGGCCTACCCATTGGCCCGTCAGCCGCAGCGTGGCGACGTTGATGATGCTGTTGACCAGGAAAAGTAAGGCGGTGGTCTGGACGCTGACGTGATATTCGCGCACCAGCAGGAAGACGGCGAAGGTGGTGAAGATGTGCCGGCGGCTGCCCAACAGGAACGACAGCGTGTAGTAGAGCCAGTAGCGCCGGCGCAGCCGCACGCGGCGGCCGGTCGGCAGGCCGCCCTTGTGCCCGCGGAAGGCGAGCAGGAGCAGCCCGCCCGCGATCACCAGGATGCCCACCCCCGTGAACAGGCTGCGATAGCCGGCGCGTGCGGCCAGCAGCAGCACGAGGCCGGTGCCCGCCACCGAGGCCAGCGAGCCCAAACTGCCCAGGTTCCCCAGCATCCTGGGCGTGTCCTCTTGCTTGGTCGCCATCAGCACCACAGCATTGCTGCTGGGATAGAAGAAGTGGAAGCCGAGGCTCATCAGGAAGGTGCTGAACATCAGAAATGGGATGCCGGTGGCCTGGCCGCTCAGCACGACGCCCACGCCCATCAGCACGATGCTCAGGCTCATGATGCGGAGCTCCGACACGTACAGTGCCAGGAATGCCAGCGCGAAGCCCAACAGCCCCGGCACCTCGCGCACGGCCTGGATCAGCCCCACCGCCGCCGGTCCCGCGGCCAGCTCCTCCACCGCGAAGTTGTTGAACAGCGTCTGCCACACCTGGAACCCGAAGTTCAGCAGGAAGTTGGAGAGGATGATGAAGACCAGCAGGCGCCGGTTGTCTCTCAGCATATCGCCCATTGGGACTAAAGCCAGCCGCGGCGGCGGAACAGCGCCACCATGGCGATAACCGCTACTGCGCAGAAGCCCCAAAAGGCCGGATAGGCCCAGGGCTGGTCGAGCTCGGGGAAGTAATGGAAGTTCATGCCGTAGACGCCGGCCAGGAAGGTCAATGGAATGAAGATGGTGCCGATGATTGTCAGCACCTTCATGACCTCGTTCATGCGATGCGATACCGACGACATGTAGTTCTCGGTCATGTCGCTGGCGCGCTCTCGATAGGTCTCGATGATTTCGATGAGCTGCACCACGTGATCGGTCAGGTCGCGCATGTAGACCCGGGTGTTGTCGCTCAGGCACTCGTGCTCCTCGCGCTGCAGCGCGGCGACGACTTCACGCATGGGCCAGGCAACCGAGTGCATCAGCAGCAGCTCGCGCTTGATCTCGTGGATGTCGTTGAGGATGACGCTGCGCGGGGGCTCTTCGATGATGACGGTTTCGAGATCGTCCAGCCGGTCGCCGAATTTCTCCAGGATCGGGAAGCATCGGTCCAGCAGGGTGTCCAGCAGCGAGTAGACGAGAAAGCTGGCATCGTTGGCGCGCACGCGGGAGTTCCTGGCATGAATCCGCTGGAGGACGGGTTTCCACAGATCGCTGGCACTTTCCCGGAAGGTGAGGAGGGTCTTGTGGCCGAGGAACATGGAGATCTGCTCGCTGCGCAGCCGCCCTTCGTCCCGCCGCAGGGTGTGGGCGACGATAAACAAGCGCGCGCGTTGCGCAGGATCTTCGGTGCCGTAAGACTCAACTTTAGGGCGGTGTCGCGTGTTGAGCAGGTCCTCAACCACCAGCGGGTGCAGGTCGTACTTGGCTGCCAGCGCGTGGATTCCCTCCATATCTGAGAGGCCGGCGACATCGATCCACCGCACGACGGACCAGGCAGGACGATGCGGGCCGATGAATTTTGCTACGTTCTCAACTTTTTGAACCCACACCTCTCCGGGACTGTAGTCAATGCAGGTTACGTGCACCGAGTCGGTTGCCGCTGCATGTGCCGTGCTTGCTGGCTGATCCGGGTTCGCAGGGCTATCCGCGCGCTTATCTGCCTGGGTCTGCGCTGTCAGCATGGCTCCTCCTGGATTTCTATCTCACTCGTATTTGGAGGCGTCGATCTGGCGGCGCAGCCGTTCCGCTTCCGTAATCGCCGGCGCCGCCGGCTCGGCGGCCGCCCGATCTGCTGCCTCGGCTGCTGCCAGCTCCGCGGGGGTGGCGCGGGGGACGATGCTCCACTTGCCGCAGTGGGGGCAGCGGCACAGCTTGCCCATCACGAGGTTGGGAGAGAAGAAGTTGCGTGCAAACGCCTTGCCGCACCTGGGGCAAATGGCCGCGCCGGCCGCGCCGGTCTCCAGCGCCCCGGCCGTTTGGTTCCGGCCGGACAGCAGCAGCAGGCGGCGGATCACGACGACCAGCACAACGACCACAACCAGTACGAGTTCGGGCTTGATTTCAGGCATGGAAATTCTCCTTATCCGGCAGTCGCGTACAAACACTTCAGGTAGGCGCCCTCTGGGAAGCGCACCGGGTGGTCGATGGCGTGGCCGGTGCGGTCGATTTCGGTCAGCGGCCGGCCGGCGTGCGCGGCGGCCTGGTTGACGGCCCGGAAGAAGGCCGGTGCGCTGATGCGGCTCGAGCAGGAGGCTGACACCAGCGTGCCGCCCGGCGCCAGCACGGCCAACGCAAGCGCGGTCAGCCGGCCATAGGTCGTCAGTGCGGCGGGAATCTCGGCGGCCTGCTTGGCCAGCGCGGGCGGGTCGACGATGACCAGGTCGAAGCGTTCGCCGCGGCCGGCCAGCTCGGCCAGGGCATCGAACGCATCCGCGACCAGCACCCGGTGGCGGGCCGCTCTCACCGCAGGGACGTCCTGGTTCAGCGCGAAGTTGCGCTCGGCGGCCGCCAAGGCCGGTGCGCTGGCGTCGATGCTGAGGATCTCGGCCGCGCCGCCGCGTGCCGCGTAGAGCGAGAAGCCGCCGCTGTAGGCGAAGACGTTGAGCACGCGGCGGCCTGCGGAGAGCGTCTCCACCCGCGCCCGGTTATCGCGCTGGTCGAAGAAGAAGCCCGTCTTTTGGCCGTGCAGCACGTCGGCCTCGAAGCGCAGCCCGTTCTCGCTGAACGCGATCGGCCCCTCGGGCGGCGCACCGGCCAGCGTCAGGCCGTCCGTCAAGCCGTACAGCTGCTCCGGCTGCCGCGCCAGCTCGCGGCTGAGGCGCAGCACCAGACGGGTGACAGGTGTCTTTGAGCCCGTGGGCACGGCGTCTGTATCCGCGTTCTCCGCGCTCGTCCGCGTCCGATCTCCCGGCTCGGCCGTCAGCGCCGCGACCAGGTCGGCCAGGTGGGGGCCCCACGCCAGCGTATACAGCTTGAGCACCAGCGTCTCTGCATAGCGGTCGACCACCAGGCCGGGCAGGCCGTCGTTTTCGCCGTGCACCAGGCGGTAGCCGGTGGTGCCGCTCTCGGGCAGGCTCGCGCGCCAATCCGCGGCTGCGGCCAGGCGGCCTGCGAACCAGGCGCGATCGATGGCTGCGGGCTCGCCGTGCTGCAGCACGCGCACGCGGATGGGCGAGGTGGGGTCGTAGAGGCCGATGGCCATGAAGCGCCGGTAGTCGTCGAAGATCACCGCTAAATCGCCGGGCCGGCCCTCCCCGCTCTGGCTCACCACCGACTGCCGGAAGACCCAGGGGTGCCCCTGGCGGATGGCGCGCTGCGCCTCGGGCGTGACGCGCAGCGCCAGCCGCTTCGGGGACGGGGGTGGGATGTGGGCCAGTGGGTCGGATGGCATCATGGTCTTGCGGTATAGCTTACGCTAAACCTGGCAGACCGGCAAATCCGGGTTGTCCGATTTGGTGTCCTGGCCTGACGAACGAGCGAAGGGCCTCCCGCAGCACGAACGGCGCGGGAGGCCCTCCTGGTCCACGCATCACGCCTTACCGGGCTCTCATCAAGAGGGGCAGATAAACGCGCGGCCTCTCGATCCAAAACTGCTCGGAGTGCCCACTCCCGGGGCTGGACGGCGCCCACGGACCTGTCACGCCAAACTCAGGGACGTTGTGAAAGTTGTTCTTGATGACAACGGGCGCGGGTTGGTCGCCAGACACGCCGATGACGAACGGGCCTTCAGTGATGTGCAGCTGAATGGCGTTCCAGACGATCTGCTGTCGCGCCTCGAAGTCCGATTCGGCCAGGCCCTGCTCGTAAAGCGCTTGCAGCAAGGCGGCCGGACTGCCGGGCTCCGGCGCCATCCCGGCCGCGCCACCCGTGTCATACCAGAGTCCTTCCAGGGGGAACATGTACTGGTTGCGAATCGGGAAGACCCAATCCGGGTAGGTCCAGAGATCCAATTCGGAGACGTGGCACGCCCGCAGCATGTAATAGCCTGCCGCAGTGCGGTCGTCTGCGGCCGGATTACCCGCCAGATCGTTGATCGCTACCTGGATATCCAGGTTCGCCTCCCACTGGCGTTTCATTTCTCCGGCTGATTGGATCTGCACATCATAACTGCCGCCCCACTCGGTCACATCGATGATGAGGGTGAAGGGCTTGCCGCTGGGCAGCTCGCGCCAACCGTCGCCGTTCGCGTCCACCATGCCGATCGCGTTGAGCCAGGTGTTCGCTTGCGCGATGTTGAGCGTCGCGTCCGAAGCGGCCCATTGCTGATACACTTGTTGTCCTGCCGGGCTGGCAAAGTGCTGCGCCTGGGGGCTGATGGTTGCCTGCTGGGGTGTGCCATGGCCGTCCCAGGCGACGTCAATGACTTCCTGGCGATCGAAGCCCACCGACAGGGCCTTGCGGAAACGCTTGTCTCGCAAGAGGGCGCGAATCTCGGCGGCGTGTTCCGGCGTATCGTCGGCATAGTTGCCGCCGCCTTCGACATAATCCTGGTCCACCATGTAGCCCGGCCAGGCCCCTGCGCCGCTCATCCAGCCCGGCTGGAGATGATACCCGTAGGTGGCGGCGTTAGCTTCCAGGAGCGGGATGACCTCCGGGCTGTTCACGAGGCGAAAAGCGGCATCGTAACGACCATGGACCACCCTGTCCTGGAGCTCCTGCTCGTCAGCGACGATATCGACTTTCAGGGTGTCGATGTAGGGCAGTTGGTTGCCTGCGGTGTCCACTTTCCAGTAATAGGGATTGCGTTCGAAGGTGGTGCTCACCTTGACTTCATCCAGCCATTCGACGCTTTTGCACCGCCAGGCAAAGACGGTTGGAAAGTCGGGGTTCTGCCACCAGACGTCTACGGCCGCCAGGCCTTCATAGGTCGCGCCTGGCGTGTAATCGGGGTGGAATTGTTTGAGATAGTGGGCCGGCTTCAGCATGGGAACAGCAAATTCCCAGTAGCCCTGTGCTATGTACAAGGGAAGCACCCACTGCGGCCTGTCCGAAGTCCAGCTGATGGTGTAGGCATCCGGGAAGCTCATGTCCACCGGGGTCCAATCCGACTTGCGCAACCACGTGGGGATCCAAACCATGCCAATCGTAGGATAAACCGGGTTCAATGCCAGGTCCTCCCACCAGAAGCGCCAATCTTCGCTGGTGTAGGGCGCGCCATCTGACCAGCGGATGCCCTCGCGCAGATGCAGCGTAAAGGTCCGGCCATCGGCTGACCACTCATAGCTCTGGGCCAGGCCCGGTTCATACCCGGAGTAGTCGGCCTTCCAGCGGATGGGCGGATCATATAGCTTCAGGAGGACATTGTCGATGCTGGGCCACGGGCTTGCAGTATGCCAGGTTCCGCCATACTTGCCTACACTTTCCACCGGCGTGATCACCACCGGGTCGGCCGGCAAGCGTTGCTCCACCGGGGGAAGCTGCCCGGCAGCCACCAGGGCCGCCAGCATCGGGGCTTCGTGATAGCCCCCGGGCGCCTTTACCGCGGCGCTGCCGGGGCTGACTGGGCCAACGAGCACAGCGAACAGGATGCAGCAGGTCAGGAGACTGGGAAAACGCACGGCTTTCATGATGCACCTCCTCATCGAGAATGTTCTTTCAGCGCACAAAACAACAGCATCGGGTCACGAAAAGCGTTGCATCGCGGGCTGCTTCGCTCACTTCTGGCTGGCCGCCAGCAGATTAATAAACTTCTCGGTCAGCTCAGTGGTTGTGTCCTTTGCTCCTGGCTGCCACAGCGCAAGAGTGGGGCAGCTTCCAGAGGTGATGATGTTTCCATCCTGGACAACGCCTGTGCCCTTGTAGATGCCGTTCGTAGCGAAGTTCCCATACTGGGTGTAATAGGCGTACTGCTTGCCGTCCAAGACCCCAGCCGCGTTCAGGATCAACACTGAGGTGTCCTGCGCAGCCACCAGCTTGCCCTGGGTGACTGCCTCTTTGGCGATCTCGACGGCTTCAGTCGGCAGCTCCCAACTGTCGAGAGCACCCATACATGCGATTATGACGCCCACATAATCGTCGACTTTCACATCTGCCAGTTTCAGGTCTGGCGTCAGAGTTGTCACGCGGCCTGCAAGAGGCTGGTCGGATTCGGACGCCACGACAACTTCATAGCCTGCCGCCTCAATCATCTTCATCATCACGGCGACTTCTTTGGTCAGCGTGAGTTCCATATCGTACGAGTCTTTCCGCGCGATGAGCAGGACCTTGCCTTCGCCCATCTTCACCGGCGCCGCAGCCGCAGCCTTCAAGCTCTCCGCGTACTCCTTGCACAGCTTGATCTGGACCGCGCCGCCGGCCTTGCCCCCAGAATCCACCGTGGCGGCTTCTTCGGGGCGATTGGCCTTTTGCCAGGCTTGCGCCGCCTCAGCCCACTTCCAATAGTCGTCCCACCCGGCGCCTTCCGTTGCTCCAAGCACCATCCGGATCTTGCCATCCTCCGCCAGGCTGTAGGTCCCCTTCATGGCCAGGCCAGCGTTGGCGCCGTAGGCAGGCAGACAGCCGCCGTCAACATAGGTGAAGGTGCACACGGCTTGACCGTTTTGGGGCTGCTCGCAGTTGTCGATCACGAATTTCGATTCGATGCCGACCAGCCAGTCGAACACCCCGCGCAGTTGCTCCTTCCCCATTGCATCGAAGACAAACACGTATCGCACACGATCCGTGAACAGCGCCAGCGCCGCGTCCACGTCGCCGCGGTTGATCGCCTCCACCCAGGCCTTCACGGGGGCCACGGCATCCAACGCCGGGGTGGGCGGCAGTGGCGTGGCTGTGGGCGGCTCCGGCGTCGGCGTCGGTGGGACGGGCGTGGCTGTCGGCGGGACGGCCGTCGGCGCAGGCTGCGGTGCGGGCGTCGCACAGCCCGCGGCGATCAACAGCAACGTGACGATGAAGACCAACAGCTTTGACCAATGTTTTTCCATGGCGGCGCCTCCTCTGAAGATCGACTACGCCTATACGATTAGGTAGGGGCGAAGCATTCCCAGGCAGATGAGCCTCACCGAATTGATTGACGTCTGCTGCGGAATCTCCGGTCGCACCAGGCGTGTGTAGGAATGCTTCGCCCCTACTCGTTCGATGCCTCGCGCCGCGATCGCGTCAGCCGCCGGACAGCAGCGAGCAGAACAACGCCATCTTCTCAGGGTCGAGCGACGTGTGGATGCCCACCAGCCGGCCCGGGTGGGGGTAACGCACGAGGCCAGCCTCCTTGAACACCGTTCCGTAGCCGGGAACCGTGATCGACCAGTACGTGCCGGGCGCAGACCAGCTCCCAGTTACCCAATCCTCGAAGTAGTTGGCAGTGTAGTTGCCGATCAGCTTGACATCGGGAGTCTCCGGCCTGTAGAGCTGGTCTATGCCTCTCTCATAACTTTTGATCCCGGTCGGGTTGCCAGCGTTGTCGTAGAAAGTAGTGAGTCGCCAAGAACCCACTACATGGTTATAAACGGGAAAGCCGCAAGCATCGGATGCATCCACAAAGAGATAGGTGTCGTCAAAGACACCACTTTCGATAACAGGTGCGGTCGCGTACGCTGGAACCACGGCCATCGACACGAGCAGAACGACCAGCAGCAGAACAGAGAGCCTCTTCATGGTAAACCTCCTGATTGAGATGGACTGCCTTATTGCATCATAACGGCTTTGCGTCGCGAAAACGTCGCAAAAACGTTGCGCATCTGCAATTGAGCGTATCATTTGCGCCATTTTTGGTGTATAATACATGTGTCTTTGTGCGAGGCGTCCCGATGTCCATCCTCGACATCACTCTCTTCGGCTCCCCCCGCATCGAGCGCGAGGGCGTCCCGGTGACGTTCCATCGCCACCAGACGCTCGCCTTGCTCGCCTACCTGGCCGCCACCGATCAGCCGCACGGCCGCGACGCGCTCGCGGCCTTGTTCTGGCCGGAGCTGGATGACGCCGCCGCGCACGCGGCGCTGCGCCGGGGCCTCTACGATCTCGGTCAGACCATCGGCAAAGAGGGGCTGGCGGTCGAGCGCGAGCGCGTGGCGCTGCGGCCGGCCGCGGGCGTGCGCGTCGATGTCCGGCGCTTCTGCGGCCTGGCGAGCGGGGCGGCCGGGCACGGTCACGCGGCCGGCCACCTCTGCGATGATTGCCTGGCCGCGCTGACCGAGGCGGCGGAGCTCTGGCGGGGCGACTTCCTGGCCGGGTTCACCTGGCGGGGCTCGGCGGAGTTCGACGACTGGCAGTCTTTCACCGCTGAGAGCCTGCGGCTGGGGCTGGCGGGCGTGCTGGAGCAGTTGGCGGGGGGCCTGGCAGCCCGGCGCCGGTTCGACCCGGCGCTGGCGTATGCGCGGCGCTGGCTGGCGCTCGACCCGCTCGACGAGGCCGGCCACCGCCTGCTGATGCAGATTCACGCCTGGGCGGGGGATCGGGCGGCCGCGGCCCGGCAGTACGAGGAGTGCGTCAGGGTGCTGGCCGCGGAGCTGGGCATCGAGCCCGCGCCGGAGACAACCGCACTTTTCCAGACGTTGCGCCGCGCCGCGCCGGCCGCCGCGGGCGTGGCGACCGCGCCGCTTGCGGCGGCCCCGCCCGCGCCAGCGCACAATCTGCCGGTCGACGTGACGCCGTTCATCGGCCGGGAGCCTACGCTCGTCCAGGCCGCCGAGCTGCTGGCCGATCCGGCCTGCCGGCTGCTCACCGTGCTCGGCCCCGGCGGCATCGGCAAGACGCGGCTGGCGATCCAGGCCGCGCGCGGCCAGGTGGTGCACTTCCCCCATGGCGTCTATTTCATCGATCTGGCCCCGCTCACCTCGGCCGAGCAGCTTTCGTCGGCCATCCTGGCCGGCCTCGGCGCGCCCAGCCGGGCCGCCGCAGAGCCGGACCAGCACCTGCTCGCCACCCTGCAGGACAAGCGGCTGCTCCTGATCCTCGACAACTACGAGCACCTGCTGACCGGTGCGGACCCGGATCGGCGGGACGGTTACGGGCTGGTGACAAAACTGGCCGCGACCGCGCCGCAGCTCAAGCTCCTGGTGACCTCGCGGCTGCGGCTCAACGTGCCCGCGGAATGGCTGCTGCCGCTGGAGGGGCTGGCCACACCGCCGGAGGGGAGCGCCGACCTGGCCGAGCTGCTGCAGGCAGCGGACGCCGACGAGGATGCCGCAGCCTTGAGGCTGGAAGAAGGGGTGACAGCGGCCAGCTTGGGCGACTACAGCGCGACCGCCCTCTGCCTGGCGTGCATCCGCCGCGTGCAGCCCGGCTTCCGGCCATCCGTGACTGAGGCGCGCACGATCGCACACATCTGCCGCCTGCTCGACGGGGTGCCGCTGGCCATCGAGCTGGCCGCAGCGTGGGCGCGCGTCCTGCCGCTGGCCGAGATCGCCCGCCGCCTGGAGCACGGGCTGGAGCTGCTGACCACCGGGCTGCGGGGCGTGCCCGCGCGGCAGCGCAGCATGGCCGCCACCTTCGATTATTCCTGGCGGCTGCTGGACCCGCGGGAACGGAGCATCCTGCGCCAGGCTGCCGTCTTTCGGGGCGGCTTCACGGCCGAGGCGGCGGCCGCGGTGACCGGGGCAAGCCTGGGGGACCTGGCCGCGCTGGTCGACGCGTCGTGGCTGCGCCTGACCGGGTCGGGGCGGTACACGCTGCACGAGCTGGTGCGGCAATACTGCGCCGAGAAGCTGGGCCGCGAGCACCTGGCCGAGGCCGGCGAGACCGTCGATGCGGTGCGGCGCCGGCATGCGGCGTGCTTCCATGCGTTCTCGGCGGCCCAGTGGCTTGATCTCCACCACCGCAGCGGTGTGATCGCCGAGCTGGTGGGGGAGCTGGGCAACCTGTGGGCTGCCGCCGACTGGGCGCTGGTGCACGAGGATTTGGATCTGTACTGGGGCTTGAGCCTGGGCCTGATCCTGGCGGCCGATCGGGGCGGGCTGAACGCGGCGTTGGCGGATTTTCTGGAGACGCATAGCGCACGCTTGCGGCTGGCCCTGCAGACCTCCGGCGAGGACGGGCGGCATGAGGCGCGTTCCCTGCTGCTGTTCCGCTGCCTGGGACTGCGTTTGGATCCGCTCTCCCGCACAGGGCGCTACGCAGAAGCTGGCGCGTGCATCGACGAGATGGCCGCGCTGCTGGGAGCGGGACGTGACGGCGCGCTCTGGGCGGAGGCGGACTGGATTTATCGCCGCCAGGTGGCCTGGCACAAGTCTGATCTGGGTGATTTCGCTGGCGCCGCGCCAGTGTTCGGCGGGTTGGTGGCCGACGCGCGCACAGGCCGCGTGAGCATTTGGCCCCACAGCAATCACGCCACCGAGAAATGGATCCCCGAGGTCGGTCAGGGACAAGCTTTATGTGCGGTGGCGTTGGGCGAGTACGACGAAGCGCTGCGCCTGGCCCGCGAGTACATCGCCGTGGCGGAAGAGCTAGGCTCCGACTTCGGGCGCTCCTTCGCGGTGATCCCGCTCGTGTGGGCGCTGCTGCTGACCGGCGCCTATGGTCAGGCCGAGCGTGAGGCGCGGTGGCTCGTGCGCACCGTCAGCCGGTTCGGAGACACCCTGCTGACAGCGCACGCGCTCGGGTGTATGGGGTGGGTTCAATATACCTCGGGCCGCTACGAGCGGGCGTGTACGTGGTGGCGCCGGGCCCTGGCGCTGGCGCAGCGGATCGCGCTCGCACCCGTGATCGTCGACAGCCTGGTCGGGCTGGGCTACGCCGCGCTGGCGGAGGGCGATGCGGACACCGCACGGCACTACTTCGAAGAGAGCAGCCGCGCCTGCGGCGCGACGCCCGCCGGCGTGCTGAACGGTCTGGCACGCGTCGCACTGCACCGGGGCCAGCCCGCCGAGGCGCTGGCGCTCCTCCGGCAGGCGCTGCACCGGCCGGGCTGCCGCGCCTCGGTGACGGCCGGGGTGCTGCGGACCCTGGCCGAGACGCTGCTGCAGATCGGCGAGCCGGTGCGGGCGGCCGCGCTGTGCGGCTGCCTGCTGAGCTGGCGCGGGACGCCCTATGACACCAGGCAGGAGACTGAGAAGCTGCTCAAGGAGCTGGAAGCCAGCCTGCCGCCGGAGCAACTGGCCGCCGCGCTGGAACGCGGCCGGCTGCTGGGGCCGGAAGAGGCTGTGGCGCAGGCGTTGGGCGCGGGGTCCACCGCCGGTGCTACGCCTTCTTTGGCGTGAACAGATCGCGCACGAGCAGCACGCCGCCCACGCCAATGGCGATCACGGCCACCACGTAGAGCGCGATCATGGCCAGCACGAGGCCCCACTGCCACCCCGTCGGCTCCGTCCGGCCCGACGTCAGCCCGGTGACCTGGGCCAGCAGCATGCCGAGGACGATGGCGCCCAGTCCGCCGGCCAGCCATCCGCCGATGAGGCGCGTGCGGCTGCGGGCCCGAAACGCGGCCCATAGGAGCAGCGCGCTGCCGGCGAGGACCAGGGGGAAGAGCTCGGCCGGGGTGAGGTAGTCCATCAGGAAGGTCCCTGCCTGCGCGGACCCGACTGCCGACGTCAGCAGCATGAAGGCGATGGGCAGCCACACCAGGATCGTCCCGGCGATGGCCAGGATGCGCGTGAGCACGCTGTGCCGGTTCAATGTCTGCCTCCCATGATAGGAAGATGCCGCACAAGGTGACAGGGCTATTATTGCACCTTGCCCCCGCCGCGTCAAGCGCCCTGCCTGGCACGGGCCATTCAATTCTCCATCATAGTCATGCTGAGGCCGAGTCCCTGACCTGGGTCGTACAGCCGAGTCGGTCAGGCCGAAGCATCTTTGGCAGCACAGACGAGATCCCTTCGTTGCACTCAGGGCAGGCTCTTCGCTGGGGTTTCGCCGTAACTGGCTTTGGGCCGTCCACCCGCTCAGGATGACAGGAACTAACCTAACAAAGCACTCAGGATGCTCGTGCCCCGAAATGAAGACACCCCTGGTGGCACGAAGCATCTCGCCCGCCCCTGAGAATGGGGGACCCTTAGAACGCATGAGCTGAATTTGACAAGATAGAAATTTTGTTTTATATTGGCGCCAATGGCGCGGCGGCCTGAGCGGTCGCACCGAGCGGCCATTCCTTAACGGGGGAGAGCCCTCGTTCGAGTACTTCTCGAACGGGGGCTTTTTTGTTAATTTCGGACCAGTAGAGTTGCTAACTTTCCAAAAGTTGGCAACTCTAGCCCGTAGAATCCCAGGAGGTGTGTTGTGACCGCCACAGGTACAAAGAACGTCTTGCTGACCGCAGCACTCGACTATGCCGGCCGCGGGTGGCACGTGTTCCCCTGCCACCGGGACAAGACGCCCGCCACCATGCACGGCGTCAAGGACGCGACCACCGACCCCGACCGGATCCGCCGCTGGTGGACGGGCCAGCCCAACGCCAGCATCGGCGTGGCCTGCGGCCCGGCCGGGCTGGTGGTGATCGACGTCGACGTGGAGAAGGGCGGGTTCGCTTCGTGGCAGCGGCTCAAGGCGGCCCACGGCATCGACGACGGGACGCTGACCAGCATCACGGGCGGCGGCGGGCGGCACCTGCTCTACCGCGCGCCCGCGGGCTTCCGGGGCCGCAACTCGGCCGGCAAGTTGGGGCCGGGGGTCGACGTGCGCGCGGATGGCGGCTACATCATCGCGCCCCCCTCGGGCCACCCATCGGGCCGGGAGTATCTCTGGGACCCAGCCCAGCCCGCCCTCGAACCCATCCCGCTGCCGGACCGCCTGCGCCTGCTGCTGGAGCCGCGCGCCCCCGCGGCGGTTGCATCTCCAGAGGCGCACGCCGGGCAGCGTGCGGCTCCGGCGCTCCGGCCCGACCCCGCCGAGCCGGCCTGGAGGGCGGCGTTGAACGTCGAGATCGAGGCGCTGCGCTGCGCCGTCGAGGGCACGCGCAACGACCGCCTGAACACGGCCGCCTTCAAGCTGGGGCGGTTGGTGGCCGGCCACGACCAGAGCCGCCGCGCGGTGGGGCAGGCGCTGCTGGCCGCGGCGCGGCAGATCGGCCTGGGCGACCACGAGGCCCTGGCCACGATCAGGAGCGGGCTGGACGCCGGTGCGCGTGAGCCGGCGCCTGACGAACCGCCGCGGCCGGCGCGCGATCTGGTGCTGCCCGACTGGCCGGACCGCACGCCTGAGGAGCCGGGCTGGCTGGCGGACGCGGCGGGGGACGAACCTGCGCCCACCCGCCAGCCCGCCGCCGCACCTGCTGCCCGCGCCCAGCCCGACCCCCGGCCGCTGGCGCCAGGGCTGTATCGGGCGGCGCTGGCCTGGGAGCCGCGGCCGGCGCGGCAGTTCATCGTCGATGGGCTGCTGTGGCGCGGGGATCTCGCGGTGCTGTACGGGGAAGGCGGCATCGGCAAGACGTATGCGATGATCGACATGGCGGTCGCCGTTGCCATGATCGAGCCGTGGCTGGGCAGGGAGAGCACGCCGTGCAACGTGCTCATCGTGGATGAGGAATCCGGGCAAGCGCGCATGCTGGATCGGCTGGAACGAACCATGCGGGGCCATGGGATTGCACCGGGGACCGACGTCCCGATCTACGCGGCCAGCTTCGCCACCTGGAACCTGCGCCTGAAGCCTGACGCCCAGCGGCTGCGCAACCTGATTGCCGAGACCCAGGCCGGGCTCGTCATCATCGATGCGCTGGTCGATGTCATGCTGGGGGGTGATGAGAACCTGGTCCGCGATGTGCAGCCCGTCCTGCACAACCTGCGGATCGTCGCCCAAGAGACCGGCGCGGCGATCGTCCTGATTCATCATGCGAACAAGGCCGGCGGGCAGCGGGGCACGACTGCGATTCGCGGCGCCGTGGAGACGCTGCTGTGTCTTTCGACCCAGGAGGACGATGGACCCGTGTTGAAGCTCGAAACTGAGAAGATGCGCGACGCCGAACCCATCAAGCTGGCTCTGCGCATGGCGTTCGATACCGTGACGGCCAGTTTCAGGCTGCACAAGGCCGACCCCCCAGCCAGGTTTGCGAAGTACAGCAAGGCCGAGGAGTATGTGCTGCATTACCTGCAAGATCATGGCCTGACGAATATCGCGACGTTGCAGGAGCACGCCGATGGCTGTTCGGCTGAATCCGCGCGCCGCGCGGTGTATTCCCTGGCAGAACGCGGGGTGGTCAAGCGAGTCGGCAGCGCGGCCCGGGGCGTGCCGGCAAGTTATGCCCTGGCCGATGAACAGCCCGCGTCGTGAGCGAGCAGTTGTGAGGTTGTGAAAAGCCGTTTTTCACAACTGGATCAAAGGTGTGAGGTTGTGAAAAAGCCGTTTTCACAACTGGATCACAGTTGTGAGGTTGTGAAAAGCCGTTTTTCACAACTAGAACGCAGGTGTGAGGTTGTGAAAAAGCCGTTTTCACAACTGGAACGCAGGTGTGAAGGTTGTGAAAAAGCCGTTTTCACAACCGGACACAATGGGCCTGAGGTTGTGATGTTGTGATGTCCCCCC
>CAZELR010000012.1:0-73176 GCA_964513075.1 uncultured Anaerolineales bacterium
ATCGTAGACCGCATCAGACCCCACCAGCAGCGCGACTTCGCGGTTCAGCTTGGCCAAGACCTCGCCGCCGTTCAGGCTGCCGGCCACCGTCCAACCCCGGCCGCCGATCTGCGCCAGCACCAGCTTGTTGTGGATCCCCAGGCCGGTGGGGTTGCCGCGGCGCGCCTGCAGGTCCAGACCTTCGGCCCGGGCGATGTAGCTGAGATACTCCACCGTGCGCAGGTTGCTGCGCGGGCTGGCGAGATCGTCGAAGAAGGAGTCCAGCAGCACGCGCACGGTCGCGCCGCGGCGCGCGGCCGCGATATAGGCGTCCAGGCGCGGGTTCGGGTCGGACGTCACATCGCTGGTGGAACCGCCCCAGAACGCGTCCTCGTAGAGCTGCTCCACCAGGATGGTGTCCCCCGGTCCTGCACGGCCGATCAACCCGAGCAGACTGTCCGCCGTTCGCAACGCCTGCTCGGGAGACTGAATGACCTGGAAGGTGAACTGCCCCTGGACGAGCAGCGGCTGCGGAACCTGGATGGGGTAGACTGTTCCGCCGCTTTCGTAAGAGGGGCTGAATTCGGGCGGCGGCGCGCCCAGGCTCGCATCGGCCGCATCCCACGCCCACACGTCGCGCTGCACGCCCGGCGCAATGTCGGCATCCATGATCGCGTTCAGCCGTGCGACTACCGAAGGCGCGTCGGTGACCAGCGCCACCCCACGCCGGCCCGCGGTGCCATCGCGGAAGTCATCGTCGGGGAAGGCCTCCGGGCTGACGTTCTCGCTGCCGACCAATGCGGTGACGCCGTCCAACACCCAGAACTTGCTGTGTTGATAGGCATACCGGGTGTGGATATCCTGGCTGGCATTGCTGCGCAGATAGTACACCTGGCCCCCCGCGGCCGCGATCCGGGCGATGATCCAGCGCTGTTGCAGGCTGACGCCGCCGGGCGGGCCGCCTTCCAGCAGTAGCTCCACCCGGACGCCGGCGCGGGCCCGCGCGGCGATCAGCTCACCCAACCGTGCGTTCTCGAAGGTGTACCCCTCGAAGCGGATGCTGCTGTGCGCGTGTTCCAGCAAGGCCTTCAATGCGGCAAAGGCATTGTCCGGCGACACGAAGGCCGTCACTGAGGCGCTTTCGGTGATGACTTCCGGCAGGTAGAACCGATCGAACGCCCAGCCGGGGTACTGGACCTTGCGGCCATCGATGACATCCGCAGGGTCTTGCGCCCAATCCGCGCGCGTGTCCGTGTCGGAGACCGGCAGGCCGCTGCGTTGGTCCGGCTTGCGGTAGAGCACCTGGCCCTCGGCGCCGAAGGATTGGGCCGGCCGGTAGGGAGCGACCGCCGGGCCTTGCCAGCCGGCAGCCGTCGTGTCGCCCCCTTCGTAGACGAGCACATCGGCGTAGGTCGCATCGGGGCTGGCCAGGGTGACGCGGCCGCCGGTGTTGCTGAAGCGGGGCGCGCTGCCGGTCAGATCCGGGACCTCCGGGACCGTATCCCCGCCATATTCGCCCCCCGGCAGATAGCCGAAGCTCAAGAGGAAGTGGCTGGCGCTGCGGGCGCACCACAGGCGGGCGTGCGCCGCCAACAGCATATCGGCGGGGAAGGTGACGGTGCGACTCCCCGAAGAAAGCTGCCAGCCCGCCAGCGACACCGGCGCACTGGTTGGGTTATAGATCTGAAAGGCCTCGTCCGGTTCGTCCGTCAGATAGGTGTCGTAAAAGAGCGCGGAGATGAGCAGGGGCGCAGGGCCCGACCGCGGCGTGCGCGCAACAAATGGCAGATAGGCGGCCGGTTTCAGCTCAGGCGGCGCGTCTTCAGAGGGACTCACCGGACCGATGATTAATAACACCGCCAACAGGACGTTCAGCCAGGTGGACATTCAGTCACCCGCCCAGCAGAGGATCAGAATCAGATCGTTGACGTTGGTCTGGGTCGGCCCGGTGAAAATCAGGTCGCCCAGCGCAGCCAGGAAGGGGTAACTGTCGTTATCTGCCAGGGCGGCGTGGGCGTCCAATCCCAGTGCACGGGCGCGGCTGAGGGAGTCTCCGGCGGCCATGCCGCCCGCGGCGCGGGTGGGGCCATCCGTGCCGTCGGTGCCCAGGCTTACGATAGCGGCCTGGACGCCAGGCGGCAGCGGGTAGCCATCCAGGGCGATCGCCGCGGCCAGAGCGAGCTCTTGATTCCGACCGCCCGCGCCGGACCCTCGGATGGTGACCGTCGTCTCGCCGCCCACCACCAGGCAGGCCGGCATGGCAAAATCCGACTGGCCGCACGCGATCCCCTGCGCCAGCCCAGCCATCACCCGCGCGACCTCACGCGCTTCGCCCTGCACAAAGCTTGTCAGCAGCGCGCTGTGAAACCCGAGGCGCTGCGCTGCAGCCACGGCCGCGCGGCCTGCGGCGGCGTTGTCGCCGATCACCGCATTGTTGACCTGCCTGAACAGGGGATCGTTGGCCTTGGGGGTGTCGAGGATCTGGCCGGTCAACCCGCGCTGCAAGTGCTCACGCACGCTGTCCGGCGCCTGGTCTGCGATGCCGTAACGTTGCAGCACGGCCCAGGCTTGCGCGAAGGTGCTGTGATCGGGCGCGGTGGGTCCCGAGGCGATGGCGTCCAGCGGCGCACCCACCACGTCAGATAACACCAGGCTGACCACCTGGGCGGGCGACGCCAGCCGGGCCAACTGGCCGCCTTGCAGGCCGGAGCAATGTTTGCGCACGGCGTTGATCTCGGTGATCTCTGCGCCGCAGCGCAATAACAGGCCGGTAAGCGCCTGGTAGTCCGCCAGCGAGATGCCCGGCGCGGGCAACGGCAACAGCGCCGACCCGCCGCCCGAGATGAGCACAATCACGAGGTCGCGCGCTGTGAGACCGTGCAGCAGTCCCGCGATGCGTTGGGCGCCGGCCTGCCCGGCTGCATCGGGCATCGGGTGTCCGGCCTCCACGATGGCGACAGGGCCGGTGTCGACCTGGGGAGTTGGGGGTAAGATGGGATGGATCGCTGCGTCTTCGCCGCCGAAACGCACCCGCCACCTCCCCGAGGCGGCGGCGTGCCCATATTTGACGGTGACCACGCCGTCCGTCAGCCGCGTGCCCAACACCCGGTAGAGCGCGGCGGCCATCGGCGCCCCTGCTTTGCCGCCGCCGACTACCAGGATACGATCCAACGCATCGAGGGGGTAGCGCCGCGCACCGATGTGCAGTGTCCGATCGACCAGGGTGACGTGGCGCAGGACCGCTTCAAACGGGTCGGCAGCCTGTATAGCAGCCGTTAGGATATCGACCACCGCGGTGCGATGCGGCGAGCTCAGTGCATAGGCAGACATCGGCAGCCACCCATCATGGGCCAGTGCTATTGCGTCAGGGCGGTTGTGGCTGCATTCTGAGGGCTTACCCCTTCAGATAAAACGGCGACAATCGCCTTCTGCAGCCGCTCGACCGTTTGAGAGTACCCGGGCCCGCTGGGAGGACTCACGGCAGCCGCAAGCTGCTCCCGCACAAACTCACCATACGGGGTGCTCTTCCATGTGTCCAACGCGGCGGGGGAGGTTGGCAGCCATCCAGTCGCAGCAGCTAACGCACCGGCATTTTCGGGGCGCAGCAGCCAGGTGATCAGCTCCGCTGCGGCCCGTTGACGCTCGGGGACTGTCGCCACCACCGCCAGCGCCCAGCCGCCGGCCACAGGTACGACCGGTTCAGCCCACCCTGGGGCCGCGGCGAATCCGACGCCACTCAGCGACTCGCTTTCGGCCAGGTAGCGACGTGCGCTGACCTGCGCCATCGGGAGCCGGCCTTGTGCGAAAATATCCCAAATAGCATCCGTATCCCCCAGTTCGATCGCGTTGGGCGGCAACAGGCCCTCGTCAGTCGCCTTCCGGTAGAAGCTGAGCAAACGCAGCAGGGGCGCTTCGCCCAGGGCCGGCTGGCGGCTGACAGCATCGACCGTGGCGCCGGCAGACACATACTGGCTCAGCACCGTGTATTGGAGGCGCTCAAACCCGCTGGTGATTGCGTTGGGCTGGGGTGCTCCCAATGCAAACAGGTATGATTTCGCATCCAGGTTCAGCAAGTCCTCCCATGTCTGGGGCGGTGTCGGGATGGCGGCGGTCAGATAGGCGACATGTTCAAAGTCAGCGAGATACTGCACTGCCAGCAATTGGCCCTGAAATTCGCCCGCCGAGCGCGCGAATGCGTAAAGTCCGGCCGTGGCTTCCTCGCTCAACTGGTCATCCAGCGGTTGCAGCAGGCCGGCAGTGACGGCCTGCTGCAATTCGATCACATCCAGCGTCACAATATCGGGCAGGATGTCGGGGGCCACAGGCTGAGCGGTGCGCAGCAAATCAAGCAAGCCGCCTTTGCCATAGCGTGCCTTGGGGATCGGATTGACGCGCAGCCGGCCATCGTTGAGGCGTTCGTACTCAGTCAATTGCTGCGCCAGGGTTGGCCCGGCTGGCTGGGGCGCCTGGGGACTGAGGAATTCGGGCGTCCACCAGGTGAGGGTGATGGCGCCATCCGTGATGGCGTCATCCGTGACGACGTCATTCGCGATGACGTCATCACGCCCGCCCACCTCCGGGGCCGGGGTGGCTGAGGGCGTGGCACGGGCCGGCGCTGTCGTCGATATGGCTGTGGGTGTCGCAGGCGCAGGGGTAGCGGCAGGCTGACCTGCGCAACCAGCCATCCAGGCTGCCAGCAAAAAGGCTGACAACGCTCTAGGTGGTGTTGCCCGGCCGTGCGTGAACCCAATACGATGGTGATCTGTCTGTGTTGTCATAGCTGCTCTCGGTCGGATTATAACGCTGCCGGCGCGAAACGAGAAGTTATCAGAGAGAGGCCCCTTATAATACAAACAGCCGCGTGCGAGGGCACGCGGCTGCCACAGAGGTCCCTGACAGGCTAACAGCTCAACCCGGCAGCGCTCCAGCCAGCTCGCGAGTCGTTGGTGTTTCCACCTCGACCACCTTGAGGCGCAGCTCTTGGCTCTCATCCAGGCTGACCCGCACCCGGTCGCCCGGCTTGATATCGCCGTTCAACAACGCCTCGCTCAGGCGGTCCTCCAGACGGTCCTGGAGCACCCGGCGCAGCGGCCGCGCGCCGTATTCCGCATCATAACCGACTTCAGCAATCATGGCTTTGACGTCGTCGTCCACTTCGAGCGTTACATTTTGATCGACAAGCTGCGCAGCCACGCGTTGCAGCTCAAGATCGACGATATCTTTGATCTGCTCCTTCGTCAGGCTGCGGAAGACCATGATGCCATCCAGACGATTCAGAAACTCGGGCCGGAAGGTGCGCTTCAGGGCATCAGTGACCCGGTCGCGCATCGCCACGTACTCTTCATCCTGGCGCTGGGCCTCGTCCCGGCTGGTTGCGAAGCCGAGCACCGCGCCGTGCTTGATCAGGCTTGCGCCAACGTTGGAGGTCATGATCAGAATTGCATTGCGAAAATCGACGCGCCGGCCCTTGGCATCGCTCAAGCTGCCGTCCTCCATGATCTGGAGCAGCATATTGAACACCTCAGGATGGGCCTTTTCGATCTCGTCGAGCAGGACGACACAATAGGGCCGGCGGCGGACCGCCTCGCTGAGCTGGCCGCCTTCCTCGTAGCCGATATAGCCGGGCGGTGCGCCCACCAGGCGGCTCACGTTGTGACGCTCCATGAACTCGCTCATGTCGAGCTTGATCAACGCGTCCTCAGAACCAAACAGGAACTCGGCCAAGCTCTTGGCCAACAGCGTCTTGCCGACACCCGTGGGGCCCAGGAACATGAAGGTGCCGATAGGCCGCTTTGGATCTTTGAGACCGGTGCGCGCGCGGCGCACGGCCTTGGCGATGGCCTGCACCGGCTCATCCTGCCCCACCACGCGATGATGCAGGTAGTCTTCCATTTCCAGCAGGCGCACCGTTTCCTTACCAACTAGCCGCTGAAGCGGGATGCCCGTCCACATGCCAACGACTTCGGCGATATCCTCCTCACGCACCAACGGCGGCGGCGCCAACTCCTGCCACCCCTTACGCAGCTCCTCCAGCTTGTGCTCCAAGTCCAGCTCGTGCTGGCGCAAGTCCAGGGCGACCTCGAAGCGCTTGTCTTCGACGGCGACTTCCTTCTGCTTCTGCGTGCTTTTGAGCTCGCGGAAGGTCTCGCGCAGGGTGGCGGCATGGGGGACCTTATACATCCGGACGCGGCTAGCCGCCTCATCCATCAGGTCAATGGCCTTATCGGGCAGGAAGCGATCGGGCACGTAACGCGCCGAGAGCCGGGCTGCCGCGCCCACTGCCTCGTCGCTGATCTTCAACTGATGGTGCGTCTCATAGGCCGGCCGCACGCCTTTGAGGATCTCGATGGTTTCCTCGATGGTTGGCTCTTCCACCAGCACCGGCTGAAAACGGCGTTCCAGGGACGCATCCCCCTCGATGTATTTGCGGTACTCATCGAGCGTGGTTGCGCCGATGCACTGCAACTCGCCGCGCGCCAGGGCCGGCTTCAAAAGATTGGCGGCATCGACACTGCTGCCTGCTGAACCTGCGCCCACCAGCATGTGTACTTCATCGATGAACAGGATGGCGTCCGCGTTGGTGATCTCTTCGATCACCTTCTTCAAACGCTCTTCGAACTGGCCCCGGTACATGGTGCCCGCAACCAGAGAGCCAACATCCAGCATTAAAACGCGCTTGTCGATCAGCGACTCCGGCACGTCACCGGTGATGATGCGCTGTGCGAGACCTTCGACAATGGCCGTCTTGCCCACGCCAGGCTCACCGATCAGCGCCGGGTTGTTTTTGGTGCGCCGACTGAGGATCTGGATGACTCGTTCGATCTCCTTCTCGCGGCCGATGACAGGATCCAGCTTGCCTTCCTCGGCGCGTGTCGTCAAATCAAACCCCAACTGCTCGGTCAACGGCGTCTTGCTCTCGCGCTTGTGGGTGCTTTGTTCCTGCACCTGATTTTCCAGGATGGCCTGGGTGGTCTGCTGGCGCACCTGTTGCAAGCTGGCGCCCAGACTGCGCAGCACTTCAGCGGCGATTCCCTCGGCCTCGCGTGCCAGTCCCAAGAGCAGATGCTCAGTGCCGATCGAAGGATGGCCCATCTTCCGAGCCTCTTCCACTGCAATCTCAACGACACGCTTTGTGCGCGGCGTTAGCGTAGGCGGACTGAGCGGCGCCCTTGGATTCCGCGGCGCCATGCGCTCCACCTGGCTCGCCACGTCAAGCGGAGTCACCTTGAGATCCCGCAGCACCTTGGCAGCCAAGCCATTTTCTTCTTTTACCAATCCCAGCAGCAGATGCTCGGTGCCTACATAGTTGTGATTGAGGCGCGTGGCCTCCTCCTGAGCGATCTGCAACACATGGAGTGCGTGCTTCGTAAAGCGATCCATTTTATCCGGCATAGCTCTCATCCTTTGCGCCGATACGACAATACGATACATCCCCCCCCCAGGGGGACCATGCCTGCTACTTAACACCTTCCGCATTATAACACAGCCGGAAAACAGTGTCGTAAGCGAGCATCCCTACTCCTGCGTCGAGCCTGCCGACACAAAAGGGGGCGGCAACACTCCCGGTGCTGCCGCCCCCTTGACTTAGCAACCCCAACCTCGAGCTGATACTTCCCTGCCGACCAGGCGCGCGCTTGTACGTCAGTCCAGGCCAGCTTGCTTGAGAGCTTCCGCCATCTGTTGATTGACCGGCTCAGCTTGTTCCGGTGGCGTGGCCTCAGCGCCATCTTCGCGCCAATCCACTTCGACATAAGCCTCGTCGGTGGCCTGGCGCAGGCTGAGGCCAACGCGCCGGCGCCCGGGGTCAATGCGAATGACACGCACAGGCACCACATCTCCTTCATGCAGGATCTCTTTGGGATGGCTGATACGATAGTCTGCCATCTCGGAGATGTGGATCAGCCCCTCGATGTCCTCATCGATTTTGGCAAACGCACCGAAAGCCGTTAGCCTCGTGATAGTCGCCTCAACCACCTGGCCGATGGTGTATTGCGCCTCGACGGTGCTCCAGGGCTCCGGCGCCAACCGGCGCAAACTCAACGCGATACGCTTGCGCTCTTCATCGACATTCATCACGTAAACTTCGATGGTTTGACCCAGGCGTAACACCTCGCTGGGATGCTCGATCCGGTGCCAGGAAAGTTCTGACAGATGGATCAGCCCGTCGGCCCCGCCAAGATCGACGAACGCGCCGAAGTCTGCAATACTGGTGACGACGCCCTTCAGTCGATCGCCTTTGCTCAGGGTGGATAGCAAGCGATCTTTCTGTTCCTTGCGCACGTCGCGCATCGCCGCCCGTTCCGAGAGGATCAAGCGATTGCGTTGTCGATCTAATTCGACCACTTTGAGCGACATGGTCTGGCCGACGAGCCGCGCCCAGCGCTGATCCGGATCGCCCTCGGCATCCTGTTGCGCTTGCCAGCGGCCGGACAGCTGTGAGGCCGGGACAAAGCCCCGCACGCGACCGACGCGCACGATGACACCCCCGCGGTTGAAACCGGTGACCAGCCCTTCGAACACATCTTGAGACGCCAACAAGTCGTCTGCCTGTTGCCAGTCCTGCTCTTGTTGGGCGCGCGCCAGCGAAATCACAACGTTGCCATCTTTGTCTTCGGGCTGCATCACTAACGCGGTGACGGCATCCCCGACCGACAGCTCGGATATGAATTCCTTGTCCAGCCGCTCTAACTCCCGTGAATCGACTACCGCGTCAGCTTTATAATGAATGTCTACAAGTACTTGACTGGGGCTGACACTGACAATCGTGCCTTCCACGGTGTCTCCCTGACGCAGTTTCGGAAAATCAAAAGCATCGAGAGGCAACGTGTCCATGGGATTGGATTCGCCTGAAGCCTGGGCAGACTGCAGTCCTTTGTGGGTCTTCATGAAAATGAGTGCTCCCCCTCCACCTGAAGAATAACATGATTATAGCAGAAGGGCCGTACAAAAAGCAAGTGTCTTGCGAGCCGCGTCTGAAGCAGAGCAAGGCACTTGCAAATATTCCAGATTGGACGCCAAGTGGATGTTTTGACCACGCGAACGGCGGTCCGGCGTTCGGTTAGCGCCGCGGCGCGTAGGCCACCATCTCAATTTCAACCAGCGCGCGCCGGGGCAGCGCTGCCACCTGAACGGTGGAACGCGCCGGCGGGTCTGCCGAAAACCTGGTCGCATACACTGTATTCACGGTCTGGAAATCGTTCATGTCGGCCAGGAAGATGGTGGTCTTCACCACATCCTGAAAACTGACGCCCGCCGCCTCCAGAACGACAGCCAGGTTGGCCAACACTTGTTGGGTCTGAGCCTCTACGCCTTCGACCAGCGTACCGGTTGCCGGGTCGATGCCGAGCTGTCCGGAAGTGAACACGTAACTGCCCGCATGAACGGCCTGACTGTAGGGGCCGATTGCCGCCGGCGCGGCGGTGGTATTGACGATTTGATGCATTTTTACCTCATTATAAAAACCGGGTTTCTCGCAGAAATCTGGTTTTTGTTAGCTGACCACGATGTTGATCAGCTTGCCGCCGGCAAAGATGACCTTGCGCACCTGCTTGCCCTCCAACCACTTTTGTGTGACCGGGCTGGCGAGTGCGGCTGCGCGTGCGGCTTCTTCGGTGACGTCGGCCGGCACCTCCAGCTTTTCGCGCACCTTGCCGTTGATCTGGACGACCAGCGTGACTGTCTCGGCCTTGGCTAACTCGGAATCGAAGGTCGGCCAGGGCTGCACGTGAACGCTTTGCCCGGCTGCAGCCGATGCCGCAGCATCGCCAACTGAGCCGCTCCGTCGCTGCCACAGCTCCTCCGCGATGTGCGGCGTCTCCGGCGCCAGCATCAGCAACAGTGTGTCGATCGCCTCGTCCCAGGCCGGTGTGCCCAAAACTGCAGTGTCTTTTGCCTTCATCAAGGCGTTGTTGAACTCCATCAGCGCGGACAAGAGCGTGTTGAATTTGAACGCCTGGATATCCTCGCTGACCTTCTGCAGCGTGCGGTGGGTGACGTGGCGCAGCTCCCGCTCCAACGTTTCAACATCGGCGCCGCCATTGATGCTTGCGGGTCGCGGCTCGGTCGCCACAGCCCAAACACGCTCCAGGAACCGGCGCACGCCTTCGATGCCCTGCGGGTTCCACGGCCCGCCCGCGTCCCAGGGGCCGATGAACATCAGGTAGGCGCGCACGGTGTCCGCACCGTAGCGCTCCACCCATTCGTCCGGCGCCACGACGTTGCCTTTGCTCTTGCTCATGCGATTACCGTCTGGCCCCAGGATGATGCCCTGGTTGTATAAGCGCAGCATCGGCTCGCGGAAGTCCACCACTCCCATGTCCGCCAACGCCTTGGTAAAGAAGCGCGTGTACAGCAGGTGCATGGTCGCGTGCTCGGGCCCGCCGGTGTACTGGTCGACCGGCAGCCAGTAGGCGCCTTCTTGTGGATCCCACGGCGTATCGTTCGGGCCCAGCGTCTCGCCGGCCTTCCAGTACGGTGTAACGTACGCGTAGTTATACCACGACGAGCACATGAACGTATCCATGGTATCGGTCTCGCGCCGCGCGTCGGCCCCGCACTGCGGGCATTTTGTGCGCAGGAAACCCTCATGGAAATTCAACGCGTTCTCACCCGTCGACGGCACCTCGGCATCGGTGGGCAAGACGACCGGCAAATCCTGGTAAGGGACGGGGATGACGCCGCACTGGTCGCAATAGATCATCGGAATCGGCGCGCCCCAATACCGCTGCCGGCTGATCAGCCAGTCGTGCAGGCGATAGTTGACGGCGCCCTTGCCGACGCCTCGCTCGGCCAGCCACGCGGTAACCAGCGACTTAGCCGTTGCGCCGGGCGTGCCGGTGAACTGGCCGGAGTTGATCATTGCACCGTAAGCGTGATGGTACAACACATCGCGGTACCACTCGACCGCCGACCACATCTCCATCGTTGTGCGGAACTGCCGCATATAGTCGTATCCGGCCTGGCAGCGGGCCATGATAGCTGCGTCGGCTTCGACCGAATCCAGCGTCATGATCGCATCGTGAAATACGACGTGCCAACCGCGCCCCACGATATCGGCCCAATGACCCGGCTTCAGACGTGCCTGCAGCACAGGCACATATGCCGCCACCTGCGCATCGCCATCCAAACTTACTGCAAAGAAACGGCCGCGACCGGCGATTTCCAGCCACTCCCAGGCCAGCCCGGCTTCGCGCAGCGCGTCGCCAAAACCAGCAGCGTCATCGACAGAGCCGTCCCATACTGCGCTCTTGGCTGCCCCGTCGGTCCGCTCAATGACTGGGACGATGGGCAGGCCGAATTTGAGCGCGAATGCGAAGTCGCGATCGTCGTGGCTGGGCACGGCCATGATCGCGCCGGTGCCATAGCCCATCATCACGTAGTCGGCGATCCAGATAGGGATGCGCTTGCCGTTCACCGGGTTAATTGCATGCGCACCGATGAAGACGCCGGTTTTCTCTTTATCGGCCGCGCCGCGCTCGATCTCGGTCTGGCGGCCGGCCTGAGTACGATAAGCATCGACGTCCGCCTGTTGCTCTATGGTGGTTAGTTTTTGCACCAACGCGTGTTCGGGCGCCAGGACCATAAAGGTGGCGCCCCACAGTGTGTCGGGACGCGTGGTGAAGACCACGATGTCATCGCCGGCCTCGGTCTTGAAGACCACCTCGGCGCCTTCGCTGCGGTCGATCCAGTTGGTTTGCAGCGTGCGAATCCGCTCCGGCCAGTCGATGCCATCATAACGCAGCAGCTCGTCGGCGTACGCGGTGATCTTGAAGAACCACTGGTTCAACTCCTTCTTGATCACCGGTGTGCCGCAGCGCTCACAGTGATGATCATCGCCCCACACCTGCTCGCGTGCCAGCGTCGTGTTGCATTGCGGGCAAAAATCCACCGGCGCGAACTTTCGGTAAGCCAGGCCATGATCGTACAACTTCAGAAAGAACCACTGGGTCCATTTGTAATACTCGGGCAGGCACGATACCGCTTCATGATCCCAAGCCCACATCGCGCCCATGCTGCGCAGTTGGCCGCGCATGCGTTCGATATTGGCCATGGTCCAGCGATAGGGGTGGGTGCCGTGTTTGATGGCGGCGTTTTCGGCTGGCAGCCCGAAGGCGTCGAATCCGATGGGGAAGAAGACGTTGTAACCGCGCATCCGTAGGTAGCGCGCGGCCGCGTCCGACGGGGTCATGGCATACCAGTGCCCGATATGCAGATCGCCGGATGGGTAGGGCAGCATCGTCAGAAAATAGAATTTCCGGCGCACCGAATCCTGCCGCGTGGCATACAGCCCGCTCTCGGCCCAGATCTTCTGCCACTTGGGTTCGATGTCTTGAGGAATATACTTGTCAGCCATAGACGCCTCACGATAGCTAGCTGTTTCCTAAAAACGAAAAGCCCCCTCGTCTCTAAACAGGGACGAAGGGGACTCCGCGGTACCACCCTGGTTGCCGGCAGTGGACCTGAGGGGATTCGAACCCCTTACCTCTTGAATGCCATTCAAGCGCTCTCCCAATTGAGCTACAGGCCCATATCTCTAGAGAACTAGTCTATTACTTCCGTTCAACACCGGCTGTCCAGTTGGCGCCCGTACGGCCCCAGCGGCCGTCAGTGGACCTGAGGGGACTCGAACCCCTTACCTCTACAGTGCGATTGTAGCGCTCTCCCAGATGAGCTACAGGCCCGTGGGCAAAAGAGAGTATATCCGCGATGGCGTTGAGTGTCAAATTATCTGCTAGTAAGCTCTGAAGTTGTGAAGGATAGAAATAGCGTGATATACTGCACGCGGGCTTTCGTCCGACGTACGATCTATTTTCATGAGGTCAGAGAATGATCCCGCAAGACCTGCTCGAAATTCTGCGTTGTCCGCACTGTGTCACGGACCCAACCCGGCAACCCGGCGACGACCCAGGGCCTCTGGTATTGGTGAAGGATACCTGGTTGGTGTGCCAGGAGTCAAGCTGTGGCCGAAGATATCCGATCGCCGATGATATTCCCGACATGCGGATCGAGACGGGCGAAAAATGGCTGAGTACGGCAGTGGCGGATCTGCCCGTCCCGGCGCCCGCGGCGTAAACGGAACATCCTTCGACTACGCACGGCGCAGACTTTGACCACGTATTGCGCCATGCAGCGCGTGCGCCGTGCTCCGCTCAGGATGCTTTCACCGGATTTTTAATACACTCGCTAGCCATCTCCTGCCTTCTCGCGCACATCCACGCGTTCCAGCGGCTTCTGTTTGACCACGCGGAACAGGTCAAAGTCGCGCGCGACCGTGGTCTCGGGAAAAATTGCAGTTGCCTCATCCAGAATTTGCCTGTTACTGTAGCGTCGCGAGATGTGATGCAGCACCAGATGCTTGACCCCGGCCTCGCGTGCCAGCCAGGCTGCCTGGGCCGCGGTCAAATGGCCAAAGGTCGCTGCGACCTCGTGTTCTTCTTCGGTATACGTCGCCTCGATGGCGAGCAGGTCGGCGCCCGCGACGTGAGCCACCAGGTTATCCACCCGCCCTGCATCTCCCACAAAGACCAGCCGCAGCCCAGGCGCCTCGGGGCCCAACACGTCGTCAGGCTGGATTACCCGCCCATCGGCCAGTGTGACCTCCCGACCGGCCACCAGGTCGCGACGGATCGGCCCGAAAGGGACGCCTAATGCTTCGGCGCGTTCGGGTAAGAACGGACGCCGCGCCTTCTCCTCGAAGCTAAAGCCCAACGCATCGGTGCGCCGGTGCTCCACCGGGAAGGCGCGCAGGCAGAATATGTCGTCCTCCTGGAGGATGCCCGGCTGGACAGGCCGGTAGGCGATATTGATCTTGGTCTCTGCAGCGCCAAAAACGACGCGCATCAGCTCGCGCACTCGTGCCAGTGCCGCAGTTCCGCCCATGATCTCCATCTGTTCGATGGCTTCCCAACGGCCAAAAGTTGACGCCAGCCCGCCCAACCCCAGGATGTGATCCAGGTGGCCGTGGGTCAACAGGATACGCTCCAAGCGCTTGAAGCCAAGTCCGCTGCGCAAGATCTGGCGTTGAGTGCCTTCTCCGCAGTCAATGAGGAAGCGATACTCACGATGAAGCACCATAGCGGCTGACAGGCCCCGCTGCACCGAGGGTGCGGATGCGGATGTGCCCAGAAAGACGAGTTCGAACATCACTTACCCCGCAACTGCTTGATTCCGGCCCCGAACCACATGGCTCCGAACAGAAAACCGATGCCGCCGATGATTTGGGAGCTGATCTCGGCGCCCTGACGCACCAACCACGCAGCAGCAACCGCGGCCGCCGCCATGATGAAGGTGCCGATCATCAAACTATTCATGCCAGAGCGCAGAAAAAAAGCGGCCATTCGAGAGGCCCGTGGCCGGCTGACCGCCAGTAGGCATCCGACCAGCACCGTAACCTGCCATAGCAACGGCAGCCACGCGCCCAGCTTGATCCCTTGCTCGATGCCGAAGTAACAGGGTCCCGCGCCGATCAATAGTCCCCAAGCAATCAGCAGCCGGCTCTGGCCGCGCAGACCCGCGCCCAAAGCTGCCCCGCCCACCACGTGGAAGAAGGTCAGAACGCCGAAAACCAACACCGTATTGAGTGAGTTGTTCATGGAGGATACGATGGGCTACTACCGCGGCAGCCACTGCCGGATTATCGGTCCGAGAGCGTCCATCATGCCTGCGCCGGCCAATGCGACCAAGGTGGATTTGATCACCTTGCCGATCCACGTAACGGCCAGAAACTGCCAGACCGGGATCTTCATCACGCCGCAGGTGATGCCCGCAACGTCAAACAGCGGATTTGGCACCAGACTGAGCAAGAGGATCACCCACAGGCCGAACCGCTTCATCCAGCGGTGCACACGGGTGTACCTCGGATCATTTTGGATGACCCCGCGGCCGCTGAAGCCGGCCAGGTACCCCGTGAGCTCGCCCAGGGTCGATCCGCTGCCGACTGCCAGTCCTACCAACCACGGGCTCAAACTGGCGCCGGCAGCGAAAGCCAATGCCAGGCCTGGCGCGGGCAAGATGAGCGTCGCGCTGGCCAATACATTGAGCAGGAAAAGACCGGGGTAACCGTAGGCGCCGAGCCAAGTCAGTCGATCGCCATACAGCACGATGCCGGTCGACAGCGTGAGCACGAGCAACAGGGCCAGGATGCGCGCCAAGCGACCGGGCCACCTGGGTGTCTCCTGATGGCTGGTTCCTGACTCCGGCTCTCCTGTTTTCACGCCTATTCCTCAGCGATCGTCACCGCCAGCATTACATCGCCCTGCTGAATCGCGTTCACGATATCCTGCCCCTTCGTCACCTGGCCAAAGACGGTGTGCTTGCCGTCCAACCACGGTGTTGGCACGTGAGTAATGAAAAACTGGCTGCCATTCGTGCCCGGACCGGCGTTGGCCATGGAAAGCACGCCGGGCTTATCGTGTTTCAGCTTGGGATCGAACTCGTCCTTAAAGGTGTAGCCGGGACCGCCGCGACCAGTGCCGTCTGGATCGCCGCCCTGGATCATAAAGTCCTTGATGACCCGGTGAAAGGTGACGCCATCATAGAAGCCGTCGCGCGCCAGGCAGACGAAGTTGTTCACTGTGCGCGGCGCCTGGGCGGCGTAAAGCTTCAGAGTGATGAACCCGCGGTTGGTTTCGATGGTAGCCGTGTAGTTTTTCTTCAGATCGAGCTTGAGTTCGAAGGGTGTCGAGTAGCGTTTAGGCATGATAGGTCCTTGTTGGTGCGTGTTGCGTACTGCGTATTACGTATTGCGTATTCTGCTCCGGCGCCGAGTGCTGTGACGGCGGAGATAGGTTACGCAATACGCAGTACGCAGTACGTTGGTGTCGTCTACTTTTCGCTGATGGTGATTGTTTTGATGATGTCGTCTACCGCGAGCTGCGTGACGACGTTCAAACCTTCCGTCACCTTGCCGAAGTTGCTGAACGGGCCGGGGCTCTCAGTGAGTCCAATCAGCCAGATCACGAATTGGCTCCCACCGGCCTTGTATTCGTTTGTGATGGGATCGCCGGTAGGATACATGCTGACCGTGCCCGTCACAACCTGACTGGCAGTCGCGGCCTCTTCCAGTTCAATGAAATAGCCTACGTCGCTGGCGGTATTTTTGGCCGGAGACCCCGTCACCACAAAGCTGGTGGGATCCGCATAGGCTACCGGCATACCATCATAGTAGCCCAGGTTGGCGAGCGTCACGAAGTTGTTAACGGCGATGGGCGCCAGCTTGGCGTCCAGTTCGATGACGACCTTGCCCTTGTCCGTCTCGATTGTCGCCAGGTAGGTCTTGGTCGTGTCGATGGTCATCGCGGGAGCCGTGTTATAAATCTTCTCGCGCTTGTCTAGCGCAAGGCTGGCCAGCGGACGCCCTGACTGTGCGGACGGCGCGTACGGCGTCGGCGTCACTGTGGGGGTGTTGGTCGGCCCTGGCGTGGGCGTCGGCGCGGGTGTGCGCGTCGGCCCTGGCGTGGGCAGAAGCGAAGTGGTGGCCGTGCTGATGTCGATGCGGGTGATCTTGTCGCCCTGGGCAATCTGCTCCGTAACATCCAACCCCTCGATGACGTTGCCGAACACCGAATAGGCTCCGTCCAGGAAGTCGGTGTCATCCAGGGTGATGTAGAACTGGCTGCCGCTGGAGTTCCGTGCGGGGTTCACCTCGTCGGACGTGCGGGCCCACGCCAGCGCGCCCTTGATGTGCGGGTGTCCGATCTCGGCCGGGATGGTGTAGCCGGAATCTCCGCTGCCATCAGCGGCCGGGTCGCCGCCCTGGATCACGAAGCCAGGCACGACGCGGTGAAAAGTCAGGCCATCGTAGAAACCGTTCAAAGCCAGGGTGACGAAATTATTCAGGCTTTGCGGCGTGTCCTGATACAACTCGGCTACGATGTTGCCTTTGTCGGTGACGATCGTGGCCAGGTAGATTGTGCCCGGCTTGACGTAAGTTGCCGCAGGTCCGCTGAAGCGACCATTGCGGTCGGCCGCAGAGACGTTGGCCAACGAACGACTGCCATCGGCGGCCGGGGCCGGCACGATGGGGCGGGTGTCCGGTGTCGCGGCGACAGCCACCGGCTCGGCAGCGGCTGCCGTCGGCGTCGCAGGTGCGCTAACGGCTGTCGGCGCAGCAGGCGTAGACAGCGGGGCAGTGCTGGTCGGCGCGCAGGCTGCCAGCACCAGGATGGCCGCAAGGGCCACGACGAGAAGAACTAGCTTTTTCAAGAGAAACTCCTTTGGATTGTGGATTCAATTTGGTTGCCGGAAGACACGCTCAAGTTTCCAGATGCCGTACAGCCCGGTCAACAGCACGGCAGCACCTACCGCGTAGCCATCCCGCACGTTGGCCTGGGTGACGAAGGTGGCCAGTACGCCCGCGATAAAGCCAAACAGATAGCAGATGAAAACGGCCTCGCGCGGGCTGCCGGTCAAACGAGCCAGACGATGGCTCAAATGATCCTTGCCCGGCGTGGTAAGTGGGTTCAGTCCGCGCCGCAGTCGCGAGATGATCACCAGGCTGGTATCGAAGAGGGGCACGGCCAGCACCACCAACGGCACCATCCAGGTTACAAAAGGCGAGTTATCGGGAAAGCGCAGCTTGATCCCTACCGCAGCCAGGGTGAAGCCCAGGAACAGGCTGCCGGTATCGCCCATAAAGATCCGGGCGGGGTTCAAGTTGTAGAACAAAAAGCCGATGCAGGCGCCCAACAGTGCAGCTGCCAGAGCACCCACCAGGTACTGCTTGCTCATCGCTGCAAATAACAGGAAAAAGAGTGCGGCGATGGCTGCGATGCCCCCGCTTAAGCCATCCATGTTGTCCAACAGATTCATGGCGTTGGTAATGAACACCACCCACAGCAACGTGGCCGCGATATTCACCAGTTCCCACGGCAAAAACGTGATGCGCACGTCGGTCAGCACGAGCACACCGGCGGCTGCGAACTGCCCTATCAGTTTGACCCAAGGGCTGAGCCCGCGGCGGTCATCCCACAGGCCGAGAAACGACATCAGCGTGGCGCCCAGGAAAATCCCGGCGACCTGGCCGACGTAGAATTTATCGCCCAGGATAATCAGCGCAATGATTACTGCCAGGTAGATGGCTGCGCCGCCCAGCAAGGGGGTGGGCACTGTGTGCTGCTTGCGCGCACTGGGCTTGTCCACCATGCCGATGCGACGTGCCGCACGCTGGGCGAGAGGCGTCACACCGACGGCCAACAGCAAGGCTGCCAGGAATATCAACAGGTAGGTGCTCATGGCGCGATCCGGGCCTGCAGATCTGCAATGAGGCTTTCGATGGTCGAGCGTTGGGTCTCGCTGGCGTAAGTTGCTGCCTCTTGTGCGGCTGCCAACGCCTCCGCAAAACGGCCGTTATCCCGCAGCACCAATGCCATATTGCGATAACTGAGATGGATTTGCGCCCGATAGCCGGAAAGCTGCGCCTGCAAATAAGCCTGTTGGCTGGTTGCAGACGAAGGGAGCTGGCTGTAACCTCCGGCCCGTGCCGCCAATGCGTCCAACTGACTGAGCCGTGTTTCAGTTGTGCCCAGCGCCTTAGTTTCAACTTCGATGATGCGCTGGAATGCATCCAGTGCGCCTTGCGTGTCTCCCTTCTGTGCGCTGAAGACGCCCACCGCGCTCAGCACGCTGATATCATTCGGCGCCAACTGCGCCGCAACGCGATACGCCTCCAGTGCGCCCTGACTGTCACCGGTCAGATCCAGCAGGTCGCCGCGCAAAAGATAGGTGGGGTAGTAACGTTGATCCGCCGTGAGCGAACGGTCCAGACTGGCCCGGGCGCCACTCAGGTCATCGACGATGATCTGTACGGTGGCCAATTCATTCCATAGCACTGCGCTTTGGGGACTGAGGGACACCGCCTGACGGTAATAGGCGATCGACTGCTCCAGCCGGTCAACGTTGACCGGCTCGGCCTGGGACTTAACCAGTTCGCGCAGCTCGGCAGTTGAACCTTGCCTGGCCCCGGACACATTGGTCAGAGCCCAAGCACGCTGCAAGCGAGCAAGGTTTGCGCTATGATCGGTGTTCAGCGGGTTCAACCTTTGCGCCGCGACCAGCGCGGCCTGCGCCGCGCGCACTAAATCTTCGCTGCTGCTCGATTGCACGCCGCGGCTGACCAGCGGCAACAAATCACCTGTGGCTATCCGGCTCAAATCAGCCGGCAGCACGGCGTTGCCGGCGGGCGCAGTGGTGGCTAGTTGCAGCAACGCTCGACCCAGGAACAAGTAGTAGTAGTCCTCCTGGGGTTCCAGCAGCGCAGCCTCGCGATAGAGGACTACCGAGCCTTCCCACTGTCCTGCACTCTCATACGCGAGACCCTGTTTGTAGTAGGTGTCGGCCTGCACTGTCTGAATGTTGGTGTTGATGATGATCCCTAGTGCCAGCCCGGTCAGAACCAGACCACCCCCCAGCGACAGGGCGGGCGAACGGCCAAAGAAGCGGGCCGGCCAGGGCTGCGTTTCGGCCGCGGCAATCGCCGCCGCCAGCCCCAGCAGAGCCAGCAGCAGGCAGATGTCGAACCCGATAATGTGCTCCGCAAGATGCCGGAACACATTCAGCCCACTCAACCCCTCCGAATTGAGTCGGCTGGCCTGGATGAGCCCGTAGACCAAAAAGACGCCTATCATCGTTCCGACGTAAGCCAGGGCAGCCGGCACAGGCGAGAAGCGATGCCCTCGACTTTCACCCAACGCCAGCAGTCCGCCCACCAGCCACACAAAAAGCATCAGCACCAGCATGATAGGTGAAGACACGATCTGATAGTCGCTTGGCCGAGTGGTGAAGGCGTTCCAGAGCACTGTTAACGCACTGGTTGCACCGCTCTGGTTAACCAGGAAGTTCCATACCAACACCAACGTGATCAGCCCGCCGATGGCAATGTAGGGCAAGGCCGGGCGGATGGTGGGACCAGTCGGGCGAACCACCAGGTGAGGCTGAGGGCGTTCTTCGACGCGCACCTGCTTGCTGTTTTTTCGTTTGGCCGAAGAGCCAGGGGCCGCATTCGCCTTAGCCGCGTGCGGCGCCGGCCGAGCAGCAACTGGCGCGGGTGTCGGCGGTCGCGCTGTTTCCAGCAGCGGCGCTGGCTCGACCGATGTATCCCAGCGCATCCCCACCACCACCAGGACCGCTGCCAGCGCCCAGAAATGGGTCAGTGTGGAAACGATGGCGATGCCGAAGTGAACCTCGACGAAGTGCGCGACAAGTGCCGAAAACAGCGCCAGTATCAGCAGTTGCCGCCGTCCGCTGCCCCCGGACTGCACTCCTTCATTCCTGTCGGACGCCTGGCTGCTGCCCAGCAAAAGGTCCAGGGTGACGTAGACAACGAGCCCGGCAATCAGGCCGGCCGGCAGGCCGATTCCCGCAAGGCGGAGGCTGTTATCCAGGATCAAGGGCAGGATGACGCCCAGGATGCCCCCGGCAACCAACGATACGATAAATAGATTGCGGCGTTTCCGCTCTTGCATCAATCCCAGCCAGCGCAGCGCATAATAGAAGGTGCTGACATAGAGGAAGATCTGGGCGGCGAATTGCAGGATGCCGCCGCGCACCAGCGTGTCGAAGGTCTCGTTGTGCGAGCGGTCGGGCGAGGCGTTGCGCGCTTCATAATGGGCCAGGTCGGGCGGATAGAAGCGATTGTAGGCCACCCACATGGACTCAGGACCATATCCCACCAATGGGCGGAGGGCGTTCAGCGGGTCGGCGCGGCCGTCGGGGGTTGTAATGGGTGCGTGGGGCTTCAACATCATATCCACCACGCCTTCCCAGATCAGTGCGCGCACTGCGTTGGTGCCTTGGGTCGTGCTGAACAGAGTGCAGAGACGGTCAACGTAGCGCATACCGCAGACATTTTGCAGGGGACTGTTCGGCACGTTCAGGGTCACCAAAACGATCAGCCCCGCTACAGTGAGACCGATGATGCTCAGCCAGGCAGCCTGCACATGGCGGCTCAGCCAGCCGAGAGCTGCAGGCACCCGTGAACGCTTAGCAGCCCAACGGGCCAAGAGTAACAGTCCGAGGATAGCGAACACATACAAGCCTGCGCCCAATCCCAGCCACGGTCCGCGGCTCTGAGTGAAAACGATGGCGATGACCTGCACAACCAGGATAAACATGTAACTGCCGGCGCGGGCCGCGTCCGCCAGGGTGCCACGTTCCGCGTTCAAGAGCGCGGCCAGGCTATCCAACAGCCGCTCCAGCGTCAGGAAGACTGCCATGATCAGGTAGGCGGCCACGAAAATGGCGTTACCCATGTTGGCAGCCACCCGGTCGACCACGTCGCCGCCCCATGGCAGTGGGTCCAACCCGGCGTGCTGGATGATGCCGTAGATGGCGATGGGCAAGCTGGTGAGGATGACGGCATGCAACAGCCGGTTGATCTGAGCCCGACGACGCAGGCGCGTCAACACCATGACAAAGACTATGACGTAGCTGAGAAACGAGAAGGCGCCCTGCATTCGCACATAGGAGCCGAAGAAGCTGATGCGCGGGATCACCGATAGTGCGGTGCTGATCAGATAGCTGACGACCAGGAGCAGGGCCGGCAGCGCCAGCGGCGTGCTGCGCAGGCGTGATCGGAACCCTGACGCCGTCACCGGACGCGTCGACCCCCCATCCAGCAACTGCACGAGCCAGGCGACAGCCATCAGCAGAGCGATGGAGCGCACCAAGTGGATCTTGTCCGGCTCAAAAACACGGTTGGAGAATGTATTGAAGAACAGTGGCGCCACCACCAGAACGGCCAACCAGCCAGCCTCGATGATGGCGTCGCAGATGCGACCAAGACGGGTTTCCACAATACTGCTCGGTTCTGTGACGAGTAACAAGTGATCAATAACGAGTAACGATTAACCGCATCAGCTACCCGCTCTAAAACGTCAATCTTACCGCAGGAAGGGAGAAAGCGCAAAACGGGGACGTGAAATGCGACGATAAGCGATTGTGGAGAACGAAGCGCGGCATAAAGTTCGGGGCGCCTGTCAGCATCGCAACAGGCGCCCCGTTTCTTTATTCAGTCACCACTCCGGCCGGCTGGAGCAGACCAGGCCGGCCAGGTGTGGAGTCGAAGCAGCCCCTGAGGGCTGTCATCAACGCAAGATGATGGGCAGGAAGACCCGGAACGTCTTAGGCTCTGGGGTGGGAGGGGTTCCCTGCTCCGTCGTGAAGGTCAGCACATAGGGGTTTTGCAATGACGAATTGGCGTCACTCATGATCCCGGTGCTGAGCGTTAGCTTATACGTTGTGTTATAGTTCAGCGCCGCGGCCGGTGTAAAGGTCACGGTATTGGATGCAGCGTCATAGGTCACGGTCCCCGCGACACTTGCGCCGCCGGCCTCTAGCGTCACGCGATCCGCCAGCGTCGTATCCACCAGGGGCCGGCTGAAGACGACCTTCAGCACGGTATCCACCGGCACGTCGATGGCCTGATCGACCGGATCGCTGCTGATCACCAGCGGATCGCGCCAACTTGGCACGATGTCATTGACGACTTGGGTGCCGTCCGTCCCATAGTCGATCGCAAGCTGGCGGTTGATCAGGTCGTGGATTTGTTCCCACCATTCGACGGTGTCCCAGCTCCCGCGGGTGTACTTATACTCCAACGCGGTGCCATCCAGGAACTCCATCGTCAGGGTCCAGTGCGTGGCATCCACCTTGGTCATGGCCGGTTTATTCGCGGTCCACTGCCCCAACGCGGCTTGATTGCCAGGCATATAGATGACATCCCCAGCGGGCGTCTCAGGCGGTACAGTCACGTTCCAAGTCACCGTGACCATGCGCGCCTCAGCGGTGGCAGTTACGGTATTGGACTGGGCGGACCGGTTATAGGAGGTATCAACGGCGATGAGATAGTACTGGTAGGTCGTATCGCTGCTGACCTCACGATCGACGTATTGCGTCGTGCCGGCGAGAATCGTAGCCAGGCGCACCCAGCCTGGGTCAGCGACCGGCGCCGGATCGATCTGCCTCCGATACAGCTCGTAACCATACAGATCCGGCTCGGGGCTGGCGTTCCAAGCCAGCGTGATGCTGGCGGGCGTGGTGCCCGTGAGGATGAGGTTGAGCGGCGCGGCCGGCGGAGTTGTGTCTGCCGACGGGATCACATTCAGGATGCCGCCATCACTCAAACCGGAATGGAAGCCGCCGTAGACCCATTCACGGCCGCCGGTGGCGCTGGCGCGCACCAGATAGGTGTACCTGCCCACCCGATCCGGCATCAACGCCCCCATCCACTCCTCCCATTCCTTGAGCCGCCAGTCGGTGGTGGCGTAATCCTTGTTGTAGGTCATGGGCTGCCAGGTGTCCCAGTTGCCTGGCAGGACCTCGGCCGGTCCGTAGCCGATCTGCAGCAGCACGCCGTCGATCTGGCCCGGCTTGAGCGTTTCGTTCTTGACGAACACACGGGCATAGATGGTCTCAGTCGCCTGGCCGGCCTGGATGACATGCGTGATGCTTGGCGGCCACTGGAGCAGCAGGCCCGAGATGGTCCAATGTGGAATGGCGCTGACCTCATTGGAGTTTGCACTGTCCAGCCCATCCTTGACCGCGCGCACCACGTAATAGTAGGTCCGCCCGTTCTCTACAGTGGTGTCGGTATAGCTGGTCCCGGTCACCTCGGCGATCTTCTCGTAACCGCCGCCGGAGAGATAGGAGCGGAACACTTTGTAGCTGGTGGCGCCAGGCACGGCATTCCAGGTTAATGTGACCTGGCTCTCACCCTCGAGCGCCTTAAGGTTCGCCGGTGCAGCCGGTGCGGTGACCGCGCCCGCGTGTACGAGTACTGCGCCCCATAGACCATTGACCGGCACCGACAGCATGCCGCCAGTCACTGTGTAGGCGCCGCCATTCAGCGCGTCGGTGAGGATCAGGCCGTTCGGCAGGTAGCCGCCCACCTTGAAGGTGATCGTTTGGGCGGTCTTGGCCCGATTGATCACGACCAACCCAACGCCATCGTTGTTCTTGCGGCCGTAGGCCAGGGCGTTGACAGCATCATCGGCCAGCAAAGTGTCGAAGCTGCCGGTGCGGAGGAAGCTGTATTGCCCGCGAATCTGGCCCATGGCCTGGTAGTGCGCCAACAAGCTCGCGTCGGCCTGGCGCCAGGCCGGCAGTGTGTTGTAACCGCCTTCATCGGCCCAGGGGTAGGGCTGGCGGTTGTACGGATCGTCGCGCGGCACATCGGAGCCGAAGCCGGCCAGGCCGACTTCATCGCCGTAGTAGATCGTCGGCGCGCCCGGCAGTGTGTATTGCAGGATTGCCACGGTCTTCAGGCGGGCCTTGCCGTCGGCAAAGCCGTTGACAGGGTAGCGATTGGCGCCGCTGCCCGCGATGCCGTCGTGATCCAGCTTGATCACGGCACGGTTGGTGTCGTGGCTGTCCAGCAGGTTCATTGCGGTGGACCACGCCGGCTCGGGGTAGTCTTCCTGAATCGCCCGGAAGGCAGACTCGAACTTGCTCGGCGTGAGCGGGGTCAGATTCAGATTGCCATCGCCGTCGGAGAACGGCGTGTCGCGCAGGAAGCTGAGCAACGTGGTGGCAAAGCGATAGTTCATGGTCGAATCGAACTTATCGCCCAACACCACCGGTCGCACGTCGCCCTCACCCCACGTCTCGGAGTAGGTCATCACGTCAGGCTTGGTGCTCTGCAGGATGGGCCGCCACTCTGTGAAGAAGGATCCCGCGATATCGGGCACCACGTCGACGCGGTAGCCGTCCGCACCATTGTTCAGCCAGTACTTCGCCGTCGCATCGGCGTCGCGCATCCAGAAGTTGCGCACGGCGTCGTTGTCGGTGGTGTTAACCTTGGGCAGCGTCACGACGCCATACCAGGCCTCATAGTTCGCGTCGCCGGCGCAGACGCCCGTGCCGGGCGGGTTTGCCGGGGTGAAGTAGAACCAGGAGCGATATGGGCTGTCCACCGACTCGCACGCGCCCACCTCGGGATGCTGATTGAAGCGATCGAAGTAGATGCTGTCGGACGAGACGTGGTTCGGCACCATGTCCAGAATGATCTTCATCCCGCGCGCTTCGGTCTCCACGTCCAACTGCCGGAAGAGCGCCAGATCGCCCAGGCTCGGGTCGATGGTGCGGTAGTCGTCGCCATCGTAGCGATGGTTGGACGGCGACAGGAAGATCGGGTTGAAGTAGATCGTGTTGACGCCGAACGACTGGAGGTAATCCAGTTTGTCAATCACACCCTGCAGGTCGCCACCATAGAAGGTGCTGCTGTAGGTGCTGTACCACGGGTTGGACACGTCATACGGCTCCGGGTCGGGCACGATTGTGTTCCACGGCGTGATGGGCCAGGCGTGCCCGCGTTCGGCCGGATAGAACCACTTGGCAGCGGTCGGATCATTGGTTGCGTCGCCGTTGCGGAAGCGGTCCGGGAAGATTTGGTAGATAACCGCATTCTTGGCCCACTCAGGTGAGGTGAAAGCCGCATCATAAACGTAGATATTGTAAGGCTGATTGGCCGGGGCGTTGTATGGCTGGCCCACGCTGCCGTCCTGCGCGGCATCGTCCTCGTAGTAGACGATCTTGTCGCCATCCACCGCGCCGAACGTGTAACCCAGCACGGTCAGCTTATCCGGGGCGTTGAATTTTACCTCCCAGAAATCGTAGCCCCACGGGTTCTGGCCATCGCCGGGCACGGTTGCCGCTTTGGTCATGCGATACAGGCTGGCGCCGCCGCTCAACAGGTCGGTGACGCGTACGCTCACGCCCTCGACATCTCCTGCCGTGGTGCGGAAGCGCAGGCGCACCTCGCTGCCCTTGGTGACCGCTCCGAACGGCGTGCGGTAGAGGGTGTCGCGCGAGTCGTGCAGCAGCCCGTCCCACCAGATGTTGCCGTCGATGCCTGGCTCGGCCGGGTTGTTGATGCTGTCCTGGATTTCCTTGGTGGCGTATTTGAACTTGAAGGTGACCGTTTGACCGGGCTCGGGCACCACCAGCGCAATGTTCGCGCCGCCGGGCGCGCCGCCCTGGCCGTAGTTCTCCGCCCAGCTTTCACCCACCGCGACCTTGTACTCATAACTGCCCGCGGGCAGGAAGCCGGCAAAGGTGACCCAACCGTCGTGCGCCTTGTCCTTCATCCAGGTGGTCAGGTTATCGGGCGCCCAGTTCGCGCCGCCCAACGCCTCGCCCAGCGAGCCGACCAGCGTCACGATGTGATCGGCCGCGTTGTTGGCCACCCAATTGTCATGGCGGTCATAGTAGAACTTGACCTCTTGGCCTCCGCCCACCGCGGTGAAGGTCAGGTTCGCGCCGCCGGGGACCCCATCCACACCATAGTTCTCCGCCCAACTGCCGCCCACCGTGGCCTTGAACTCGTATGAGCCGGCGGGGATCGTAGTAGTCGCGAACGTGTAGACGTTATCACCGTTGGGATCGACGCCCTTGATATTCAGGTTGTCCGGCGCCCAGTTGCCGCCCAGGCCCGCCGCCTCCGGGTAGCTGCCGGGGAAGGTCACCAGCAGCTCGATGGCCGGATAGATCACGAAGTTGGAGAGGGTCGTTGTGGCGCCGCCCCAATCCGGTGCGGCGAAATTGACGTTCGCATCTGACGGCACACTGTCCTGCGCATGGCCGCCGCCGCCCGTGGTAAACGCTTCGATGGCGATGTGCGCCGGGCTGCCAAGCGCGGCCTTCGGGATGCTGTACTCCAGGAAATGATTCGCAGCACTGAAGCCCTGCGCGCCGCCCTTACTCGTCAGGGTGGGATATTGCCACGCGGCCCCGTCCCAAGTGGTGAGCTGTGCGTTCTCGATGGTGCCGTCGTCCTTGTGATAGACGTAGAGCGCGTACTCCGGCTGGCGGATGGACACCGCGTTCACCGCGCGGCCCCACGGATCGGTGGTCGCGCCGCTGCCATCAACTTGGTTGGTGTCGATATAGATGCCGTAGGTCATGCCCCAGTTCGTAGCGCCGGCATCGAGGCCGATGTAGTAGTTGTTGGCGTCGTCCACGATGTAGAGGTTGCTGAGATCCAGGTTTGGCTCACTCATGTCCGCGACCGGATCAGTGGCAACCGCGCTGCCGTAGGCTGCATCCTTGACGCCATCAATCGTGATCAGGCCGCCGGATGGAGGCAGCACTTCTTCGCTGACCGCAGTGGTGGCGGGATCGAAGGTAAACTTCACATCTCCGCCGCCTGCGGGCACGGTAAACGCCTTGTTCGAGCCGGGGTAAGATACGGCCCAGCTTTCATTCAGGGCGATCTTATACTCGTAGCTGCCGGCCGGCAGCCCCTTGGCCGTATAGGTGTACTTGCCCTCGCTATCCGGCCCCTTCAACAACGTCCTCAGATTGTCCGGCGCCCAATCTGCGCCGCCGATCTTGGAGGGGAAGTTGCCCACCGCTGCAGCAATCACCTTGTTGACGCTGTCGGCCACGTAGTGGTCGGCCGGGTCGTAATACCAGTTCACGTGCTGGCCCGCCGTCACAGCAAGGGGCACATCGGCCGCGGGGAACGCCTTGCCCCAATCGCCGTCTTCCACGATCTTGTAGGCATAGCTGTCCGCGACCGGGATATCGGCGCCGAACTTCCAGACGCCATCATTGTTTGCGTCGGCCAGGTTGGTCAACGCATCGTTGTTCGACCAATCATTGCCGCCGATCTCGCTCTCGAAGCTGCCGGCAACGTTGACCTGGGCGAGTCCGGGGACCGCAGGCCCGGGATTGGAGATGGGAGCAGCTGCTCCGAGTGGCAACGCGCCAAACAGCATTGTCAGCACGGTGAGCAGGGCCAGCAAACGGTACTTCTGCATACGATGCTCCTTTCAAGACTCTGAGTGAAATGTGGTCAAATAACAAACGAGGCCGCGCCCCCAGGTGCAGGGCACGACCTTGCCAGATCGACAAATGCGTCGGAATAGGGAAGCCACGTCAAAGCAAACCTCTGTTTGGGCGCTGCATCGAGCCGATGTTCGCTTCGGGTCTTGGGCGCCACCGGGCGCAGTGTGGACGATGACTGAGAACAATGTCGGAATGAACGAAACGATGGTATCACAGGCGGGCAGGGGTGTCAAAGAACGCCAAGATTATGCTGATCTGAATATCAGTCCGAAACTCAGTCGTGGGCGCATTTCAAGATGCATGCTGTTGCAGAAACTCAATTCTTATAGTAAAATCCAAAAGTCGTCATTTCGGGCCTTTTAAGGAGGTGTATTCGATGTCTGCGTTGAATGACTTAGTGCCGGCTGGTGTGATTGTGGGCGACGACGTCCAAAAGGTGTTCGCCTACGCCAAAGCGCATCAATTTGCGCTGCCCGCGGCTAACTGTACGGGCACCAACACCGTCAATGGCTGTTTGGAGACAGCCGCCGAGTTGAACGCGCCGATGATCATCCAGTTCTCCAACGGCGGTGCAGCGTTCTATGCCGGCAAGGCGTTGAGCAACACCGGGCAGCGGGCCGCCATCGCCGGCGCCATTGCCGGGGCCCAGCACGTTCATCAACTCGCTGAGGCGTATGGCGTGCGTGTTATGGTGCATACCGATCATTGCGCCAAGAAGCTGCTGCCTTGGGTAGACGGTCTATTGGATGCTGGCGAGGCCTACTACAAGGTGCACGGCAAACCTCTCTTCAGCTCGCACATGCTGGATCTGTCCGAAGAGCCGCTGCACGAGATCGTTGAGACCTGCAAGCGCTACCTCGAGCGCATGAGCAAGATGGACATGACGTTGGAGCTGGAACTCGGCATCACCGGTGGCGAGGAAGATGGCGTGGACAACACCGGCGTCAGCAGCTCGCGGCTCTATACGCAGCCCGAAGACGTGGACAAGGCTTACTCGGAGCTCATGAACGTCAGCCCGCGCTTCACCATCGCAGCGGCGTTCGGCAACGTGCATGGCGTCTACAAGCCGGGCAACGTCAAGCTGCGCCCGGAGATCCTTCACAACTGCCAGGTGTACATCCAGAAGAAGTACGGCACGCCTGAAAAGCCGCTCGATTTGGTATTTCACGGTGGCTCCGGCTCGACGCTGGAGGAAATTCGGGACGCGGTCTCCTACGGCGTGGTCAAGATGAACATCGACACCGACCTCCAATGGGGATTCTGGGAAGGCATCAAGAACTACTACGTCAAGAACGAAGGGTATCTCCAAGGGCAGATCGGCAATCCCAAGGGTCCGGACGAGCCGAACAAGAAGTATTACGACCCGCGGGCCTGGCTGCGCGCTGGCGAAGAGACTTTCAAGGCCCGGCTGCGGAAATCGTTCGAAGAGTTGAACAACATTGGTCAGTAGTAGTCTGTAGGGGCGATCCCTCTGCGGTCGCCCGATCTGCAGAGCGATCGGGCGGCAATCGCGCATGCGTACTCTGGGAGCCGGTCATCTTCGCGGTGATCGGCTCCTATCCATTTCGAGGTAACTTCCATGATTGTAACAACCAAGAAGCTGTTTGAACATGCGTACGGCAAGTACGCCATCGGTGCGTATAACATCAACAACCTGGAGCAGACGATGGGCCTGTTCCGCGGCTGTGTGGACAGCCAGGCCCCATTCATCATCCAGATCAGCAAGGGTGCGCGCACCTACACGCACAAGAGCATGTTGGAGGCCATCATCCGGGCCGCCGATGAGGTCTTTCCTGAGGCCATTTTCGCGGTGCACCTGGACCACGGCGACGAGAAGACCTGCATGGACTGCATCGCGAGCGGTTTCTACAGCTCGGTGATGATCGATGCCAGCCACGAGTCATTCGAGAAGAACATCGAGATCACCCGCCGAGTGGTCGATGCGGCCCATGCGGCCGGCCTGGTCGTCGAGGCCGAGCTGGGGCAGTTGGGCGGCGTGGAGGAGCACGTCAAGGTCAGCGAGGCCGACGCCAAGCTCACCGACCCGGCCCAGGCCCGCGAGTTCGTCGAGCGCTCCGGCTGTGACTCGTTGGCCTGCGCGATCGGCACCAGCCACGGCGCGTTCAAGTTCACCGGTTCGCAGGGACTGCGTTTCGATGTGCTGGGCCAGATTCAGGCGCGGCTGCCCGGCTTTCCGTTGGTGATGCACGGCTCCAGCTCGGTGCCGCAGGAAGAGGTGGCGCGCATCAACGCTGCGGGCGGCAAGTTGGCCGGGGCGAAGGGCGTGGACGACAATCAGTTCCGGCGCGCGGCAGAGTTGGGCGTCACCAAGATCAACATCGACACCGACGGCCGCCTGGTATGGACGCGCGTCCATCGCGAATTCTTCCGCGACTTCCCGGAAAAGTTCGATCTGCGCGATCCCGGCAAAGTGTTCATGGCCGAGTACGCCAAATTCATCGCGGATAAGAATGTGAAACTGGGCAGCGCCGGGCAGATTCCAGCGATTCGCGCCGCACTGTAACTGGCCGAGAAATGGCATGTGATGGGGCGGTCGTTGGGCCAGTGAAACCTGCCTGACGACCACCTCGGCGCGATTAACGCATCGATGTACGCATCTTGCTTCGTAGCGCCCGCGGGGTAGCGATGTCCCACCTTTACCAGATGCTCATCCTACAGGACGGCACGTTGCCGCTGATGGTTGATGGCACAATCCAAGAGCAAGTGGAGCATCGTTGCGCGGCGACGTTGATCTGGCCGGCCGGGGAGTCGGTTAGTCCTACTAATAGCCTCATCGTTGATCCATCCTTCTCGGAGCAGGGTTATGAGCAGGCGGAAAGTCGGCTCTCCGTGCTCGGCATCTCCCTGGCTGATGTGGGATGTTATTTTTCGACCCATGCGCACTGGGATCACCTTCCGCGTGGGCTGGAGAAGGAAACGGTCCTCCCTTGGCGCACATGGCAGCCGAGCCGAAGTGGTTCACTGGCAGGGTTATCCGCAGTGCACTGCCCCGGACACGCGGCCGACTTGCAGGCGCTCAGGTTCGATACCTCCGCGGGGGAGACCTGGGTAGTGGGTGATGCTATCTTGGATCGTGAGTGGTTGTTGGCCTGGGGGTTCTTTTGGCCCAACGGCTACAGGTGGGATGAAGTCCTGCAGACGTGGCGTAGTGTGGCCGCAATCCTGAGCCGCGCCACGATGGTGATTCCTGGGCATGGGCCGGTCTTCGCAGTAGATGCACCGCTGCTGGATACATTGATCGCAGGGTTTCCGCGTGCACTCTATGCCTCGGCATGCCCAGAGGTGCTCCAAGCCTTGCGTGTGCGCCGCACTCGCCTCGCGGTAATGCCTACCGAGCCAGCCGTTCCAGAATGAAGGCCTCGGCACGCGGTGTGACCACGGTCAGTGCAACTTGTGCGGTTGGTGGCTCGGCTTCGGTGGGGTGTTTTACCAGCAGCTTCCCCGCAGTGTATGTTCCCTCGGGTTCAACGACTGCATGGAGCGGTTCCCAGGTCACCATAGTTGGCTCAATGGCTGTGGCTACGGCCAGCGGATCGTGCAGATACGTCCACCCGCGCTGCTGATACCTGGGGTACAGATCGATCTGGTCCGCGACCGCCTGGTGAAACGGGTCGCCCGTGGCTCGGATGAGCGCTGTGTCTGCGGGGCGAATGTACACTTGCGTGGTGACGTCCAAGGGCACGATGCGCAGGGGTGCGCCGGAAGCTAACACGATCTGCGCGGCTTCCGGGTCGCAGCGGAAGTTGTGCTCGACCCACGGCAGGTGCAGTGCGCTGGCTCCGCCCACGACCCCGCCCATCACGGTCAGTCCGGCCAGGCTACGCGCCAGCCGCGGCTCCTTCAGCAGCGCCAATGCCACGTTGGTCAGCGGCCCGATGGCGATTAGGGTGATCTCGCCAGGGTGGGCCATGACCATGCGCACGATCAGGTCGACGGCGTGTTCTTCGGAAGGCTGAAGCTCCTCATCTTCCGGCGCCAGCAGCCCTTGTCCCTCATGTCCTTCCCAGTATACGGGCGGCCGGCGACCAGCCGCAGGCTGGCTTAGCAGCGGCTTTTCGGCGCCGGCCGCGACCGGCACGTTGCTGACCCCGCGGCGCCACACATGGCGCAACGCCAGCAGCTTCAGCACCATCCGGCTGCGCAGCCGCGCATCCCCGTAGACGGTTGTCACTGCGGTAAGCGTGAGCTCCGGCGAAGCCAGGATCAGCGCCAGGGCCAGGCAGTCATCGACGTCGGTGCCGATGTCGGTGTCCAGCAGGACACGCTGGGGCGTCACGGATGCGCCATTTTCAAGCGCCGGCGCCAAAGGCTGTCAATGCTTCCATTTGCGCGTCCGCCATCGCCATCAGCTCGCGCCACACGGCTTGCTGACCAGCGTCTGCGGCGGGGGAGTTGTCATGGGTCGGCTGCATCGGGGCAACGGCCTGCAAGCGAGATGCGGCTCCCGAGAGCGCGTTTTGGAGGAAGCGGCGCTGTTCCTCGAATTTGATCCGGTGCTGGCCCGCAGCCAGTAAGCGCGGCGCAGGCTCGATCGCGCCCGCAGGCTCGCCCATCTGGCGCAGGGCGCGCGCCAGGCGATAAAGGATCTGCTGTTCGCCCTCGCCAAGCTTCCTGAACAAACCGATATTCTTGGCCGCAGACTGTTTGCTCTGATACACCTGACATAACTCGGCCAGGGCGCGGTGCGCGGCCAATTCTTCCCGCAGGAACGCGACCAACTCGGCCGAGGCCTGTTCCGGTGCAGGCTCGATCTCTTCCGAGCTGCTGAAAGCGTCCAGGCCGGCCAGCAGGTCGTCGTTGACTCCTTCCGGCAGCGGCAGGCGCGCGGCTGCCAACACATAGTGCTCGTTAGCCGCCCATTCCTGGCGCATGTCGTCGGACATGGTGGAGGTAAAGCCGTTGGGATTGTGTTGCGAGCGGTGGCAATCCCACGCGGCCATGCGTCGCGCGACCCACGGCTCCGTATGCATAGACACGTCGATCTGATCATCGGGGGTGCCGAGGAACGGCAACTGCTGGCCGTTGAGCTGCACGCGGAATTCGGTCAGGCCTGGGGCCCGCTCGAAGAAGCTTTGCGGCAGCGCACGGGTGAAAAGCCGCGCCACAGCCCATGCTCCACCTGTCTCCGGGTGGAGCTCAGGATCGGCTGCCGCGGTAAATGCGTCGCGCACGATCTCCCAGACGGCCAGGTGGTCGGGGTGCGGGTAGAGGCCGTTCTCCGGGTGCGTGAGGATGACATCGGGACGAATCTCGCGGATCAACGCGGTGATCTGCCGGACAGCTTCGGGGCGGGGCAGGTCCTTGATACCGCCGTCGGGCCAGTCCAACCAGCGCAATTCGCTGATGCCCAGGTGTTGGCACGCGCATTCCAGTTCACGCGTGCGCACCTCGCCCAGGGTTTCGTGGGTGGCGCAATCCTCGCAATAGATGGTCGCGGCTTCCCCTCGGCTCGCGCAGGCCAGTATGATGCGAACGCCGGCATCGGCATAATGGGCCAGAGTGGAGCCGACGCCGATCTCGTCGTCAGGATGGGCAAAGATCGCCAGGATGGTGCGCAAGTTGCCAGCCTGTCGGGATTGTTGGATCAGGGCGTTTGTCATTGGGCAAACTCAGCCTGTGTGGCTTCACGCAGCAGATGCCAGATGATCAGCCCGCCGATCACGGTGCCCAGGGGGACATTGAACAGCCGCAGGAAGGCCAGGCCGATCGCGGTGACGCGCGCCCATTCTCGCTGGCGCCACAGCCCCCAGCCTATGATCCAATTTGCGGCGCTGATGATTAGGAACAGGCCGCCGGCCAGCAAGCCCATTACCGCTGTGATGGCTGTGGCGGTCCCTGCGTCGGGGTCACCGCTGGCGCCGGCCGTCAGGCCCACGATCAGCGGTATGCTGACCATCCCGCAGACGCCCAGCAGGCTCAAGAACCCGCTGATGAAGTGGTAAATCGCGATCAGTGTGGTGCCGTCGGATCGGGTTTTCACTGTGTTTCTCCTTGGTGAGAAACCAGGGCTCTCGCAGAGACCTGGTTTCTGAAGATTATCCGTAAATCCGGCAAATCCGTGTTATGGCTCTTACGGTGCGACCTGAACGAACTGGCCGTCTTTCACCTGGAAGATATAGATCTGCGCAGCGCGCAGGTCGCCGTTGTCTTGGAATTGTACTGCACCCAGCGGCGTGGTCAGGTTCAGCTTGCGGATGGCATCGGAAACCTTGGCAGTGCTCAAGGCGCCGGCCTTCTTCACACCCTCGGCCAAAACCTGCATCGCGCTGTAGCCGTTGATCGAATAGGTGTCCGGGTTGCGGTACTCTACCGCCTGATAGGCCTGCACCCACGCCTGGTCGACTGCCGTCTTGGGGCTGGGCGCAAAGCCCGTCAGGTACATCCCCTCGGCCGCGCCGTCGGCGTTGTCGATGGTGGCTGCCAGGAAGCAGCCATCGGAGGCCATGAACGTCAGCCCTGCCAGGCCCGCGTCCCGCAGGTCTGCGCGCAAATAGGGGCATTCGACTTCGTAGCCAGCGTAGTAGATGGCATCCACGCCTGCAGCTTTGATCTTGGCCACTTCGGCCTGGAAGCGGTTCTGCTCTACGAGCACCTGGAGCGAGAGCGGTACTTCAACGCCCAGGCCCTTCAGATCATCCGCCACCAGCTTGCCAAGGTCGATCCCATAGGCATCATTGTTATAGAGCACGGCAACCCGTTTAGCGCCCAATTGGTTGACCATGTACTGAGCGCCCGTCTTGGCCTGCAGGTCATTGGCCGCGTTGACACGGAAGAAGTTGCGATAGCCCTGGTGCGTCAAACCGACCTCGGAAGCCGTCGGGGTGATGACAACGACTTGCAGGTCTTTGTAGATGGCCATGGCTGCAGCAGTCTGGCCTGAATTCGGGTGGCCGATGACGCCGATGACCCGATCGCCCCGGTTTACGGCTTCTTTGATCTGCTCTGCCACTGCCGTCGCAACGTCAGAATCGGCTTCGTCGTCCAGCGCAATCACCTTCACCTTATAGCCTAACAGGCCGCCGGTGCGATTGAGCTGCTCGGCCATCAAGCGCACGCCGCCGGCAACGGTCTGTCCAGTGTTGGCCTGGAAGCCTGACAGCGGGCCGGCGACGTAAACGATTGCCTCGCCTTTCGTCGGCGTGGAAGACGTGCAGGCGGATAGGCTTACAACCGCTATAAGTATCAAAATTATCCAGATAGGGAGCTTGTTCATACAGATGTCTCCTCGCTCCAATACACAAATCTTACGACCGCCCTGCGGCCTGCTGGCGTCGCGCACGCTCCAGTACGGTTGCTTCGTCTTCGGCCCTGGGGCCTCCGTTGTAAACTTCGTTCAGCGAATCCACCAGGTCTTGCAGCGCCAGCACCTGGCCGCGGATATCTTCCTGCAGACGTTCGGCCCGGTCAGAGTCCACGTCTTTGCTGCCGATGAGCAGGAGTTGAGAGTAGACCGTGCCTAACGCCGAGAGAGAATGGTCCAGTTGCAGGTCAGCTCGCTGCATGCGATTTTTTAGTTCCTGCAGCGCGGCGTTTTGCTGCCGGCTCGACTCCAGGGTAGCGGCGATCTGCTCGCGCACGCGCGGGTTGCTCTCCAGGTTCATGCGGGCTTCGAGTTGCTTGATCTCCTTCGGCACCGTGTCCAAATCGCGCTTGATCACTGGATCGGTGCGAAAGGTGTCCAGGCGGCGCGCCAGTGCCACCATGTTGGCGATCCAATCGTACACCTGCGCGGTCGTGCTCTTCATGCGGTCACGTAAAACCCCGCTGCGCTGCTGGTCTACGACCGCTTGGATGCGTTGGCGATATTGCTCGGCCTCTTTCAGTTTAGCGTTCAGCTCGCGGTCGCGAAACCCCGTTGTGCTGTATTTCTCGCGAAACAGCGAATCAATGACCTTCTGTTGCTCGGCTTTATCGGTGAGGCTGGACCAGATGATGGCAGCCTCGCCGAACACGCCGATCATGGACCAGGCCCACCAGGGGAGCCAGCCGATGATGTTTGGCATGAAAACGCTGGCCAGGATCGCGCCCCCGACCATGAGGGCGCTTTCCAGGCGGAAGATTGCGTTTTTGAGCAGTGATTTGCCGGCTTCCTGCTCGATTTCATCGATGATGGATTCGGTGGCCATTATCATGACACGTGTTGCGTGCTATGTGATGGGTGAAGATGCCAAGATGGACCTCACGCACCACGAATCACGTAACACGCCCTTTCAGAAGTAGCTTGACAGGATCTTGTATAGTTCGCGAATTGTCTCGGTGTTACCCTTGCGCACCTGGCCGCCGCTGGCATCAGCCAGCGTCTGCAAGACGCCATAGTCAGCATCATTGCCGTAGGCGATGCAAAAGATAACCACCGGCACGTCGTCCCGGTTGCCGGCCTGAATCTCGGCGGCTAACTGACGCAGGTTTACTGCCGACGCATTTTCTTTGCCATCGGTCATAGCCACGATCGCATTGATGCGTTCCGGATCGGCCTGGCGCTGCAAGCGCACATAGGCAGTGCGCACGGCGTCCAGCAGCGCGGTGTTGCCGCCAGCACCCAAAGCATCCACAGTCTCCGTCAAGAGAGTTCGGTTCTGGCCCAGGGTATCCAGCTCGATGATGTTGGCCACGCCGCTGTTGAATTCCACCAGTCCGACCCGTTCCTGGTCGGTGGGAATCTGTGCCAGGAAGGTGCGCAGCGCTAGCTTGGCATTATCCAGTTTTTCGCCCTCCATCGAGCCGGAGGTGTCTACCACCAGGATGACGTTGGTCTTGCGTTTGGTCAAAGCCCACGCGTTCTGCACCACTTGCACCACGTCGGCCGTAGGCAGTTGCAGTGTGGTTTGCGGCTGGGCCGGATCCACCCCATTGGCTGCTGTGAGCGGTGAGGCGGGACCACTGAGCGAGATGTTTAAATCGGCCGGCCGATACCCGGAGCGCAGGATCAGCGTCTGGCTCTCGGCCTTAGTCAGGAATTCGCGGAACGCCTGGAAGGTATCGCGCTGATTAGTCGTAACATTCGTCGTCTCGAGCAGAGCCAGTGGATGATCAGCCCACAATGTGCCTTCTGCCGGGTACAGCGCCACCAGGCGTGGGGCGCCGTTGGCGCCTTGCGGGTTCCCGTAGACGCCGGTATTGAAGGCCACCAGGAGCTGTTCGGATATCACGAAGGCGTCGAGTGTTTTGGGGCCATCCTGGATTACGCGCTGGATGACCGCGAGCTCGGCTTCGCCGTAGAACTTGACGGTTTTCTCGATGGCCGCGACGAATTCGACGGTCTTGGCATCCTGCGCCATTTCTGCTGTCAGGCCGCGCTGTACGCCAGCGCCGCTGTAGAATTCGGCCAGGGTGGCCAGCAGACCGCTGGCATAGGCGGTGCTGGGATGGCTCCAACGGAAGCTGCTATCTTCTTGGGCGCGGGTTTGCAGTGTTGTCCAGCCGACCGGCCGATCGGGCCAGCCCAGCGAGCGCGCGATATTCTCCCACGCAGCGATCACGATGGGACTGATGGCGTAGCGCACCGGCTCGCCGGTCAGCCGCGGAGCGATGGCCCCAGGCGCCAGGGCCTGGGTCTGGGCCCAGCGGCGGTTGAGCTGATCCAACCATAGGGATGAATCCGGCGTCAGCGCTTGAAACGCGGGTCCGCCGGCCAAGGCCTGATTGACCATTTCATCGGAGCTGAGTTCCAACAGCGCAATCTGCATGAGCTGGCGGTCGGAGGTGCGCTGCTTCTCAGCGTTGAACTTTGCGACCAGTTCCTTGATCAGCGCGGCTTTTTCGGGGGAGTACGCGAGGGTCAGGGTCGCGTTGCGCTGATCAACTGTGGACAACTCGGCCACAGGCGTCTTGGATCGTTGCACCGCAGCCAGGATCAGGAGGAACGCGGCCACCACGCACAGCAGCAGGGCCGCGCCGATCACGATCAGGATGGCGTTGCGGCGGCTGGAGGGTTGTTGATTCATTTTACTGCCCCACGTTGAGATCGAACCAACGCAGCAGCGCCTGCAGCACGTCCCGGCTGGGTGAGGCCATGCGGGTGGTGCGGGGCACCACGGCCTCCACGCCCTGGCTCTGCCACTTGGTGAACTGAGTGTTGCCCTCGGTTACACTCACCTCGTTGTTGACGGGGCGCAAGCCCTGCTGCACGGCCAGGCGTTGGACATCGGCGCTGAGCAGGTACTGCTGGAATTGCAGCGCGGCATTCTTCTCCGCCGCGGTGGTCTCGGGTCCGACCCAAATGGTGTACGGGAAATCGAACCACGTCACGTACTTGGGGTAACGGATTACCAGCGGATCGGCCCACCGCGTGCGAATGCCTTCCATGTTGTTCAACAGGTCGCTCTCTAACAGTTGGCCGCCGTCACCGACCGAGTAGCCGAATAGGGCGAAATCCTCGGCGGTGTAGGCGCTGGCCCCGCTGACATCCGTCAGCGCGCCCATGAGCTCCTTCAGCCAAGCTTGAAACTTAGGATCTGTTACATCAGCCACGGAGATGTTGGTGCGATCGTAGTATTCTCCGGCTGCTGCGACCATGGCCGCCAGCCCGCCGACATTGCGCTGAGGGCTGGGCACTACGAGCTTAAAGAAGCCCCAGGCCGCGTCGCCGCCCAACTCGGGCCAACCGCCCTTGGTCGTGGCTGCGTCATGGATTGCTTGCCAGTTGATCTCGCCGTATTTCTGGGTTAACACATCGGCGCGGCTTTGATAGATGCCCCAGGTGAACAGGGAGATGGCAATGGGGCGGGCGCGATACTCGCCGTCGGTCAAGAAAACGTCGCGGCTCAAGCGCTCTTTATACGCCGCGTTGGCCAGCTCCACCAGATAGCGGCTGTCGGGGATCCAGACGGTGGGGAAAGTGCCGGTTAGTTTTTCGAGTTCCGCGGCTGAGAGTTGGTCGCGCGACTTGTCACCCAAGGCGCCGTAATCATCGCGGTCGAATTTGCCCAGTGCAGTGAGCCCATCCATGGCGATCACCTGCACCGCGATGGCTTGGCCATCTTGGCGGAAGTTGCCGTCATTGAAGCTCTTGGCTGCTTCGCGCACCCAGGGTTCGACCGGCAGGGCCGTCAATACACGCACCTGCACCGGCCCGCGCGGAGTTGCCACCAACGGCTGCGGATTGGCGGCTGGGTTGAAGCGCTGCCAGCCCAGCCCTGCAGCAACTACCAGCAGAACCAGGCCAACGATCAGGAAGAATACCGCCTGGGTCCGGCGGCCACCGCGCGCGACTGCGACAAAGAAGTATATCGCTAACGCGATGGCGATCACACCACCTGTCAGCGTGCCGATAATAGGTGCTAGGGACATATGCGCTCCTTTAGTTTCACCCCGCCAACCGCGCCTTGCGCGCTTCCAACTGCGCCTCCAACTCCTTACGTTTTAACACTTCGGGGGTTTCGCCGTGCGCCAGTGCGTTTTGCTCCAGGATTTGAATTTGGGCTTCGGCTTCGGCCAATCGATCCCGGATGGAGCCAACCACGCGTGCTACATCGGGATCGCCCGACCCAGCCAGGTCTTCCAGCGATTGCCCGGCGGCTGCGGCTAGCTGTTTGGCTCGCGCCAGGCCCATCAGACCTTCCACCTCGGGTTCGCTCTGTACCAACGCAATGATGCGCGCATCGAGCTCAGTTTTGGTTTGAGCTAACTTGGCGTATTCAGTCTCCAACCGCTCCACTTTTGCTACCAGGCGGCCCGCGAGCAGACGGCTCTGGTTCAAGCGTTCCTGCGCGGCCAGTGCGTCCTCCTGTAAGCCGGTTTGCAGCAGCGCGTCAACCTCTTGATCTTGTTGCACGACCAATGCCTGCTGCTCGTCGCTGCGCCGGCGCATGCCGGTGATCTCGCCGCGCAAGCTGGCCAGTTGCCCGGTCAACTGCTCCTGCAAGTTTTGCAGGTCGCGAATGTGATGTTGGAACACCGCCTCTTCGTTCGAGGACAACGCCCGATCTACCAAGCGGTTCAGGTCGGCAGAAATCAGGATTTGGATTTTGTCCAGCAAGGATGCCATCAGAACCTCCATGCCAGGTGACAGGTGGCAGGAGTCAGCAGGACCCTGACGCTGTCAGAGCCTGACACCGTCAGGGCCTGACATCCGTCAGGGCCTGACATCCGTCAGAGCCTGACATCCGTCAGGGGCCTGACGCCTGATCCCTATTCTCTGGCGTCTATTCGCTTTACCCACTCTTGCCTAGGCCCAAGCGCGCCTTGCGAGCGCCCAGTTGCGCATCCAGCTCACCGCGATCCAGCAGATCATCCATTTGCTTGTCCAGGCTGGCTGAGCGCATCTCGCTCTCGGCCGAGGCACGATCCAGGCGTTGGCGGATGGCATCGGCCACGCGCGCCACGTCGGTATCGCCCACGCCGGCCAGGTCGTCCAGCGACTTGATCGTACGGGCTGTGATCTCTTTGGACTTGGCCAGCTCCAGCAGCGCCTCCAACTCCTCGCGTTCCTGCTTGATGGTGGTGAGCTTCGCCTCGAGCTTCAGTCGGGCGTCCATCAAGTTCTGGTATTCGCGTTGCATCTGTTCGAGTTGCTGCGCGTAGGTCTCCACCAGGCGCTGAGTGGAGTTGTACTTGCTCTGTGCGGCTCGGGCTAAATCCTCTCGGCCTTCGCGCAGGAATAGATCGATGTTGCGGTCGAGCTCAATGGCCTTGGCCTGGAATTCCTCGTACTTGCGGCGAATGGTTTTGACGTTGCCGCCAACGGTCGCGGTTGCCTCTGATAGATCGTCCAGATTATCTTCCACTTCGCGAATGTACTGGCTAATGACCGCGATGGAGTTCTGTTTGAGAGCCTGGTCTACCAGCCAATGCAGGTTGGCCGAGATGAGTGTGTTGACCTTTTCCAGCAAGGATGCCATGCGTTGCCTCCCGAGATAGGTTTGTGTGGTGTGAGAAACCCGGTTTCTCGTAGAAATCGGGTTTTTGCGACGATGATTCTAGACTTACAAATACTAACATAGTCGTGTCGCCAGCACTTGACGGGCAACCGACTAGTGCCTGACACGTGCAACTGCGGCACACATGCCGTGGCATACGTTTGGGTGCATAGGTCATTCTGGGGACAGTGGAGCGCCCTTCGATGAGCTCAGGGTGCTCCACTGTCCCCAGATGCTTAGCAAGCATGTTCCGCTGGGCGCGGCTTAGCTTTCGACCAGTTTGTATCCACGGCCACGGATCGTTTGCACGTAATGAGGATTGGCGGGATCGGGCTCGATTTTTAGCCTGAGCCGGCTGACCAGTTTTTCGATGCGCGCATCATCCACTTCGTCGATATATTCCTCGCCCCAGACCGCTTCGACCACTTCATACTTCGTGCAAATCTTGTCGATGCGGCCGTAGAGCAGCAGGAGCAGCCGGTATTCCAGGTTGGTCAGGGTGGGAATCTGCTGGCCGCGAATCCATACCTCGCCGCTGTCGGGATCGAGTCGGATGCCCTGCGGCTGCGGCCGTCGCGCTACGTGCTGACGTTGCACGAACTCCGCCAGCGCGCGCGCGAAGATCCGTCGTTCGGCGCCATTGATCGTAATCAGTTGTTTGGCAATTACCGAATCCAGCCCATCCGCCGCCTCAACTGCCTCGATCTCGGCGCCTCGGCCGATCGCCAGCAGCGCTTCCTGTTCGGCCTCGCTCAAGTCGGACCAGATCTTGCGGCATTCGGCCTGAATGTTCAGGTCTTGTGCCAGCATCTCTGCCGCGCGCCGGTGGATGATCCAGTTCTGTGAGGGCTCGCGCATCGGACGACCGGTGAGCAGGCCGAGGATGCGGCAGGTGGTTTCCAGCAGCGCAGGGTGTCCTCCCGACCAGACTCGCATGAAAGCGATATCTTCATCACTGAACGTGATTGACTCCTCATCGGCGAAGCGCGCGGCAAACTGGCGAATTTCGGCCTCCTGGAGCATCGAAATGTAGTGCACGCGGTGCGTGAAGAGCTCGGCGAATTCGGCCACGTCCGAGTCTGTGCGGATTTGCCCCAAGCGCCGATTGGTGGCAGTGATATACGTCAGGCTGCTGGGGTGGCGGTCTTTGAGGGCGCGGAGGTTAAGAAAGACACGGCCATCGATGCCGCTGACTGGGCCGTCCACTTCGTCGAAGAGAAAGGTCACGCACTGGGGCAGTTGGTCACCAAGCGCCGACATCGCCTGAGCAAAGCGCAGAGGGATTTCGAATGCACTGGCCGGCGCTACCAGGCTGGTGTAAGCGCGTTCTACCTGCCGTAGTATGTCGGAGTTGCTGTCCTGCTCGCGCAGCGCATCGATGGAACAGCGCAACACCAGCTCATAGAATGCCTGGTCGCTCATCTCCAGCATTTGGTTGAAGTCGATGTAGACGAAAAGATAACCATCGGCGCCGCCCTGGTGGGCGCCTAAATACTGCGCCTGCACCGCCGGATCGGCCAACGCTCGGAGGGTGGCGGATTTGCCGAGGTTGCTGACGCCGACGACCGAGAGACAGTCCCGCGCGCGGATCGCTTCAAACAGGCGCGTCAAATCGGCGTGCCGAGGCAGATAAACCCATTCACGAAGTTTCGGAGGCATGTTGCACCCTGTTGGAATGTACTGCAATGGTGCGCGCCATTTGTTGCCGCGCCATGCAGGGCACGTGAACTATGTTTTTTAGCGCCGCTTCCCCTTTGCTGTCGCTGACCCGGCCGAAGACTGGCCAGAGCGTTTGTCTTGGGCGACCGGGCGACTGCCAGCGCGGGCCGCAGGCGGGGCAGCTTGCGCCTGGGCGGGTGCGGGCTCGCGTCCTTGATCGGCGCGCATATGGCACGCTTTGTATTTCCTGCCGCTGCCGCACCAGCATGGATCGTTGCGCCCTGGCGACTTGGTGCTGCGAGCAGGCTGCGCCTGACCATCGCCGTTGCCCCGGTTAGTTTGCATACGTTGCACTGGCAACGTGGGACGGGCGGCGATTTGCGCATGGTAAATGGCGTAGACCACATCCCGCGAGATGGCTCCGATGAGGTCCTCGTACATCTCATGCGCCTCTTTTTTGTACGAGACTAGTGGATCTTGCTGGGCAAACGCGCGCAGGCCGATCCCCTCACGTAACTCATCCAGATCTGTCAGATGGCGGATCCAGCGGCTATCCACGGCGCGCAGCATGATCAGGCGTTCGATCTGGCGCATCACCGGCTCGCTCAACGCGGCTTCGCGTGCATCATAATTAGCCCGGGCCAGCGCCAAGATGTGTTCGGTGAGGGCCGGCCCGGTGAGCTGTCGCCAGGCCTCAGCTCGTTCGGTTGCTGGCAGCGGCATGATCTTGATGATCTCACCGGCCAGCGCAATCAGATCCCATGAATCCCTATCTGGATCCTTGGTGAATGCCTCGACCAGGCCCCGTAGCTCATCTTCGACCATGCCCAGGACGGTCGGACGCAGGCTGGATTCGCTGAGGATCTGGCGGCGTTGATTATAGATGATCTCGCGCTGCGTGTTCATGACATCATCATATTGCAGCACGTGTTTGCGGACATCGAAGTTGTAGCCTTCGACGCGCACCTGTGCACTCTCGATGGCCTTGCTCACGACGTTGTGCTCGATGGGCACGTCTTCATCCAGGCCGAGCCGATCCATAATGCCGGCGACACTTTGGCCGCCGAAACGCCGCATCAGGTCATCTTCCAGCGAGATAAAGAAGCGCGAAGAACCGGGATCGCCCTGGCGTCCGGCACGGCCGCGCAACTGGTTGTCGATGCGCCGCGCCTCGTGGCGTTCGGTGCCCAGCACATGCAGGCCCCCGGCAGCCACCACCCGCTGGCGATCGATCTCGCACTGCGCCTTGGCTTCACTCAATGCCTGTTCCCAGACCGGGTCGGTCTCCGTCAGTGCAGCCAGATCGACGCTCTCTTTGCGCAGGTGTTCGCGCGCCAGGCCATCCGGGTTGCCACCTAATAGAATATCGACGCCGCGGCCGGCCATGTTGGTCGCGATGGTCACGGTGCCCGGCCGGCCGGCCTGGGCAATCACACCCGCCTCCTTCTCGTGCTGCTTCGCGTTTAGCACGTTGTGGGGCACCCCGCGTCGCCGCAACATATCCGCCAGCATTTCGGAGGTCTCGATCGCTACGGTGCCCACCAGCACGGGCTGACCTGCTTTGTGCAGCGTCTCGATCTCGTTGACTACCGCCTTGAATTTGGCCGTTTGTGACTTATAGATTTGATCGGGCTGGTCGGCCCGGATCACCGTGCGATGGGTCGGGATCGGCTGCACGTCCAGGTCATAGATCTTGCCGAATTCTTCCGCTTCGGTGAGGGCTGTGCCGGTCATGCCGGCCAGCTTCTCGTACATGCGGAAGTAGTTCTGGAATGTGATCGTGGCCAGCGTCAGCGATTCGCGCTGCACGCGCACCCCCTCCTTGGCCTCGATGGCTTGGTGCAGTCCCTCGGAGAATCGCCGGCCATGCATCAGACGGCCGGTGAACTCGTCCACGATGATGATTTCCCCGTCTTTCTGGATGTAATCGCGATCGAGTTTGTAGAGCACGTGCGCGCGCAGCGCATTGTCCAGGTACGGGTTCAGCTCATAATGTTCAGCATCGTAGAGGCTCTGGCCAGCCCCCAGGCCGATCAGCGACTCCACGCGCATGATGCCGTCGTCGGTCAGGGTGACGAGGCGATCCTTCTCGTCTACGGTGTAATCGCGTTCCGGCGTCAGGCGCCGCACCACTTGCGCGAACTTGCTGTAATAGTCGGACGACTCCTGCGCCTGCCCGGAGATGATCAGCGGGGTGCGGGCTTCGTCGATCAGGATGTTGTCAACTTCGTCGACGATCGCGTAATGCAGCTCGCGCTGGACGCACTGCGTCAACTCCGACACCATGTTGTCGCGCAGGTAGTCGAATCCGAACTCGTTGTTGGTGCCGTAGGTAATGTCTGCCTGGTAGGCTTCGCGCCGGCTTACAGGCCGGAGATAGCGGTAACGGTCGTCGTCAGCCGGGTAGTCGGGATCGAACAAGAAGGATCCCAGTTCCGGGTCGGCCGCGGCAGACTGGATTACTCCCACTCTCACGCCCAGGATCTGGTAGATGGGCCCCATCCACTGCACGCCCCACTTAGACAGGTAGTCGTTAGGTGTTACCAGGTGGGCGCCACGGCCGGTGAGCGCGTTGAGATAGAGCGGCAGGGTCGCCACGAGGGTTTTGCCTTCGCCGGTCTTCATTTCGGCGATCTTGCCGTGGTGGAGCACTATGCCGCCGATAAGCTGAACGTCGAAATGCCGCATTCCCGTCGTGCGCACGGAAGCCTCGCGTACAGCCGCAAACGCGCGCGGCAGCACTTCTTCCATCGCTTCGGCCTCGGCCTGCCGCAACTCTTTCTTGAGTCGATCGACCTCTAGTTTGAGCTGGATCTGGATGTTGGTGTCAGCTTCTTGCAGCCATTCCTCGCGCGCAGCGGCCAGCTCGGTCCGCAGAGATCCTACACGTCGGGCTAAGAGGTCGCGAAACGCGTCGGTCTGTCCCCGCAGCTCTTCGGCACTCATGCGTTGGAATTCGGGTTCCAGCGCGTTGATCTTTTCTACGATCGGCTGCAGCCGCTTGATCTCGCGCTCAAGAGGATCGCCGAATACCTTCTTTGCCAGATTCTTCAACATGGGTATAACTGCCTCACCAGATGGCGCCATACACGGTGCCATCACTCCTTGAACAATTCACCTACCGAGCGTCCCTCGTGAATCCGCAGAATCACATCGGCCAGCAGCGGTGCGCTGGGTAGGATGTGCAGCTTGTCGCCGCTTCGTTGGCACTTGTTTCTGGAGATTGCTACGGTGTCGCTGACTACTACTTCGCTCAGCGCGCTATCCCGGATCCGTTCGGGTGCATCCCCAGAGAGTACGGCATGGGTAGCGCAGGCGAACACCTGTCGAGCACCTCGCAGGCTGACGTAGTTGGCCGCCTTCACCAGTGTGCCGCCAGTGTCAATTTCGTCATCGACAATGATCACATTCTGGTTGGTCACATCTCCGATCAGGTTGAGTTGCTCGGTCGACGTGCGCGTTGCTCGGTCACCATCCAGCGAGCGGCGCTTTTCGACGACAGCCAACGGCAGTGACAGCTTCTCCGCGAAGTTGCGCGCCCGGCGCAACGAGCCGATGTCCGGAGCCACGACTGTTGCGTCGGGTATCGGGTGCGTCCGGTAATGGTCTACGAATAGATCCAACGCGGGTATTTCGTCGCAGGCGATGGAGAAGAAGCCTTGAATCTGTTTGGCATGCAGGTCCACCGTGACCACGCGATCGGCGCCGGCCACCCCAATGAGGTCCGCCACAAGCCGGGCCGTAATGGGTACGCGCGGTTGGTCCTTTTTGTCGGTGCGGCCATAGCCGTAGTAGGGCACTACCGCGGTAATACGGCCGGCCGAGTCGCGCTGCAGCGTGTCGATGAAGATCAGCAACTCCATCAGATTGTCGTTGACCGGCGCGGAAGTGGGCTGAATCAGAAAAACATCTTTGCCCCGAACGCTTTCGTGCAACCGTACAAAGGTGTTGCTATTGATGAACTGCTCGATGTCCGCGCCGCCCAACTGGGCCTTCAGATACGCAGCTATGGCGTCGGCCAGAGGACGATTAGCTGTGCCGGAGAAGACCATTAGATCGCCGTACATTTTTACCATGTGGGCATGCATGCACGCACTCCGAAATGGACTAGATGTTTCATGCTGCGGCTGCGATTCTAGGAGCGTTCGATCCCGGGGTTTGCGATCACCCGCCGGTCACCGTATAGCTTCCGGTAGTACTCCTTGAACTCGCCAGACTTGATCTTGCTCCACCACCACTCGTTGGCGACATACCAACGCGCAGTGGCGCGGAGCGCTTCTTCGTGGGAGTACGCAGGTTGCCAGCCCAGCGCCTTCAGCTTGTCCACGTTCAGGCAATAGCGTCGATCATGGCCTGGCCGATCCTCAACGTGCTGGATCAGGCTCTTGGGCTTGCCCAGTTCATTCAGGAGGATCTCCACCATGACCAAGTTTTCCATTTCGCCGCCGGTGCCCACGTTGTAGATTTCGCCTAGTTGGCCCTTGTGCAGCACCAGGTCGATACCGCTGCAGTGGTCCAAGACATGTTGATAGTCGCGGCGCTGCTTGCCGTCGCCGTACACCGGCAGTGAACGGTCCTCAAGCGCATTGGTGACAAAGAGCGGTACAACTTTCTCAGGGTATTGATAGGGCCCTACGTTGTTGGCCCCGCGTGTGATCGTCACCGGCAGTCCATATGTGATGAAGTAGGCGATAGCCATCAGGTCACCGCTGGTCTTGCTGGCCGCGTATGGGCTGCGCGGCGCGACAGTGTCCGTTTCCAAAGAGCGGTGATCGCCGGCGATATGGCCATACACCTCATCGGTGCTGATCTGGTGATAGCGTTCCAGCTTAAATTGACGGGCTGCCTCCAGCAGCACATAAGTGCCGTAAACATCCGTTTTGATGAACGCGTCAGGATCCATGATCGAACGGTCTACGTGGGTTTCTGCCGCAAAGTTCACGATGGTATCGATAGCGTAGCCGCGAATGGCCTCGGACACGGCTACCGCGTCGCAGATATCCCCCTGCACGAAGCTGTAGCGGGGGTCGTCCCTGACATTCAGCAGGTTGTCCAGGTTGCCTGCGTAGGTCAACTTGTCGTAGACCAGGATGTGGTAGTCCGGATACTTGTCCAGCATATAGTGAACGAAGTTCGAGCCGATGAATCCCGCGCCACCGGTGATCATGAGGTTTTGCATAAATGTGGTCCCTTTTTACCCTGGAGAATTTTCGTTATAGATGTCCGCTGTCAGCGGCCCAGGTATTTCCCAGTGTCCGCGTCGGGCGCGACATTTACCAAGGCAACGCCTACCACGCGCGCTCCTACTTGGGCCAACATTTCTTTGGCATGCTGGGCATCGTCACGCTTGGTTTGTCCGGCAGCGACGATGAGCAGCACGCCGTCCACCTGTGTGGCCAACTCGGCGGCGTCGGTTGCTACGGTCACAGGCGGCGCATCCAATAGAACCACATCGGCCTCGTCCAGCAGACGGCTTAGTAGCTTGCTCATGGCGTGCGAGGCGAGCAAATCTGAGGGCACTGCAACCGCAGGGCCACTGGTCAGCACTCGCAACCCCGGTATCTCGGTGTCTTGCAGCGGCAAGGCCTCATCGTCCACTTGCATCGCGGCGGTAGTCACGCCGGCTGTGTTGGCCAGGCCGAACAGGGTGTGCTGGGCGGGATGTCGCAAATCGCAATCGGCCAGAACGACCCGCGTGCCCACCTTGGCGTAAGCTACGGCCAGGTTTGCGACGACGGCCGCCTTGTCGGCGGTGACAGCGCCGCCTGTGGCGCCCGTCGCGGCGACCAGCATGGTGCGCAGGGCGGACTCGCGGCCGGCCGACATCAGGTTAGCGCGTAATCGCCGGTAAGCCTCGGCGGCCTGTGAGGAGGGGTCTGTCAGGGTTATCAGGTTAGGTTTCATGGCGGTGTGCCTCCGGTAACCATGCCGCGCGATCATTTTTGGGCGGTCTGGCGCTGCTGACGCTGCGGCGCTGCTGGCGTCGGGATTGCGCCCATCACAGGGAGCCCCAGCGTACGCCGGACGTGTTCAGGGGTGGCCAGAATGTCCGCGGCCATCCATTCCAGGGCCAACACGATGAGCGCGCCGATGAGCGCACCCAGCGCAAGGCCGGCGATCAAGTTCATCTTCCAGTTGGGCCGGTAAAGCGGGGCATCGATGACGCTGTCCACCACCTTGACTTCGATGCGATTGTCCTTGTCCTGGGTCTCGTAGTAGGCGACTCGATCATCGACGAACAGTCCGGCGACGGTTTTGGCGATATTTTTGGCGATCTCTGGGTCGGGGTCTTTGACGTCGACGCGGATGACAAAGGTGTCCGGCTCTGAGCTTACGGTGAGCTTCTCCAGTAGGTCATAAGAGCTCATATCGAGCCGGGCCGCAGCGATGACGCGGTTGGCCATATCGTGCGTGTTGATGTTGGTGACGAAGTTGCGAAGCAGATCCTTGGAGCTTTGATTTAAGCCCCAATCGGCCCGGGCCGGCACTGCGCTGATGCGGACCGTGGCGCGGTAGGTCTTGGTCTGCACTAAGCTCAGCCCGAAGGCGAGGGCCGCCGCAACCACCGCTGTTGCGACGATAATCCAACCATGGCGGCGCAGGATATCCAGGTAGGCGCGTAAATCCATAGTTACTCCCATTAAACATTAGTCAACGATAGCCGAGGACACGCCGCCCACCGCGGGGCGAGGCGCCCAGACACCAAGAGATCGCGCATCCCCACAGCAGGGAACAGCTTGCATTCTACACTTAAACGGCCAAGCTGCCAAACCTATGTTGACGCTTCCTGTGTCGGTGGGTAGAATCTAGGCAAATTCATAAATCGGGTTTCTGCAAGAAACCCGATTTATGAATGCCACCCAAGGAGACGCTGCCATGTCTGCTCTCGTTCCCGTCGCGGTACCCATTCAGCTTCGTTGGCGTGACCTGGATGCGCTGGCCCATGTCAACAACGCTGTCTACCTCAGTTACTTCGAGCTGGCGCGGTTAAGTTACATCCACGCTTTGTTGGGGCCGGGCGCGCTGACCGACCCGCAAACGACTCTGCCGGCAGATTTCCAGTTCATCTTGGCCGAGGTCAACATCCGCTACCGTTCGCCCGCCACCCTGGAGGACCGTCTCTCGATCGCTATCTGGGTGTCACAGGTGGGCCGCAAAAGCTTTGTGTTCGATTATCAGATCACTGATGAGCATACGGGCCGGTTAGTCGCCGAGGGGTGCAGCACTCAGGTATGGTATGACTACGCAGCCAGGGCAAGCCAGCCGGTGCCTGAGACGATCGTGTCGCGGATGGAGGCGTTGCAAGCAAGCCCGATTCCGCGCGCTGCCTGAGTGGGTTTTCGCTTCCTGTAATGAGACTTACACCGGGTGCTCTTCGTTTAGCACCTGCGCATATAACTTCTCAACGCGTGCCACCATGACTTCCTGATTGAATTCGGCGGCAACCCTGACTCGCGCTGCCGCGGCCATGGTCGTTCGGCGGATCGGGTCGGCCAGCATGCTATTGATGGCGCCGGCGAGGGCGCTGTGATCGCGTGGGGGTACGACGAAGCCAGTGACCCCATTTTGATTGACGTAAGATGTGCCGGTGCCAAGCTCGGTGCATACCACTGGCAGTCCGGCAGCCATTGCCTCTACCTGCACCAGGCCGAATGCCTCGGCGGGACTGCTGGCCGGCAGCACGAACAGGTCGGCCGCGTGATAAAGGGTCGGCAAGTCGATATCTGGGATTTCACCCAGCCATGCAATCTTGTCAGCCACGCCGACCTCGTCCGCCAAGCCGCGCCACTCGGCCTCCATCGGGCCGATCCCGGCTACTGCTAACCGGGCTGGGATCAGCGGCAGCGCGCGGATCAGCCAGTCCAGGCCTTTGTAGTAACGCAGGCGGCCTACGAAGAGGAGGAGCGGGGGGGTGAAGGTTGTAGGTTGTACATTGAAGGTTGAAAAGGCGGCGGCGATCCGGTCACGCATGCGCACCAGATCTGCATCTGCTGGTCTTGCCTGGAAGCGGGCCACTGGGATGCCATAGGGAATCAGGTGCAGCTTGGCTTGATGCTGACCCAGAAAGACGCCGCCGCGCATAGGAGGGCTGCCGATGATGATGGCGTCGACCGCATGCAGCACCCGGCGCAGCAGCGGTCTGTAGAACCGCAGGATGTTGGCCTGGCGTACGATGTCGGCATGATACGTGAGCACGGTGGCGCGGCCGCGGCGCAGCAGCCACTGGCTCACCTCGCCCACGGGGTAGGGATAGTGCAGATGCACGACATCGGGCTGCTGGTGCAGCAACTGCCACGGCAGCGCCAGGCTCAGCGGGGTCGAGGCAACGGTGGCCAAACGGCCGGCGCGGATTACGCGGACGCCGGTCTCTTGGACGATGGTTGTCGGGCGTCCGGCAGGGTTCGTCACCAGAGCGGTGACAGCATGGCCGCGGCCGGCTTGCCCTTCGGCCAGCAGCTTAACATGATTCTCGATGCCGCCGAGAATGGGCGGATAGTCCTTGTAGATATGGAGAATGTTCACGCGGACGCCCTCAATAACGAATCTTGCGATCTGCGAACCGGCGAGATCTGGCGATAGAGGGCCAGCGTTGCGGCAGCAGTCCGTTCCCAAGAGAACTGTGCAGCCTGTTCCAGCCCGCGGCTCCGCAGCATGGCCCGGAGATCATCATTTGAAAGGACTCTATGCAGGGCTTCAGCCAGAGTGGCTGTGTCGGCGGGATCCACCAGCAGCGCCGCGTTTTCCGCGACTTCCGGCAAGCTCGACGTGTTTGAACAGATCACTGGCGTCCCGCATGCCATTGCCTCAAGCACGGGCAATCCGAAGCCTTCGTAGAGGGAGGGAAAAACAAAGACAGACGCAGCCGCATACAGGGCCGGCAAATCGTTCTCCGGTACTGCCCCCAGCCACACCACGCTCTTGCCCAGTTCCAGGACCTCACCGCGCTGGCGTGCCTCTGGATAGCGCTCATCCCAGGCTCCCCCAATCACTAATTTACGATTTGCGGTTTGCGATTTGCGCTCTGTGTCGCTGCCACTAATGTCGCTGCCAGCAGTGGCGCTCCACGCTTCCACGAGCCGGACCAGGTTCTTGTGGGGTTTGTTGCTGCCCAGGTAGAGGGCGAATGTTTCAGGCAGGGCGTAGCGGGCGCGAATGGCTGCGATTGCTTCCGGTGACTGGGGCTGAAACGCCGGGTCAGCGGCGAGTGGAATAGCTGTGACGCGGTCTGGCTGCAGCTTGAACTCGGTTATGAAGTCATTTCGCGTGAACTCGGAGATGGCGACGATCTGCCGGGCGGTATGCAACGCCAGACGCGTCATCCCGCCGGCAAACAGTCGCGCACGAGTTGTGCTGTGCGCCGGGTAACGCAACGGGATCAAGTCGTAGACGGTGAGCAGCGCGGGGACGCCCGGCAGGTAGGGCATGGCGATATAGGGGCTGTGGTAGAGATCGGCATGCAGGCGGCGCAGCAGTTGGGGTATGACCCATTGCTGCGCTAGTGAGAAGGGCGAAGTGGCCAATGTCACGGTCCGTACATTGGAGCCCGGTGGAGCGCCTGCCGGCGCAGAGAGGACGCAGGCAGGGTCACAAAGGAGCGTGAGCTGTTCTGCGGTCACAAGCAAAGGTATGAGCGCGCGTGCCAGGTTCGACACGTAACGGCCGATGCCGGGGAAATGCGGTTGCGCGGTGCGTGCGTCCAGAACAAAGTGCGTCATGGTGTTGTGGGCGAGTACGGGGGCTCGCCCGTACTGAGCGTGCGATCCTGTAAGATCGTGCGATCTTGCGAGATCGTGCGATAGACTACCAACGTCTCTTTTGCAGTGCGTTCCCACGAGAAGCGGGCTGCTTGTGCCAGGCCGCGTTCTCGAAGATGGTGGGCCAGATCCGAATCCGTGAGGATGTGACGCAACTCGGCGGTCAGTGCCTCCAGGTTCAATGGATCGACCAGCACCGCGGCCTGGCCGGCCACCTCCGGCAGGCTTGACGTGTTCGAACAGACCACCGGCGTCCCGCAGGCCATAGCCTCGAGCACGGGCAAGCCAAAGCCCTCAAACTCGCTGGGGAACGCCAGCGCCTGGGCGCCTGCGTAGACTGCCGGTAAATCCGCGTCGGGCACGAAGCCTGGGAAGATAACTGCCGCCTTGGCCGGTGAGCTCTCCAGCCGGGCGAAGAAGTTGTCGTACAACCACCCGCGCTTGCCGACGATCACCAGCGCGTCGGTCAGGCCTTCCGCGTGGAGCTGCTCGAACGCTGACAGCACCCGGCCCAGGTTCTTGCGCGGCTCGATGGTGCCTACAAAGAGCACATAGCGGTCGGGAAGTCCATACCGTTCGCGGATGGCAGCCACCTTCTCCGGCGGCTGCGGCCGGAAATGCGCATCAGCGGCCTCATAGATCACTGTGATCTTCTCGGACGGAATAGCGTACGCGGCGATGAGATCGCGCTTGCTCTGCTCCGACACTGCGATGATGTGACTGGCGCGGCGGCAGAAGAGCGGCATGGTTGCATTCAGGTACCAACGGTTGAGCTGTTTGTGGTGGGCAGGATACCGCCGGAAGATCAGGTCGTGGACGGTAAGCACTGTTGGCACGCGGCGTAAAGGCAGCAACAGATGCTCGGTCGCATGAAAAAGGGTTGCGTTCGGAACCAGGCGATTGAAGCCGACCCGACTCAGTTGCCCCAGCCACACCAGCATCCGCCACGGCTTATAACCCAGGTCTACGGTTTGCGCCGGCACCATTTCCAGCCCTGGCAGCGATTCGATGCCTGCTTCGCGGTTGTAAAAGAAGGTCAGACGATCTTCCAGGAGAGGCAATAGCGCACGCGCCAGGCTTTCGGCGTAACGCCCCAACCCGGCTCGATGATGAACGGCGGCGGAGATGTCGAAGTAGATGGTCATAAGGATGCGCTATAGCGCCATGATATTACAGATGCGTGATCGCGTCAATCAGTGTAGCTGGCCTTTGATTCTGCAAGATCGCACAGGGTCATGAACTTGGCTCCCGACTGGCAGCGTAACATATCGATGATCTCCTGGGTGATGCGATATATGCGTCGCGGGTCGCGCTCGCGCAGGAACACCTTGAAACGCAGTCCGCCATCTGCCCGCGGCAGGAAGCTGCCCAAGCTCAGCGGTTCGTCCGGAAGTGGCGGGGCAGTGTCAGCCGCGAAGTCGCTGACATGAAACTGCACGCAAAGAATCTTAGCAGGGAGACGCGCCTCCCAAATCAGTAAGCGTAGGAAGGCCAACGCCGCCTGACGGCGCAGGGTCAAAAAGGTGGGCGAGGCGGCCGGCAGCAACAGGCAGGAGGTTGGTATCTCCAACAAGCCCGGCGTCAGCTCGTGTATGCTGCGCGGGGAGAAGAGCCAGGTATTGGCATACGGCGTCGAGCTAAAGATGGGCAGCCGCTGCGGGGTCGCGCTGGCGTCGACCCGGTAACCCAGGCTGACCAGGGTGTGGATCGCGGCTGGTCCCAGCGGACACCAGGCCGGCGACCGAAAAGCAATCGGTGCACAACCGAAGAGCTCTTCGTAGAGGCCGCGTGACCGTCGCAGAAAATCGAGATCGGCTGCTGCCCCTCGCATCAGGAGGCGAATCTCATTGAAATCGTGATGGTGGCCGTGGCTGCCCACCTGGTGGCCCTGGGCGGTCAGCAGTGCGACGTGCGGCCGGAAGTCGGAGCGCTCAAAAAGTACCGAAGGTACAAAGAAGGTGGCTCTGATGCCGGTCGTATGCAGCCAGTGGGCCGCGCGACTCACATCCACGGGCTGATCCTCTTCGTGGACGTCAACAGTCAGCGCGATGGGAAAGGGGCTTGGGGGCGTGCCGGTGCTGACCGTTAGCGGACGAACGGTGGAAGGTGACATCAAGGGCCTCTGAAGCCGGTTCAACGCGGCAAGAATGGCCGGTAGATCGGCAGCAGGATCTTCAATATCGCGCGCTGCGGCCAACCGTAGTGTTTTTGGTAGAAATGCTCCAGGCTGTGGTGGTACGCAGTGCGAGCCGTTGGGTTCTGTTTCAGCCCCGCTCCGCCGATGTGGATGATTGCCAGCGTAGGCACGTAGTAGATTTGCCAACCAGCCTGCCGCACGCGCCGGCACCAGTCATTGTCCTCGAAGTACATGAACATAGCCTCGTCCAGGCCGCCTACCTGCTCGATGGCCGCACGCCGGGCCAGCAAACACGCGCCTGACACCCATTCCACTTCGATGATTTTTGCGACGCCCCAGTCGTGCAGCGGTCGGTGCAAGACCAGCCGATTGAAAGTGCGGCGCAACAGGTAACCTGGGGAGGGGTCCTGGCCGTACGCGTAGGCCTGTGGCGCGCCATCAGGCTGCAACAGTCGCGGCGAGCACGCGCCCGCTTGTGGGTGAGCATCCATGAATTCGATGAGCCCGGCTAACGTTCCGGGCGGGACGACGGTATCGCTGTTGAGCAGCAGCACGTAACGCCCCGTGCTGGCTGCGATGCCGATATTGTTCCCGCGCGCAAAGCCGACGTTATCAGCGTTACGGATGAGGCGGACCTGGGGAAACTCGGTCGCGACCATGTCCGCGCTGCCATCGATGGAGGCGTTGTCAACGACAATAACCTCAGCGATCAAGGCCGGGCTGGCGTCAACGCCGTTGTGTGGCTCTCTGCTGTCGTTTGACTCCTGACCCATGACTACTGACCTCAAGCACGCCCGCAGGAGGCCCCGGACGTTCCAGGAAAGAACGACGATGGAGAGATCCGGCCGGGTCAACCTGAGTTCATCTGAGTTCATCGGTGTTCAGAATCTCGTCAAAGAATGCAGCCAACTCACCGGTCAGGGCGCGACGCTCGAAACGGGCTTGTGCGGCTGCAAAGCCCGCATGAGGTGCGGCGGTTGTCTGTGCAGCCATCAGCTGTTGCAGCGCGGCCGCGACGGCAGTCGGATCATCGGAGGGTGCAATCTCGCCCAAGTGATACTCGCGGATGATGTCTTCGGCGACGTTACCATCGGTGAGTGCCAGGATCGGTTTGCCCGCGCCGATGTAGTCGAAGAGCTTGGACGGCATCAACGCTCGGGTTGCCGCCCCTTGCACCAGCAGTAACGCGTCGGCGTCTGCCTGGTACTGGTAGACCTCGTCGCGACGGACCGGGGGCACCAGGGACACGATGCTGTCCAAGCCATATTGGCTCGCGAGCCCTTGCTCCTTGTCTGTGAGTGTGCCGATGATTTGCACGCGCAGTCGAGTGGCGGGGTCTACCCGGGTCAGCGCCGCGAGTCCGCTGAAAAGCGGCTCCGCCGAGCGATCCGGGCTGCTCAGGCTGAATGCGCCGGTGTAGACAAGGCGGAAGGTGCCGTCGACGGGCCGGCGCCGCGCTAGGTTGGCGAAATCGGTGCTGTCAAAGCCATTGGTAATGGTGACGATACGGCGTTCGCGCTGCGAACGTTCGCGCTGCGAACGTTGGCGCGGTGAACGTTGCGCAGGCGGGTAGCGTTGCGCTAAATCTGCAGTGAGGGCAGGCGTGGTGGTGGTTACCCCGCTGGCTTGGGTCATCATGCGGCGTTCCAGTGCCAATTCCAACGTCTGTCGCAATGGTTGTTCTCGCAGCGCGGGGTTGGGCGATTGTTGCGCCCAGCCGTCGCGCAGATCCGCCACCCACGGGACACCGGTTGCCCGGCTCAATCGGCCTGCTACGAGGTGTGTGGTCTCGGGTGGCGAACTGCTGAGGATAATGCTTGGCTGTTGCGCCGCAATCACGCGCAGTCCCAGCCGTACTGCCGGCAGGAGCCAGCCCAGTTTGGTATCCGGAATCATGATAGCATCGCGCACGCAGCCTAAGAGGCTGCGATTGGCGATCGTTGCCACGCGATATTGTTCCTCCTGAGGCACGGTAAGCGCAGTGTGCCGGCGCCAAAAGCCGAAAATGTTGTGAATCAAATCATCGGCGCGGTAAATTTGGCGCTCGACATCGTCCAGTAATCCGCCGTAACGGCCAGTCGTTAGGATCAGCGGTCGGTAGCCGAATTGGGGCAGGTATTGGGCGAACTTGAGCAAGCGCTCAGCACCAGCCGAGCGGATGGGTGGGTAATCGTGGACAATGATCAATACCGTGCGGGACATACCGTCTCTTCTCTCCTCAATGCGCCGGTTGTGACAGGGCCAGATCGAAATATAGCTGTTCGACGCGTGTCATCTCCCGCCGGTGATCCGCTCGGTCTTCGATGATGGCGCGATTGGTTGTGCGGACGTTCGCACACCACGTATCGCACGTCAGCCCGCGCACGAGGGCTGACGCTAGGGCCGCATGATCGCGGGGCGGGACGAGGAGGCCGTTCTCGCCATCCGTGATCCATTCGCGGATTGCGCGTAAGTCTCCCATCACGGGTACAGCGCCGCAGGCCATCGCCTCAAGCAGTGAAACGGGCGTGCTGTCTGATGATGCAACGGACACGAAGAAATCGGCCAGCGCATAGTAGGCTGCCATTTCAGTGTAAGGCGTTGAGGTAACAAAGCGCACCGCGTCGCCCAGCTTTAGCGTGTCCGCCAGGCGGTAGAGGGCGTCATGGTAGTCTGGCTGCTCAGTGTTGTATTTGATCACCAGCCGGGCCTGAGGCACTGTTTCAAGTACTGCAGGCATAGCTTGCAGGAGGATATCTTGGTTATAGTTGGGCATCAGGCCGCGCGTGCAGAGGATAATAGGACCAGTCCCCAGATTGAGTCGCGTGCGTAGCCAAGCGGTGTCCAGATCCGGCCTGAACTGCTCGGTGTCGACCCCCCATTGGATCACGCTTAGCCTTTTGGGCTGGGCGCCGAGGCGCATCAAACGTTCACGCAGATCCTCGGCATCAGCGATGACATGGTCCGCACGACGCAGCAACTGGCTGGTCACAATCCGAGAGAGGCGGGAGCGTTCGGGGTCGATATAAGCGTCGGTGCCCCATGCGCTTACCACCAAGGGCCGAAAGCCGGATGCGCCGGCCAGCCAGCCGTACCGGGTCAGGTAGTGTGCGTGCAGCAGGTCGGGCCGAATTTCTGCCAGAATGCGGCGCAGCGCCAGCGTCCAGCGCACAAATCGTAGCTTGGCCGGACCTCCGGATAACGGATGGATCGTCACGCCCTCTAATGTCACCGAATCATCGGGCAGAGTCACCAGGTGCACCTCGTGACCCCGATCGACGAATGCGGCGAGCCAGCGCTGAGTGTGGGTGCTGCGGGCAGGACCGACAAAACAGAGTCTCACGCCGTCACCTCTGGATCAGTGGTCGCAGCAGGTCGCGATAGGCATCCCAATCCGCCTTCTTGAACGCCAGGAGATCGCGAAGCGGCACGCCTGATAGCCGCCGGAAGACGAAGATCATCACCAGCACTGTCGCGCCGTATGCGCCGGCTGAAGCCAACGCGGCGCCTGGCACGCCGAAGATCGGCACCAGAGCCCAGACCAGCGCGAGGTCAATAACTAGTGAGAGGGTCGCAAGCAGCGAAGCGATCATCGGGCGGCCCAACTGGCCGCTGAAGTAGGTAGAAAGCACCGGAGCCAAGGCATATGCTGCGACGCCAGGCGCCAGCAGCAAGCAAGGCACAACCGCCAGCCGATACTGTTGGCCGAAGATGGTTGGGATGAGCAGGGCGAATGGCACCAGCCCGACCAGCCCAGCCAATGTCGCGCCCAAGGTATGCCGGCACGCACTGGCAGCCAAATGCCCGGCATCTTCTGACCGCGCGCCTGTGATGCGCGGGAGCAAGGCCGTGGAGAGCGCGCGCGGAAAGAAGAGGATGAGCTCAGCCACTGTGACGGCAATGCTGTATTGGCCGACGCTTGCCGTGCCCGCCAGGTAGCCGAGCAAGAACTGGTCAGAGCGCAGGTTCAGGAATGAGACCACACTGGCCGGGTACGCGCGAACGCCGAAGTCAGATGCCCGGCGCACCAGGGCGCGGTTCCAGCGGGGTTGCGCCGATCCAGACGGCGTCCCCCGTTTTGCTATCTGCCAGACCACCAACGCGGCTAATAGCCCGGTGCTGATGGTGCTCAGACTGAAAGCGGCCAGTGCGCCTGGCACAGCGAGCCGCAACAGGAGCAGCAGCACGACTGTACTAGTCGCATAGACGAGCGCCTGCGCGAGATTGAGGACGTTTAACCAGATGATCTGCCCGGCACCTTGTAACGCACCGCCTAAAAACTGGGTTAATAGGGCAAAGGGGACCAACGCACCTGCCAGCAACACGTAGACACGCTGTTCAGCCGGGACCAGACCGGTCGGCAAGAGCTGCGCGCCGGCCGCGGCCATCAGAAAAACGACTAACCCCAGGCCCACGCTCAACCAGGCCGCATGGCGTCCGACTTCGGCCAGCGAGTGATAGCCCTTGGCAATCAGGAAGCTGTTCGCCGAGGCTAAGCCCAGGTTTCCCAGTGTTGCAAGGAGCGTGTGCGCCAAAACAACCAGCTGAAATACCCCTTTGCCGTCTGGCCCCAACACCCGCGCTACAACAATGGCCGCACCGAAGGTCAAGGCATACGCCGCGATGTTGGCCCCCAGGGTGATGGCGCCGTTCTGCGCCACGGACAGGCTGCTTGTTTTCACGATGTGGTGCTTTCTGGCGGTGGCGACAGGCGGCGGACGAGGCGCGCCGGCACGCCGGCTACCACAGTGAAGGGTTCAACATCGTGTACCACCACCGCCCCGGCGGCCACAACGCTGCCTGCGCCGATCGCGATGCCCGGCAACACAACTGCGCCAGCACCGATCCAGGCGCAGCGATCGATCCGGATCGGGCCGGTGACTCGCGGGAAGTAGGTCTGCTCCATGAAGCGACCAGTGCCGGGATCGCTGTGGGTCAGCAGTATGCACCTGCCCGAGACAGCGGCTTCATCTGCAATTGTGATTTGTTCGACCAAGTCGAGGAAGCAGCCCTTGCCCAGGTAGGCGTGCTCGCCCATCGCCAGATGACGATAATCGCCGGTCACTGCGTTATCGATGACCAGATGCGTGGGTACCGAGGCGGACAGGGCAAGCATCGCGCCATGCCGGCGCAGCACATGGTGCGTCGCCTTGGCGGCAGGGCTGATCATCAGCCACCGGTGAATGTACTCGATGCCATACAAGCGCTGGCCCAGGGTTAACTGAGTGTCCAGGGGCAGATAGCGGATGGCTGCCGCGAGACGTCTCCAAAGGGGACGTTGTGCTTCGCTGTTCTCAGCCACGGCTGGTCTCCATCGCAGCGGCTACTGCATCCGTGACTTGGCGCACCTGCTCAGCGGTTTGCGTGGGAAAGAGCGGCAATGTGACCTCGCGTCGACCTACCGCCTCAGTGAGCGGCAGATACACCTCGCGGGCGCGCTCTCGGAATGCAGTAAAATGATGGATGGGAGGATAGTGAATGCTGCTTTGGATTCCGCGTTCGCGGAGATGTGTCATAAAGGCGACACGATCCACATCTTCGTCCAGGATGATGGGGAAGATGTGATAGGCTGGCTGGTCGTCAGCTCTCGGCGTAGAAAAGGGGATCTGCAGCCCAGCCATGCCGGCGAGTGCGGCCTGATACTGCGCCACGATCTTGCCGCGACGCTGGTTGTTGTGCGCCAGTTTCTCCAGTTGGCTCAACCCAATGGCCGAATGGATCTCGTCCAGACGATAATTATAGCCTGTCAACACCACATCGTAACTGGCTGCGTGCCCGCGATGTCGATCCCAGGTCAAGGTAGTCATGCCGTGGGAGCGCATCAGGCGGATGCGTTCTGCCAAGGCATCGTCATCGGTGACGACCATACCTCCCTCGCCCATTGCGATGTTCTTGTTCGAGAAAAAGCTAAAGCAGCCGATGGTGCCCAGCGCCCCTGCGCCGCGCCCCTGGCAGGTCGCGCCAGGTGCGTGACAGGCATCCTCGATGATCGGCAATCCATGCCGGTCGGCTAGCGCACGGATGGCGGCCATGTCGCACAGGTAGCCCCCATAGTGCATCACTGCGATGGCGCGCGTGGCCGGTGTGATTTTGGCAGCGATATCATCGACTGAGATGGTCAGGTTGTCCAGGCTGCTTATATCGGCAAAGACCGGCGTTGCACCCGTGTAGAGAATGGCATTGGCGGTCGCCACAAAGGTCAACGCGGGAACAATGACCTCAGCACCCGGCTTTAGGTCCAATGCAGCGTACGCCAGATGCAGCGCAGTAGTGCCGTTGGACACCGCGAATGCATGCTGTGCGCCGACCATCTGTGCAAAGGCGGTCTCGAACTGCTGGGTGACCGGACCCATTGATAGCCAACGAGAGCGCAGCACGTTGCTAACGGCCGCAATCTCATTCTCGTCAAGGTCGATATCCGAAAGCGGCACTTGCCATTGCATGGTCACACGTCCTGTTTAATATAGATCTGTCATAGATCTGTCGTGTTTCTCGGCCCCGACAGATCTGCGCTGCCTCGTTATTCATCGGGCAGAAACTGATTGCGCAAGCGCTCGAACTCAGCACTCGCCTGACCATAGTCATCAGGCCGGCCGATATCCAGCCAGTAGCCATCGAACGGATAACTTTGCACCTTCTCACCCGCGGCCACCAGGCGCAACACCAGGTCGGGAAAGTCCAGTCGCTGGCCCGGCGCGATCTGGCGCAGTACTGCAGGTTCGAACACGTAGATGCCCATGCTGACCAGGTAATGGTACGTCGGCTTCTCGATGTAGTCGGTGATCCGGCCAGTCGCGTCCGTTTGGATCACTCCCAGGTCGATTTTTGCGTCGCGCTGGTGCGAGGCGATGGTTGCAGTGCTTTTGCTAGAGCGATGATGTGCGATCAGCATTCCATAGTCCAACGTGGTCAATACATCGCCGTTCATTACAATGAAGGTCTCATTGAGGTTGGGGATGAGCGCTAAGGGCCCGGCTGTGCCCAGCGGCTGGGCCTCCCGTGAGTAATCGATTCGCATGCCGAACCGGCTGCCGTCACCGAAGTATGCCATCAGTAACTCGGCCAAGTGGCCCACAGCCATGGTGATGTCACAGATGCCGTAGTGCTTGAGTTGGCGTAGGACCACCTCAAGGATTGGCACATCGCCGATGGGCATCAGCGGCTTTGGAAAGGTAATCGTGTAAGGGTGCAGCCGCGTGCCGCGGCCGCCAGCCAGGATCACTGCGCGCATATCACACCGTATATTCACCGGGTCGATACCGGGCAAGGTGGTCGCGGAACCATGTGATCGTGCGGCCCAGGCCATCTTCTAACCCGACCGCGGGCATCCAACCCAGTAACTGAGCCGCCCGCGCCGCCGAGGCGTGCAGACGCCGCACTTCGCTGGCAGCCGGCCGCATCCGTGCCGGGTCTACCTCGATGTGCGCTGGCACATCGGCAAGCCGGCATATCATGTGCGCCAGGTCGCCGATGGTGATGTCGTCTTCGTTACCTAGGTTGATCTCTTCTCCGGTCACGTTTGGGGCGCCGCCTGCCGCCAGGAACCCGGCGACTGTATCGTCAACGAAGGTGAAATCGCGGCGCGTGGTCAGGTCTCCCAGGCGGATTACGTTCCTGGCCAGCGCCTGCGTGATGATGGTGGGAATCACAGCACGGGTCGATTGGCGCGGCCCGTAAGTATTAAATGGCCGCACGGTCACCACCGGCAAGCTGTACGTGCGCCAGAAGCTTTCAGCCAGCTTATCCGCGCCGATTTTGCTGGCAGAATAGGGTGACTGCCCCTGCAGCGGGTGTTTCTCATCGATAGGTGTATACAGCGCCGTGCCGTAAACCTCGCTGGTGGAGGTATGGACGATGCGACTGACACTCAAGTCCCGGCTCGCCATGAGCACATTGAGAGTCCCGATTACGTTGGTCTCCACGACCTCGCGCGGGTGCAGATACGAATAGGGGATGGCGATCAATGCCCCCAGATGGAAAACGACATCACAGCCGCGCAGCGCGGTCCGAACGGCATCGGCATCGCGCAGATCACCAGCCACGATCTCGATGCTGTCTCGGAGATCGCCCGGGAGTAGCGCCAGCAATCCGGCATCCTGCCGCGAATTATAGCGCACAAAGGCTCGCACCTTGGCGCCTTCTGCAGCCAGTCGTTCTGTCAGATGGCTCCCAATGAAGCCACCGGCGCCGGTCACCAGCACCTGCTTGCCGGTCCAACCCCTCGCATTCATCCGTTTTGCTCCGTGTTTTCCAGGAAGACCTCTGCGATGCGTTCCGCGGCGTGACCGTCCCACATCGGAGGTGGTGGTGGCCGCTGTTTGTCCTGAGTAACCTGCGCCAGTGTCTCGCGAAATGCGGCCGCCAGCGCGCATCGTTCGCTGGCCACGAGCTGGTTAGTGCCTGCGGTCACGGTGATCGGTCGTTCAGTGTTTGGTCGGACAGTGAGACATGGTACGCCGAGGTAGGTTGTCTCTTCCTGCACCCCGCCGGAATCGGTGAGTACAACTGTGGCGTGGCGTTCCAGCGCCAGGAAGTCCAGGTAGCCTAATGGCTCGGTCAGGCACAGTCTCGCAGCGATGGCGCCCAGCCCGGCATCTGCAATACGCTGTCGGGTTCGCGGATGCATCGGAAAGATTACTTGGGTTGTCTCTGCGGCTTCAGCCAAGCCCCACATTACTTCGGCCAGGGTGGCGGGGTCGTCTACATTGGAGGGCCGATGCAGCGTCACCAAGATGTAGTTCTGGGGCAGCTCCCAACGCTCGATCAACCGAGGCCAGCCGGCCTCTGCCCGTGGCAGCAACCGCACCAAGCTGTCGATCATGACATTGCCCACGTAGCGCACCTTCTCCGCGGGGATGCCCTCCCGCGCCAGATTGGCGTTGCCGCTGGGTTCGGTGGTGAAGAGCAGGTCGGCTAAGTGGTCAGTGAGGATGCGGTTGATCTCTTCCGGCATGCTGCGATCGTCGGAGCGTAACCCTGCCTCGATGTGTGCGACCCGAACCCCCAGCTTGCTGGCCACCAGTGCACACGCCAGCGTCGAGTTGACGTCGCCGGGCACAATCACCCAATCAGGCTGGAAGTCCAGCAGAACAGGTTCGAAGCGCAGCATCACCTGCGCGGTCTGCCACGCGTGCGTGCCGGAGCCGATCGCCAGATGCACATCCGGCGTCGGCAGGCCCAGCTCATCGAAGAAAACTTGAGACATGTTGGCGTCGTAGTGTTGGCCTGTGTGGACTAACAGCTGCTTGAAACGGTCGCCGCACTGTGATATCGCCGCCATCACAGGCGCGATCTTCATGAAATTCGGTCGTGCGCCCACGACTTGCAGCATTCTCAATGGCATTGAATCCACCTGCCCTCACTGGAATCCGTTGATCGAAGCACCGGTTTCCCGGCATCACTCCAAACCCTATAGGCCTCACCGATCGCGCGGCCACGGCCAGTGGCAACGACCGACGTCAATGAGCCGCGGCAACGGCCGCGACAATGGCCGCCTGCATCTCCTCGGTCAGCTCCGGGTAGATAGGTAAGGCCAGGGTTTCTTGCGCCGCGGCTTCGCTTGCGGGCAGGTTACCAGGCTTGTAGCCCAAATAAGCGAAGCATTCCTGCAAGTGCAACGGCACGGGGTAGTAGATCTCGTGCCCGATCTTGCGTTCTTTCAGCATTGCCATCGCCGCAGCGCGTCGGGTGGTGCGGATGACGAATTGGTTATAAATGTGCCGGCGCTCGGGTTCCTCGGTCGGCAAGATCACGTCAGTTAGCCCGGCTTCGGTGAACAAGGCGCGGTAGCGTGCGGCGTTGCGTTGGCGGCCGGCGGTCCAGTTGTCCAGGTATTTCAGCTTGACCCGCAAGACGGCAGCCTGCAGGGCGTCCAGCCGGAAATTGCCGCCTACCAGCTTGTGGTAGTACTTCGGCTCCATGCCGTGATTGCGCAGCAGCCTGGCCTGGTGCGCCAGCGCCGGATCATTGGTCGTGATCATGCCGCCATCGCCGAAGCCGCCCAAGTTCTTGGACGGGAAGAAGCTGAAGCAGCCCAAATGGCCGATGCTGCCGGCACGCTTGCCCTTGTACTCTGCGCCGATGGCCTGGGCCGCATCCTCGATTACGAATAGGTCATGGCGTCGTGCGATCTCCATGATGGGATCCATGTCGGCCATCTGGCCGTAAAGATGCACCGGCATGATCGCCTTAGTTTTCGGACTGATCGCAGCCTCAATCAGGCTCGGATTGAGGTTGTAGCTGGCCGGATCTACATCTACGAATACCGGCACCGCGCCGAGCCGATGAATACAGCCGCCGGTGGCAAAGAAGGTGTAGGGCGTGGTGATGACTTCATCGCCGGGCTTAATTTCGATGGCCATCAGTGCCGCCAGGAGTGCATCAGTGCCCGAGGCGACGCCGATAGCGAATTGGCATTGCGAGTACTCGGCGATTTCTTTCTCCAGCCCTTCGACCTCAGGGCCGCCGATGAAGTATTGCGCATCTGCAACGCGATCGAATACCGTGCGGATCTCCTCACGGATCGGTGCATACTGGGCTTTTAGGTCCAATAAGGGGATCGGTTGGTTATATGACATGCAACAAAAGTCCTTTCCATGTTTCACAAATCTTGCGCTTCACGTCGCATCCTGAGCGCAGCTGAAGGATCACGTTTTGCATTCCAACGGTTCATCTTCTGGCCAATCCAGGCAGCGCAGTACGCCTGGCTCGACCTCTCGATAGCGCCATCCGCTTTCCGGACAAATCATGATGCCGTCGGTGTCTGGGCCGGCCAGCCGGTGGCCGTGACGACTCATCCAGCCACGTTGGCGCGCCGGCACGCCGATCATCAGCGCGTAGTCGGGCACATCCCCACGCACCACCGCGCCGGCGGCGATGAAGGCGTAGCGGCCCAGGGTCGCACCACATATGATCGTCGCATTCGCTCCGATGGTCGCGCCACGGCGCACCAGCGTCCGTTGGTATTCGTGGTGGCGTACGATCTGCGAGCGCGGATTGACAACGTTGGTGAAGACGCACGATGGCCCGCAGAAGACATCGTCTTCCAACTCCACGGCATCGTATATCGAGACATTATTTTGGATCTTCACGTTGTTGCCGATGCGCGCCGTGCCGCCAACAAAGACATTTTGCCCGAGATTGCAGCGCTGGCCGATCACCGCGCCCTGCATCACATGGCAAAAATACCATATCTTGGTCCCCGCGCCGATCTCGCATGGCTCATCGACATAGGCGCTGGGGTGGACAAAGTAGTCACGTTCGGTCATAGCATCCTGAGCCTGCGGCCAGGCCACCTGGCCTATTCTGCATCGGCCACCATGGCACGCAGCCTGGCGGCGACCATCTCGATGGCGACCTCATTGTGACCGCCTTCGGGGATGATGACGTCGGCATAGCGCTTGCTTGGTTCGACGAACTCCAGGTGCATGGGACGCACGGTGCTCAGATACTGGTTGATTACCGATTCGGGTAAGCGGCCTCGCTCTTCGATGTCGCGTTTCAAGCGGCGGATGAACCGCAGGTCGGCATCGGCGTCGACGAAGATCTTGACATCCATCAGATCGCGCAAGCGTTTGTCCGCAAAGATCAGGATGCCCTCCACCATGATCGCAGGCTGCGGATCGACACGTCGTGTTTCGGTCAAGCGGCTGTGTATCTTGAAGTCATACACCGGGATTTCGATGGCTTGGCCCGCCTGCAACCGCTTGAGTTGCGCGATCAGCAGATCGTTATCCAGTGAATCGGGATGGTCGAAGTTCAGCTGGGCGCGTTCGGCCGGCGGCAGATGGCTGGCATCGCGATAATACGCGTCGTGCGGCAGGTAGGCCACGTGATCGAAGCCTACTCGTTCGAGGATCTTCAGCGCAACGGTCGTCTTGCCAGAGCCGGTGCCACCGGCCACGCCGATTGTAATAGGTTTCATACTTACACCCCCAATGATCCTGCTGCGACAGCGGCCAACACGCCAACCACCAGGACTCCCGCAGCAAGAAATGGCGAGAGCCAGCCTGAGACGCGCAGCGGCCGCCAGCTTGACGTGATGTCCAGATATGCACCGCCGACCAGCCAGGCAGCCCACAACCACAAGTTGGCCGGCACAGCCTGGTCGATGGCTGCACCCGAGATCAGGCTCCAGGCTGCACTAGCCAGACATGCCGCAGTCAGCCACGGGAAACTGAATAGCGCCGCGATCCGTCCCGGATCTTCTGCTGGCTTGACGGTTTCCGGCCGTACAGGAGCTGTTGGAACATCGCCCGCTGGATCAGCACTGTCACCGCTGTCTTTCGGTGCACCAGCGGGCGCAGATCTGCTCAACGTTCTTGAATACCAGTAGACGGAAGCTGCCAGCGTGGGCAGCCATCCCCCCAGGCCGATGCTGGCCAGGATATTGCGCAGCCCGAAGATCCATGTGACCGGTTGCATTGGTTCTGGCAATGGCGCCGGTACGGCGACTGAGGAGGTCGGCCAAGCTGCGGTTAAAGCAAAGGCTACACCTAGCAGCGCAGCACCTCCGATGAGCGTCAGGCCCAAGGTCGCACGTTGGAGGGCGTATGTCCTGCGCGTGCGATCCATCCATGTCTGCCAGGCGGCCACTACCAGCCCGCCGCCAGCCAGTAGCGCCAGGGCGTCTGCGGGCGCTGTGGCGACACTCGTGTTGGCCAGCCAGGCGCGCCACCCCACCCCCACTACGGTGGCCAGCAGTGCCAGGGCCAATCCGGCAAGCTCAACGGTTACAATGCGGCGAACATCCGTTATGTGGCGCCCTTGCGGCCGCACCAACGCAAAGATACCGCTGACCAGCGCCGCTCCTGCGCCAAGAGCCCACGGCCATGTGCTAAACGGCATCGGTAGCCTCCGGCGCGCAGGCTGCTTGCAACAAGCGCTCGATTTCTGCTTGCGGTGCGGCCGGGCCAGCCACAGCGATGATGGTCAGCACTTGTTCGCCACTGAGAGCGAAGTTGGCCCACACGCGCCCAATGCTGGCATCGCCGATCCCCCGATAGGCCATTATCGTTGTTCCCGACAAGATCAACAGACCGCCCAATAGCAGCGGAATCAAACCGGGCAGATAGGCTGCCTCCAGTTCGACGTAGCGCTCTCGCCGCAAGGTCAGGGTAATGTCGTCTAGTACCAGGTTGCCTTCATCGGTTACGAATTCCGTTGCAGCGGGTGCGGCCTCTTCGCCCGCCGCCGCACCGCGATACGCTTCTACCAGAAAGACGGGGCCTTCAATTCCCTGTTCGGGCAATGCGGCATAGCTGACGGCTCGAAAGGTGAGGTTGCGCGTCGGGATGGCAAATCCTTGTTCACTTTGTGTCTGACGGAAGAGGATGCGCAATGTGGAGCCGACCTCGCCATTCGAATCCAGAGACTGCAACACCGTAGCCCGGCTACCACTTTCCAGCCCGGTCACAGTCAAGGCCGGACCAGTAGTCTGTTGTGACAACCAGAGATTGCCCCAGCGCGCAGGTCGCGCCGGGCCAGGGTAAACGACCCGGCTGCGCCCCGCTTGCGTCAAAGTGATGTTGGCGCGCACGGTCTCGTCATGGCCGGTCGACACCTGTGTCGCTGACACGAGTGTCGCCATCTCGTTAAGGCTGATCTGCAGCGCGCCGGACCGGTTTAGCGTTGTCGTATTGCCGGGGGCCAGCACGATGTTCGCAACTCGCCAACCGATGGTGCCGTTCACGACCAGGCCGGCCAACAGGAGGAGCAGGCCAAGGCAGGCGAACAGTGGCCCTGGAGCGCCGGCCGGCTGGCGTTGGGCGAAGAGCTGGCTGCGGGCCGTATCACCGCCTGCTTCAGCCTGGACGACGACGGTGTAACGGGGTTCGAGTGCCTTACGCAATCTTGTGACCGTGTGCTCCAGCGGGCCGGGCAGCGTCGCACGACGCGTGGTCACGTGCGGTGGGGGGTGTGTGGTTGTTGATGGCTGCCGGAGATCCCGGAGAAAATGCACATAGGCAGCCGCGCGCAGCGCCAGGTTTAGAGCCAGGACCGCCAAGATGACGCGAGCCCAGGCGCTGTGCAGCAGATCAAACGCACCGATTGCGGCGAGGAACATTCCCGTTCCTGGGAACCGGCCCGCGGCAGTGGTGAGCCAGCGATCAATCTCGGGTGTCTCCAAGCCACGCGGCAGTTGGGGGAACACTGCGGCCAGGCCGAGCATCAGGGCAAGCAGCACAAAAAGCGTCGCTGTCACCTGCGGCGCGCTGATGGCGTACCACAAGGTGTCCAGGACGTGATGCAGGCGGCGGGTCTGGGGAGTTGTCACAGACATGTTGCCATCAAAAAAGATAGGCCCCAACCCCAACCCGATCCCCGGCAGGTGGCCGTGGGAGGCGGGCCGGGAGCTAGGGCCACGCAGATGGAGCCACCCGACGGAATTGAACCGTCAACCTAGCGCTTACGAAGCGCTTGCTCTGCCGATTGAGCTAGGGTGGCAGCTGACCGGGTGCAGTCTCCCGAGTCGACGCAGATGATTATAAGCTGAAACGCGGTGCGCTGCAAATCAGCCTTATACGCGGGTCAGATAGGCGCCGGTGCGCGTATCGATCCGGACCTTGTCGCCGACGTTAACGAACAGCGGCACCTGGGCGATGTAACCTGTCACGAGAGTCGCCGGCTTGGTGGTATTGGTGGCCGTATTGCCTGCAAACCCGGGATCGGTCTGAATCACTTCCAGGTCTACTGTGGTAGGCAACTGCACGCTGATCGGCTCGCCTTCGTAGCTTTCCAGTTCCAATGTCATGCCATCGATGAGAAAGTTCACTGCATCGCCTAACATGCTTGCCGACAGCATCGGCTGCTCATATGTCTCCGAATCCATGAAGGTATATAGGTCGCCTTCGTGATACAGATACTGTACTTCGGCATGATCCAGGCGAATATCCTGGACGCGGCTGCCGGAGGGGTAGGTTTTTTCCATTGAGCCGCCGCTGCGCACGTTGCGCACTTTCACGCGGATCGTTGCATTGCCGCGACCCGACTTGATGTGCTCGTAATCCAGCACGCGCCATAGCACGTTATCTTCAGTATAAGTCGTACCCTTGCGAAGGTCTTGAACGCCGATCATTGTTGTCCTGCTCCTAAATTATCCCTATCGTATGGCGGCAAAACCTCCGAAGCTAAAACGCCCCGGAGGTTTCCACTCCAAATAATAGCAAGCTGTGTGCTCTATGTCAAATGTAGGGGATATCCATACCCAAATTAAGGGTGTTGATCTACCCAGGCTCGTGCGGCTTGCGGCAAGTTCATCAGCGATCCCTTGTGGACTGTACAATCGGGCAGCGACTCCAGAAAAAGTTTTCCGTAGCTTTTGGACGTGACGCGTTTGTCTAGCACCACTACCACGCCCCGATCAGCCTGACTGCGGATCAAGCGGCCGAAGCCCTGGCGGAAGCGCAGGATGGCGTCCGGCACCTGATAGCCGTAGAACGGTTCATCGAATGTCTCGCCGCGCGCGGCTACGATCGGGTCAGAGGGCACCGCAAACGGCAAGCGCACCAGCACTAACCCGCTGAGCGCCGGGCCGACCACGTCGACACCCTCCCAGAAGCTGCGCGTGCCCAGCAAAATTGTGCGTTCCGCCGTTCTGAAGGTCTCCAGCAGTTGGTGCCGGGAGCCGCCGCCGCCCTGGCTGAGTACTGTGATACCAGCCGCCAGCAACGGCGGTACGATGGCCTGCGCAGTGCGGCGGAGCTGTGCGTAGGAGGTGAACAACGCCAGCGTGCGGCCGTTGAGCGCCTTGGCCAGGCCGACCAGGGTTTGTTCGACTACAGCCTGATAGCCGGGTGCGTTGGGCTCCGGCAGATCAGAGGGGAGATAGAGCAGCGTGCTTTCATGGTAGTCGAAGGGCGAGCCGACGGTGGCGGTGTCAGCGTCGTGCGCAGCCAGCCTGTCGCGCACATAATCGAAGCTGCCGGCCGTGCGCAGCGTGGCCGAGGTCATGACCACTGTCTCGTTGCGATAAAGGATGTGCTCTTCGACCAGCGGCCCCACGTGTACTGGCGCCGAGCGCAGCGTGGCGCGACGCGCTTGACGCTCGGAGGTGCCGACTTCAACCCAGTAAACGCTGTTGGGGTCGGGTTTCATCACCCATGCTTCCAGCTGTTCCTGGAGCTCAGCCAGCCGCATGATGATGCCGGTCAATTCCTCAGCCAACGGTTCCAGTCCCTCCGGCGGCTTATTGCCTGTCAGAAGCTCCTGCAATGCCTTGTTCAGCCCTTCTGTGTGCTTTAATAGAGTTGTCCACGTGAGGCCCAGATTCTCCCAAGCGACTTCGATGCCTACCCAGATCGGCTGGTTGCGTGTGGCCGTAATAACGCGCAGTCGCAGATCGTAGTCGTTGTTGTCCATCTTGGGCACCAGGTCGTGCACGGCCTCGTTGACTACTTCCCAGAAGATGTCCAACCGTGAGCGCACGGCCTCCACGTCCCCTTGCAGTCGGATGAGTTGATCGCGCAGGAGGCTGTACTGCGTGTCCCGCAGACCGGCGCGCAGGCAGGAGACAAGCTCGGCCAGCAGCCCGGGGGCGGAGCCCTGCCGGCCTCGACCACCGGCCGCGCCGCCCTGTGGATAGAGCGCGTTGAAGAGTTGGCCCAGTGTGAACGCGTCGGCTTTGAAGCTTAACTGGTCGGTAACCGCATCCTCCAGATGGTGGGCCTCGTCGATGACCAGCCGGTGGTATTCGGGAAGCACGCGATTTTCGGTGGCTGCGTCAGCCATCAAAAGGGCATGGTTCACCACTACCACGTGCGCAGCGTCAGCGGTCCGCCGCGCCCGGTAGAAGAAGCAGCGGCCGCCCATTTCGCGCTGACAGCGTTCCAGGCTGCATCCTTCGTGCTCGGCTGACATCTGTGACCAGACGAAGCGATCGGCGGGCTGCGGCAAAGAGAGTTCGCTTTGATCGCCTGTCTGTGTCTGAGTCAGCCAGATTAGGGCGCGGACGACCCCGCGTAACTCGTCCTGGCTCAGGCTGGGCCGGCCTTTCAGCGCGGCGAAGCGCCGGGGACACAGGTAGTTGCCGCGGCCTTTCAGTAGCGCCGCGCGGAAGGGGGCCTCTTTGTGCCAGGCGTTGGCCAGCACCCGTTCTAAATCGGGCAGATCCTTTTTGAACAATTGGTCCTGTAAGTTGATGGTGTTGGTGCTGATCACGACCCGCTCGCCATTCTTCACGGCAAACGCGATGGCGGGCAGTAGGTAAGCCACCGACTTGCCGGTGCCGGTGCCGGCTTCGGCCATCAGATGGTGGCCCCGGTTGAAAGCGCCTGCCACGGCTTCCAGCATCTCGATCTGGGGCGGTCGAAATTCGTAGCCGGGGAAAGTCTGGCCGAACGCGCCGTCTGGCCGGAGCATTGCGGCCAGTTCAGCCACGTCCACTGGCTCGGCACGTTGACCGGTTACTAGCGGCTCCGCGAAGCGCCAAGGTTTGAAGAGCGGGCTGTCGGGCGCAAGTTGTTCCAGCGGCAGCTCAGACTTGGCGGTCCTGTTGCCGCCGCGCGCCTGCAACGCCTCGTCAAAAACCTGGGCCAAAGGCCATTGGCCGGCCTGGGCCAGGCGAACAATCTCCATGAGCACGGGGGAAGACAGGTGTTCGGCGTGGTCGCACAGCAGGCCGAAGAGACGACCTGCAGCCTTAGCGTCATCCAGTGCGCGATGCTGGCTGGGCGACTTGATGTTGAAGCGCTGTGCCAACGCGCTCAAGCTGTATCCGGGCAACGCGGGCAGCAGGATGGTGGCCAGCTCCCAGGTGTCCAGCCCTTCGTTCTCGGTGAATAATCCTTGACTGCGCATGAACCCCAGATCGAAGCTGACGTTATGACCCACTACCGGCAATTGTCCCACGAAGCGCATCAGCGGCGTGGAGACCTGGTCGAAGCGTGGCGCGGTGACGACGTCCCGATCGGTGAGGCCAGTGATCATTGTGATCTCGAACGGGATGGGGCGGCCCGGGTTGACCAGGGAAGCGAACTCGTCCACCGGTTCGCCGTCGCGGTATTTCACCGCGCCGACCTCGATGATGGCGTCCTTTTCCGGGTTTAGGCCGGTGGTTTCCAGGTCCAAGGTGACATAGGTGCGGGGCATGGTGATTCCATTCTGTGACGATGATGACCGACTTGCGAGCTTGCAGCCAGTATACCATGAGATCACAAAAAGGGGTGTTTTAGGTGAAGGAGGCGGTTAGAATCTGCCCGTCACTTGAATCCATAACAATAATCCGCGAATTCCCCAAATTGCTGAATGAGCTTATCGGCGCTTTCATCTTTGTCAGTCCAGAGGCTAGCTCCTGGACTTAAGAAGCCTGTGCCCGAGGTTATGATATCTTTCGCTCCAAAACCAGATGGGTCTCGGTGCCACGTGACTCGAATTACTAAATCACCTTCTCCTCGACTCACGGGTACTGTGGTTGCACCGTTGGTTTGGTGACTTGAGCCTGTGCATCCCTTAGCGCTCTCTGGATACTCCTCAACGTACAGCGCTAGAACAGCTTTGTCTGCTGAACCTAAGGTATATCCCAGCGAGACCTCGAATTCAGTGACCTGTCCCGTCTTCAGCGACGTGCCCGGCGCCGGCAAAATAGATCTGATTCGAATCGAGTTCTGGAGCGGTGTCGTCGGCATGGGTTCACGAAGTTTCGTTGGTACTGCCGTCGCGGCCGGGGCGGGCTGTGCAGTCGGCGCCGGCGTCGGCGACTGGCATTGGCCGGCTAGTTGCGCAATCGCCGCAATGACGACCGCTGCAGCGATGATGCCGGCTACTACGGGCAGCCGTGACCGCGTGGCTGGCGGCTGTGGAGACGTTGCCCTCTCGGCTCGTTTGGTTTCCGTAATGACAGGTCTTTCAGGGGGTGCGGGTTGCGCTGTTGGCCTCTCTGGTTCGGGTTTGGCCTGCGGCGGCGCTTCAGAAGTTGGTTGCGGCTCTGCCAGCAGCCATTTTTCCCCGTCGTGGACGTACCACTGCCCCGTCTCATAGCCGATCATCCACCAGCGCCCCTGTTCATCCTGGA
>CAZELR010000012.1:73276-84232 GCA_964513075.1 uncultured Anaerolineales bacterium
TACCACTGCCCCGTCTCATAGCCGATCATCCACCAGCGCCCCTGTTCATCCTGGATCATCAAGTCTTGCAGCCGGGTCTTAAATTCGGCTTCGGAGAGCGCACCGGCGTCATATTGCACTTTGAGTTTGTGGAATTCGGAGGCAACCTGCGAGAAATTCATCTGATGCTCTCCTTCGCCCGCTTGACTCAGTGGGGCAGGTCTTTGGGTTTAGGCCGCGGCCTGATTTCTTCCGGGAAGGTTGTGGGCTTGCCGGGCCGAGCTGCCTGCTGTTCCTCGGCTGTGCGGTGTGCATCCAGTTCCTGTTGAACGCGGGCTAAGAGTCCTGCGGTCTGCCGATAGCCCGGCAATAACGCTTGCACTGCCTCGAATTGGCGGACCGCCTCGGTGAGCTGGCCTGCATCCAGCAGCCGTAAGCCTTCAGCGTAGAGATCGGCCAGCCTGCATTCCTGCTCGGCCGCAGCCAGCTTGGCGGCAGCCCCCGGACGTTTCGGTTGCTGGGCCAGAACTTCGCCGTACAGTTCGATCGCCCGCGGCCAATCTGCCCGGTAGTAGGCCTCCAACGCTTCGAGCTCCACTTCTTCGATCTTTAGCGCAACATCTGCGTTCGGCCTCGACGGGGGTGGGGGCGCCTCGGAGGGCTGCGGCACGGGGCGCGACACGGCTGCCACATCGAAGATGTGGCCGTCAGGCGCGCGCATATAGAGGACGGGCGTGCCCCAATCCAAATCGTCCCCGCGCGCGTAGATCGCCTTGCGCGCCTCGGCCAGGGCTGTATCCACAGGGTACCCATCGGCGACCGCGCCGTAGAACTCGTGCGAGAAGAGGATGGCCGTCTCGTCGGCCACCTCAAACTGCATGGCGATGACCGCCGGGATGCCTTGTTGCACCAAGCTCTGGGCTGTGCCGGCAAAGGGATCGGTGCGCGAGGCACGAGCGCCTTCGCAGGCGTTGAGAATCGCTAAGCGCAACGAAGAATGGTCGTGTAGCAGGGTGCCCAGTTCTTGTCCGCTGACAGCATGGCCACCTTCGGTTTTGTCCTCCATAAGCAGCACGCCGTCTTGAGCGTGCTCGTCGAACGCGCCATGGCCTATGAAGTGGAAAATGTGATACTCGCCCCGCCGCAAGCAGCGTTGCAGTGCCTCTAATGTCGCTTCGCCGAGTCGTTCGGTAATCACCAGGCCTTGTGCGTGCAGATCGGCCACCGCCTCTTCCAGTTTGGCCCATTCCCGATCTACATCAAGCGGCTCGAAGCCGCGAGGCGATGCGATCATCACCAACACCCGGATGGGGGGATGCACGGCCAACGGCCGGATGCGTTCCGGCAGATCGAGATAGCGCACCAAGGGCGTCTTGCTTGAAAGGACGAAGAAGCGGTTGAGGGAGGGGTCGTAGAGGAATTCCCACGGCAAGTCGGCCAGCTCCGGCACGGCGGTCAGGTCCATACGCAGCCGCAAGCCTACACCCTGTTGGCCGGCGACATCCAAGCTCTGCCGCAGGCAGCTCCGCACCTCATCGCCGAACGCGGCCTCGAATAGCCGCCGGCCAAAATCCTTGGCCAGCTCCACGTTCGGGCTGTCCAGCCTGCGGACAGTGCGCCGCGGGTGGCCGATCTTCAGGATGAAGTTCTCAAGCTCCAGGTCGGAGAAAGGCAAAGAGAAATCGCAAGTCGCGGGGACAACAGGGCAGTGACGTACGCGCGCCCGATAGTCCGGGCCCGACCGTTCGAGGAGCAGGTCAAAGTCCAGATAGGTGATCTCGGCCATAGAGTCTCCTGATGGCTGGCCGATTCCATTATTACGTTAAGGATATTATACAGCGGTCAGCCGGACGCGTCAATCATTTTTTGTGCGGCTGTCAAGCCCATTTTTCTACTTCCCCTCCCACCTCGGCGCCCGTTTCTCCAGGAACGCGGCTATCCCCTCCTGGGCGTCGTGCGTCACTGCGCCGGTCGCCATAGTCTCGACCATCAGCTCATACGCGTTTGCTTGGTCCAGCTCGATCTGCCGGTAGAACGCCTGCTTGCCGGTTCGGATGGTCAATGGGCTGGCCGCGGCGATCTGCTGTGCCAATGCCAGCACTTCGGCGTCCAGTTGGTCTGCGGGCACGACGCGGTTGATCAGACCCCATGCCGCCGCGGTTGCGGCATCGATGGGTTGGCCGGTCAGCAGCATCTCCAGCGCACGCTTGTGGCCGATCGCACGGGTCAGCGCTACCATGGGTGTGGCGCAGAACAGGCCGATCTTGACACCCGGCGTGGCAAAGCGCGTCCCCTCGGCCGCAATCGCAAGGTCGCACGATGCAACAAGCTGGCACCCCGCCGCGGTCGCGATCCCGTGCACGCTGGCGATCACCGGTTGCGGGATGCGTTGGATCGTCTGCATCAGATCGGTGCACGCGGCGAATATGGCGCGCTCCTCATCCATCGAGCGACCGGCCAGCTCGCGCAGGTCATGACCGGCTGAGAAGACCGAACCTGCGCCGCGCAACACGATGACGCGGCACGCAGGTCGTGAGCTTTGCGCGGTCAGTGCCTGCGTCAGTGCAGTCATCAGGCCGGTAGAGAGGGCGTTGCGCTGCGCCGGCCGGTTCAGGGTCAAGCAGACGACCGGCAGAGCGTCTTCGGACAGGACATAGCCAGGTATGGCCTCGGTGGGCGCAATGGACGACATAACGGTGATTCCTTTCTATCAGGCAACGGAACATCTCCGTGACGCAAACTCTAAGCTAAGTAGATGTGCTTGTCAACTGCTGCTCTCGTTAAGTTTCCGCCCGCGCAGTTGTGTCCTGGGGCGATCTATGCTATGATTCATGTTAGTTACCTGACTCTTTTGGTTCGAGAAGAGCATGATCGCCTTACGTAAGATCTTGAAATTTCCGACAATTTGCTTTGGTTCGGCTTGAAACTCGCCAGAGACACGGAGAGCTATCTCCGTGTCTCTGTTGTTAATGATCGGAGAAGACACTTGTGACAGCCTACATCTTTGTAACGGGTGGCGTCGTCAGCGGCCTCGGCAAGGGGGTGTCCGCGGCATCCATTGGGCGGCTACTCAAGAGCCGCGGGGTGCGCGTTTCCATCCAGAAGCTGGATCCTTATCTGAATGTGGACCCGGGAACCATGTCGCCTTATCAGCACGGCGAGGTGTTCGTTACCGACGACGGCGCGGAGACCGACCTGGACCTGGGCCATTACGAGCGTTTCGTTGACGAAAACCTGAGTCGCGCCCACAATGTCACATCCGGTCAAATCTACAGCAGCGTGTTAGCTCAAGAGCGCCACGGCGACTACCTGGGCGGCACCATCCAGGTGATCCCCCATGTCACTAATGAGATAAAGCGGCGCATTCAGGAGGCCGCCCGGCATGATGACCCGGATGTGTTGATTGTCGAGGTGGGCGGCACGGTGGGCGACATCGAGGGCCAGCCCTTCCTGGAAGCTATCCGGCAGATGCGCAAGGACGTAGGGCGCCAAAAAACGTTTTATGTTCACGTAACACTGTTGCCATATATTTCCGGCTCCAATGAGCTGAAGACCAAGCCTACCCAGCACAGCGTGCGCGAACTGCGCAGCATCGGGATCCAGCCGGATATGATTATCTGCCGTTCGGACCTGCCGGTGAGCGATCACGTGCGTGAGAAGATTGCGCTCTTCACCGACGTGGATGCGCGTGCCGTGGTGCCGGCCTACACGGCCAAAAGCATTTACGAAGTGCCGTTGATGTTGGAAGACGAGGGCGTGGCGGAATTTATTGCTGAGCGGCTGGCCCTGCGCGTCTCTGCGCCCGATCTTGCGGAGTGGCGCACTTTGGTTGCACAGGTGCAACAACCCAAGTCGGTGTTGAAGATCGCCTTGGTGGGCAAATATGTGGAGTTGGAAGACGCCTACATGAGCGTGCGCGAAGCGCTGCACCACGCGGCATGGTCGCTGGATCATGACATCGAGATCAAGTGGGTGCATGCCGAGTCGCTACAAAGCCCCGATGGCCTTCAGCAACTGGTCGATGTGCAGGGTATCCTGGTGCCCGGCGGCTTCGGCGAGCGCGGCATCGAGGGCAAGATCAACGCGGCCCGTTATGCGCGGGAGCACAAGGTGCCCTATTTCGGCCTCTGCCTGGGGATGCAGGTGATGTGCATCGAGTTTGTTCGCAACGTGTTGGGCCGCGCTGACGCCAATAGCACTGAGTTCAACCCCAAGACGCCTAACCCGGTGATCAGCCTGATGCCGGACCAGCAGGGGGTGGAGGACATGGGGGGCACGATGCGTTTGGGTCTGTGGCCGTGTGAGCTGCAGCCGAACAGTCTGGCCGCCCAGGCTTATGCGCCTGAAGTGCGCATTCGTGAGCGCCATCGCCATCGGTGGGAGTTCAATAATCGCTATCGTGCCAGCGCAATGGCGGCCGGTATGTGCTTTTCCGGTCTTTCGCCCGACGGCCGCCTGGTGGAGATTGCCGAGTTGGATCGCAGTCTGAATCCGTGGATGTTGGGCACTCAGTTTCATCCGGAGTTCCGCTCGCGGCCCAATCGGTCGCATCCGTTGTTCCGGGCGTTTCTGGAGGCGGTGGCGCAGATGAATGGGTAGATTGGGAGATCGGTAAGCCGATAGATTGGTTCGCTGATCAATACGCAACACGCAATACGCAATACGATAGGGGGTATCAAACACATGTCTGGACATTCAAAATGGGCTACGATCAAGCGGAAGAAGGGCGCAGCCGATGCCAAGCGCGGGCAGGTGTTCACCAAGTACGCGCGTGAACTGCAACTGGCCGCGCGCGAAGGTGCTGACCCGAATTTCAATTTCCGGCTGCGACTGATCATCGACAAGGCTAAGGCCGAGAATATGCCCAAGGACAACATCGATCGCGCGATCAAGCGCGGGGCCGGTCTCAGCGAGGATGGGGCGCAACTTGAAGAAGTAGCCTACGAAGGCTATGGTCCCCACGGTGTGGCCATCTATATTCAGACGGTCACTGATAACAAGAACCGCACCGTTTCCGAGTTGCGCCGCGCGCTCACACGCGGGGGCGGCAGCCTGGGCGAGTCCGGCAGCGTCGGTTGGCTCTTCGAATCCAAGGGCTATATCGTCATCGATATGACCGGCCGCAAAGAGGACAAGGTCTTCGAGCTGGCACTGGAAGCCGGCGCCGATGATGTCCAGTTCGGCGACGAGGCCGCGGAGATCTACACCGAACCTTCCGACCTGCAGTCTGTGCGTCAGGCGTTCCTGGACGCCAAGTATAAGCTCGAAAACGCCGAGTTGACGATGCTGCCGAAGACCTCCATCGCTCTAAGTCCGGCCGATACCCTCCAGGTGATGAATCTGGTGGAGGCCCTGGAAGAGATCGACGATGTTGCCAAGGTCTACTCGAACCTTGAGATCTCTGAAGAAGTGTTGACTCAGATGTAGTGAGGCCTGGTTGCGGCAATAGAGCAACCACTAGAGGTCGAAGTCGAGGTTGGCGTGATCGTCTTGGGCATTGATCCTGGTACGGCGACCACCGGCTATGGGTTGATCGCCGAAGATGCGGCTGGTGAGGCGCGGCTGATCCGCTGTGGCGCGATTCTGACCGCTGCGGGGTCGCCTATGCCGGAACGTCTCTTGATCATCCACCGGGAAATGACCGTGTTGATCCGTGACTATGCGCCTGATGCTGTTGCAGTCGAGGCGTTGTTTTTCGGTCGGAACGTCACCACGGCGCTAACGGTGGGCCAGGCGCGCGGGGTCATCTTGCTGGCTGCTGCCCAGGCTGGGCTGTCTACCTACGAGTACAAACCCGCTGAAGTCAAGCAGGCGCTGAGTGGCTATGGCGGCGCTGACAAGCGGCAGATGCAGGAAATGGTGCGGATTTTGTTGGGGTTGGATGAAATTCCCCGGCCCGATGATGCCGCCGATGCCGTAGCCGTGGCTCTTTGTCACCTGTATAGCCAGCGCCTGCGTCGCCTCATGGAGGGCGCAGGATAGCGCTTGCACGTTACAGCGCAAGAGGTCTCATGATTGCAATGATAGAAGGTCGGGTGGCAGTTCGCAGTCGGGACGCCTTGGTGGTGATGGTCAGCGGCCTCGGTTTCAAGGTCTTGTGCCCACAGCCGGTGTTGGCCGCGGCGCGGCTTGGAGAGGTCATTTGCCTGTATACCCACCTGGTCGTGCGCGAGGACGACCTGAGCCTGATCGGTTTTGCCGGAGAAGAGGAGCTGGACCTCTTTGAGAAGCTCATCGGAGTGTCTGGGGTGGGTCCCAAGCTGGCCCTCTCCGTGCTCTCGTTCATGGCGCCCGACGCGTTGCGGTTAGCCATCGGTCAGGAACAGCCCGACCTGCTGGCGCGCGTTCCTGGCATCGGCAAGAAGACGGCTCAGAAGATTGTCCTGGAGCTCAAAGACAAAGTTGGTCCGGTTGAAGTGGCCGAGGGGCTTGCCGCGCTGACCGAGGCGGACGCTGCTGTGATCGACGCGCTGACCGCGTTAGGCTATAGCATCGTAGAGGCGCAGCGCGCCGTTCAAGCTCTGCCGCGCGATATCACCGATATCGAAGAACGTTTGCGCCGGGCCTTGTCTTCTTTCGGTGGATCATGATTCCAGTTTCAGCGATCATCACGAGTACGAGCAATGCCCGTGTGGTTGAAGCGCGCAAGCTGGGGCAGCGCAAGCACCGCCAAACCGCGGGACTATTCCTGGTCGAAGGGCTGCAGCTCTTGCACATGGCTCTCGATAGCGGCGCTGCGCCCAGCGAGGTCTTCTATTGCCCGGAGCTGTTTGTTGGCTCGGAGGCGGCTGCGCTGCTTGAACGCTTCCGGCAGGCCGGCGCCGTGTTGCTGCATGTGTCAAAGCGTGTCATGGAGACGCTTTCCGAGCGGGAGGAGCCGCAGGGACTCGTTGCGACGTTTCGCCTGGTGCAACCTTCTCTTCAGTCGCTGAAGCTGAGTGGGCTCGATTTAGTGGTGGTGTTGGATCGACTTCAAGACCCCGGCAATTTGGGTACATTGATCCGCACAGCAGATGCTGTTGGCGCCGCGGCAATCATCCTTATCGAGCCTTGCGTGGACCCGTTCGATCCAAAGACCGTTCGCGGGAGCATGGGCTCTCTCTTCAATGTTCCCATCATTAGCACGAAAGACGTCACTGGGTTGTTCGGGTGGTTGCACAGCCGTGGGCTGCAGCTCATCGGTGCTGATCCCCACCTGGGGAAGGCCTGGGGCGCAGAATTGTGGCGAGGGAGTGTTGCTCTTGTCCTCGGCAATGAGGCACGTGGTCTCTCCGATGATGTTGCCGCCCAGATCGGCGTCTGGGCCAAGCTGCCCATCGTGGGCCAGGCTGAGTCGCTGAATGTGGCGGTGGCCGGCGGTGTCCTGATGTATTTGTGGCTAAGAGAGAACCGTTTTTGACAAAATCGTCGCGCTGGACTAAACTATTTCTTCGTTTGAATTGACGCACCGGTATTTAACATCAGAGAACACTGGACACTCATCCAGAGGGGGGGAGGGATCGGCCCTGTGAACCCCCGGCAACCGCCCGGAGTCCTGGGAAACGGTTGCCCGGAAGCAAGCGCTCGCAGATCGTACACGGGCAGATTGCATCTCGGCAATGTTTTCTGTTCTGGGCAGGTGCCAATTCCGGCAACCCCGTGCTGCGGGGTTGAAAGATGAGAGATCGGCTAAGTCGCTCCGCGCGTGCCCTCCTCTCGGAGGGTATTTTGTTTAAGGAGTTTTTATGTCCCGAACGCTGTGGTGGGAAGACAGCCAATTGAAGATGATCGACCAGCGGATTCTGCCCTTGCGTTATGAGGTGTTGAGCTACACCGACTATCGCGCGGTTGCCGAGGCGATCACTGATATGGTCGTGCGCGGCGCGCCAGCCATTGGTGCAGCCGGAGGGTTCGGTATGGCGTTGGCCGCGCTTCAAAGCCCCGCACGCGATCGGGACAGCTTGCTGAACGATCTGGCTCAAGCTAAGAATGTTCTGGACGCGGCCCGACCCACCGCAGTCAACCTGAGTTGGGCGACGGCGCGGGTTATGGACCTGGCGCAGCAGCTGGTCCTTGCCAACGCGGATGACATCCGTTTGGCCGTTCTTGCCGAGGCCGAGCACATCGCTGATGAGGATGTGGCGATCAACCGGCGCATGGGCGCGTTTGGTGCTGAGATCGTGCCGGCCCGGGCCAACGTCCTTACCCACTGTAATGCCGGCTCTCTGGCCACGGTTGACTATGGCACGACACTAGGCGTCGTGCGCGCGGCGGTGGAGCAGGGCAAGCAAGTGCACGTGTGGGTGGACGAGACGCGGCCCCGCCTGCAGGGCGCCCGGCTGACCGCATGGGAGCTGATGCAGGATGGCATCCCCATGACCCTGATCGCGGATAACGCGGCGGGCATGCTGATGCGTCTTGGCAAGGTGGATGTGGTTCTTTTCGGCGCCGACCGGGTGGCGGCCAACGGCGATGTGGCCAATAAGATCGGCTCATATAAGCTGGCTGTGCTGGCGCAGGCAAACGGCATCCCGTGTTATTCAGTGGTCCCCACTCCGACTATTGACATAAGTTTAGCCCATGGCGATCTGATCCCCATCGAAGAGCGGGACGCCCGCGAAGTCACCCACGTTGGCGTCGAGCAAATCGCGCCGAGCGACGTGCCGGTTTACAATCCGGCCTTTGATGTGACTCCGCACCGTTATCTGACCGGCATCATCACCGAGGAAGGCATCTGCTATCCGCCGTTTGAGATGAGCTTGCGGCGGGCAGTCGAGGCGGCGGAACGACGACGAAATGCAAACTATGAGTGAAGAACAGCGCGCCTGGCTCAATCAGATCATCTGCGGCGACGCACGGTGCATGGGCGCTGTGCCGGACGCATCGGTGCAGCTTGTCGTCACTTCGCCGCCTTACAACGTGGCGAAGGATTACGACAACCACAACGACAACCTGAGCCTGGATGCCTACATTGCCATGCTCAATGCAGTGTGGCGAGAGTGCCACCGTGTGTTGGCGCCGGGCGGCCGGCTGTGTGTGAACGTCGCCAACACCGACCGCAAGCCGTACCTGTCTTTGGTCAGCCTGATCGACGAGCAGTTGCGCATCAGTGATTTGAGTTGGCTGCATCGCGGGCACATTGTTTGGGACAAAGGGGCCTCGGCCGGGATCTCCACTGCCTGGGGCAGTTTCGGGCGTTCCTCCAACCCTACTTTGCGCGATGTGCATGAGTACATCACGGTGTGGAGCAAGGAGCAGCTTCGCTTGGATACTGGCGGCGTCAGCGGCGTCACCGGCAATCAGTTTGTTGCCTGGACCCGCAGCATCTGGCGGCCTGAGGAGCGGATGGCGGAGCTGGAAAAGAAGATTGCGGGCAAGTTGACCTACGCGCGCGAACGCGGGAAAGATGACGCCTGGATCGCTGAGTCGATTGCGCGTGCCGTGTGGGGTCAGACAACCATCCCGGGCGAGCTGGTTTGGGAAATGACCACGGAGTCGTCCGTCGATCACCCCGCGCCGTTTCCGGTCGAGCTGCCGCGCCGAGTGATCGCACTCTATACCCAGCCGGGAGATGTGGTCCTCGATCCGTTCATGGGTTCCGGCTCGACGGCCATCGCCGCCAAGTCGATCGGGCGGCAGTATGTAGGTTATGAGATATCCGATGAGTACTGTGCGTTGGCTCAGAAGCGGCTGGCAAGCTTAACGTTCGAACAGCCAGCCAGTTGAGTGCATGATTCCCTCTTGTAGGACGAGGTGCTATGTCTGTTATCGTCACCGGTTCCATCGCAACCGACACCATCATGAAATATCCCGGCCGGTTCCTGGAGCATATCCTCCCGGAGACGGGCAAGATCAGCGTCAGCTTTCTGGTCGAAGAGAAGCAGATGAGCCGAGGCGGCATCGGCCCGAATATCGCCTACACCATGGCGTTGTTGGGCGAGCGGCCCCGGCTGATGGGCACGGTCGGCCAGGACTTCGGCGACTACCGCGCCTGGCTCGAGCAGCAGGGGATCGACACGTCGCTGGTTGTGGCCTATCCCGGCGAGTTCACCGCCACCTTCACCGTGATCACCGACCTGGCGCAGAACCAGATCGCCGGCTTCCATGCCGGCGCGATGAGCCATGGCCGCGATCTGACCTACCGCGGCCTGGATACCAGCACGATCGACTACACCATCATCTCGCCTCACGATCCCGCGGGCATGCTTCGCAACTGCGCCGAGTGCCGCGAGCTGGGCATCCGCTTCATCTTCGACCCCAGCCAGCAGCTTGCGCGCTTCACCGGCGAGCAGGTGCTGGCCGGCATGGTCGGCGCCTACGCGATGGCCGTCAACGATTACGAGTTCGAAGTCTTGAAGCAGAAGACCGGCCTGGACGAGGCGGGGATCCTGGCGCAAGTCGAGCTGTTGGTGGTGACGCGCGGGGCAGAGGGGACCACGATGATGTCCAAAGAGCGGCGGGTTGAGGTGCCGGTGGCGCGGCCCAAGGCCATTGTCGATCCCACCGGCGTCGGCGATGCGTTTCGCGGCGGTCTGCTCACCGGCCTCGTCCGCGGCTACCCCTGGGAGGTCACTGGCCGTATCGGCGCACTGGCTGCCACCTATTGCCTGGAGCAGGTGGGCACCATGAACCACCATTACACCCTGTCGGAATTCGTAGCGCGTTACCGAGAGAACTTCGGGGACGCGCCGGAAATGAGCGATCTGTTGAAAGTTCAAAGTTGAAGGTTGAAGGTGGACGCCATCTTCAACCTTCGACCTGTAACCTGTAACCGTTCTACAAGGAGTATCAACCTAGTGAGCACTAACTACGACATCAAAGACATCCGCCTGGCCGACAAGGGCCGGTTCCGTATGCAGTGGGCTGCGCGCGAAATGCCTGTGTTGGATCTGATCGAGGCGCGCTTCGCTAAAGAGCGGCCGCTGGATGGGATGCGCATTTCTGCCTGTCTGCATGTGACCAGCGAGACCGCGAACCTGATGCGCGTGCTGCAAGCCG
>CAZELR010000013.1:0-82693 GCA_964513075.1 uncultured Anaerolineales bacterium
CAGGACTCATGCGACCAGTATACCATACCCCGATGGAACGGTGAACAGTTACTCCCCACAGGCTTTCCGGGTACATCCCTGCCGCCACCAGCTCCCGGATCGCTGCCTTGACCTGCGGCTTATCCTCGCTATAGGTCACGCCGTGCCACCGTTCGGAGGTGGCCAACACCTTCACTCGCGCCTGGCCCGCGTGGATCAGGTCGGCCACGAAGTTGGGGATGTAGAACTCGGCCTTCTCGATGTTGGCATAGGAAGCAGCCAGGAAGGCGGGGAAGCGCTCCGTCAGCTGCGCATAAACGGCGGGCGTGAATCCCCACATGTTCATGGAGACGATGGTGTCCAGCGGCAGCGTCTGCCACTGCTCACCATCTTCGGTGAATGCGGCATACATGCCGGTCGCGACGTCGCCGCGGCGCTCGATGCGCGTGCGTTCCTGTGCGTGCACCAGGTAGCCATCCGTGTCCACGGTGCAGACCGCGCGCGACACGTGCCCGTGCTCGGTGAGGGTGTTGCCTACGCGATAACCCACCATGCAGTAGTCGGCTACGCCATCCTGTGGATGCGGCGAGCGCAGGTAGTCGGCGATGGCCTGGTAGGCGGTGCGGCCGTAGTAGTCGTCTGCGTTGATGACCACGAACGGACTGTTCACGGCAGCGCGGCTGGCAAACGTGGCATGCGCCGTACCCCACGGCTTCTTTCGGCCCGTAGGGACCTTAAAGTCGGCCGGTACATCGTCCAGCCTCTGGAAGGCATAGGTAGTATCGATCTGCTGCTCGATAGTTTTTCCTACGCGTTCACGAAACGCATCTTCGATGGCCTTGGAGATGACGAAGACGACCTTGTCAAATCCGGCGCGCAGCGCGTCGTAGACCGAGTAGTCCAGGATGATCTCCCCGCTGGGCCCCATGGGATCGATCTGCTTGAGCCCGCCGTAACGACTGCCGATGCCGGCGGCCAGCACCACCAATGTCAACTTGTTCATTATGCATACCCCCGCGGATTATTCGATTGCCAGCGCCAGGTGTCGGCGCACATATCCGATAAGTCGCGCTTCGCGGTCCAACCCAACTCAGCGCAGGCCTTGGTTGGGTCCGCATAGCTGGTCGCCACGTCGCCGGGCCGGCGGTCTGCGATGTTGTAAGGAATTTCGTGGCCCGAAACCTGCTCGAATGCCCGCACGACCTCCAAAACGCTGTAGCCCCGTCCGGTGCCCAGATTGTGGGTCATGATGCCCGGTTTGTTGGCCAGCTTGTTCAGAGCGTGCAGATGGCCCTTGGCCAGATCTACCACATGGATATAGTCGCGGATGCCGGTGCCATCGGCGGTCGGATAGTCGTTGCCGAACACGCGTAGCTCAGGCAGTTTGCCCACTGCCACTTGGGCAATGAAAGGCAAGAGGTTGTTCGGGATGCCGTTGGGATCTTCGCCGATCTGGCCACTGGGGTGCGCGCCAACCGGATTGAAGTAACGCAGTACGGAGATCTGCCAGGTCGGGTCTGCGCGGTGCAGATCATGAAGGATCGCCTCGATGAACAGCTTCGTCCGGCCGTAGGGATTAGTGGCGGAGAGCGGGAAGTCCTCGGTGATGGGCACTGAGTCTGGGTCCCCATACACTGTCGCCGACGAACTGAACACCAGGTTCTTCACGCCGCGGCGTGTCATAACCTCGCAGAGCATCAGCGTGCCCGTGATGTTGTTATGGTAGTATTGTAGGGGGATGGCGACCGACTCGCCCACAGCCTTTAGGCCCGCAAAGTGGATCACTGCATCGATGGCCGTGGCTGCAAAAACGGCGTCCAGGGCCGGCCGGTCCCGCAGATCGACCCTGTGAAATGTCAGTGCCCGGCCTGCCAACGCTTGCACCCGGCGCAACGCTTCCTCTTTGCTGTTGCTCAGATTGTCCACAACGATGACATTGTGGCCGGCCTGCAGCAGCTCGACGCAGGTGTGACTGCCGATGTACCCTGCGCCGCCAGTGACCAGCACATTCATAATCCTGCCTCCTGCACCTGAAGCGAGTCCATCCGGGATGATCTCGCCATGTGGCAGCTATTGTAGCCGGAGTGAGTCCGCAGGTCAACCAGTGCATCCCCTGCCCCTGAAAAAATCTTCAGTTTGGTTGGGGCCGCGGTTCATCCGGTATTCATCTTCGAGGTCCATTCTTTGTGAGTTCATCACCCCCATAAGGAGCCTGTCATATGAGTTTACGATTACGGATGCGCACGATTAGGTTTTTGTTGGTGTTCACTTTGGTTGCCTTGGGACTGTCAGCGATCATGGTCTCTGTGACAGCGGGTGCGGGATTTGCGTCCACTAGCCGCTTGTCCACCAGGGGCGTTTCGGCAGCGGCTGCGCCTGCGGCCATGGCTGCCAATCCGATCTCCAATGGCTGGGAGCTGGTTTTCAATGCGCCTGTAGCCGTCTCTGATCCGGATTTTCACTTCTATGGTGTAATCTTTGCCAGTCGGGAGATCGGGTTCGCCTACGGTGGTCCCCCTATGGGTAGCAACGGGACAGGCCGGGTCTTTCGCACCACCAACGGCGGCCAGACCTGGACACAGGTGTGGACCGATTCCGGCTGGAAGATCGGTATGGCTTGCACCAGCACCCAGAAGTGCTGGGTAACCGGCAGATACGGGAGAGTAAACTACACCCTGAACGGCGGCGCCACCTGGGCCAGTGCCAACACCTTTGTTTGGGACGGCATGAGCTCAAATCCGCCGGCGCCCCGGCAGACGCCAGTGCCCTACACCGCCTGGCCCCGGTCGGCAACTACAACCAAGGATGGCGCGGCGGTGATCATTGGGGCGAGCGACAACGCTATCCTGCGCTCTACCGACGGCGTGAATTTTTACGATTACTGGCCGCTCCTGCCCTGGTGGGAGGCCACCTGGTCGGTTGATTGTCCATCGGCTGCCGTGTGTTATGGGGGGCAGACCGAATATCATGTCGTGAAAAGCACAGATGGAGGTCGCAATTGGTCAGCGGCGAATACGGGTGGAAGCGAGCTCCAGCAGCTTTGTCTGACCAACCTGGGTTCTGGGGTCGAGCGACGCTACTATGGGCTTTCGTTTGTGGACGAGCAGTACGGCTGGGCTGTAGGCAGTTGTGGAGCGATTTTTCGGACGACCAACGGTGGAAGCAGCCCCTGGGAGTCTCAGAACGCCGGCATGACCGTGGCAACACAACTCCGCCGCGTAAAGGCTCTCAGCAAGACCCACGCGATTGTCGTGGGTGGCGACACTCCCGATACGACTGATCCGGAGGTTGCCACCCATGCGATCGTCTTCACCACCCAGGACGGAATGACTTGGTCGCCTGCGCCCGCGCCTGCGACAAGCGAGCTGCACGGCTTAGCCGTGTTTACTGATGCCACCTTTGTGGCTGATTGGGCCGGCAAGATCTGGCGCTGGAATGGCAATATTCTGCCAGTGTCAACGTCTACACCGACTCCTACCCAGACGAGCACGCCTACTCCCACTCCTACCCAAACAGCCACCAGCACGCCCACTGCTACGGCAACGCCGACCATAACGCCCACCGCGACGCCGGAGACAGGTGAGGTGAGTGTTCGGGCCTATCACGATGCCGACAATGATGATGCGTATGATGTCGGAGAAACGTTGCTGCCGGGGGCCGAGTTCACCCTAAAGCACGGAAACCAATCGATCGCGACCGGCGTCACCGGGTCTGACGGGCTCTACGTCTTTGCAGGCCTGGCGCCGGCTACTTATACGGTCGTGGAAACCACGCCTCCGGCTGGCTACACCGCCGTTAATCCGCTCATGATCGTGCCCGTCGCCGCCGGCCAGGCGCCCTTGATCGACTTCGCTCATCAGATCGCCACGCCAACGCCAACGCCGACGGAAACGTCTACACCAACCGCAACACCGACGGAAACTCCCACGGCTACCGCTACCCTGACAGCCACCCCTACCGCAACGGCTACGCCGGAGCCGCATCGGTCCTGGCTGCCGCTTATCTTGCGCTGATTTGTGTGACTCCATGCCGCAACGACAAGTCCGTTGCGGCATGGGTCTCAATTGGGCTGGCGCACGCCCCGCAGCGCCACCACCGAAAGCAAGACCATCACGCCCAGGATCGCGAAGATCAGGATATACCCTGCTCCGGGTAATCCCGGCAGCTGCGCGGTTACGAAATCGGCCAATGGCCCGCCGATGTAGGCGCCCACGGCCCCCGCGCCTGCGCCGGCCAGGTTGGAGATGCCCAGGTAACGGCCCGCCTCGGCCTTCGGGACCAGCTCGGTGCCCAACGCCCAGTTGGCCGCGAAAAAGAGTCCGGTGGCGATGCCGATCAGGCTGCCGCCGAGATAGATCACGTTCATGCTTGGCTGTAGCAAGGCGACGACCACTCCCACGAAAGCCGTTATCCCGGCAATAGCTACCAGCCGCCTGGCCCCGAACTTGTCGGCCAGCCAGCCGCTGGGCAGCGCGGAGAATAGGATGAAGACGCCGATCACCGCCATCAGCAAAGCAGCGGGGCCTGCAGCCTTCTCGCGCACCAATCCGAGTCGCCCCTGCAGGAAGTAGACGGCAAAGGTGGAGAGGTTGGTGGTGCCCACCAGGAACGCCAGTCGGTTGACCACCCACCAGGTGAACGATGGGTTGCGCCGCGCCGCTTCGCTGCCGACGCTGATGCGCACGCTGATCCAAACCCCGATCGCCACAGTAAGCGCTATGGCGAGCAGCCCGATCAGCCCTGCCACCGGTAGTAAAGTGGCGGGCGTGTTGAGCGTCTTCAGCAAGCCGCTCAACTGCCGCACGCCCGCGCCCATGCCCAGGATGATCGCCGTGAAGAGTCCGGTCATGAGCGCCAAGCGCAGGATGGGCGTCCAGTTGAACGGACCGGGCGCCTGGGTCGGCCGTTTTTCCGGCGCCAGCATGGTCAACAGCATCACGACGACCAGAACGATCATTACCAGGCCCAGGCCGCCCCACAGATTGCCCGCGCTGATCAGTTTCGCTATGGTGAAAGAGACCAGCAGCATCGGGAGGGGAACCTCGAGCACCGCTTTGACCCCGGAGAAACGGCCGCGCTTGTCTTCGGGCACCAGGTCGGGAATCAGCCCCTGCTGCGCGCCGTGCGCGGTGTTGGACGCAAAGGACTGCAGCATGGCCATGGCGAACAGGAACCAGAATCCTGCCATCCCGACCATGCCCGCCGACACGCCGGTCAGCGCGACAAAAACCAGCATCCCCAAGGTACCGATGAAGATGAACGGTCTCCGCCGGCCCCAGCGTAAGGTGCTGCGATCGGACAGCATGCCGATTGCAGCTTGCCACAGCAGCGCCACCATCAGGGTCCAAAGTCGAAGCTGGCCCAGGTAGGTGCCCTTTACCGTCTCACCGACGAACTGCTGCACCAACAGCGGGAAGACCAGGCCATTCGTCTGCGATAAGGCCGTAAGTCCGAAGAAGAAGATGTTGATAGTGATAAAATCATACCAACGAAGCGGACGGGACATGGGGCCTCCTTTACTTCAGAACGCGTGCCAGGAATTGAGCCGTCATCTCGAAGATCTGTTCGCGTTCCTGATCGAGGATGACGCAATGCGAAGAGTGGTCCATCCAGTGTAGCTCCTTGATCGCCGAGCGAACGCCATCGTAGATGGTCTGCGGCACATCAGGATGCACCGTCTGGTCCAGGCGGCCCTGGACGATCAGGACCGGCTGGGTGATGCGGGCCAGGCCGGGGCGCACCTGGCGCTGCAGTCGTAACAGAGCGATGACGCCCTTGAGCGGACTCACAGTATAGCCCTGCCACAGTTCGTCGGCCGCGGTGGCCGGGCCTGGCTGTTTCGGCACAGATGCCAGGAAAGGGCTGCTCAGGTAGAGTTGGATGACGTCGCGTCGACGGAGGGTCAGGCGCAGGGCCGGCGCATACGCCAGGATGGCGGCGATCTCTGGGTGCTGTTGCGCCAGGTAGAGCGCCAGCAGGCCGCCGGTCGACTCACCGCCGATCACCACCCGCCGGCAGCGCGCGGCGATGGCGCGGTAAGCTTCCTCAGTGGTCTCGACCCAGTCCTGCCAGCCGTAGCGGTTGATATCTGTGGGCAGCGTCTTGTGCCCCGGCAGCAGCGGCCCCGCCACCGTGTAGCCGCGGTCATGCAGATGCCGCGCCAGGGGCAGCACCTCGGCTGCGGTAGCTGTGAACCCATGGATGAGCAGCACGCCCTCAGGCCCGCCTTCCCAGAAGAAGGGATTCCCCTCGAGGTGAGGGTTGCGCAGCATGGCGCCGCCATGTATGACGCTCGTTTGGCTATTTGTCGGCATTTCAGCGCCATCCCTCTGCCGCGACCCGTGCGGCAAAGCGCGCATTCGTCTGGCGCAAGGCGCTTTCGACGTCTAGGCCATGGGTTATGGCCCATGCGACTAACCCGAACAACGTCTCCCCCAGCATTTCCTCTGTCGGCGCTGCATCTGGTGGCAGATCGGCCAACGCGGCCCACGGTGTTTCGGGCGGCACCGACGCACGCAGGCGTGACATCCGGTCCAGGTACGCCTGGGCCGTGGCCAGCGCCGGCAGCCCCAGCGGAATCCCGGCCAGCGGCGAGCGCCTCTCTCCATTTTGTGCGCGCTCTTCTGCTTTGATGGCTTCCCAGTTGGCCAGCACTTCCTCGGTGCCGCTCACCTGTACATCGCCGAAGACGTGCGGGTGTCGGCGTATCAGTTTGTTAACGATCCGTGTAATGACATCCGGCAGGCGGAAATGTCCCGCCTCGGTCGCGATCTGGGCTTGCAGGGCAACCTGCAACAACAGGTCGCCCTGTTCCTCCAGCACCTTGTCGGGGTCGCCGGCATCCAGCGCAGCCAACAACTCATGAGTTTCTTCCAGCAAGGACGGCCGCAGCGTCTCCCACGTTAATGCGCGATCCCACGGGCAGCCGTCGGGCGCGCGCAGCCGGGCTGCGATGTCCTGTAGCGCGGCATAGGCGCCTGCTGTGGGCAGTGGAGGGATGAAAAGCGCGATCATCTGGTCGTCCTCGCCCAGTGTTGCCAATGTCACCTCGCGTTGTGTGCCGGGAAGAAGCAAGACTAGCCGATGTTGGGGCGGGTAGACCTGCAACAATGTCGGCTTGATCCGAGCCGGTAGCGGGGAAGCACCGGCATTCAGCACCAGCACTGGTTGGCTGGGGTCCAGATGCGGGTAGTATTGGCCGGCGAGTGTCTCGACCGCGACCACTTGCAGCGTCTCTAGCGTCGGGAGCGCCAGCTCGGCCAGCCCGCGCGCTAATTCATCAGGGGTGAACGGCATGATTATCTCCAGGTTTCCGCAGGAAGATTTTATCCAGCGCTAGTTGTCTTGTGCCAATCGAGCGTGCTTTTCCGCGTGCAGCGTCAGTATGTCCTCCTGCATCGCATCCAGGCGTTTGCCGTGCAGTGGAAAGGCCGTCAGGATGAGCGCACCGAGGATCATAGCTATTCCCGGAATGAGCCCGATCAGCGCGCGGATGCCGAATAGCGCGGCCCCGGGCTGGTTCAGCGTGATCTGGCCGCCGCCCGCCTCGCGGGTGATGAAGCCGGTGATCTGCAAGATCCAGGGCTGCAGCGCGAGCGCCACCGATTGCGCGGGTTTGGTCAGCAGCGCATTTACGCCGAAGAAGGCGCCCTCGCGCCGCACGCCGGAGCGCAGCTCGTCATCATCGGCGACCTGGGCGAAGAGAACGTTAGTCAACGTTTGCGGTCCAGCCAGGCCGAAGCCGGCGACTGCCAGACAGACCAGGATCAGCGGCTTCGGCGCGAAGGTCAGCAGCACCAGGGCGATGCCGGCGAGCATCAGAAGCAATTGCTGCGTGCGTAACACCCCCAGTCGGCGCCGCAGCGGTTGGGTGGCCACAACCCCGATGATCAGGGGAATGAACAGCGCTGCCAGAGGGATCATGGCGTTGGTCTGCAGGACGTAATCGGACATATAAAAGAGTGCGCCCAACAGCAAGGCATTCATGAGGATCGACATGAAGTTTGCGGCCACCAGGATCAGAAACGGACGGCTGGTGAAGGTATAACCGAGCGCCTGGCGCAGCGGCAGGGGTTGGTCGCCGATATGGAACTCGGGCCTTTCTTTTATTTTCGATGCTGTGAAGAGGATGAGCGCAGCACCGACAATTCCCATCGCGATCATGGAGGCCTGCAGCGGCAGGAACGAGGGCGTGATGCCCGCTTTCGGCCGGAAGAAGTCCGGGATGATAAACCCAAGCAGGGTGCCCAGTAGACCCAACAGCGAGGCTGAGACCTGCAACCCGTGCCGGTCGGCGTCCGACTCGGTGATCTCGGGCAGCAACGCCGAGTAGACCAGTCCGATCATGGTGTAGCAGGTGTCGTAGAGCAGCATCGTGATCAGCATCCACCAGAACAGGGCCGACTGGCCGGCTCCGTGGGGTGCAAACCACACCAGGATGAAGGTCAGTGCAAGAAAAGGCGCGGTGAAGCGCATATAGGGGATGCGCCGTCCATGTTTCGACCGGGTGTTATCGGTGATGTAGCCGAATATCGGGTCGTTGAACGCGTTCCAAAATGCGTAAATGGTTGAGGCAATAGCGATCCAACTGGCCTGGAGCCCCAGGTAATCCTGGTAGAAGATAGGTAATAATGCACCGAAAGTGCCGGCAAGAAGGGATTTACCCAGTTCGGCAAGGCCCCAGGTGAACTTGAACCGCTTGCTGAGATGGACGGGTTGGAATGCAGTATGAGCCATCTTCACTCCTGTTGGCGACACAATTAGCGGCGCAATTTAAGGTATGTCTGCCAGCGCCAGGTATCGTGGCGGTGATATGTAATGACCTCTTGCACTGTGATGGGCCGAAAGTGCATATCCTGCCGTTCAGCCAGAAAGAACCAGTTTACACTGTCCGCCAACATGCCGAGAAAGTCACAATAACCCTCTTTCAAGATGCTGCTGAGGATATCCAGCGCGATACGGCGAAAATCATAATAGCGGGTCATCATGTCGGCCAGAAGGGCGCGTCGGACGATAGGCAGTGTGATAGCCGGGAACGTGCGCAAGAAGGGCGTCGGATCGAATTGTTCAACCCCATGGTGGCGCATGAGGGGTGTGCCGATATCGAGATAGTTAAGCTTTGGCCGTTCTGGCAGCGCAGACCGTAACCTGCCGAAACCGACGATAGCCCAGTTAGAGATGCGGCTATCGAACCCCAGTTCGATGTCGCCCTGGTGCGCCTGGTTGAAATCGAACACCTTGGCCGCTTCAGTTAGCACTGCGATCGCCAACCGGTTCATCTCGTTGGGCGGCAAGTCGCCGATGACGCGATGGCCGATGGTTGCTTCCGGCACGCGCTCCTGAATAATGTAAACGGTCCACAGTTTGCGTTCGGGATTGCCCACGCGCTCGGTGACGCAGGGCGCTACGCGTATGCCGGCACGCTGCCCTAGTGCGCGGACGTAGCGGCGCAGAGTCGCTTCGTAGCGTCCGGCCTCTTCCGTACTACGAAAGATGGCCATGCGCTTGAACACGAGCCCTGCCGTGTCTGGATGCTCGATGGCCAGGATGGTGCAACCTTTGCCATGGGCCAATATGCGCGCAGGGATAGCACAGCGTTCCGGGTGGCGCAGGTCAAGCCCGGACTCGAAACACTCCAGCATCGCGCGATCGACATGCAGATCTGCCACAAGCCCCTCCGCGCGCTTTGGTCAGGGTCTACATCGTCAAGTGCCGATGAGCGCTGGCCGCGTCTGTCGTACGACCTCCAGCGACGCCAGCGCCTCCGGCACGGTCAGTTCGAACACCAGTGGCCCTGTGAAGTCGGCGGCCGCCAGTCGATCCAGCAGCCGGCCCAGGTTGAGGTCGCCTTTGCCCAACGCTTGGTGATCCTTCCCGTACACGATTGGCGTGCCCGGCGCCCACCGGGGTGAATCGTGCAGGTGCACCTCGGCCAGTCGGGGCAGCATTGTCTCCAGTGTTTCGAACAGATCGATCGGCCCTGCAAACCCCGATAGCACATGTCCTGTATCCAGGCACAACGAGAGATCGAGCGCCTCCGCCAACTCTATTGTAAGCTCGAAGGGGAACTCCACAGTCTCAACCGCCAGCTTGCGGGAAGGGATGCCTGTCTCGGCCAGGATGGCGCGCAGGCTCTCGGCCGCGCGGGCCTGGAACTGGCGCAGGATGAGCGCCCGCCCCATTTCCGGCAGCCGCATCCGATAGAACTCGGCTGCCAGCGCGCCGGTCGCGTGAAACACGTAGGCTTCTGGCGCCAGCGGCAGTGTGGCACGGATGCTGTCTACGGTCGCCCGGACGGAGCCCAGCCGCACCGGATCCAGCAGGCTGGATGGCTCTGATGACCAGAGCGGCAGGTGCACGGTGTAGCTCAACGCCAGCTCTGCCTTGAGCGCGGCCAGCCTCTCGATTGCCGGCGGCGCGTAGGTGTGCGGCATGAACAGCACCAAGTCGCCGCCTAACTCCACCGGATTAAAGCCGTGTGCGTGCAGGTTGCGGACTAACGCTGCATGATCGAAGCCACCCACATGAGCCATCATCTGCGAGGGGGGGATGTCGGGCGGGATCAGCGCGCCCAACTGCATGGCCATGATTCCGAATCGCATGAGCGCCTCCAGTAGGGGTCTATCCTGGACTAGCCGTAAGTATAGCCTGTGCCTGGGCAAAACTGCAAGCGACGGACTTTATTCTGACACATTTTAAGGGCGGGGCGCCATGCTTGAGTTTGTCATTCTGGCGGGCGCGCTTGCCCGGGTAGCCGCAGCTCGCCGAGCCGCAGATCGCCGATCTGTAGATCGCCGATCCGTGGATCGCCGATCCGTGGATCGCTGCGATACCAGCGTGCGGCTAACGCACCGGTTGCACGTGTCGTGGCGTAGCCGAACACGAAGCCCACAAGGCCCCCCACTACGGGCACCACTTTCAGCAGTGACTCCGCGACCGTCTCAGCCAACAGCCGGGTGAGAAGTCGTGCCAACGCGGCTTGTGCGGCGCGACTGGAGGCATCGATAGCCTGCTGGGTGAAGCGGTTGCCGGCGAGGATCAGGTACGTTTGTGCGCGTAGTTTTTCGGGCGGCTGGCCGGGCGCGTAGATTTCTGCAATGAAGTGTATCAGGCCGGTTTGAAGTTGCGTGGATAGTGCGAAGTCTACCGGGATCGCAATCGGCAGGGTGACGATGCCGCCCCACCCTGTTAACGCGCCTGCCAGCCCCGCCTTTAGCGATTGTTGCACGATGATTTTCTCCACCAATGCTCCCTGACTTAAGGTCGGATAGCGTTGGTGGAGTTCTGCGAGCCGTGTGCGCAGCCTTGGCGGATTGGGCATCATCCAGCGCTCAAACGCAGCTTGGGCCCGGCGTGTGCCGTTGATGGCCAGGATGACGCCGGCCGTCAGCACGAGCGTGAAGAAAAGCCCCAGGCATGTCAGACCGAGCAGAATCGACCACAGCATTTCACGATCTATCGTCGTCATGGCTTAGTCCAGCAATTCGATCCCCGCGTCGCCCAGCCGTCGATAGATTACCTCAAACATACGTAACTTCAGGCCGGCCGCTTTGGCGAATTCGGTGTGCGCCGTCACTGTCAGCTCGATCTTGGGGCCCATCACATCTGAAGTGGAGATCACCTGCCAAGGTTCGGACAGCTCGGGCAGCAGGGTGAGGGCCTCCTGGCCTAACGGTTCCAACAGCGCGATGGTGCGCGCGAGAGATTCTGTCCTCACAGTGAATTTGATTTTGGCAATCGAGTAGGGCGCCCGGTTGTAGTTCCGAATCACGCTGATGTCGCCGTTGGGCACCACGCACAGTTCACCATTGCGAGAGCGCACGGTCGTGTTGGTCACGTTGACCTCCTCGACGATGCCTTCCACGGTTGTTGCGCCCGCGGTCAGCTCGACTTTTTCACCGATGGCAAACGTGTTGCGGAAGATGAATCGCCCACCGGCAAGAATATCAGCCACCAGCGCTCGCGCACCTAAGCCGAAGGCCGCGCTGAACAGGCCGACGATCCACACCAGGGTTTCCGTGCTGACGAAATGCGAGAGGGTGGCCACAATGGCGATGATCACGGCAAGCAGTGAGACCAGGCTGCTGATCAAGCCCTCCAGGGTCTGGCGCCGGTCAGCAGTCATGCGCCGCTTGCTTGGCAGCAATCGGCCCAGCCATAACAAGGCTCGGGCGATAGGTCGCGAGAACCCAACCGCCACCAGCATCAGCAGCAGATAAAGCGCAATCGAACTGAGCAGAACCGGCACGGTCGAATCCACAATTTCTAAGTTCGCGTCGATGATGCCCACACGACACCTCCTACTCGATCGTCTTTATTCTAACCTAAAGCAGCGTTGACCGGTAATCGGTCGTGTGATATGCTGGCGTTATGATGCAAACTCTGCTCGATCTCAACAAACAGGAATTGGTCGAGATATTGGCTGGTTGGGGCCAGCCGCGCTATCGTGCTGACCAGGTCTGGAGTTGGCTATACAAGAAGCTGGCAATCCGTGCAGACGAGATGACGAACCTACCCGCTCATTTGCGTGAACGTCTGGCAGCCGAGATGGTGGTGGACCCGCTGCAACAAATCTACCAGCAGCGGTCTGCGGATCAGCACACTACCAAGTGGTTGTTTCGGCTGCAGGATGGCGGCGCCAAGGGGAGCGGCCCCTGGCAGAGCTTGACCGTCGAGACGGTGCTGATGCGCTATGACCAGCGGCGGACGGTCTGCATCAGCACGCAGGTCGGCTGCGCAATGGGCTGCGTCTTTTGTGCCACCGGCCAGGCTGGATTGGCCCGTAACCTGACCCCCGGCGAGATCGTTGCCCAGGTGCTTCACGCCCAGCGCAGCCTGACAGGCCCTTCCGCTGCGGAAAATCCGGAACCCCCGGTCGGCGCGCTGAGCGCCTTCAGTTCCCTTGGCTCGCTGGAAGCCCTCCCTGCCGCCGAATTCCCAAACGAGCAGCCGGCCTCCAGCCACCTGCCATCAGCTATCCGCCAGGAGCCAGCAGCCGGCAGCCGCCTCACAAACATTGTCGTTATGGGTATGGGCGAACCGTTCGCCAACTATGAGGCCACCTGGCACGCATTGCGAACCCTCACCGACCCGGATGCGTTCGGCCTGGGCGCTCGCCACATCACGGTGTCCACCGTGGGCCTGCCGCAAGGCATCCGCAAGATGGCCGTAGAGCCGCTCCAGGTTAACTTGGCGGTGAGTCTGCATGCACCGGATGACGCGCTGCGCTCCAATCTGCTGCCAATAAACCGGCGTTACCCGATCGCCGAGGTGATGGACGCGATTCGCGAGTACATTGCCATCACGAACCGCCGGGTGACTTTCGAATATGCTATGATGGCCGGCATCAATGACACTCCTGAGCTGGCAGTCATGTTAGCAGCCTTGTTGAGGTCGCTGCGTAGCCCGGCCGGCGGAGTGATGTGCCACGTCAATCTGATCCCACTCAACCCGGTGGCTGAATCGCCTTATCAGCCCTCCACCCCCGAAGCTGCGGCCGCGTTTCAGGGCATCTTGGAACGCAGCGGCATCCCGGCTACGGTGCGGATGCGACGGGGAGTCGATATCGACGCGGGGTGCGGCCAGCTCAGGCGGCGGGTGGGTGGTTCAGCTCAGTAGGGGCGAGGTTTCCGCGGGATCGCTTTCCGTTTTTTTACTCGTCTTGAATCTCAATGGAAGCTTCCAATACTGTTCGATCTGCCCCATCTGGCGTTTGCAGTCGTTCTCCGCTCGCCGGATCGTAGAATCCGATCGCTAGGCGGTAAACCCCGGCCGGTGCATCTGCTGCAACTGTCAGCGTGTGCGTATCGGCCAAATACTCACCGGCCAGCCAGCCAGGGGTTGGGAACGCGCCGCTGCCTGGCTCGGCATCTCCGTAGCCGCGCACGGCGCCCGCGTTGTCGATCAGGTGCACAAAAACGGTGTAGGGCCGGTCGCTGGCAGCTAGCGCCTGCCAGTGCAGCGTCAGGGCCAACGTATGGCCGGGTTCAGCTTTAGCCCGAGCCAGGTCATAGCCGACCAGCCGCGCCAGCGAACCGAAGGTGGCATCGGCGGGCTGCTGGGGCTCGGATTGGGTCATTCGGTGGGATCGGCCTCGCACCGTGACTGTGCCCAGCGCGATGGAGTCGGCCCCTGTAGTTGTGCGCAGGCGCGTCTTGTCATCGGCCCGGAACAGACCGGCGATGAGCCGGTAGCGGCCGTCAGGGGTCGACGCAGGGATGCGGAAGCTTGCCTGGGTGCGTATTAGCGTGCCGGCCGCCCAGGTCGAGGTGGGGTAGGCCGCACCGGGCGGCGCCTCCCACAACGCCACCGGCGAGCCGTCTCGACCAAGCACCTGTACAAGGGCGATTGTATCAGCAGTCGGTTGGGCTGTAGCCTGCCAGAACAGGCTGACCTTACGCAACTCACCGGGGGTCAACGCCGTGTCTTCGGTGCTGTATCCCAGGAAAAGCAGGCCGTCCGCCAAGGCGATGGTGCGCCGTGTCGCGATGGGCAACCGTTCCGGTGTCAGTTCGCGGCCGGCAGAGATCACATCCATATCGTACAGCCGGACCGTAGGCCCGTGGCCGCGGCCATCCTGCGTCAGCGCTTCGATGGCGCGGCTGCTGCCCTTGGGCTGGATGACTAGCTCGACATGATAGCGCCCCGGCGGCGTGCCCGCGGGGATCAGCAGGCCGAGGCGATCGATGGCTTGCCAGGCAGATCCGGTGACTGGTGTGCAATCGGCAATCGGCAATCGGCAATTTGCAGCCCCCAGCGGCTCATAATCGTGTTGCGCCCAAATCTGTCCCAGGTCATCGGTCACGCGGATGCTGACGTTCAGCACCGGTGGGGCTGCGCTCGCCTGCCACGCCAGGTCGATGGGAGTCACTGCATTGGCGGCAGGCACCGGCTCAGTTGATCTGGACACCGTCTGCAGGAGCAGCGTCTCACCCCCTGGTGTTGCGAACTGGATGCCGGCATCTGCGTTCGTCATGTGCGCAGCGTTCTTGTCTGTGCGTGCCCAGGCGCTGAGACGCGTGCCCGGCCCGTACCATTCGTTGACGAATGGCGCTGCTGCTCCTGCCAGGTGCGTCTCGATCCGGGTCTCCAGGATGCCGCCCAAGGCCAGGTGCGCCGGGAACCAGACCCGGCCCCGCGCCAGCGCAGCGTCCACTGCATCGGCGACGGCTGGTCCCCAAGTCGCTGTAGGGCTCAGCAGTGGGGTGGGGCCATCAGTGGGGGCATAGCTCCGCCAATAACCGACCTGCCACGGATAAACGGCGAAGACTGTGTCGCCGGGCAGTCCTTGTTCGGTGACATGTGCGATCAGCGGCCGGTAATCGTCGTCGGCATAGCGCGGCACACTGTAGAACGCGGCCAGGCTGATCACTGAAGCTGAAACCATAAATCCAAGCGTGACGGTGCTGCTGACGCGCCAGCGCCTCAAGAGGCCGTCCACCCCCGCCGCTGCCAGCAGGACGAAAGCCGGCAGCCCCAGGATCAGCAGCCGTTCACCGCGTTCCGGAAAGAACGGTGCGCGCAGGGAGATCAGCCAGCCGAGAACGAGCGCAGTGAAGAGGGTGATGGTGAGCATGAGAACGGCGCAGTGCGGGCGATCTGCAGATCGTTTGCGTGGTGCGTGTTGCGTACTGCGTACTGTGTTTTGTGGCTGTGTTGTTGGAGGACGGGTTAGCAGTAGCCACAGGCCGACCGCGATCGGTAGAAGCAGCACCAATGCGGCCGGCCACCACGGCGCCAGGGGGCCTTCCAGGTGACCCACGGCGAAGGCAGCCAGGTGGCGCGCGATGTAGGTGATGATTCCCAACGGCTTGTCCGCATCCGCGACGATTTTTTGGCTGACATAAGGCGCCAGCTTCGGTGCAGCGTAGATGACCCACGGCAGGTAGCACAGCGCAACCGCTGCCTGAGCAAGCAGCCATCGCACCAGCGCCCGTCCATCTCGCCGCCAATGCCATAACGCGTACAGGGTAAGGCCAATGGGCAGGAAGACGGTGTAGTATTGAGTGTAGAGCGCGGCGGTGGCGAGGAGAACGTAGATGAGCAGCGCACCCCAACCCAACCGTCCAGCTTCTGCACTAGCCGGTTTCAACCGGCTTTCATCTGTATCAGACCGGGGTTTCAACCCCGGTCGGGTTGTCGCGGCAACGTCGGCTGCCGCGACAACGTCGGCCGCGCCCAGCACCCGCCACGCCGCCGTAATCACCCCAATGCTCAGCAGCGCTACTAACCCATACATCCGTACTTCCTGGCTGTAGAACACGTGCATCGGGTTAATAGCCAGCAGAAATGCAGCCAGCAGCGGCACGCGGCTCCCGCCGAAGAGCCGCCGCGCGGCCAGGTAGATCGCCGGGATAGCCAGGAGGCCAAAGGCGACTGAGAGCAGCCGCAGCGCGACCGGATCGGTTCCCAATAGTCCGCTCCAGCCGCGCAACAGCGCGTAGTAAAGCGGGGGATGAATGTCCTCAGCAGTCAGTGCAGCCATCTGGCCCAAGGGGTGCGTGGCGAACCAGACGGAATAGCCCTCGTCCCACCAGAGCGGCTGGAAAACCAGCCGGATGATGCGCAGGAGGAGGGCTAGAAATATGCTGAATCCCAGAATCCCGGTCACACCTGAGAACCGGCACTCTGATCTCCGACGATTGCTGCTCAGCGTTTGTTCCAATTCAAAAGCACGTCATGGGTGCGGTCCAGCAGGGTGCCGGAGATGGGATCAGAAACTTCCTTGCCGCTACCATCGACAACGACAGCGCGGAAGCCTCCTCCGGCACGTGGTAGCTCGAGCTTGGCATTGTAGAGAAACTCGGCTGACCCGTAGCCCGAATACGCAATCTGCCAGTCTGCGCCGAATGCCACCTGGGATTCGCCTGAGGGTCCACTGACCTTCAGCCCGTAACCGCTGCCGGATCCAGTCTGACCCTTAGTGCCCAGGCGTCCCCAGAACGTCACTACTGAGAAGTTGGCATCGTCAGCGTTTCGAAACTCGGCGCCCGCCTGTGCAAAGATAAGAGAAGGCGAAGGTGCTGCGGGCGGCTGTGTCGGCGCGGGCCGTGTGGTCGGTCGTGCGGTCGGCCGCGGGGCTGCAGTCGGTGCGGCCGGGATGTTCGCTGCCACCTGCACGTTCTCGCCGCCGTTCACGCGGACCAACTCGCCGAAGACCCAGCCCGCTCGACCGTTGTAGTCGAATTGCCACCAGTTCCCCGCGGCATTCCTTCCGGTAATAGGGAAGGTTTGCCCCTGGCGTGCCTGGCCGATGGTGCCGTAGTTGGTGCCCGGCCCGCTGCGTACATTGAGCGTGGCGCCGGTCACGGTGAAGGAGGCCGATGCTGGAGTCGGCGTGAGCGTCGCTTCCGGCGTCGGCGGTTCAGGGGCTGCCGTGGGCGCTTCCAGGGTGGGAGTGGCTGTAAGTGGCGCAGGGGTCGGCGTCAGAGTGGGCTTGGCCGGCGTGTTGGTGAAGGTGGGCCGCAGCGTCTTGGTCGGCACAGGCGTCGTAATCGGTCCCCGGCTGATGCGGCTATCGGTGCAGGCGGTGGCAGCAGCCAGCAGCAATACCAGGGCGAGAAGTACCCATATGCGCACACGCATCTTTCGATCTCCCTCCATACGAGAATGGGAAGCACGGTAATCCGGCTTGCCCCCTGAAGTTGCTGGCGGCTTTAACGCGCCAGCCAGTAAGCGATGTAGACTACAAGATTACGATAGGAATCGCCCTTAGTAGTGAACGGCGCTATGGGTGAGACTCGGAAGCCGCCCGGCCGGGCCAGGTAGATCTCCCAGTCTGCCTCGCCCGCGTTAATCATCTCGAATTTGAGATTGTACTGGCGCGAGCCTTCGCTGATGGCAGTTGCGTCGAAATCTCGATCGTCGAACGACTGAAGATTGTTGCTCACGTCGACGCCGTCTCGCCGCACCTTGAGGATGTAGCCGGCCAACGGCTTTTGGTTGTCAGTCGGTCCCTCATACACCTGCACATAGATCGTCATGATGCCGGTGTCGCGTTGCATGAGGAATTCCGGGCCGCGCGCAATATCAAACGGCGGCATCGGTGTAGGCGTGATCGTTGCGGTCGGCCGAGGTGGCGGCCGAGAGGTCGGCAGCGGCGTGGGCGGAGGCGCCACGGCGGCGACGCTTTCGAGTGGTCCTTTGGCCGTCACGAACTCGGCCGCCACCCAAACAGGTTGATTGGCCATGCAGCATACCTGCCACCACGTACTGTCCGGCGTCCGGGCCAGGATCATGAGTTCGGCGCCCTGGGTCGCCTCGCCGACACGCGCAAAGCTCGCATCGGGGCCGCGACGGCCGGTCAATTTGGCGGCGTTCACGATGACGTACGGCGTCGGCAGCGCGCGCGGGCCGGCTTCGCGCGTGGGACGATTGGTCTCGAAATCGGGCGTAGGCGTCGCAGTGGGGCCTGCGGGTTCCAACGTGGGACTGGGTGCCGGCGTCTCGGTCGCGTAGATAACCAGGCTTGTGCTGCCTTCCGGTTCACCTGCGCCGGGCGTAGGCGCGGCTGACGCATTTGATCCGGGTGCTTCGACGGTCACACCCGGCGGCAATGTGCCTCGGACCACCGGCCCTGAGATCGCTAAAGGCGTCTGCACACCGGGCAGTGGCGTAAAGGTGGGCCGTGGTGTCCGGGTGGGCGTTGCTGCGGCCTGTGAGCGGCCGACCAGCGTCTGGCCCACCGAGCAGCTCAAACTGACGGCTGCCAGCAGTAGGGCTAGGGCCATGATGTGGCGCAGCACGCGCCGGGGGCGTCGGATCTGGTTAGGTTCGTTCATTGGCGGCTGGTGAATACGATGTAGTACCACTCCGAATTCGCGGCGCTGGTAGGCAGGCGCACCGGAGAGGAAACCGGGTTGTTTGCGCCGTCCACCGCGGTGACCTCCCAAACGTCGTCTCCCAGGGGCACGCCGACGCCATTGCTGTCCCATTTGACATTGGATCTGCTGCACAGCAAGCCAGCGCGAGGATTCGGGCAATCTACGGATGGATTCACGCCCAGGTCATCGTCTGGTCTTTGCAGTACGTACCAGGTCCAGGCTGTCAGTGAGAGTTCGCTGATCCAAGTTTGTCCTGTGGATAGCTTCCGGATGCGCAGTTTATAACCCCAGAGCGGCGTCGCGCCATTATAGATGACGGCATCGACCCGGAAGTAATTCTGTCCCAGCGAGTACTTGCGAACGGTTCCCTCAACCCGGAAGGGCCAGGCAAAGGTCGGGCTGGGCGCAGGGGTGGGCGGCGGAATGGCTGTGGCCGGGGGCGGTGGCACGTTAGCTACTTCGGGCACTGCCCACAACGGACCGTCGACGCGCACCACCGAATTAGCAATCCAAACGTCCGCCCCATTGACACAGCAGATCTTCCACCAGTCTCCGGCCTGGTTGCGCCCTACAACTGTCACCTGCGTGCCGACATCCAGCCGCGAGACGACCGGATAGTAGGCGCTGGGACCCTGGCGCACGTTAGCTTGATCGACGACCACTTCCACCATGACCGGCGGCAACGGTGTCGGTGTGACGGTGGGCGTGGCGGTAGGCGGGCCGGGCGTGAAGGTGGGCGGCGGCGTTGCGGTTGGTGGCCCGGGTGTCGCGGTCGGCAGCGGAGGCGGCGTCGCGGTGACAATGATGACGACGACCGTCTGCACAGCGGCTCCTCCCGCAGATGGCGTGGGCACAAACAGCGATCCCTCACTGCCGGGGACCAGTTGTTGCGGCGTGGGCAGCTGTGCTGTGGGTAAAGTCACGCCCGGAAAACGCGTGGCATCCAGCGTCGGCGTCGCTACCTTTAGGCCATCCGTACGCGTCCAAGTGGGCCGAGGCGTACGGGTCGGCGTGACGGTTGGGGGTGATCGACGGACGATGAATTGTGAGACGGAGCAACTCAACGAGCCCAGCGCCAATGCCAGTATAGCTCCCAAGAGCACCACTGTGGTGCGGCGACGTGCGGGTCGTTGCATTACGACGTTACCTTTCAAGTTTCCTTCTGAATGCCGTGCCATGCGTGCCGCATGTTTGAGCGCCACGCATGGAGGCAGTATAGCATAAGTTGCCGATGGATAACAACCTCGAGGCGTTGGCTAAACCAATTCCAGGAGGAGATTCGTGCTCTCCTTGATGATTCCTGGTACAGGTGTGGATGTGGTACAATCATCTTTGGGCCTGCCGGCCTGCGCACTACATGCGAGAGCCTTGGCGAAGGAGCCTTGACGAGGAGCCTTCACGAAGGAGCCTTGACGAAGGAGCATAACGGATGTTTGACAAGATCGAGACCGCTCCGCCCGATGCCATTCTGGGGTTGGATGAGGCATTTAAGAGCGATCCTAACCCGGCGAAGATTAACCTGGGTGTGGGTGTGTATAAAGATGAGCGCGGCAATACGCCGATTTTTAGCGCAGTCAAGCGTGCTGAGGCGGCAATCTTGCAGAGTGAGACCAGCAAAAGCTACCTGGGCATCGCTGGCGCTCCCGAATATGCGGTGGCAGTTCAAGGGCTATTGTTTGGTGAAAATCATCCCGTCATGGCAGCTCATCGGGCCGTGACCGCGCACTGCCCCGGCGGCACCGGCGCGTTGCGCGTGGCCGCCGATTTCCTCAGGAGGGCCAATCCCCGCGCGCGTGTGTGGATCAGCCGGCCGACCTGGCCCAACCATCCCGGGGTGATGACCGCGGCAGGCCTGCCCGTCGAGACCTATCCCTATTTTGACACCGCCGGCAACCGGGTTGCCTTCACCGAGATGCTGGCGGCGTTGGCTCATGCTTCTGCGGGAGATGTAGTGGTGCTGCATGGCAGTTGCCACAATCCGACCGGCGCGGACCCCACACCCCAGCAGTGGGAGATCCTTGCGGATTTCTTCGCCGAGCGCAAGTTGCTGCCGCTCATCGATTTTGCCTATCAGGGGTTTGGTGTTGGATTGGCCGAGGATGCACGCGGCCTGCGCACCTTATGTGCCCGCTTGGGTGAGGTGATCATTGCCAGCTCTTTCTCGAAGAATTTCGGTCTTTACAACGAGCGAGTGGGTGCGCTAACGCTGGTCGCGAACTCCACTGCTGCCGCTGACGCGGCGTTGAGCCAGATCAAAACGATCATCCGCGTCATCTACTCGAACCCGCCCGCGCACGGCGCCAAGATCGTGACCACGATCCTGAGTTCACCGGAGCTGCGCGCCGAGTGGGAAGCTGAGCTTACGGCAACTCGCGGCCGGATCCGGGAGATGCGCTGGCGGTTTGTGGCTGAGCTGGCCGCGTTGGGCGTCGCACGCGACTTTTCCTTCATCGAACAGCAGAACGGCATGTTCTCCTTTACTGGACTGACCAAGGAACAGGTGCGCGTCCTGCGCGACCGCTATTCGATTTATATGGTGGATTCGGGCCGGATCAACGTGGCCGGACTGACGTCCAGCAATCTGCCGGCCGTTTGTCAGGCAATTGCGGACGTGTTGTGAGGGTCAAGGGTTGCCAACTTTCGAAAAGTTGGCAACCCTCAGCTTTATAGTCCTAGCACTGCCCCTTCGCTCCCCGATGTCACCATCGCTGCGTAGCGTTTCAGCCAGCCGGTTAGCATGCGCTGTGGTGGCTGCCACACGGCCTTACGGCGAGCCAATTCAGCATCCGAGAGTTCGACCTCCAGCTTGCGTGCCGGGATGTCAATCGCCACCATATCGCCATCCTGGATTAATCCGATCGGCCCGCCGGCTGCAGCTTCGGGCGAGACGTGGCCGATGCACGCGCCGCGCGTGCCGCCGCTGAACCGGCCATCAGTGATCAGCGCGACCGACCCGCCCAGCCCCATACCCATGATATTGGACGTGGGTGCCAGCATCTCCTGCATCCCCGGCCCACCCTTCGGTCCCTCGTAACGGATGATGACTACGTCGCCTGTCTTGACCCTGCCGTTAAGGATGCCCGCGTTCGCGTCGTCGTGCGAATCAAATACCACCGCGGGGCCGCGATGTCGCAGCATCTCGGGCAGCACGCCGGCAGTTTTGATCACCGCGCCGTCGGGAGCCAGGTTGCCGAACAAGATCGCCAGTCCACCGCGTTCGCTGTACGGGTCGTCCAGAGGTCGCACGCAGTCCTTGTCTTGGCTCTCCGCCCCCCGCACGTTCTCCAGCAGCGTCTTCCCGGTCACTGTGATCGCATCTTCATGTAGGATACCGGGCCGCTTGCTCAGTTCCCATAGGATGGCTGATACGCCCCCAGCCCGGTCTACATCCTCCAGGTGATAGCTTGATGACGGAGACACTTTGCAGATGTTTGGCACCCGCTCGGCGACCTCGTTCAGGCGTGCCAGGGGATAGTTCACACCGGCCTCGCGCGCTAACGCCAGGGTGTGCAGCACGGTATTGGTCGAGCCGCCCATCGCCATGTCCAGTGCAAACGCGTTATCAATCGCCTCCGCGGTGACGATGTCCCGCGGCTTGAGATCCAGAGCGATGAGGTTCATCACTTGGCGGGCAGCCGCACGGGCTAGTTCCTCGCGCCGGGGGTTGATCCTGTTATTTCTTGGGCCTTGGTCCGCAGAGTCTACCGCCAGGATCGTGCCATTGCCGGGCAGCGCCATGCCGAGCGCCTCGCACAGGCAGTTCATCGAATTCGCCGTGAACATGCCGGCGCAAGAGCCGCACGTGGGGCAACTGAACTTTTCAAGATCCTGGAGTTCCTGCTCGTTGATCTTCCCGGACCGGTATGCACCCACCCCTTCGAAGACCGAGATCAGGTCCGTTACCTTGCCGGAAGGAGTCCTGCCGGCCTGCATCGGCCCGCCGCTGACAAAGATAGTGGGAATATTCAACCGCATCGCGGCCATCAGCATGCCCGGCACGATCTTGTCGCAATTGGGGATGCAGATCATGGCATCGAAGCAGTGGGCCGCGACCATCGTCTCTACTGAGTCCGCGATCAACTCGCGGCTGGCCAGGCTGTACTTCATGCCCATGTGGCCCATCGCGATCCCGTCATCCACACCGATGGTGTGAAACATGAACGGCACCCCACCAGCCTCCTGCACCGCCTCCCGTACCACTTCGCCGAAGCCCTGCAGGTGCACGTGGCCGGGGATGATGTCGGTGTAGGAGTTGGCGATCGCGATAAATGGCTTGTTCCAATCGTCCTCGCTCTGGATGACGCCGGTAGCGCGCAGCAGCGCCCGGTGCGGCGAGCGTTCGAAGCCCATTTTGATCATGTCTGAACGCATGGGACGGCGTTCTGCGTGAGTTGGTATCATACTCATGGTTCCCCTTATGATCTCTGTGCGATCGGCACGAAGGGCAGACCCATCTCACCGATATATTTGGAAGTGGGCCGGATCAGCCGGTTGCCGGCATATTGCTCCATGATGTGGGCGATCCAGCCGGCTGTGCGTGCAGCCGCGAAGACAGTTGTGAAGTACTCCGGCGGAATGCCTAAGGCATGTTGCACTGTGGCGGAGCAGAAGTCAACGTTCGGATAGATGCCCTTGGCATCCATGACAGCTTTCTCGATGCGCCGTGAGATGTCGTGAAGGTGGCCTGTGTTGTGTGCGGCACATAGTAGTTCGGAGTACTTGAACAGGTGCTGGGTGCGCGGATCTTCGGTGCGATAAACGCGGTGGCCAAAGCCCATGATTTTCTGCTTGTTTTCTGGTAAAGTAGACATAAATAACCCTCTTAAGTACAACTGCGTTGCGGAGTGCGACTTATGCACCACGCAACATTCGTGTCGCCACCTGACCGCCCATCGCTGCGGTACCGACCAGTTTGCAGCCCGGCGTCCTGATATCGCTGCAGCGGTAGCCGTCGGCCAGGGTCGCGTCTACGGCTGCCTCTACGGCATCCGCTTCTGCGCTTAGGCCCAGCGACCAGCGCAGCAGCATGGCGCAGCTCAGGATGGTGGCCAGCGGGTTGGCGATGCCTTGTCCGGCGATATCAGGCGCGCTGCCGTGGATCGGCTCGTAGAGGCCAAACTTGCCCGCGCCCAACGATGCGGACGGCAACATGCCCATGCTGCCCGCCAGCATGGCGGCCTCATCGGATAGGATATCGCCAAACATGTTCTCCGTGGCGATCACGTCGAAGTCGGTCGGCCGGCGGATCAGGTACATTGAGCAGGCGTCCACCAGGATGTCCTCGATCTCTACATCGGGATACTCGGCCGCCACCTCATGGGCTACCGTGCGCCATAGCCGCGACGACGCCAGCACATTGGCTTTGTCAACAGACGTGACCTTCTTGCGCCGTCCACGCGCCAGCTCGAACGCCAGGCGCATCAGGCGGGCGACCTCAGCTTCGGTGTAGAGCATCGTGTCCACACCCGAACGGTTTGGCTTCTCGCCACTCTGACCCTGCGGCTTGCCAAAGTAAAGGCCGCCGGTCAGCTCTCGGAGGATGATCATGTCCACGCCGGCGATAATCTCCGGCTTCAGTGTGGACGCGCCGACCAGGGCCGGATAAACCTTAACGGGTCGTACGTTGGCGAAGAGGCCCAGCCCGCCGCGCAGGCCAAGTAGCCCCTGCTCGGGCCGCACCGCAGCGCGGGGATCGCTCCACTTCGGCCCGCCCACTGCGCCCAACAGCACCGCATCGCTTGCCCGGCATGCGGCCAGCGTCTCATCCGGCAGCGGGTTGCCCGTCTCATCGATGGCAATGCCGCCGATCAACGCCTCGGTGAACTCAAACGTATGTCCGAACTTAGTAGCCGCAGCCTGCAGGATCTTGACACCCTCGGCTACCACCTCCGGGCCGATCCCGTCGCCCGGCAAAAGTGTGATTTTTGCTTGCATAGATTATTCCCTATATCCATTCAGCAGCGCATACTCCATGCTGTCCGCCAGCGCCTGCCAGGAAGATTCGATGATGTTAGGTGATGCACCGACGGTGCTCCAAGAGGAGCGACCGTTGCGTGTCTCGATGATGACGCGTGTAACGGCCGCGGTGGCGGCATCACCATTGAGGATACGTACTTTATAATCTGCCAACTGGATATCGGCCAGGCGTGGGTAGTGCGGCACGAGCGCCTTGCGCAGCGCCCCATCCAACGCGTTGACCGGGCCGTTGCCTGCGGCCGCAGTGTGCATGATTTCATCGCCGACTCGCACCTTTACCGTAGCTTCTGCCAACATGCCGCGGCCCGTGCGATGCTCAACCACAGCCATGAAGTCCAGCAGTTCGAACGGCGGCCGGTAATCCGGCTGCATCCTCTGGAGCATCAGCGCTACCGACGCTTCTGCGCCTTCAAAGTAGAAGCCGCGACTCTCGAGCTCCTTCACCTGAACCAGCACGCGTTGGACATCTTCGCGGGTGGCGTCCAAGCCGAACTCGCGTGCTTTGTAAACCAGGTTGCCGCGGCCAGAGAGCTCGCTCACCAATACCCGTTTTCGGTTGCCGACCAGTGACGGGTCGATGTGTTGGTAACTGGCCTCCACCTTCAGGATCGCTGCCACATGGATGCCACCCTTGTGAGCAAACGCGCTCGCACCTACGAACGGCAGTCGCGGGTTGGGAATCATGTTGGCAGATTCATCCACGAAGTGAGACAGCTCTGCCAGGCGACTTAACCCAGTTTCGTTCAGGCAGTGGTAGCCCATCTTGAGCTGTAGATCGGGGATCAAGGTACAGAGGTTGCAGTTGCCGACCCGCTCGCCGTAGCCGTTGACCGTGCCCTGCACCTGCGTCGCGCCGGCGCGCACTGCGGCCAGAGCATTGGCTGCGCTGAGACCTCCATCGTCGTGCGTATGAATTCCGATCTGTACTGGTCCTGGGACGTTGCCTTCGAGGCAGTGCCGGGCCAGATAGTCACGGGCCTTGCCGACGACGTTCTCCACATCCCAAGGCAGTGCGCCGCCGTTGGTCTCGCATAGGATCACAAATTCTGCGCCGCCGCGCGCCGCCGCACCGATGGTTGCCAGGGCATATTCGGGGTTAGCTTTGTAGCCATCGAAGAAATGCTCGGCATCGTAGAAAACGCGGCGACCATTCGCTGCAAAGTAGCGAACGCTCTCGGCAATCATCGCCAGGTTCTCGTCCAGCGTGGTCTCCAGCACATGATGCACATGCAGATCCCAACTCTTGCCGACCAGGGTGACGCAAGGCGTCTCTGCCGCCAGCAGCAGCGCGACCTGTGGATCCGTTTCGCAGGTCGTCCCGGCGCGTCGCGTTGCGCCGAACGCAGCCACCTGGGCCTGATGCAGCGGTTTTTCGCGGATGCGGCGAAAGAATTCGACGTCTTTCGCGTTGGAGCCTGGCCAGCCGCCTTCAATGAAGTGAATGCCGATCTCGTCCAACCGCTGGGCGATCTTGAGCTTGTCCTCTAATGAGAAAGCAATTCCCTCGCCCTGCGCGCCATCACGCAGTGTAGTATCATAAATGTAGATCTGATTCAATTAAAGATCTCTCCGCATGTGAGTCACTTCGTACGCGATAATGGCTTCGGTTTGATCCAGCAGGTAGCCTAACTCATCTACCCCTTGCAGCAGGCAGCTCTGTGCAAAAGGATCGATCGGGAAAACCGCTGTCGTGCCGTCCGACAAGCGCAACGTCTGCGCGGCCAGATCGATCGTCGCCTGCGCGGCGGGATCGGCCGCTACCATCTCGAATAGCCGATTCTGGGTTGCGGCGTCAACCACCACGGGCAGCAGGCCGTTTTTTAGCGCGTTGTTGCGAAAGATATCGGCGAACGACGTGCTGATCACGGCTCGAAAGCCGAAGTCGGCCAGTGCCCAGGGTGCGTGCTCGCGCGAGCTGCCGCACCCGAAGTTATCACCTGCCAACAACACCTGGCAGCCCTGCGCGTCCGGCCGGTTAAGCGCGAAGTCGGATCTGGGCTGACCCGCGGCATCATATCGCCAGTCGGCAAAGAGATTCTTGCCCAATCCGGTCTTTACGGTGGTTTTCAGAAACCGCGCCGGGATGATTTGATCGGTGTCGATATTGTCGATGGGCAGCGCAACGATGCGCGAAGTTAAAGTAACAAAGGGTTCCATATCCATGCCTCCCGTGGTGTGGTGACATGCAGTCGTTGCGTATCGATGGTTCTTCACGCACCACGCATTACGCACCACGTCACATCATCGTCCGCGGATCCGCCACACACCCTGCCACCGCTGATGCCGCGGCAGTCAGCGGGCTGGCCAGGAAGGTGCGGCCTCCTGGCCCTTGTCGTCCTTCGAAGTTGCGGTTGCTGGTGCTGACCGCGTATTCACCCGGTGCAAGCTGGTCGCCGTTCATCGCAATGCACATGCTGCAGCCTGGCTCGCGCCACTCACAGCCGGCTTCCTTAAGGATGACGTCCAAACGCTCGGCTTCAGCCTGGGCCTTGATCTGTTGTGAGCCAGGCACCACCAGCACACGCACTCCTGGATGCACTCGGCGCCCCTTGAGGATGCGGGCGGCCTCGCGCAGATCGGAGAGGCGGCCATTGGTGCAGCTGCCAATGAAGACTACGTCGATCGGCTGGCCCAATATCGGCTGGTCGGGCTGCAGATCCATGTAGGCCAGCGCCTTCTCCAGCGCCTTCCGTCCGCTCTGCGCATCCTCGCCGTGGCCGTCGCGCTTGGCTGCCGGGTCGGGCACGCGTCCGGTGATAGGGATGCCCATGCCGGGGTTGGTGCCATAGGTAATCATCGGCTCCAGCAGGCCGGCGTCGATGGTGACAGTTTGATCCCAGGTCGCGCTTGTATCGCTGGATAACTGTCCTTGGGCAAGGGAGCGCCAACGCGTGAGCGCGGCATCCCAATCCGCGCCCTGAGGCGCGCAAGGGCGGCCGGCCAGGTACTCGTAGGTCGTATCATCTGGCGCGATCAACCCGGCCCGCGCGCCTCCCTCGATGCTCATGTTGCAGACCGTCATCCGCTCTTCCATTGAGAGCGCTCGGATGGCGGCGCCGGTATATTCGATCACTTGTCCTGTGCCGCCGCCTACGCCGATCTTGGCGATCACGGCCAGGATGATGTCCTTGGCCGACACGCCCTGTTTCATCCGGCCGGTGACATCTATCCTGAGCGTTTTGGGCTTGGCTTGCAGCAGACATTGGGTGGCTAACACATGCGCCACTTCGCTGGTGCCGATGCCGAAGGCTAAGGCGCCAAACGCGCCGTGGGTAGCCGTGTGGCTGTCGCCGCAGACGATGGTCATGCCTGGCTGGGTGAGTCCCTGTTCTGGCCCGATCACGTGCACGACGCCCTGTTTGCCGGTAGAGGGATCGTACAGGGGAATGCCGAAGTCGCGACAGTTGGTTGCCAGTTGCGCCATCTGCGTGGCGGCCAGAGCATCGCGGATCGGCAGGCTGCGGTCGTGGGTGGGGATGCTGTGATCTACGGTAGCAACGGTTTTGTCGGGCCGTCGCACGATGAGGCCGCGCTCGCGCAGCGTTTGAAACGCTTGTGGCGATGTGACTTCATGGACCAGGTGCAGGTCGATGTAGAGGACCGCCGGGCTGCCGGCCTCTTGGACGACGACGTGGTTGTCCCAGATTTTATCGAACAGTGTTCGAGACATAGTGCTACTCCTTCGACTCCGCCTTCACCACTGTCAGCATCTTGTTGAGTGCACTCATGTATGCCTTGGCGCTGGCAACGATGATGTCCATGTCGGCGCCGTGCCCGCTGAAGGTGCGGACGCGCGGGCCTGCCTGGGTGAGGTAGGCTTCGCTGCCGTCGCCGCCGCCATTGTGGGCGCCGTTAGTGCCGGTCACCGCTGTCGGCTCGATGCGGATGGTCACCTCGCCCACGGCGTCGATGCCTTCGGTCACCGCCTTAATGCTGAACTCGGTCAGCTCATTCGGCACTTGTGTGATGCGGTTGATGGCTTTGTAGACCGAATCCACCGGGCCAGTGCCGATGGCTGCATCCTCGCGCACAATGCCATCAGGCCCGCGCAAGCGCACTGTGGCGGTAGGTCGCAGGCCGCTGCCGCACGAGACCTGGATATGCTCCAGCCGCCACAGCTCCATCGGTTGATAGATCTCGTCGTTGACGATCGCCTCGATGTCCGCGTCCGCGACGACCTTCTTTTTGTCGCACAACTCCTTGAAACGTTCAAAAACGCGGTTCAGGTCATCGGCATGGAGGTCATAGCCCAGCCCGGCGACTTTGCTCTGGAAGGCGTGCCGGCCGCTGTGTTTGCCCAGCACCAGCTTGCTCTCGGTCAGGCCGACTGTCTCAGGCTTCATGATCTCATAGGTCAGCGGGTTTTTCATCACGCCGTCCTGGTGGATGCCTGCTTCATGCGCGAACGCATTGGCCCCGACGATGGCCTTGTTGGGTTGGACCACCATGCCGGTGTAGGCGCTGACCAGGCGGCTGGTCCGTGCGATCTGCGTGGTATCGATGTTGGTCTGGAGACCATACACCGTTGGCCGGGTGTGCAGTGCCATCACCACCTCTTCCAGCGAGGTGTTGCCTGCCCGTTCGCCGATGCCGTTGATGGTCACTTCGACCTGTCGCGCGCCATTTTCGATCGCGGCCAGGGTGTTGGCGGTTGCCAGCCCCAGGTCGTTGTGACAGTGCGCCGAGATGATGACATCCTTAGCGCCCGGTACGTGCTCCCGGATGCCGGCGATCAGCGCGCCGAACTCGGCCGGCGTGGTGTAGCCCACGGTATCCGGGATGTTGAGCGTGGTCGCGCCGGCCTTGATGGCTACATCCAGCACCTGGTACAGGAACTCCGGGTCGGAGCGGCCGCCGTCCTCCGGCGAAAACTCTATCTCGGCGCACAGGCTGTGGGCGTAGGCCACCATCTCGCCCACACGCTTGAGACATTCGTCGCGGCTGATCTTGAGCTTATATTGCAGGTGAATGTCGGAGGTTGCCAGGAAGGTATGGATGCGCGGACGTTTGGCCTCGCGTACGGCTTCCCAGGCACGGTCGATGTCCGCCTTGTTGCAGCGCGCCAGCCCGGCAATGATGGGTGCGTTATCGATCTGGCCCGTGTCCCGCGCCACGCGGCGCACCGCCTCGAAATCGCCCGGCGATGCAATGGGGAAGCCCGCCTCGATCACGTCCACGCCCAGCCGCGCCAATTGCCGGGCGATCTCCAACTTCTCGTCGATATTCAGTGTGGCGCCCGGCGATTGCTCTCCGTCGCGCAGTGTGGTGTCGAAGATGCGGACCGTGTCATTCTTTCCCATGTTCATGCTCCGCCCTCGCCCGGCTTAACCTCTTTTGGGTTCAGCCACGGCATCATGCGGCGCAGGTCTTTGCCGACCTGCTCGATCCGGGAGTTCATGCCCTGCTGGCGCCACCTGTTGAAGTTCGGCCGGCCGTTAGCGTTTTCCTCGATCCATTCCTCGGCATAGGCGCCGCTCTGGATGTCGGCCAGGATCTGCTTCATGGCCGCACGGGTCTGGTCGGTGACGATCTTAGGCCCGGCAGTGTAGTCGCCGTCCTCAGCAGTGTCGCTGACGCTGTAGCGCATATAGCTCAGGCCGCCCTGGTACATCAGATCGACGATGAGCTTCAGCTCGTGTAGGCACTCGAAGTACGCGATTTCGGGCTGGTAACCGGCCTCGACCAGGGTGTTGAAACCCGCCTCTACCAACGCGCTGGCACCGCCGCACAACACCGCCTGTTCGCCGAAGAGATCGGTCTCGGTCTCTTCAGTGAAGGTGGTCTCGATCACGCCGGCCCGCGTGCCGCCGATTCCCTTGGCGTAGGCCAGTGCAAAAGCTTTGGCCTGGCCGCTGGCATCCTGCTGGACGGCAACCAGACAAGGGGTGCCGGCGCCATCCTTGAAGACCTCGCGCACGCGGTGGCCCGGCGCCTTGGGCGCGACCATGCTGACATCTACAAACGCAGGTGGGACGATCTGGCCGTAGCGGATGTTGAAGCCATGTCCGAACATCAACGTCTTGCCGGGAGCCAGGTTTGCAGCGATGGATTCGCGGTAGATCTTGGCCTGGGCAGTGTCGGGCGCTAGCACCATGATTACATCGGCTTCGGCACACGCGTCGTCGACGGATAGGACGCGCAGGCCCTGGGCTTCGGCCTTGGTCCATGATTTGCTGCCGGGGTAGAGGCCCACACGAACATCCGCGCCGCTATCACGCAGATTCAGGGCATGGGCATGCCCCTGGCTGCCAAAACCGATGATTGCAATCTTTTTGCCGCTGAGTAGGCTCAGGTCAGCATCGTTGTCGTAGAAAATGTTCGCCATGATGATACACGCTCCTCATATTTGCTGTAACGCAAGCTGCCAGCTTGCGAATGGACCTTTTGCAATGAATCGCTACCAGCTAAGAATCTCATTGTCCGCGTCGTTAGCCCCGTTGTCCTCTGTCGGGGGCAGGCCTGTGAAGTAGCCCGAACCGCGCACCATCGCTACCAGGCCCGTGCGGACCATCTCCAGGATGCCGTATGGCGCCAAGTTGTCGACCAGCGAGTCGATCTTGGCTTCAGGGCCCGTCACTTCGACCATGACGGACTCGGTGCAGATGTCGACGACGTTGGCTCTGTAGATATCGACCATCTGCTTGATCTCGAACAGTGTCTGTGGGGTGGACTTTACTTTGATCAACGCCAGGTCGCGCATCACGGTCGGCTGGTGAGTCACGTCTTGCACGGCAATGACGTTGACGAGCTTGACCAGGTTGTTGGCCACCATGGCCGCGTTCGTCTTGTTGGCATCTACCACGATGGTCATGCGGGAAGTATCGGGGTTTTCGGTGTGGCCGACGGTGAGACTTTCGATGTTGAACCCGCGGCGGCGAAACAGGCTGGCCACGCGCGTCAGCACGCCGGGCTTGTCCTCAACCAACGCCATCAGGACGTGGGGAGATTGGCTATTGCCGTTGGTGTGATCCACTAGAGTCATGGTTGGTGTTCCTTTCGCAAGCTGCCGGCTTGCGTTACATCTCACAGCCCGCTTGCGATCCGTTCGTTCACCGGCCGCCGCATCATGTCGTTCAGTGCTTTGCCGGGGCCTACCATCGGATAAACGTTGACCTCTCTCTCTACAACGAAGTCCAGCAGCACCGGCCCGTCGTGTGCGCGCGCCTCCGCAATCACCTCACCGACCTCATTTTTGGTCTGGGCGCGCAGGGCCATGATCCCGTAGGCGCCTGCCAGTTTCAGCAGGTCGGGACTGCTGATGTCCACCTCAGAGTAGCGATGGTTGTGGATCAGCTCCTGCCACTGGCGCACCATGCCCAGGAAGCCGTTGCGCATCACCGCGATTTTGATCTTCCGTTGTTCCTGCATGATCGTTGCCAGCTCCGGGATGCTCATTTGGAAGCCGCCATCGCCGACGATCACCCAGATTTCGTCGTTGGGCCGGGCGAAGCTGGCGCCGATGGCTGTTGGAACGCCGAAGCCCATCGCGCCCAGCCCGCCGGAGGTGAGGAATCCGTTCTTGCGCTCCTGGCGGTAGTATTGCGCTGTCCACATCTGGTGCTGGCCCACATCGGTGACCACTGTAACATTCTCGCTGCCGGCTTGGCGGCGGATTTCGCTCAGGACAAATGGCACGTGCGGCGCATCGTTGGCTTCCGCTTGTTGTTCAAGAATGTCACGCGCGTGAGCTTCCTCTTGCCATTCGGCGATCGGTTCGAACCACGCCTCGCGGGACTTGGTCTCGATCAGTGGCGTGAGCTGAGCCAGCACCTGCTTTACATCACCCGCGATCCCGACATCGGCCAGAACATTCTTGTTGATCTCGGCCGGATCGATGTCCACGTGAATCACCTGAGCATGCTTGGCATAGGAGCCCAGGTTGCCGGTGACGCGATCATCGAAGCGCATGCCCAGAGCAATCAGCAGGTCGGCATTCTGGATCGCCTGGTTAACCCAGGCCTCGCCGTGCATGCCCATCATGCGTAGGTTCAACGGATGCGATTCGGAGATGCTGCCGATGCCCAGAAGCGTCGTGGAGATCGGGATGTTGCCTTGCTCGGCAAACTCCCGCAGTTCATCGTGTGCGCCGCTGAGGATGATGCCGTGACCGGCCAAAATGAGGGGACGCTTCGCGTTGTTGATGTAGATGGCCGCTTGCTGGATCTGTTGATCGGTGCCGCGGAGCTTAGGTTGATAACCGGGGAGACGTACTTTGATGGCATCGTAGTCGAAGTCAGTGGAAGCGAACTGGACATCCTTGCAGATGTCCACCAGCACGGGGCCGGGGCGGCCGCTGCGAGCGATGTAGAACGCTTCCTTGAGCACCTGAGGCAGCTCCCGGACGTTCTTGACCAGGTAGTTGTGTTTCGTTACCGGCAGCGTGACGCCGGTGACGTCGGTCTCCTGGAAGGCGTCCGATCCGACAAAGGCCGACCCCACCTGCCCGGTGATCGCCACCACCGGGACCGAGTCCAGCATCATATCGGCCAGGCTTGTCACCAGGTTGGTGGCGCCCGGGCCTGAGGTCACCATGCACACCCCGACGCGGCCGCTGGCCCGCGCATAGCCGCCTGCTGCGAAGCCGGCGTTCTCCTCGTGCCGCACGAGCACGTGATGGACGGATGGGTAATCCAGCAGCGCATCGTAGGCGGGCATGATGGAGCCGCCCGGATACCCGAACACGACTTCTACGCCTTCCCGGATCAGGCTTTCCCAGATGATCTGTGCGCCTGTTCGTTGCATCAATAGCCTCCATAGAGTGGTGCTGTCAAATGAAACGCCCTCCATAGAGCACAATGCTGTGCTTTTGTGGAGGGCGTCATTGCCTTGGTTGCGCCGGCTGTGGCGCTGGTTGTTATCGGTTGATTTGGTTCCGAGGCATCAAAAAGGGCCTCCCGGTTGGGAGGCCCTTCTCACGTTTCAGGGTCTAGCCTGGCTCTACTCTGGCCTGGCACTCCTCCCAAGCGGATTTAGCTCCTTGATAACAAGGAGCTCGCTAATGACGATAAGGACCAGGCCGGTAGAAGGTATCATTGTATATGTTTTCTCAAAGAACGGTGCGACTCTATCACAGGTCACCGGGCTTGTCAATTCCAGAAACTGGGCGAGAGGCTTCAGCGCTGCTCCGCGATTTGGATTAGACTTGCTCAAATACCGTCGCGGTGCCCATGCCGCCGCCGATAGGCAACATCCAGCAAACCACGGTTCGCCGAGAAATCTGATGTCTATGACCTCGGACCGCCATGTGCGTACACTTCGGGGTTTACGCAATGGGGCAACCGTTCGCCCCGCAGGCCCGCGATCAGGTTTTGGGCGGCCATCAGCGCCATCTTGTCGCGCGTAGCCACGCTGGCACTGGCGATATGCGGTGCGATCAGGCAGTTGTCCAGCGCCAGCAGCGGGCTGTCCATGGGAATCGGTTCCGGGTCTGTGACGTCCAGCGCAGCCGCAAAGATGCGGCGGGCTGCCAGTGCCTCATATAGCGCGCTGGGATCGACTACTGGCCCGCGCGCGGTGTTGATCAGCACCGCCGTCGGCTTCATCAGTGCGAGAGTCTCATGGTTGATCATGTCGCGCGTCTGTGGGTTGAGTGGCACGTGCAGCGATACGAAGTCAGACTCTCGCAGTAGCGTCTCCAGATCAACCGAGGCAGCGTGCAGCTCGGGAGGGGATTTCGGTGCAGAGGGATCGAAATAGAGAACTCGCATATCGAAGCCGGTCGCGCGACGGGCCATTGCCTGTCCGATCCGCCCGAAGCCAATCAAGCCTAAGGTCGCACCGTGCACATCGGGCCCCAGCAGCAGCGACGGTCCCCAGGTCACCCACTTGCCCGCACGCACGAAGCGCTCTCCCTCGGCCACGCGTCGCGCGGCCGCCATCAGCAGCGCAAACGCAAAATCGGCGGTGGCATCGGTGAGGATGCCCGGTGTGTTGCCCACTGGGATGCCGCGGGCGGTAGCGGCCGGCACGTCGACGTTGTCGAACCCGACTGCGTGGTTGCTGATCACCTTCAAGCCTGGTCCGGCCGCATCCATCACTTCGCCGTCGATACGGTCGGTCAACAGGCTCAACAGGCCATTGACCCCGCGCACGCGTCCCAGCAGCGCCTCGCGGGTGGGCGGCAGTTCATCGGTCCACAGATCTGTGTTGCAGGATTCCTGCACCAGTCGGAGACCTTTTTCGGGGATGATGCGGGTCACGAAAACTCTTGATCTTGTCATGCCTGGCTCCATCATGTGTTATCTTGCCGGGTGTACCGCGCGCGGCGTCCGATTTGAACGAAGTGCAGCCGGTCATATAGACGCCTGGCCGTTGGGCTGTTGACATTGATATCCAGCGAAACCTCCGTGCTTCCCGCGTCTCGAAAGCGGCGCAGCACTTCACTGAGCAGCGCCGCGCCTAGCCCGCGGCCGCGCCACTTTGGATGCACCTGGCCGACGATCGTGGCCCGGCACCTTTCCTGCCGCACTGCCGCGGCCGCCACGATTCCCGCCTTTGGCGAGAACGCGCCGAGTGTTTTGCTGGGCACTCGTACCGGCCTCCTGTGGGATTCGCTCCCAGCGTCCAGAGCATAATGGATTCTCATATGATAGCACAAAATGATGGGATGTATGCTCACGCAGCATCCGACGTGTCTATGATATAGTGCAAATGGATTGCAATTGGGTCGTTTTGTGCGATAATCGTTTAGGGTGTCCTTGCAGCATGTATGTAAGGGGAGCGCTGCTGAGTTGAAACAACTGACATTGCCCGTTACCGGTATGACATGCGCGAACTGTGTTGCCACGGTGGAGCGCAATCTGAAGAAGCTGGATGGCGTTCAGGCTGCGTCCGTCAATCTGTCGTCCGAGCGCGCCTTAGTGGATTTTGACCCTGCCCGGCTGGGGCTGACTGACCTCATCGTGCGGGTCGAGCGCGCAGGGTACGGTGTAGCGACCGGCGAGGCGAACCTGGCCATCAAGCGGCTGGCCGACGACGTCGACGCTCGACGCTTGGAAAACGCGCTGCGCAAGCTTGAAGGCGTGCTTGACGCTCAGGTCACTTACGCAGCCGAAAAGGCGCGTGTCCGCTACGTTCCGACGATCGTCAGCCAGGCGGAGATCCGTCGCGCGGTCATTGCGGCTGGTTTTGAGGCGCTTGAGTTGGGCGGAGATGTGGAAGATGCGGAGGCGGTGGCTCGTCAGCGTGAAATCGACACCCAGCGCCGCCTGCTGATCATCGGCCTGGTGTTTACTATACCGCTCTTCCTCTTTTCCATGGGCAAGGATGCCGGCCTGTTGCCTGCGTTCGTCTACAACCCAGGCGCCGCGGCCCACATCGGTGGAATGCGCGAGGCTAAGCCGTGGTTCAACTGGGTCCTGCTGGCGCTGGCGACCCCGGTGCAGTTCTATGTCGGTTTGCAGTACTATATCGGTGCGTTCAAAGCACTGCGCAACCGCTCTGCCAACATGGACGTGCTGATCGCGTTGGGATCCTCTGCCGCGTATTTCTACAGCCTGCCCGTTACCTTCGGCTGGCTGGGCGGACACGTTTACTTCGAGACCGCGGCAGTGATCATCACGCTCATCAAGCTGGGCAAGCTCCTGGAGGCGCGCGCCAAGGGACGTACAAGCGAAGCGATCAAGAAGCTGATGGGGTTGCGCGCCGCAACGGCACGCGTTATGCGCGCGGGGCAGGAGTTGGAAGTCCCGACCGACGATGTCAAGGTTGGCGACGTGGTCCTGGTGCGGCCGGGCGAGAAGATCCCGGTCGACGGCGTGATCATCGAGGGGCGCTCGGCGGTGGATGAATCGATGCTCACCGGCGAGTCGCTGCCGGTTGAGAAAGGACCGGGTGCACCCGTGATCGGCGCTACACTTAATAGGCTGGGCCTGTTGAAGTTTGAGGCCACCAAAGTTGGTCGGGAGACAGCGCTGGCGCAGATCGTCCGCCTGGTGGAGGAAGCTCAGGGCAGCAAGGCGCCGATCCAGAAGCTGGCCGATCAAGTTTCGGCAGTTTTTGTGCCTGCGGTTATCGCGCTAGCCGTAATCACCTTTGCAGGCTGGTACTTCTTCGGCCCGCCGCTGGCGGTCAACGCGGATATAAATGCGTTCACGCGTGCCCTCATCAATATGGTCGCGGTGTTGGTCATCGCCTGCCCGTGTGCCATGGGGCTCGCCACGCCGACCGCCGTCATGGTGGGTACAGGCAAAGGCGCCGAGCTGGGTATCCTGTTCCGCACCTCCGAAGCGTTGGAGCGCGCGGGCAAAGTGAGCGTGGTGGTGCTCGACAAGACGGGGACGATCACGAAGGGTCAGCCTGCAGTAACGGATGTCGTGACCGACGGGCAGATCGCGGCGGACGAATTGCTGCGCGGTGCAGCCTCCGTAGAAAAAGGCAGCGAGCATCCTCTTGGCGAAGCGATCTGGGCGGAGGCGACCAACCGCAGCCTGACCCTCGCGGAGCCGCAGGGCTTTCGGGCCGAGGCCGGCCTGGGGGTGGAGGCTGAAGTGGCTGGCCAACGTTTCGTCGTGGGCAACCGGCGTATGATGGATGCGCATGGCTACGCGCTGAATGGTTTGGAAGCTTCGGTTGAACGGTTAGAAAATGAGGCGAAGACCGCCATGCTGGTGGCGGTGGATGGCGTCGTGCGTGGGGTGATCGCTGTCGCAGATACGGTCAAGGACGGCTCACGTGAAGCGATCGCCGAGCTGCAGCGCATGGGGCTGCGCGTTGTCATGATCACCGGCGACAACCGCCGCACAGCCGAAGCCGTCGCCAGCCAGGTGGGCGTCGATACGGTGCTGGCCGAGGTGCTGCCAGGCGAGAAGGCCGCTCAGGTAAAGGCGCTGCAGGATTTGCGATCTGAAAGTTCAGGGATCCTCATTCGTAAATCGCAAATCGAAAATCAGAAATCCGTCGTGGCGATGGTTGGGGATGGCGTGAACGATGCGCCGGCCCTGGCACAGGCGGATGTTGGCCTGGCGATCGGCACGGGCACCGATGTGGCGATGGCTGCCGCGCCGATCACCCTCATTAGCGGCGATCTGCGCGGGGTTGCGCGCGCCATTTCACTCTCGCGCAAGACTTTGCGAACGATCAAACAGAACCTGTTTTGGGCTTTCTTCTATAACATCATCCTGATTCCGGCGGCTGCGTTGGGCTATCTGACCCCGATGCTTGCCGCGGGCGCGATGGCGTTCAGCAGCGTTTTCGTGGTTAGCAACAGCCTGCGCCTGCGCAGACAGAAGATTGCTGGATAGATACACCGCCGTGCTTGCAGCTCACTTTCTACTTGATTCAGTCATTGCCCACCAGCAGCCCTGGCTGACACGAGCGGCAGAAGTTCGTTGACCGGCGCTCGCGCGTGACTTCACTGATCGGACTCCCGCAGCGCGGGCATGGTTCGCCGGGCTTGCCGTGGACCGCCAGAAAATCCCGGATTTCCACATCGATCGGTATGTATGCCGCCGCATCGCCCACGCGTTCCTCCAACGCCGCGATCGCCTTCTCCAGCACCGCGCCCATGACCCGGTAAAGCCGCGCGACATCGTCGCTGGAGAGGCTGGCGCGGCGCCTGAAGGGATAGAGGCCCGCGGCCCAGCAGATTTCGTCCGCGTACGCGTTGCCGATGCCGGCCACGAAGGCCTGATTGGTCAGAATTCCCTTGATCTCGCCATGATGCTTGCGTAATCGTTCGCGAAAGACCTCCAGCGTCAGAGCAGGGTCGTCCGCGTCCGGTCCTTGCTCGGCGTAAGTGGGCACCTGGGCCAGGTCGTTAGTGAGGTAAACCTTACCCATATCGACCGCGTCGTGATAGCGCAACTCGTGGCCATCCTCCAATTGCAGGATGAGGGCGTCGCGCGCGCGGTCGCGTGGCAGCGGCTGGCCATAGCGCAGGCGGCCGGCCAGCATGGGGTTGATCACCAGGGTGGGGCCATCTGTCAATGGCAACAACAGGAATTTGCCGCGACGGCTGACCTGGGCGAAGCGACGGCCTACCAGGCGCGGCGCCATATCGCCGCCCAGCAAGTTGCGCAGCACGGTGGGCCGGTGCACCCGCGCCTCTGTGATAGCGGTGCCCGCCAGCCGCGGGGCCAGGCGGCGGATAATGATCTCAAGGTCGGGCAGTTCGGGCATGGGCGCCTCCGCGACTCAGCTAGTGTTCATCCTTTAGACTTTTGGGTTGATGGTAGCCTGGAATTGAGGCGGCCGCCGGATCCGGGTCCCCTGCTCGAACGCATACGCGAACCGGATGAGTTTGGACTCGTTCCACGCCGCGCCAATGAACGAAATCCCCACCGGCAGCCCCCAAACATACCCTGCGGGCACCGTAATGCTCGGGTAGCCGGCTACCGCTGCCAGGGTCGAGCTGCCTTCGCCGTTCGGATCGCCACATACGTGGTCGATTGGCCAGGCCGGGTCGCCCGAGGGCGCGACGATGGCATCGAGGCTGTGCTCGCGCAGCGTCGCGTCGATCCCTTCATCCCGCGCCAGCCGGTGGTTGGCCGCCAGCGCCGCAAGGTACTTCTCCTCGGTCAGCGGTCCCTTCTCCTGCGCCTTCAGCATGATCTCCTGGCCGAAGGTGGGCATCACTTTCCCGCGATGGGCTTCGTTGAACGCGATGACGTCGGCCAGCGAGCGCACCGCTGCACCGGGGCCGAGGGCGGCCAGGTACGCGTCCAGGTCTGCCTTGAACTCGTATAGCAGCACTTCGAACTCGGTTTCGCTGAGTTGTTTGGCGGTCGCGATGTTTGCAGGATCGACGATCTCCGCGCCCAGGTCGCGCAGCGCGGCCAGGCTTTCCTCGAAGATCGCGTTCACGCGCGGGAGAAAGTCACCCAGGGTGCGCGCCACGCCGATGCGTGCACCCTGCAAGCCGCCTCTGTCTAGCAGGCGAAGAACGGCTGCGCCGTCCGTCTCTGCCCACTTCTGCCCGCTATCTAGCGTGATCGCATCGCGCGAGTCAGGGCCCGCCAGCGCAGCCAACAGCAGCGCAGCGTCGGCCACGGTGCGCGCCATAGGGCCTGCAGTGTCCTGGCTGTGTGCAATCGGAACGATGCCGGCCCGGCTCACCAGGCCCAGGGTTGGCTTGATGCCCACAATGCCGCAGATTTGCGACGGGCAGATGATGGACCCATCGGTCTCGGTGCCTACCGCCGCCGCGCACAGGTCCGCGGCTACCGCCACGGCTGAGCCGGAACTGGAGCCGCAGGGGGAGCGATCCAGCGCGTACGGGTTGCGCGTCTGTCCGCCGCGGCTGCTCCATCCGCTGACCGAGTGTGACGAGCGGAAGTTGGCCCACTCGCTGAGGTTGGTTTTGCCCAGGACGATCGCGCCGGCCGCGCGCAGCCGGGTCGCGATGGTCGCGTCCTGAGCCACGTAGGAGCCAACCAGTGCCAGTGAGCCGGCGCTGGTCTGCATCCGATCGGCCGTAGCGATGTTGTCCTTCAGCAGGAGTGGAACGCCGTGCAGTGGGCCCCGTGTCGTGCCTAGCTCTCGTTCGTGGTCAAGTGCGTCAGCGATTTCCAGCGCGTCCGGGTTGATCTCGATTACGCTGTTGAGGCATGGACCGGCCTGATCGATCTCCCGGATGCGGGCCAGGTAGGCTTCGGTTAACTGGCGGGCTGTGAGTTTCCCCGCGGCCATCCGATCTTGCATCTCGTTGAGCGTCAACTCTTCCACGATCGAGGGCTCCTTTCAAGGCGTTTAATTCGGCATCGGTCAGATCGCGCCACTGGCCGGGTTGTAACCCACGCAGCGTCAACGGGCCGATGGCAACCCGCACCAGACGCAGGGTGGGATGACCGGCTGCCGCGGTCAGATGACGGATTTGCCGCTTCTTGCCTTCGCGCAACACGATGCGCAGCCAGGCTGTAGGAATGGTTGGCTGGTCACGGATAGGGACGCCGCGCGGCGGCAAGTCGGGCTCGGTTGCCAAGAATTCGACTTCGTCTGCCGCCATCCGCTCGCCCTGCACTGATAAGCCGCTGCACAGTGTGTTCACTGTTTCGGCAGTCGGCGTGTTTTCCACCTGGACGAAGTAGATCTTGGGTAGCTTGAAGCTGGGATGGGTTAACCGATGCGCCAGTTGGCCGTCGTTGGTGAGCAGCATCAGACCTTCACTGTCACGATCCAACCGTCCGGCCACGTCGACGCCTGGCACAGGCACATAATCCGCCAAGGTAGGGCGGCCATCGGGATCGTCGAAGCTGCACAGAACGTCGTACGGCTTGAAGAACAACAGATAGCGGCCAGTCGGTTCTGGTTTCTGCGCTGCTGCCTGATGCGCTGGCTTGCTGGGCATATTGGCTCTCTACGGCTGGTATCGGGGTCTATTTTACCACGCAGGCAACAGATTGGACAGACGCGGCGTCTTCTCCTAAAATGGCAGACAAGATGGTATTGATCCATGTACATTCTGGAGGAGACACTGTGAAAACATTAGGGCACGTTGCGGTTTACCCCGCGCCCGATAAGACGATTGCCCGCCTGACTGAGCTGGCATATAACCTGTGGTGGGTTTGGCGCCCTGAGGCACAGGCATTATATCAGGAAATTGATCCGGCATTGTGGAAGCGGGTAAATCACAACCCCGCTAAGTTCTTGCGGCTGGTCAGCCAGCGCCGGCTGGCCCAGGTTGCACAAAACCCTGAATACCTGGCCCGCTATGCAGCGGTCATGGCCGCATTCGATGAGTATATGCACCCAGGTCCTAAGCGCACCTGGTACGCGCGGGAGCATGACGACCTGCGTGGACGAACCATCGCCTATTTTTCGGCGGAGTTTGGTCTGCACGAGAGCCTGCCAATCTATTCGGGCGGTCTTGGTATTCTGGCCGGCGACCACTGCAAGACGGCCAGCGACCTGGATCTGCCGTTTGTGGGCGTGGGCTTCCTCTATCCCCAGGGCTACTTCCAACAGCGTATCGATGCCAACGGTCACCAACAAGCGATCTACGAGAAGTTGAACTTTGCTGAGGTGCCGGCTACCCCGGCGTTGGGAGCGGGCGGAGAGCAGGTAGTCATTCATGTGGAGCTGCCGGGCCGCCGCGTCTACGCCAAGGTTTGGCGCATCCAGGTGGGGCGGGTGCCGATCTTCCTGATGGATACCGATGTGGAACAGAACGCCCCGGGCGATCGGGAGCTGTCTGCCCGGCTGTACGGCGGCGACCAGCAGATGCGTATCTCGCAAGAGGTGGTGCTGGGCATCGGTGGTGTGCGGGCGCTGCGTGCGTTGGGGGTGCAGCCCACGGTGTGGCACATGAACGAGGGCCATGCCGCGTTTCTGCAATTGGAGCGTGTCCGTGAACTCGTACAGGAGCACGGACTGACGTTTGACGCGGCTTTGTGGGCTGTGCGTTCCGATGCGTTGTTTACAACTCACACGCCCGTGCCGGCTGGCAACGATTCCTTCCCCTTTGACATGATGGATCGTTTCTTCGGCTCCTTCTGGGGCGGCATGGGGCTTAACCGCGAGCGTTTCCTGGATTTGGGACGGTTCGACAATGCCTGGGGACCGCAATTCAGCATGACGGTGTTGGCGCTGCGCACCGCGGGCTTGGCCAATGGTGTCAGCCGGTTGCACGGCGAGGTCTCCCGCCGCATGTGGCGCAGCCTCTGGCCTGAGGTGCCGGAGCCGGAAATCCCTATCAGCCATGTGACCAACGGCGTGCATACCGATTCGTGGGTGCACCCTGAGCTCACCGCGCTGCTGGACCGCTACCTGGGCCCGACCTGGCGCGATGCCATCGATGATCGTGCGACTTGGGCCAAGGTGGCGGATATCCCCGACGAGATGCTCTGGGCGCAGCACAACCATGCAAAGGCCGCGATGATCGACCTGGTGCGAGAACGTATTGCTGCGCAACTGCTGCGCGTGGCTGCATCACCGGTTGAGGTCAACGCTGCCGCCTTGGCGCTGAACCCGCAGGCATTGACTATCGGTTTTGCGCGGCGTTTTGCTACTTACAAACGAGCAACGCTGCTCTTTCGCGATCAGGAGCGGCTTAAGCGCGTGTTGAACGACCCGCAGCGCCCTGTGCAGATCATCTTCGCCGGTAAAGCACATCCGGCCGACGAGCCGGGCAAGGCGTTTATCCAGCAGATTTACCAGCTCAGCCGGCAGCCTGATTTCGCGGGCAAGGTCCTGTTTGTTGAGGATTACGATGCGAATATCGCTCGCCATTTGGTTGCGGGTGTTGATGTGTGGCTGAACAACCCGCGACGGCCGCTGGAGGCTAGCGGCACCAGCGGTGAGAAAGCCGGTCTGAACGGCGTGCCCAACTTCAGTGTCTTGGACGGCTGGTGGAGCGAAGGCTTTGATGGTGCAAATGGTTGGGCAATCGGCGCGGAGCGGGAGTATTCTAACGAGGCAGCTCAGGACGAGGCGGACGCGTTATCCCTTTACGCCACGCTTGAAACTGAGATTGTTCCTCAATACTACCGCCGCGATGAGCGCGGCATCCCGACGGACTGGCTGAGGATCATGCGCGCGACGATTATGACTGTTGCGCCTGATTATAGCTTTGACCGGATGTTGAAAGAGTATGTGGCGAAGTTCTATCTGCCTGCGGGTGTGTTGGGCGGGCAGGTGGGGGCAGGCCAGTTTGCAGGGGCTCAGGAACTTGCCGCGTGGGAGGCGCGCGTGCGCGCTGCGTGGCCGCAAGTTGTGCTGTCGGCATCAGGACCGGCGCATGGGGAGATGACCATTGGCAAGCCGCTGAAGGTGGAGGCCGTTCTTCGCTCAGGTGCTCTCAGCCCCGACGACCTGGCGGTGGAGCTTGTCTGCGGCCATCTGCGCGGAGACGAACTGGCGGATGCTGTAGTCTTGCCGATGCGCCGGACGTCAGGTGCGGGGGGCGAACATCGTTTCGAAGTGGGCTTCGATATCACGGAGAGCGGCGTTTTTGCCTACGGCGTGCGGGTCCGGCCAAACCACCGTTACCTGCCCAATCCTTTTGCGTCGTGCCTGGTGAAGTGGGCGTAGGGATGAGGAGCGAATCAGCGAATGGCGATGTGCATTCGCTGATTCGCTGATTCGCTGATTCGCTGATTCTATGAATGAATTGGGGTCCCTTAGTGAGCGGGAAATCGAGGTGCTGAAATTGGTGGCGACAGGCGCAACCAATCAGCAGATTGCGCGCGCGCTGGTGATCAGCCCCAATACGGTCAAGGTGCACCTGCGCAACATCTTTGAGAAGCTCGCTGTGCAGTCGCGCACCGAGGCCACCATGGAAGCCGTCCGTCGCGGCCTGGTGCCGGTCGGTAGTGCAGCGTTGCTCAGCGAAACAGGCGTGTTGAGCCAGGCCGTGGCCGCATCTCCGCCGGTAGTCGTGAGCCTGCCCACTGCGCCGGAACGACCGCCCTTGGCGCGCTGGCAGCGCGTCTATATGCTGGCCGCACTGATCGTCGTCGTGTCAGCCGCGTTGGCGCCCGCCTGGTGGCGGCAGCACAGCCAGACTGCACCCGCTACTGTCTTTAGCGATGCGGGCCAACCACAGATGGCAGTGGCCGCGCGATCCGAGGTGGCTCGGTGGAGCGCCGGCGCAGTGTTGCCTGTGGCTTGCAGCCGGCTCGCGCTGGCGGCCGATGCCCGGCGTATCTACGCCATCGGCGGTGAGACGGTGGATGGCGTCACCGGAAACGTGAATATCTACGATCCCCAGACGAATGGTTGGTTGTCTGGCGCGCGCAAGCTGACTGCCGTTTCCAACGTGTCCGCGGTCCTGCTTGGCGGCCGCATTTACGTGCCGGGCGGCACGACGATTACCGGCGGCGTGACGAACGTGTTGGAGGTCTACGACCCGCAGGCGGATACCTGGACACTCAGTGCCCTCCTTCCCGTGCCTATCGCAGCCTATGGCCTGGCCGCTCTCGATGGCAAGTTGTATCTTTTTGGCGGGTGGGATGGTGAAAAGTACCGCGCTGAGACGCACATTTATGACCCGACTGCCGATCGGTGGAGCCTGGGGACGCCGCTGCCCACGCCGCGTGGATTTTTGGCTGCTGCTGCGTTGGGTCAGAAGCTGTATGTGGTGGGCGGCTATGATGGCAAGCAGGAGCTGACTGAAGTACTGGCCTATGATCCCAATGCTCAGGGTGGGTTGGAGAGCGCGTGGCGATTGCGCGCAGCACTGAATCAACCGCGTGCGGGACACGGGCTGGCGGTAGTAGGAATGCGCCTATATGCCATCGGCGGTGGTTGGCGCACAACGCTGGCCTACAATGAACAGTACGATGCAAAGTTGGACGCGTGGTCGTACATCGGCACCCCGATGGTGGGGCAGTGGCGCAATTTGGGCCTGGTGGCGTTCCAGCAGCGGCTCTACGCTGTGGGCGGCTGGGCTGGCGCCTACCTGGACGCTAACGAACAATATCAGGCGTTGATCCGGCAGTTGTTACCGTTGGGCAGTACGGGTGGCTAGCATCAAAGCGCGGGCCGCGCGAGTTTTTGGATCTTGGGGAGCGAGTCGCGCCAGGTGATGTACGAGAGCCCCATTTTCTCGCGTAATTGATCGGCCGCCATGCCGTTGCGGTAGTCCCGCACCGCGCACGTCCAGCGCAACTGCTCGAATGATGCCCCACCCTTGATGCCGGCCAGGGCCGCCGCATCCTCCAACACATATTCCAGGTTGCGAGCGGTGCATTCGAACAGATACTCCTTGGGTTTATACTCGCGGACGTATTGGCGGTAGACCGGCGTAAAGTTGGGGCCTAACGCCAGTTTGCGCTCCTTTAACGTCTTGCGCGGATCCGCATAGCGCACATAGAGCACCGGCGCCTGGGGACTGGAAAAGTCGATATGTTCCAGCTTGATCTCCACGCACTCGCCTTTTTTGATGCCCGTCTGCAGCAGCAGCGTTACCAAGAGGTAGGGACGAGCATCCGGCTTTGCTGCCCACAGCAGGTCTCGGGTCACGCGCAGTAGGTCGTTCACCTCTCCATCATAGAGCACTGTGGGGAGTGGCGTAGTGGGTTGTTCATGCGGCAGCGGCGCGGCCGGATCGGTTGTCAACACGCCGGCATCGGTCAGCCACCCGAAAAACACTTTCAGGGTGGTGAGCCGTCGTGCATAGGACTTGGGGCTGCACGGAACCCCGCGATCGCCTCGCAGCCACGCCATGAATTGCTCCAGGTGGGCCTGGCTGATGTCACAAATCGCGTGGCTGGCTCCGGTATACTTGCTGAAAAGGCGTAAATCGGCCTGGAACGCCTTAATGGTGTTCTCGGAGAAGCCCTGGCGAGTCATGTGGCCGTGAAAGGCATGGGTCGCCGCGGCCAACGTGGCGTCCGGCTTCAGGTCGACCGGTGCAGAGGCCATGGGCCGGACTTGCGTGTCTGTCGGGTCGGGGTCCGGTTTCTGGTTGGCAAAGAGATCGAGTTGTTCGGTGGACATGAGGCACCTCCCGCTCGCTGGCGCCGCTGTAAGCGCCGTTTTTTTCTTCGTATAGCAGCATCAACATCAACGATACCAGCATCCCGGTGCTTTGTCAAGCAGGATTTTGAGGATCTAATGCGTATCGCAGAACTTCGTAGTCCTCGTGCAGTTCTCTGGCTCGTGCGCGGGCTTATCGGCCTGGTGCTGGCATGGAACGTTCAGGCCGCGCTTGCGTTCCTGGTCGCGCCCGCCGGCTACGCTGCCGGGTTCGAGCTGAGCGGCGCCGCGGGCCAGGCCATGGTCCGCGGGATGGGTGTGCTGTTCCTGATGTGGAACGTGCCCTATGCCGTCGCGCTGTGGCATCCGATCCGGCGCCGGATTTCGCTCTATGAGGCGCTTGCCATGCAGGCCATCGGCGTGATCGGAGAGAGCGCGATACGCTGGTCGCTGGGCGACGCGCACCCTGTCGCGGCCGCGAGTGTAATGCGCTTCATCGCCTTCGATGGTACCGGGCTGATGTTGTTAGCGCTGGCAGCCTGGATGGTGCGGCGCACCCTGCGGCGCACCTAGCCCGAAACTTATCCTCCCGCGCCCAGATGTTGCGAGAGCCGATCCAGTTTGGCCTCGACCCGCGCCAATTGGGCGGCCAATTCGGCGACTTTCTTTTTTAGTTCGCCGTTGTCTGGCCCTGGCTCCGGCTCTGGTTTGGGTTCTGATTCTGGCTTCGGTTGGGCTGATCGCTCACGGAACACCAGGTGATAGCACACGTGCCGTCCCGCGGGCAGCCCCAACCCACCGATCACATCGCTCAATACGTTGCCATCTCGATCGCCGACAAAGATCGCCAGTGGACCTTGCCCGGACGGATTATACTTGTTCGTGATCATATGCTGGTAGGGGTAGTTGGGGTTGCCGGGCAGTCCCGTGTTCTCAAAGCGGCGGGGATACTGCCAGTTTTGCCACGGCCAGCCCATGTAGCAGTGGACCTGCTGCGGTAGGCCGGTCGCATCCAGTACGTGCACACTGGCGACGGTTTGCCCTTGGGCTGCTGTTTCGTCGATCAGCTCGGCCTTGATTAATTCATATTTGGTTCCGGGCGCAGGCAGATATTCCAATTTGACGCCGATGATCATGTTTTGGGCGTCGACAACGAAGTCGCGACAATTTTCTGCACGGGGATCAGTCACGGGAATCTCTCCTTTAGCGCTGCAGAATAGTGGACGCTGCCTCATTGGCCAGCGAGCGGGCTGCATCGGATGCCGAGAAGTCATCGGCGCCGGTCAGCCCACGGGTGCCTTCCAGCACCGTCTGCTTTGCCAGAAAGGCGCGCATGGCTTGCCGTCCTGCCTCCACCAAATCCTCTCGCTCAGCGTCAGTCATGTCAAATTGAGTAGTGCCGTAGCCGCCGGCCGGTAGCCGCACAACGTGCTTGGCAAATACCGCGATGGCCATGTTATCGTGCGCCATGGTGGCCGTGTTCATCAACCGGTGCAGGCGATTGAAGGTGCGCAACTCCCCGATGGCCAAACCGCGCCCGGCGCCGAGCCTTGCTTGCATCGGTACAGGTATTGTCTCATCGATCAACAGCCCCAAGACGTTCTTATCGTGCACCGGCCCAACCACCGCCGCCACATCGGCGCGATCGGCCAGGAAGAGCGAGATCGGGAAGTTGGAGAGCAAACCGCCGTCCACGATCACGTGACCCGTCACATCGCTTGCTGTCAGGCGCTCCTGTTCGGCGTTCCAGGCGAAGTAGGGTCCCCATTCTTTGCGCCACTCTACCTCTTGCCAGAGCAGCGGCACGCTCATGGACATGCGGGCCGCCCACACGACCGGGCAGTCGGGCGCGGTGCGATGGTTGAGCAGCAGTGGCCGTGCGTCCGTAGTGTCCGCCGCTACCAACGTTAACTCGGTTTGGGTCGCATTGAAGAATTCCCGAAGCGTGAGCCCGCCGAAATGCCGCGGCTCGCCGTTTACGCTGCCGCTGTTGAGCATCTGCTCCAGCCAGGTCACAAAGGGATCCGCAGAATACCAGCCCCCGCGTTCAATGAATGAGAAGAGGTGTTGCCCGATGGCGCTCTCAGCTAGCTGGTCCGCGATCCAGTTATCGAGCTTTTCCTCGGCAAAGTCAGGCACGAAGGGCAAGTTCAGGTCGGCCAGCAGCTTACGGATGGCGCTGTGGCGCACTGAGTCCTTATCGAAGCGCGCCGGATTGCCCAGGAAGCTCTCGAAGACCGGCTTGCCTTGGCTGTCCTTCTCGGCCAGCGCGGCCAGCATCTCATCGGGCGTGTACCCGGCGGCGAGCGTCACCGCAGTGATCGCTCCGGCGGATGTGCCGAGCAAACGGCCGTGCGTCCGAGTCTCGTCCCGGAACAGCTCTTGCAGCGCGCCGACGAAGACCATGCCTTTGGCTCCGCCGCCTTCAAAAATCATATCGATGCGAGACATGTTGCCTCCAAGTGCACGCAATAGGTGAAATTTCCTGGCAGAATATGATCTATATCATATCACCACTTAAGATGCCTGTCAATTCGATTATCGCTCAAGCATCGGTCTAACGATGCACAAATTGACACTCCTTGTGATGACGGGTATAATCATCCAGTAATCTTATCTGTAGTCTGCTGCCAGGAGTGAGCCCTATGTCTGAGATGATTCACGACCCGTTCAACGCCCGCACTCGTCTTGCTGGCGCGGGCGAACCGACCGTATACTACCGCCTTGCCGCCCTCGAGGAGGCCGGCTTGGGTCGGATCTCCCGCCTGCCTTTCTCGATCAAGGTGCTCCTGGAGGCGCTGCTGCGCCAGGTGGATGGGTTTGCGGTCACCGAAGAAGATGTCCGCCGCCTCGCGGCATGGGACGCGGCAAACCCGGCGCCGCTGGAATTGCCGTTTAAGCCGGCGCGCGTGGTTATGCAGGATTTCACCGGCGTGCCCGCTGTGGTCGATCTTGCTGCGATGCGTTCGGCCATGGCTCGAGCCGGCGGCGACCCGACGCGCGTTAATCCGCTGATCCCGGTGGATCTGGTCATCGACCATTCGGTGCTGGTCGATGACTTTGGGTCCGCAAACGCGCTGTTTTACAACGCTGAGCGAGAGTTTGAGCGCAACCGCGAGCGTTACGAGTTCCTCAAGTGGGGCCAGAACGCCTTTGCCAACTTCCGCGTCGTGCCTCCGGCCACCGGCATCGTGCACCAGGTGAACCTGGAGTATTTGGCGAACGTCGTTCAACAGAGGCCAGAAGCCGCTTCACGTACTATGCAGCACGTAGCACGCAGCACGCAACACTTAGCCTACCCCGACACTGTCGTCGGCACCGACAGCCATACCACCATGATCAACGGCTTGGGCGTCCTGGGCTGGGGCGTGGGCGGCATCGAGGCTGAGGCAGTGATGCTGGGGCAGCCCATTTACATGCTCACTCCTCAGGTAATCGGCTTTCGGCTGACCGGCGTCCTGCCGGAGGGCGCTACGGCCACCGATCTGGTGCTCACGGTGACTCAGATGTTGCGGGCGCGGGGTGTAGTGGATAAGTTCGTGGAGTTCTTCGGGCCGGGCGTGGGCAAGCTGAGCCTGCCCGACCGAGCTACCATTGCCAATATGGCGCCCGAGTATGGCGCAACCATGGGCTTCTTCCCCGTGGACGGCGAGACGCTCAGATACCTGGCGCTCTCCGGCCGGCCGGCTGAACTGGTGGATTTGGTCGAACGTTACAGCAAGGCCCAGGGCCTCTTCCGCACAGATGAAATGCCCGACCCCATCTTCACCGACACGCTCGAACTCGACATGTCAACAGTTGTGCCCAGCCTCGCTGGTCCCAAGCGCCCCCAGGACCGCGTCACCCTGGCCGGCGGTGTGAAAGCGAGTTTTCGCAAGGCATTTCCCGACGCTGACGAACGACGAATGACGGACGACGAACGAGAGTTGACGGACGTCCTTCGTCATGGCTCGGTCGTCATCGCCGCCATTACCTCTTGCACCAACACCAGCAATCCCAGTGTCATGGTGGCCGCGGGGCTGCTGGCCAAGAAGGCCGTTGAGCGAGGCTTGGCCGCTAAGCCCTGGGTTAAGACTAGCCTGGCGCCCGGTTCCAAGGTGGTGACAAGTTACTTGGATGCTGCCGGACTGACTCCCTACCTGGAGCAGGTCGGCTTCTATACGGTCGGTTACGGCTGCACCACGTGTATCGGAAACTCCGGCCCGCTGCCGGTAGAGGTCGCCGCGGCGATTCAAGCGGAAGACTTGGTGGTTGCTGCTGTGATTTCGGGCAACCGCAATTTCGAGGGCCGCGTCCATCCGTTGGTCAAGGCCAATTACCTGGCCAGCCCTCCGCTGGTGGTGGCCTACGCCCTGGCTGGCACAGTCGACATCGACTTGAGCCAGGAGCCGGTCGGTATGGGCCAGGACGGGACGCCGGTTTACCTCGTTGATATCTGGCCCAGCCAGGACGAAATAAAAGCCGCTATCGCGTCCAGTCTGAACGCTGCAATGTACCGTCAACAGTACGCCGACGTGTTCACCGGCAATCCGATGTGGAATGCAGTAGCTGTGCCGCAGGAGGCCGCTTACCGCTTCGACCCGGCCAGCACCTACATCCAGGAGCCGCCCTACTTCGTGGATCTGGCGCCCGAGCCCGCACCGCGCGGAGATATCCTGGGCGCGAAAGTGTTGGCGGTGCTCGGCGATAGCGTCACCACCGATCATATCTCCCCTGCAGGGTCTATCGCGACCAAGAGCCCGGCCGGGCAATACCTCCTGGAGCGCGGCGTGCCGGAAATCGACTTCAACCAGTATGGCACCCGCCGCGGCAATCATGAGGTGATGATGCGCGGCACCTTCGCGAATATTCGTATCAAGAACAAGTTGGTGCCGGGAGTCGAGGGTGGGTATACGACATTTCAGGAGTCAGTTGTCAGGGGTCAGGAGTCAGGTGACGCACACCACGCACCACGCACCACGCAATACGCATCAACGATCTTGTCGATTTATGACGCGGCCATGAAGTATGTGGCGGCCGGCGTCCCGACGATCATCCTCGCGGGTAAGGAGTACGGCACCGGTTCGAGCCGGGATTGGGCGGCCAAGGGACCGTTCCTGCAGGGTGTCAAGGCGGTCATTGCTGAGAGCTTCGAGCGCATCCACCGCAGCAACCTGGTGGGCATGGGCATCCTGCCGTTGGTGTTTATGCCGGGTCAGAATGCTGACAGCCTGGGGCTGACCGGGTTCGAGACGTTTGATATCATCGGTGAATCAGCGAATGGTGAGTGGCAGATGGCGCCCAAACAGGTGTTGACGGTGCGCGCAACTGACGCAGATGGCAATGTCAAGGAATTCCAGGTCCGGTCGCGCGTTGACACGCCGGTAGAGGTCGTCTATTATCAAAATGGTGGTATCTTGCACACGGTGCTGCGACACATGATGAAGGCGTAATGCGTGGTGCGCGAAACGCGATGCGAAACGCAATACGCAATACGCAATACCTGTTATCGCGTAAACTAACTTGAGGTCAAAGTCATGGCATACACAATAATCACTGTTCCAACCGAGGGCGAGCGCATCACGGTGCGCGAGGGCAAGCTGACCGTGCCGGATCATCCGATCCTGCTGTGGATCGAAGGGGACGGGATCGGGCCGGACATCATGAAGGCCTCCAAGCGCATTTGGGACGCGGCCGTCGCAAAGGTGTATGGCGGGCAGCGTAAAGTCTCGTGGATGGAGATCTACGCGGGCGAAAAGGCGGCCGGCCTGTATGGCGGCGACTACTTCCCGGCCGAGAGCCTCAATGCGATCCGCGAGTTCCAGGTGGGCATCAAGGGACCGTTGACGACACCGGTGGGTGGCGGCTTCCGCAGCCTCAATGTGGCGCTGCGCAAGGACCTGGACCTCTACGCCTGCGTCCGCCCGGTCCGCTGGTTCCCTGGGGTGCCCAGCCCGCTGCGCCGGCCTGATCAGGTGGATGTGGTGATCTTCCGCGAGAACACCGAGGACGTTTACGCGGGCGTTGAGTACAAGTCTGGTTCGCCCGAGGCGGCCAAGGTCGAGAAGTTCCTGAAGGAAGAGATGGGCGCTAAGTTTTTCGCTAACTCCGGCATCGGCATCAAACCGATCAGCGAGTTCGGCACCAAGCGGTTGGTTCGCAAGGCGTTCATCTATGCGCTGGAGCACGGCCGCAAGAGCGTGACCTTCGTGCACAAGGGCAACATCCAAAAGTTTACCGAGGGCGCGTTCATGCAGTGGGGCTATGAGGTCGCCAAACAGGAGTTCGGTGAGGTCACCATCACGGAAGCGCAGCTTTGGGATGAGTTCGGCGGGACGATTCCTGCGGGTAAGTTGCTGGTGAAGGACCGCATCGCGGATATCATGTTCCAACAGATGCTGCTGCGGCCGGCCGAGTATGACGTGATTGCCACGCCGAATCTTAACGGTGACTACCTGAGCGACGCAGTGGCGGCTGAGGTGGGCGGTGTAGGCATCGCGCCCGGCGCCAACATCGGCGATACCATGGCCGTGTTCGAGGCTACCCACGGCACCGCGCCGAAGTACGCCAACCTGGATAAGGTGAATCCCGGCAGCCTGCTGCTCTCCGGGGTCATGATGTTGGATTACATCGGTTGGAGCGAGGCGGCGCGGGCGGTGGAAGCAGCCTACACCCAGGCCGTAGCGGACAAGATCGTCACCTATGACTTCGCACGGCTGATGGAGGGCGCGCAAGAGGTCAAGACGTCTGAATTTGCATCAGCGGTGATCGAGAGATTGTGAGGGACTGACGATGCCCTTGCCTGCGATGACCCGCCGGCGGTTTTTGCAGTTGGCTGGGGCCAGCAGCGCTACCGCAGCGTTGGCCCCAGCACTGCAACATCGGCCCATCGTTGGTGCTGTGGGCCCGACGCTGCCGCGCGCTAACGCGGCAAAGCCCAACATCGTGCTTGTAGTCGCAGACGCGCTGCGATCCGACCACGTGTCGGCGAACGGCTACGCACGCGGCGTGACGCCCAATCTCGATCGCCGGATTGCCGGCGAAGGTGTCTTGTTCCGCCAGGCCACAACCCCATCACCTTGGACCTTTCCCGCCGGTGCAGCCTTGATGACCGGACGACTGCCGTTTCGCCTTAACGCGACGTGGGATAACACGATCCTGCCATCCAGTGCGCTTACCCTGGCCGAGATTCTGAAGCAAAACGGCTATGCTACGGCGGGCTTTGTCTCTGCGCCTTTTGTCCGAGCTGGGCCACATGGCTTCGGGCAGGGTTTTGATGTTTACGATGATTCGGTTGCATACGGGAGTGTGCTCGAAGGGAACAGCCTGGCGGGTGCCGTGAACGCGGCCGCACACTCCTGGCTGGCGTCCTGGTCGCCGGTAAATCAGCCGTTGTTTCTCTTTCTTTACTACTTTGATCCCCATACGTGGTACAACCCTCCGTCGCCGTACGACACGCGCTATGATCCGGGCTACACCGGCGCCATGACCCCCGCTGTATACCGGAATGCAGAGGATGTGATTGCCGGTAGGATCGTGCCTTCACCGCGCGATGTCGAGCATCTGATTGCCCTGTATGATGGCGAGATTGCGTACTGGGATGCGACGCTTGATGTGCTGCTCGATTCTCTGCAGGCGCGCGGGCTCTTGGACAATGCGTTGGTCATCGTGACATCCGATCACGGCGACATGTTTGGCGAGCACGGAAAATGGACGCACGGCAATGGCCTGTTCGAGGAAGTCTTGCGGATTCCCTTGCTGATGTGCTACCCCGGCGCAATTCCCAAAGGCGTGATTGTCGATGCCCCCGTGCAGAACATGGACATCCTGCCAACGATCCTGGATTGGCTGGGCCTCGCAACACCGGGCGATCTGGATGGGGTAAGTATCCGCGCGTTGGCTGAGGGGCGGGCTGCGCCGCCTCATGCTGTGTTTAGCGAGGTCGAGGGGTCAAGCGTGCCGGGTCATTGGGCTTATGGGCTTGCGCCGCGCGGCGACTTGCGTGCCGTCCGCAGCGGCGACTACAAGTATATCCATCATGTGCGTGAACGCGCCGCCGATGAGTTATATCTGCTGCAGTCATCATCGCCCTACGAGATCCTGAACCTGATTAACTCCGAGCCCACGATTGCTCAAGGTCTGCGTCAGTTGCTTTTTGAGCGCTACCGTCTTGCGGCGCATGAAGTTGCTTTGCCGTATGTGGGTCGCTGACGCGGCCGCGCGTAGGAAATGCCAGGGCAGGGTCAAGTGTCTTTAATCATGCCCCATGGGTGATTTTGCAAGTGAGGTGCAGCAGCCTCTGGGCGAAGCATTTCGCCTCTATGCTTCCAGTTTTGACTCCGCTGCACCCTATGGTATTATCTTTCCTAATGGGCTCTGTCCCGACCCGTTTGCTTTTATCCCTCACCCTGAGGCATGTCATTGACCGCACCGCTGCCAACCGTGGCGACGCTGCCACGGCCCATCGATGTCGCTGAGAAAATTCCTGTCTTTCTCGCGTCGCCGCCACTTACTTCCGAGCTGCCCCGAGGAGGCGCGTTCCGTAACTTCGAACGCCCCGGCGCCACCACCTTTTTTCTTACTGCACCGTACAAGCCCGCTGTCCACTTGATCGGAGATTTCAACGGCTGGAACCCGCGCGCCACGCCCATGACAACGGACGGCAAAGGCTTGTTCTGGGTTACTGTGCCGCTGCGGGGGTCTACCGAGTATCGATTCCTGGTTACCATGGACGAAACGGGCAAGCAGGTGGTCGTGGCGGATCCGTACGCCCGCGAGATTCGTTGGGATGGCCAAGGCCCGAAGGCATTCCTGGGCGATGAGCCGGCTTACACCTGGCACGATGCAGCCTGGCGTCGTCCCGCGTTGCGCGACCTGATCCTCTACGAGCTGTGCGTGCGCGATTTCGCGGGTGAAAAAAGGGGTGGCGGCGCGCGCTTTGGCGACTTTGCTGGCGTCCAGACCCGGCTCGACCACCTGGCGCGGCTGGGGATCAATGCCATCGAGTTGATGCCGGTCAGCGAGTTTCCGGGCGACAGCTCTTGGGGCTACAACCCCGTCTTCTACATGGCGCCGAAGTGGATCTATGGTCGGCCGCATGCCTTGAAAGCGCTGATTGACGCGGCGCATCAGCGCGGCATCGCCGTGATTCTGGACTTGGTCTTCAACCACGCCTGGGGTGATCAACCCTACTATCTGATGTATCCGCCCCTCTTTGGCCCACAGGGTCAGGAGCTGCTGGACCACAACCCGTTTTTTCACCATCACCACAACGGCCATGCCAACGGCTGGGGCGGGCTGGATTGGGATCACTCCTCCCGGTATACATTGGCGTACATGCAGGACATCGTGCGCTACTGGCTGGACGAATACCATATGGACGGCTTCCGGTTCGACTGGCTGGGCGGCGTCGAGTACGACCCCTGGCAGCCGCACCGCGAAGGCTTCGATCCCTTCTCCGGCATTGCGCCCATCGCCCGCGCCGCGCGCGAGGCAGCACCCGACTGCTACCAGATCGGGGAGTATTGGCCAATCCACGGCACTCACCCGGCCAAGACCGCGGCAAAGCTGGTGAGGCAGACCGAAATCGACGCGGTGTGGAACGGTGCGTTCCATCATACGCTGGAAAACTGCCTGTTCCAGACCTGGCAGTGGGAGCGGCAGGACCTGCCGCACAACCTGGGCGGCTTCCGCAGCCAGGGGTTTGACCGGGCCGACCAGGTCATCAACTACGTGGTGAGCCATGACGAGCGCCGTCCCGAGCACGAGGTCCAGTTCTGGGGTGCGCACATCACCGCGGACATTCCACAAGTGGTTGCGCGGTACCCGACCCGTTGGCACCTGGCGCTTCAGAAGGCGCGGCTGGGACTGGCAGTGCTGTTTACCTCGCCGGGTGTGCCTATGCTGCTGGCCGGCCAGGAGTTCGGTGAAGATAGCCCTCGCACCATTGACTTTTGGCCGTTGGACTGGAAGAAACTGGCGTTGCCGGAAGGTCGCGGCCAATTTGAGTTTCTGCAGAAACTGATCAGCCTGCGCCGAGAGCATCCCGCGCTGCGCTCTGACGCAATTGAATACTATGGTGATGACTTCGCGCGCTTCAAGCTGATCCGCTACAAGCGCTGGGACGGCGAGGGTGATGTGGCCGTGGTGGCAGCCAACTTTGACTCGGTGACCCATACCGTCGGCTTGGGGTTTCCGCATGATGGTGAGTGGATTGATGCGCTCACGGGGCGGCGTTTCCAGGTCAACGGCCATTGGCGTGAATTCAAGCTGCCTGCCTGGAACGCGTTGGTGTTGTTGCCAAAAGATTAGCTTGACGAAGCACAAAGGCCTGAGTATAATCGGTGCGTACTCCTCGCTGTGCACTTTGCACGGTTCACATCAGCAATCCCTGCTCAAGCGTCTGGAGCAATCCTCTTCAACGATCAGGAGGCTAGCCGGATGTCCGATGAAGATGTCGTAAGCGGCGAAGAGATGGACCGGCGGAAGTTCCTTTCAGGCATCATTGGTGCTGTTGCCGGCGCTGTCGCGTTCCTGGTTGGGCTGCCAGCGGTCGGTTATCTGGTTTCCCCGGGCATCAAGAAGCAGAATGAGGCGAAGTGGCTGACGCTGGGCCCCGTCAGTTCTTTGCAGCCAGGCGTTCCCACCGGCTTCCCCTTCTCGCGGGGCATCAAGGACGGCTGGGTCGAGTCTACGCAGACCGGTGTGGCCTACGCAGTAACGCATGACGGCCAGGATGTCAAGGTCTTCTCCAATATTTGCCCCCATCTGAGCTGTCGGGTTAACTGGAGTGAGGAACGCAACGGGTTCTTTTGCCCGTGCCACGATGGCCTGTTCGACGTCGATGGCGGGATTGTAGCCGGGCCGCCGCCCAGGCCGCTGGATCAGTTTCAGACCAAGATCGAGAACGGCCAGATTTCGATCCTCCTGGAGGCGTAAACCGTGGCCAACATTCCTACTCCTGAACCGGGCCAGCGTCCTTCTGCCTTCGCGTGGTTGGACGAGCGACTTGGCTTGACCACGATCTGGAAGACCATCTTCGACCGCGCCGTGCCGGAGACTAACTGGTTCTACACCTTCGGCAGCGCCACCATGATCTTGTGCCTGCTCCAGGGCATCACGGGCATGCTGCTAACCATCTATTACGTGCCGGCGCCCGACCATGCCTACGACAGCATTAACTACATTATGAACGAGGTCGCGTTTGGCTGGCTGATTCGCGGCATGCACCATTGGGGTGCGACCCTGCTGATCGTGATGATTCTCCTGCATATGCTCAAGGCGTTCTTCGTTGGCGCCTACAAGTGGCCGCGCGAGATTACCTGGCTGACCGGCGGTGTGCTGCTGCTGCTGGTGCTGGTGATGGGATTTTCTGGCTACCTGCTGCCGTGGAACCAGCGGTCCTATTGGGCGACTGCGGTAGGCACCTCCGTCATCGGCGCGGTTCCGATCGTCGGTGAAACGTTGATGCAGATCGCGCGCGGGGGCACGGAGATCGGCGCGGTGACCCTGGCCCGCTTCTACGGCCTGCACATCTGGTGGATTCCGGTCATGGTCCTGGGGCTGATCGGTGTTCACATGTACCTGATCATCCGCATCGGCATCACGCACCCGCCTGAGCGCAACGAATGAGACGTGTTGCGTGATGCGTGAGATGGATCCAGCGACGCGCAGGACGCACCACGCAATACGCAACACGCAGTACGCAACACGCAGTACGCACCACGTGGCTAGGGATGGTTTCTATGAACGAAGCCGACAAACAAGCCTATCTCAAGAAGTATAAAGAGAAAAAACAAAACGGCGAGCGGTTCTTCCCGCACTCCATTGGTAAGGATGCGGTCACTTCGCTGTTTCTGTTTATTCTGCTGCTGGGCCTGGTGATCTTCGTCGGCGTGCCCAACGAGCCGCCGGCGAATCCTACCGACTCCTCCTATATTCCGCGGCCCGAATGGTATTTTCTGTGGGCCTTTCAACTGTTGAAGTACTTCCCGGGCGCGCTTGAGGGCGCGGCCATCGTCGCCTTAGGGCTGGTAATCGCGGTGGGCCTCTTCGGCTTGCCGTTTCTGGATCGTAACCCCAAGCGGCACCCGTTCAACCGGCCCGTGGCCAGTGCAGTGATGCTCCTGATTTTCGCCGGATTGATCTTTCTGACGATCCAGGCCGTCGTCACAACGCCTAAGGCAGCCGAGGCGGTGAACGTTGGCGGCGACCAGGCTGCACGCATCGAGGCGGGCGGCAAGCTATACCAGGAATACTGCGCCAAGTGTCACGGCGAGAACGGAGAAGGCGCAGAGATCGAGGGTCAGGCGGGCGAGTTCACCAATCCGCTCAATGACGAGGCATTTCTCACCACCCATTCCTCGGAGTCGTTGTTTAACGTTATCGATTATGGCTGGGAGTCGCTGGGTATGTCGCCGTTCGGGCTGAAGTATGGCGGCGCGTTGACCGACCCGGATATCCGGGCCATCGTTGAGTTCATGCAGACCTGGGCGCCGAACGAGGAGGCCGCCGCTGCAGGCGATCTTGCGACGCTGGCCTTGATCGAGACGCCGGGTTACTCGCAGCATCTCAAGCCGATCTTCGACAAGCGCTGTCTCAGCTGTCACGGCGCGCGCAAGAAGGGCGGCTACAGCATGGCCGATTACACCAGCGTGATGACGACCGGCGACAACGCGCCGGTGATTGTGGCCGGCGATGCAGCCAACAGCCTCCTGGTCAAGATGCTGCGCGGCATCAAAACCGATGCCGGTGGCCAGATGCCGCCCAGCCGGCCGTTGGCCAAGGAGCAGATCGAGCTGATCGAGCGCTGGATCAATCAGGGTGCGCAGAACAACTGACGGAGTAGAATTATGAGCAAACTTGCACGCGTCACGCTTCCCCAGGCGCTGGCCTATCGCGGGGGCCAGCCGATGCTCGCCTGGCTGCTGCATCGGATTAGCGCGCTCGGCATCGTCATTTTCGTCGGGATGCACCTGACCATGGCGTTTCTGGCCTATGCGACGACCGGCGGCGTCACCAACGCTGTGGCTAATGCAGTGACCACTTTCTACACCCTTGCGCCGGTGCAGATCTTCGTGTTGTTTTGTGTGCTCTACCATGCCACTAACGGCCTGCGCATCGTGATTCTGGACATGTGGCCCGCGCTCCATCGTTTCAACAAAGAGGCGATGTGGGTGCAGTGGGCGCTGTTCCTGCCCATGTTCCTGTTGCCGGCTGCGCTGATCGCAATGGGTGTCACGATCAAGTAAATGGAGATGCCAATGACTACAAAAGCACCTGCAACCAGGCGTGTGTCGACCGATAGCCGGTCTGAGGCTACCATGTGGTTCTTCATGCGCATCAGCGGCGTCTTGCTCTTGCTGTTGGGCGCGTTTGGCCTGGTCTACGCCAATCTGATCGGCGGTTACGGCAAAATGGATGCCGGCGCACAGATGCGCTGGTCCTTTTTCCCCATCTCGTTTCATGTCCAGTCAAGCGATGTGGAAGTCTTCCCGAACTTCTCGAATCCGTTTTGGCAGACGTATGCTTTTTTGTTGATCGGGTTCGCGGCCGTGCATGCCTACAATGGTCTGCGTGCTATCTTGAGGGATTATGTGCGGCATCCGCTGCTCTTGAGCTGGTTGCAGGCGCTGCTGCTGGTGCTGTGGATCTTCATGGCTGTGGCGGCGACCTACGTGATTTTCGTGTTTAGCAATCAGTAGCGTCGTGCCTGCGAAAGGGCCTTTTGAAAAGGAGCCAAAGGGACTATGATTCATCGTTATGATGTTATCGTCGTCGGCGCAGGTGGCGCCGGTCTCATGGCAGCGTTGTACGCCTCTCAGGGCGCTAAGACTGCGGTGATCAGCAAACTCTATCCTACCCGTTCGCACACGGGCACGGCCCAAGGCGGCATCGGCGCCGCGCTGGGGAATCTGGAAGAGGATCACCCGGAGTGGCACGTCTTTGACACCATTAAGGGCTCTGACTATCTGGCCGACCAGGATGCTGTGAAGATCCTCTGCGAAGAAGCCGTTGGCATGGTGTACGAACTGGAGCACATGGGGCTGCCGTTTGATCGCACGCCGGATGGCCGCATTTCGCAGCGCCCCTTTGGCGGCCATACGAACAACGTCACCAAGAAGCCGGTGCGTCGCGCCTGCCATGCAGCCGACCGTACGGGCCACATGATCCTGCAGACCGTCTACCAGCAGTGCATCAAGAACAATGTCACCTTCTACGACGAATACCAGATGGTCGACCTGCTGGTGAATGATCAGGGACAGGTAGCGGGTGTGGTGGCGGTCAACATCGACAGCGGCGAGATACACACCTTTCACGCCAAGGCCACGGTGTTCGCCACCGGCGGGTTCGGCCGCATCTGGAAGATCACCTCCAACGCATACGCGTTGACCGGTGACGGCGCGGCGGCTGCGTTTCGCCGGGGCGTGCCCCTGGAGGACATGGAGTTCTTCCAGTTCCACCCGACCGGCATCAAGGGGCTGGGCATCCTGATCACGGAAGGCGTGCGCGGCGAGGGCGGTGTGCTGATCAATGGTCAGGGCGAGCGCTTCATGCCCAAGTACGCGCCTACGGTGAAAGATCTGGCTTCTCGTGATGTCGTCTCCCGCGCCATCTATCTGGAGATTCGCGAGGGCCGAGGCATCAAGGGCGAGGACTACGTCTACCTTGACGTGCGGCCGGAGACCGTGAACCGCTACTTCGACGAGGATGGCATCAAGAACCCCGACGGCTCTCCGCGGCGCATTACCGCAGCCGAGATCGAAAAGAAGCTGCCCGATATCGCGGACTTCTGCCGCACCTACCTGGGCGTTGACCCCGTCAAGCAGCCGATGCCCATTCAGCCCACCGCACACTATGCCATGGGCGGCATCCCCACCGACAACGATGCCCGCGTGGCGCTGGATCCGGAGAACACGCCGATGCCGGGCTTCTACGCGGCGGGCGAGATTGCGTGCGTCTCGGTGCACGGCGCCAACCGTCTGGGCACCAACTCCCTGGTCGATATCCTGGTCTTCGGCCGCCGCGCGGGCCAGAACGCGGCCATTTATGCCAACAGTGTGGACTGGCCTGCGCTCCCGCCCAACCCCGACGCCGATGCCCGATCCCAGTTGGAGCGCCTCCGCCACAACGAGGGCAGCGAATCCGCCGGGCAAATCCGCAAGGACATGCGCACGCTCATGATGGACAACGTGGGCGTCTTCCGTGCGCAGGAGCTGTTGAGCGAGGCCGTCGAGAAGTTAAAGGTCTTGCAGGAGCGCTTCAGCCGGGTGGCCATCATGGACAAGGGCCTGCGGTGGAACACGGAGTTGCTGGAGACCTGGGAACTGGGGTGCCTGCTGGATCTGGCCGAGGCGACCGCCATCGCCGCCCTGGCCCGCACCGAGAGCCGGGGCGCGCATGCGCGTGAAGACTACCCGCAGCGCGATGATGTCCGGTGGCTCAAGCATTCTCTGGCCTACCGTGGACCCGATGGCGTCATTCGTCTGGACTACAAGCCTGTGCGGTTGGGCCTGTACGAGCCGGCCAAGCGTGTTTACTAGCCGTGGGGGCAGCTATGAATGTAAAGGTTAAAATCCGTCGCTTCAACCCGGAAAAGGATCGCAAGCCGTACTGGGCAGAGTATGCGCTGGACGCGCAGCCTTGGGACCGGGTGGTCGACGTGCTGGTAAGCATCAAGGAAAACCAGGATGGCACCCTGACCTTCCGCCGGTCCTGCGCCCACGGCATCTGCGGCTCCGACGCCATGGTGATCAACGGCCGGAACCGCCTGGCCTGTAAGGTTCTGGTCAAGGATCTCGGCAAACGGATCGTTGTGGAGCCCATACGCGGCCTGCCCGTCATCAAAGATCTGACGGTGGATATGGAGCCGTTCTTCCGTAAGTATCGCTCCATCAAGCCGTTCCTGATGAATGATGAGCCGCCGCCGTACACTGAGCGCCTGCAAAGTATCGAGGCGCGGGAGCGCTTTGACGATACCACCAAGTGCATCCTGTGCGCGGCCTGCACCACATCATGTCCCAGCTTCTGGGCCAGCGACAGCTACCTTGGTCCCGCAGCCATTGTGCAGGCGCATCGGTTCATCTTCGACGATCGCGACCATGGCGCCCAGGTGCGCCTGGCGCTGCTGGCCGAGGCGGACGGCGTCTGGCGCTGCCGCACCGTCTACAACTGCGTAGAAGCGTGCCCGCGCGAAATCGACATCACACGTGCCATCGGCGAAGTCAAGAAGGCGATCCTGATCGGGGAAGTGAGCTGAGTGTAACGCAAGCCTTGGGCTTGTGCCGCAACAGCAAAAAGACCCTAAGGGCTTCGAAACCCTTAGGGTCTTGGCTTTTTTCAGTCCCCAGGCTGTTGCTGGAGCGCCGACAGATCCACATAATAGACGCCCATGTAAGCCTGTTTTGCCTTGTCGGAAGACTCGCCCAACGTCAGGTTGAGGGCCAGCGTCTTCCCATTACGCACAACTCTCAGCTCGACGCGATCTCCTGGCTGGAAGGAGCTCACGACGGTGGCCAACGGATGGTCGGTATTGATTGAGATTTCGTTCACGCCGGTGATCACGTCGCCGACCTTGAGGCCGGCTTTCTCAGCAGGTGAGCCTGCAGCAACTTCGCGGATCAGCGCGCCGCTGCCGCCCAACAGGCCGGGCAACGATGGCAGTGCCGGCAGTTCGGGCGTTTCGGGCCGCAGGCTGGGCGCCTCGTCGCCTTCGATAGCGTTGCTGGGTAAAACGTCTCTCAGCCCCGCGCGCTCGCCGGCCTGCCGGCCGATCAGGAAGCCGGCCGCGCCCCCGCCCAACGCCCCCAGGCACAGCCCTAACAGCAGCGCAATGCCGCCGGCGATCAATGCAATAACGGCAGTTCGATCGTTCCTGGTTTCCATGCTTCTTGATCCTCCTAACCGTGGATAGCTGCTATTATATCATAAAAGATGCTTCGCTCGTGCGTTTCAGGGCCTTCCAATCCTCCGGCGTATTGACGTTGAAGAACGACATCCGCAGGGGGTCGTAGGCGGCGATCTCCTCAGCCGTCACCGCGCGTGTCTGCACGTCCGGCAGAAAGCTGTTCACGCGGCGCTCGCCTGCGGCCAGCCGCGCTGTGACTGCCGGCAAACAGCTCAGCCGGTAGAGCGCATGCAGCGGCTCCCAGGCCAGGTCGCCATCGGGGCCCGGAATCAGCGGCACAACCGCGTCGAACCCCTCGGCCAAACCCATCATCCACTCGATCAACGTCAGGTTTACGAACGGCATGTCGGCGGCCAGCGCCAGGGTCAGGTCATGGCGCGCAGCTGCCAGTCCCGCGTGGAGTCCCGCCAGCGGTCCCGCGGCTGGGTAAATGTCCGGCACGACGCGTGCGGGGTTGCCCTCCGCGGTGAGGCGGTCCGCCAGCGCCTGCAGGGGCGAGACGCTCCGGCCAGAAGCGGCCTCACCTCGCACAGAGTCTTCCGGGAACGCCTCGCCCCTGCTGCTGAACAACACCTCGCCCGCCAGCGGCAGCACGCGGCGCACGGCATGCTCGACCAGCGGCACACCGTCGAGCAGCATCCAGAGCTTGTCCTGACCCATGCGGCGGCTGCGGCCGCCGGCGAGGATCAGCAGAGAGAGAGGTTCCAAATTAAGATTGCCCCATCACCACTAGCTAAAATAGCACCGATGCCAGCTTTGTCCGATACTCACGCGTCAGCGCGTGCTCGTCACCCAATAGCGCGAAGATCGCCAACATCGCCTGGCGCGGCTCCCCATCCCGGTAGCGCTTATCGCGACGCAGCACATTGAGGAGCATGTCCATCGCCCCGCGCAGGTCCCCGCCCGCCAACGCCTGCGCAGCCTGCTGGTAGAGCGCGGCAATCTCCCCGCCGCCGTTAGCGCCGGACGACGCGAAGGCCAGGAGACCGACCAGCGGAAGCAGCCCCTGCGCGGCCGCGGCCTCCGGGCTGTCGGTCAGGCCCGCGAGTAACGCTTCGGCCTGTTGGCCCTTGCCCTGCCCCAGCAGCGCCTTGGCCAAGCCCAACTTGAGCGCCGGCGCCGCGTTGGTCCCGGCGCCTTGCTTCAGATAAGCTGCCTCGGCCTCAGCGTAGCGGCCCGCGGCCAGCAGCACGGCCGCGTCCGGTCCCTGCTCTGCAACCGGTCGTGTCGGCCCCAGCTTCTGGATGAACTGGCGCACCTGCGGCTCCGGCTGTGCGCCCACGAACTCGGCTACCACCTTGCCATCTCGGAACGCCTTCACTGCGGGGATGCCCTGGATTCCGAACTGCATTGCCAGGCGCTGGTTCTCGTCGGTGTTGACCTTGGCCAGCATAAAGCCGCCGTTATGCTCTTTGGCCAGCTTCTCCAGCACCGGCCCTAACATCCGGCACGGCCCACACCACGGCGCCCAAAAATCCACCACCACCGGTGTCTGCCGGGAGCGGTCTAAGACCTCGGTCTGAAAGTTGGCCTCGGAAACTTCAATCACATATTGCCCTGAACTCATCACGCTCTCCTCGTAGGTCAATCAGATAGACTCGCCGTTTCGGATTCGAGGCTTTAGCCGGTCAGACCGTCTGAAGGCTCGATTCCCTTGTACTGCCCCCCATATGATGCAGTGCCTGCTGGCCCGGTTACGCCCGACAGCCCTCGCCGTTTCCAGCAGCCAACATTTGGACCTCAGACCTTACAGCGATACGCGTTCCTGCGTCAGCGTCCGCGCTTCTTCCAGCGCGGCGTCCCGGATGTCGATCGGGAAGCGGCCGTGCAGCGGGCTGACGCGCGCGCCCAACGCCGACGCCGCAGAGAAGATCCGCGCCAGCGGCCGCGCGATGCCGGACAGGTCGACCGCCTGGCGGAGTTCGGCCAGGCTCCCGTCATCCCAGCCGCCGAAGCAGGCGTAAAGGAAGGCGAAGAGCGGGAAGCTGAGCAGGATGCCGATGAAGAAGAGCAGCACGCTGCTGATTTGGTCGCCGTGCCACAGCAGCCCGCCCAGCCAGCGCAGCACAGCGTAATGCGCGGCGCCAGCCAGCAGCGGCGCGATGAGCGACTGCCAGGGGTAGAAGCGCTGCGGGAAGCAGATTCGATGGTTGATGACATAACCGACGAAGTCTTTGCTCAATAACCCCACAAAATAGGCGATGATCAACGCGTTGATCTGCAGGCGCTCCAGAAGGAGCAGCGCCAACACGACACGAAGCACCTGTTCTCCCGCGACCAGTGCGGTCTTGAGGTAGGGCCGGTTGGCCGCGAGCTGGACGTTATCGCCAACCCATGAGGGGTATTGGATGGCGCCCCAGAGGATCAGCGGGATCGCGTAGCTGGCCGCGCGCACGAACTCCGGCCCGGACGCGCCCAGGATGAAGCGGTCGGCGACCGCCAGCAGCACTGCACCGATGAACGCGCTGATCATGCCGCCCCATCGATAGGATTGCGTCGCGTAATACTGGCTGAGCAGCTTGCGGCCGTGGGAGATAGCCTCCGAGATGGATGGCATCACGTTGTTGAACAAGGTGGCCAGGACGTTGAAACCGAACACGAAGTTCTGGGCGACGACCCAGTTGCCCCAAATCTCGGTGTAGTTGACCAGCCGCGATTGCGTGATGGCAATCTCGGCCGCCTGACCGCCGGCCCAGGCGATGGAGCCGAGCATCTCGAAGACGCCAAAGCCGAAGCTGCGCTTAATCACTTCCCGGTCGAAGTGCGCCATGAAGAGCACCCGCACCTGGTAGCCCAGCCGCCGGTAGAGCAGCCAGCCGATCAGGAAGGTCAGCAGCTCTGCCGCGTAAGCCGCCAGTCCCAGCCCCAGCAGCCCGCCCATCGCTGGCCCGAAGACCGGATGGCCCCGACCCCAGGCAACCATCAGCAGCACGATCGGGATTTGCGTCACCATTGGCAGCGCGACTTGCAGCGCCAGGTCGAGGATCTGGGCGTAGTCGAAGCGCTGCAGGCCGGTCAGCGCGTGGCGGAAGATTTGATAGAAGCCGGGGATCTGGATGAATGCATGGAGGATGATGCTCCATGCGTAGAGCGCATAGGTCGAACGGGGCACGACCGTGCTGGCCAGCGCGACGACCAGCGCAATCTGGATTGCCCCGGAGAGGGCCTGCCACCAGATGAATACCTGGCCGAACATGATGCCCTTGCGCGGGTCCTTCACCCGGTATTCGGCCATGAACTTGATGAACGCCGCGCTGGTGCCCATGTCGAAGAAGAGCCAGGCTACGTTGAAGAACTGCGTCACACGGCCCCAGATGCCCAACGCCTGCGCAGATGGGAGCACGTAAACCGGCAGGACCAGGTTCTGATAGATGATCAGCGGGACAAATAACACCAGGCCCACCATCAGCGCCAGCAGAAAGCCGCCCAGCGGCCGGTGGAAGCCGACCTGCTCCCAGTCGGTGCCGGCTTCGCGCGTGGCATAGCGGGTGCGATCGCTTACCAGCGAGTCGATCGCCTCCGGATGGCGCAGACTGTAGCGTCGCACCAACAGGAAAGCGCCGGCCACGGTGGCCAGGATCAGTCCCAGCAGTGCGAAGATGGCGGCCCGCTCGGCCGCATGCGGCACCGGCGAGTTGGGGTAGTCGGCGAAGGAGAGGGGGCTCTCGCCGGCCGCAGCCGCGACCAGGTGATAGACCAGGTAGTTAAAGTACGCCCACTGCTGAAACTGCGGATTGGCGTCTGCCAGGGTGGGGGTCAGCACGAAGGCGGTTCCCTGGCCCACCGTCATTCGGCCCAGGATCAGCTCGTCGGCGCCGAATCCGGCGGCCAATGGTGTGAGAGCTCCGCCGGTCATGGCGCTCCGCTCGCGCACCTGCGGCGCGCTGTTCCAGAGGATCTCGGACACCAGCGGCTCGTTGGCTCCGGCCGCGCGGTCTAGGCTGAGGGCTTCTGATGCAGGCGCCAGCGTGACTGGCGTTCCGAGCAGCGTGCCCGCATCAGCCGCGCTGATACCCGGCCCGAGGATCAGCACCAGGCCGGCGCCCCCGCGCACCCGGGCGGCGAGCGCGGTCGGATTCGGGATCGCGCCGTTCAGCACCAGCACGCGCGCCTCTGCGGGATCGGTCGTAACGCTGAAGCCGGCCAGTCCCAGTGCGGTCCGCACGCTGCCAGCAGGCCCGGCGTAGTAGACTGTGATCTCCGCTGACAGCGGCGCGGCCAGCGCTGCCGCGGAGGACGGCACGCCTGTCAGGGATACTACGATCAGGAGCAGGCAGGCGGTGGTAAAAAGTGACCTGTGAAGGGTTCGGCGTTGCATGGGCGCATCTTACATGCCGTTGCGCATCCGGTCAAGTGAGTGACGAGAGTGGCGCGATGAGCAGGCTCTCGACCTAACCGCGATCCGCGAATTCTTCCCGGCCTCGAACGGCCGCGATCTTGTCGCTACTTACTGATTTTCGTCGTTCTCCGGGTCGTCAAACGCGGCGACCAACTCGTCGGGTGGGTTATCGATGTGCGCCAAATAATCGAAATTGCCCGGTCCAGCCATGCGACTCAACCGGTTTACGATGGCGTTCACGTTGTCCCTCGGCCCGGAGACGTAGAAGGGCTTGCCATCTTTACCGAAAGTTACGGCGCCGGTGCGCGGATGAGCCTCGGGCGGGTCGAGCACCAGTTGCGCCAGGGCAAAGTCAGGATCGGGTCGAAAACCGTAGCGCGCTGCGTATTCGACGCCGCCGTAGATCAGCTCGTGAGCCAATTCCGGTGTAATGGCGGTGGGCGTTCCGTTGATGAGCTGCATCGGCAGCCTTTCATAGAACATGGATGACGTCACGTCGGCGCGGGCGAAGCAGCTTTTCACGCCAAGGCAGTAGTGGTCTACCAGGAAGTTGCCGAAAACGATCAGCCCATTGGGCTGCCGCCGGGCGACCACCACCACCGCCAATCCGGCGTCTTCCCAGCCGCTCTGCACCCAGCAGCCTTCCAGGGGATAGCTGCGCGCCTGTCGGATGGGGCGCAGCTCGGCGTCGGCCGTGGCAACCCGCTGAACCTTTTTAGCCGTTTTTCGCTCTGTGCGTCTGGCCAACGCCTTGGCCTGTTTCTTCTTCTCGCCTTTTTTCATGGTCTGCTCGTTGAGGTAAGATCAGTGTTGCCCCGCCGCGAACCAGTCGATCAGACGCCGCGAGATGCTCATCCGGGGCGGGATATCGGGTAATGCATCGGCCGCAAACCAGCCGGCCTCGGCGATCTCGCTCTCTTCCAGGGTAATCTCGCCCCCATCGTAGTCGGCGGTGAATGCGATCATCAACGAGTTCGGGAACGGCCACGGTTGGCTGCCGAAGTAGCGGACGTTTCGGATGCGGATGCCGACCTCTTCGCACACCTCGCGTTGGGCGCATTCTTCCAGTGTTTCTCCTGGCTCGACAAAACCGGCGATCACGCTGTAACGGCCCGTCGGAAAGCGGTGGTTGCGGGCCAGCAGCAGGCGGTCTCCCTGGTCCGACTTGCGCACAACGGCGATGATGATCGCGGGCGAGAGCCGGGGGTAGCCGATGAGGCCGCACACCGGGCAGCGCTTGGCGCGCTCGTGCGGCTCGTCCTCGGTCGGTGTACCGCACTGGCCGCAGAAGCGATGGGTCCGGTCCCACGCCACCACCTGGATGCCTCGCCCCGCGATCGAAAAGAGCAGGTCGCCCAGACGCGGGTAGAGCGCCCGCAGCCCATCGGCAATCAGCCCTTTGGGCAGCAGCGTTTCAGCACCAACCTCGGCGCAGTAGCAGTCCACCTGTGCGTCGCACCCTTCCTCAAGGAAACCCAGGTAGCGCGGCCGCACGCCATGCGCCTCCGCTAGCCCTAATGCAGCGAGATCGACTGCCAGCGGTATTTCCGCCGTGGGTCGCACCAGCAGCTTGTCGCCTTGGAAGATGAACCAGTACGCCGGCCCGCGCTTTCCGGCGGGTGGTGTGGTGCGCGGTGCGAATTTTGGACTCTGGGTGTGCTCCGATGTCTGCATAGCACCCATTATAACAAACCCCCTCGGCCCAGTGCAACCGGGTCGAGGGGGTTCGGATGTGGTCCTCTTTTAGTCAATCTGGTATGGCACCTCTGTGATCACGATCCCCCGCTTGAACAACAGCGCCATCCGCAACATGAGCGCGGTCTGTGCATGCAGCGCATTGCTCCACCAGTGCTTCGGCACGAACTGAGGAACCACGATCGTGATCGTTTCGTTCGGTTGGCGCAGGGCATCGATCTGATCGATATAGGCCAACAACGGTTCGATCAGCAGCCGGTAGGGCGAATCCAGGACAATCAACCGCATGCCTTCACCCCAGGTCTCCCACCTGTCTTGCACCTTCTCAGCTTCAGCCTGATCAAGTGCAACATACACGGCCGTCACGTCATCCGAAAGCGCCCTGGCATAGGCAAGGGCTGCGAGCGAACCGCGATGCACGCCGCCGATAGGTAGGATGACCCGGTGACGACTCATGCGCGGCGCCGCACCGAAATCCTCCAGCGACAGTTGGCGGGCCAGGTGCTTGTAGTGAGAGTGAATCCGGAAAAAGATCAGCACCAGTGTTGGCACCAGCGCGACGATGATCCAGGCCCCGCCGCTGAACTTGGTCACCACAAACACGATCATGACGATCAACGTGCAGACTGCGCCGACGGCATTGACGACCAGTTTGGTCTGCCAGCCCGGCTCATAGCGCAGCGTAGAGCCATGCCCCGTGATCTCATCCCCCGGCTTCAGATGGCCGGCGCGCCACCAGCGCCGGGCCATGCCGGTCTGTGAGAGGGTGAAGGACAAGAAGACGCCGACGGCATAGAGCGGGATCAGGGCACTGACGCTGGCCTTGAAGCCGATGATCAGGAGTGCAGCGATTCCCGCCAGGGCCATGATGCCGCGCGAGAAGACCAGCCGGCTGCCCTTGTAGGTCAACTGCCTGGGCAAGAAGCCGTCGGCCGCGGCCAGTGCGCTCAGACGGGGAAAGTCCGCGAACGACGTGTTGGCAGCCATGATCAGGATAAGGGTTGTGGACACGATCGTGGCCAGGTAAATCACCCCGCGATTGCCGTACGCCGTGCGGGCCAATTGTGAGATGATAGTCTCGCCGACGTCCGAAGGCACGGCGCCGGTCTGATGCGCCAGGAACGTGATCCCCAGCAGCAGCGAGCCCAGGATGAACGACATCCAGACTAGAGTGGCGCCGGCATTGCGGCTCCTGGGCTCTCGGAATGCAGGGATGCCGTTGGAAATCGCCTCCACCCCGGTAAGCGAAGTCGTGCCGCTGGCAAAGGCTCGCAAGAGCAGAAAGAGGGTAAGCCCCTGCGCACCATGCATCAGCTCCAGCTCCGGTGGGTTCGTCACCATTCCCAGGTTGCCGGTCAGATAGCGCGCCAGCCCCACGGTCACCGTGAGGAAGGCCATTCCCAGGAAGAAGTAGGTCGGCGCTGCGAAGATGGCGCCCGACTCCTTCACCCCGCGCAGATTGACCGTCATGATCAGAGCCACCAGCACCACCGCGATCTCGACCCGATAGGCATAGAGATGCGGGAAGGCCGACGTGATCTGGGCGACGCCGGATGAGATGGACACGGCTACGGTCAGGATGTAGTCGGTCAGCAGGGCAGCGCCTGCGATCTGCGCGGGCAATTCGCCCAGGTTATCGCGCGCCACGATGTAGGCGCCGCCGCCGCCCGGGTAGGCGTGGATGGTCTGCTCATACGATAGGGTCAGGATCGTCAGCAGCGCCACGATGCCGATGGCCAGGGGCATCGCATAGTTCAGGCCGGCCGCACCCGCCGCAGCCAACACCAACATCAATTCCTGGGGGCCATAAGCCACCGACGACATGGCATCGGACGAAAAGACGGCCAGGCCCACGAATTTGCCGATGGCCTGGTGCGCCGCGTCAGCCGTGGCCAGCGGCCGGCCGATGAGCCAGGTGCGCCATGAGCGTTCGGGCCGGTAGTTCGCCTCTCGATGAATCAGCGACGAATTGGTCTCGTGTTCAATAACTGACATAATCTCCACTTTATTGCACTACAAGGCAACAAAAATGGGGCACAGGCGGCGCCCATACCCCCGACCACCAAAAGGTCATTTGCATCCTACTCCTGAAGCACCGCCCGCGTCAAGGGCTTTTTGCAAAGCTTGACGCTTTCTTGATCTCCACGTCCCACTTGTTGTCGTACAATTGACGCGATTCGGAGTATGCTGTCCACTGAATGTTGGACATCAGGTGCTGGGAGGACGCGATGCGTCGTTTACGTCTGGAACTGCGGTGGTGGGGCTTGTATACAGTGGCGCTGTTTATGATCGCTGCAATCGTGCTCGATGCGGACTCGCAGTTGTCGAGTACATGGCAGATGATTCTGTTGGGGCTGATCGCCGCTGTTACCTGTGTGTTGGCCTGCCGTTGGACGGAGCGGAACTACGTGCGTTTGGAGTAAGTAAAACGATAGTTGAACCTGGCGCTGAATGAGGTACAATAGGCATGGAAGTCATCCGATGAGGAGAGAATCCGTGCCTTTGCTCCCGCGGTTACAGCATCCCTGGCAGCGTTATCTCCGGAGCGTGCTCCTGGTTGGCGCGACCAGCTTGTTGAGCGTGCCGATCCACCGCTTTGTTTCGCCTTCAAACCTGGTAATGCTGTACCTCGCCGCGGTCGTGATCGCGGCGATCTACCTGGGCCGCGGTCCGGCCGCGCTGACCGCGGTCCTGGGCGTCCTGGCCTTTGACTTCTTCTTTGTTCAGCCCCGGCTCAGTTTCACCGTTGCCAACACCGAGTATCTGCTTACTTTTCTTGGCCTCTTGGTTGTCGGCCTCGTGATCAGCACATTGGCCGCCCGCTCTCGGGAGCAAGCGGAAGCCGCGCGCCGCGGCGAGGCACAGGCCGTTGCGCTGTACGAGATGAGTCGTGATTTAGCCTCGGCCGGCGAGTTGGACGATATCCTCCGCGTCGTCGTGCGCCATGTCAGCGAGACCTTTGGTCGTGAAGCGGGCATTCTCTTGGCGGTCGGCGAGACGTTGCAGACGCGCAGCCTGAGTCCTGGCTTCGCTTTCGATGCGGACGCGTCGGCGGTGGCGACCTGGGCTTTCAAGCAGGGGCGGCCAGCGGGCCGCGGCACAGACACACTGGCCGATGCAGCGGTGCGGTTCATGCCGCTCAAGACAGCGCGCGGCCCGATCGGCGTCCTGGGCGTCCAGCCGGTCGATCCTGACGCCACCCTGTCGCCGGAACAGCGCCGTCTGTTGGAAGTGTTCGCCAGCCAGGCTGCGTTGGCCATCGAGCGGGCCGAGCTTGCCGGGCAAGCGCGCCAGGCGCAGTTGGCCCGCGCCGAAGAGGAATTGCAGCGAGCGCTGCTCAACTCGGTTTCCCATGACTTGCGCACGCCGCTGGTTTCGATCACCGGCACGCTGTCTAGCCTGGAAGAAGACGGCGCCTGCCTGGAAGACCCGGTCCAGCGCAGCTTGATCACGATGGCGCGGGAGGAAGCAGAGCGGTTGAACGGCCTGGTGGGCAACCTGCTGGACATGACCCGCATCGAGGCGGGCGCACTTAAAGCCGCCGAAGAACCGTGCGACATTCAGGAGGTCATCAACGCCGCATTGGACCGGTTGGGCGGCCGGCTGGCGGGAAGAACGGTATCGGTCGACGCGGCGGAGCTGTTGGCGCCGCTGGATTTCGTGCTAATGGTGCAGGTGCTCGTGAATCTGCTCGATAACGCGGTCAAGTACTCTCCGTCCGCGACCCCGATTGGCGTGACCGCGCGACAAGTGGGTGATATGCTGGAGATCGCCGTGCTGGATCGCGGTTACGGTGTGCCGCCGGGAGATCTGGGCCGGATCTTCGATAAGTTCTATCGTGTGCAGCCATCTACGGGTGCGGGTGGCACGGGCCTGGGGTTGGCGATCTGTAAGGGCATCGTGGAGGCGCATCACGGGCGGATCTGGGCGGAGAATCGCCCGGGCGGCGGCACGGTCGTCACCCTGGCGCTGCCGCAGGAATCGTTGGCTTCGGCAGCTGGGAGCGCAGGACCATGAGCGAAGGGGGACCGCGCGTGTTGGTGGTGGATGACGAGCCGGCCATCCGCCGTTTCTTGCACGCTTCTTTGTCCGCACACGGCTACAGCGTCTTCGAGGCCGTCAATGGCCAGGAGGGTCTGTCGGCCGTAATGGCGCACCGGCCCGATCTGGTGATCCTCGACCTGGGCCTGCCCGACATGGATGGCATCGAGGTGACCCGGCGGCTGCGCGAGTGGACGCCGGTGCCGATCATTATTGTCACGGTGCAGGAGCAGGAGAACGCCAAGATCGCGGCCTTGGATGCGGGCGCTGATGACTATGTCACCAAACCTTTTGGCATGGGCGAGCTGCTGGCGCGCATGCGCGCAGCGCTGCGCCGCGCGGCTTCACCCGTCGCCGAGCCGATTTTTGCTGCTGGACAGTTGATCGTCGACCTGGGACAGCGCCTGGTCACCGTGGCGGGCCGCGAAGTACAGTTGACGCCGACCGAATACGATCTGCTGCGGACGCTGGTCACGCACGCGGGCAAAGTGCTGACCCATCGCCAACTGCTGCGCCAGGTGTGGGGCGCGGGCTACGAAAACGAGACGCATCTGCTGCGCGTCAACATGAGCAACCTGCGCCACAAGCTCGAACCGGACGCCGCGCGGCCGAGCTTCATCCTCACTGAGCCGGGGGTCGGTTATCGGCTGCGCGTGCCTTCTGAATAGGCAGCCTGAATAACAAAACCCTCGGGCCAGTGCAACCGGCCCGGGGGTTTTCAGGAGCGGGTAAGGGGATTCGAACCCCTGACATCCAGCTTGGGAAGCTGACGTTCTACCGCTGAACTATACCCGCAACAGACGCTATTATAGCTATCTGCGGCGTGATGTCAAAACCGCGCCAGGGTCACGCTGCCCATTTCGCGTTCCGGCAACTGTGCGACGACGGTCTCGTCCTGCGCCAGGGTGAGCAGCACGCGCAGGGGCTGGCCCAACGCCAGGCCCAGGGTCGCCAGCGGAACGCTGACCTCCAGCGCGTTCTCGGCCAGCGCTGCGGTAACCGGGCCCAGGGACGCCCAGCCGCCCCGGCCATCGGCCCGATAGAGGAAGGGCGCGGGCTGGTCCGGCGCGCGGGCGAGCAACCATGCTGCGGCCAACCGGCTGGGCGCCTGGTCCGGGTCAGGGTGGTGGTCAAGGGTGCGCTGGTTGGCGGCCGCACCGGCCGCGCCGCTTAAGTAGATCCTGGTGTGGAAATCGTCCAGCCGCTGGCGCAGGTCCAGCCGCAGGTACAGGGTGCGCGCGTTGTGTCCCACAAAGAGCCGTTCGATGGCGCCCTCGGCGCGCTGCATGGCGCCCGTCGAGGCCCCGGCAGGCTGGATCAATGCCGCGGCGGCCCAGCCCTCGCCGGGGTAGGGGGAGCCGGTAAGCCGCGGGGAGACGTAGCCGGTGGCGTCGCGGCCGCCCGGCCCGGCCGGCGCCTGGCAGATTGGTTCAGCCAACCAGGCGGGCGCCTCGTCCCCCAGCGCCTCGTATGCCGCAGCCAGGTTATGGCGGAACAGCCGGTCAAATAGTGCGTTTTGATCCGAATTGTTGCGATGCGAGTACCACCAGAACCAGTCGCTGCCTTCGGCGGCATACAGCGCCTGCCAGGCGCGCGCCAGATCGGGACCCTTCGTTGCGCTTAGGGTGACACGATCGCTTGCAGCAGCTACGTGCTCCCGCGCCCGGCGCAGCAGATCCCACGCTCGGGTATGCTCCGGATCGCCGATCCACGTCGTCAGGTCGCCGCCGATCCACGAGCCGGTGGCCAGCCGCGCCAGTGTGGCCGCGGGCCGCCGGCCGGCCAGATACTCGCTGACGGTCACCGGTTTCAGCTCGGGGCGCCGGCTCAGGCCGTCGTACAACGCATCCAGGAAGGTGTCGCCGTTGTGCTCGTAGTGCTCCCAGCAGTTCTCGCCGTCCAGGATGATGCTGACCAGGTAGGGGCTGTCGGGATCGTTGATCCGCCGGCGAATCTCCAACAGCCGGTAGATCATATCTTCGGCGGCCTGGCGGCCCGGCAGCCCCTGGTACAGGAAGCCGATGCGATCCGATAATTCGTGGTCGCGAAAGATGATGTACGGACCTAGTTCGGTGCCGGCCAGCACACGGTAGGGCTGATAGAGGGTGCGCGGGTCGCTCAACAGGTTGCTGCCATCGCGGTGGAGCGGGCGGCCCAGGCTGCGGCTCAGGATCACTTCATCGCTGGCCAGCCACTGGAATCCCGCGGCGCGGATCAAGGGCAGGACTTCGGGCGAGACAGCCCCTTCTGACGGCCACAAACCCTTGGGCGGCGCGCCGAAGTGCGCGGTGTGCGCCTCAACGGCCAGGCGCAGCTGCGCAGCAACATCTTCCGGTGCGGCGAATGCTGGGGACGGCAGCGGCAGCCCTGGGCTGGCGCGCTGTGCGCAGTCGGTGTCGGCCAGCAGCGGCAGGATTGCATGGAAGTAGGGCGAGGCGCAGATTTCGAGCTGGCCGCTGGCTGATAACTGCCGGTAGAGCGGCTCCACCGCTGAGGCGATCTCCCGCTGCTTGGCATGAATGATGCGCAGGTCGGCGGCAGTGAAGCCGCGTGCCTTCGCAATCAGCGCAGCCAGGGACGCATCCCGAGCCAGCCAGCTCGGGTCGATCCAGGCCAGGTTGAACCAGGCCAGCAAGTCATGGTAATCGGCGTCGGAGAACGCGTTGGGATCGGCCAGCGCCTGGGGTCGGCGTTCGAGCAGCTCGGCGTAGCGCGGATAGCGGCGGATGATGTTGTTCCAGTTGACGCTGAAGCACAGGCCCAGGATGGCACGCTTGTCGGCCAGCGACCAGCTTGTTTGTTCAGCCAGGCGGACCAGGTCATCCGCTTCCCGCCCTTCGGCCCAGGCCTGCTCTTGTTCCGCCAGCGACGGCACGATATTTATGGTCAGGTGCATCGCCGGGTGGCGCGCCAGCACCTCCGCCATGTGCAGGTAGTCTTTGGCCCCGTGCAGCCGGACCCAGGGCATCGGAATCTCCCCCGTGCGCAGGTCGCGGTAGAACGGCTGGTGCATGTGCCAGATCAGTGCGACGTGGAGCGGGTGGTTGGACATGGATTAGTTAGTACGTTAGTGCGTTGGTGCGTTAGTACGATAGTGCGTTAATACGGTAGTGCATCCCATTACTAAGACTGCCTTACTATCGCACTATTTTACTATCGCATTACCTCACTACTCCACGGTCCGCAGATGCGGGAATAGGATCACTTCGCGGATCGAAGCCTGGTTCGCGAACAACATGGCCAACCGATCGATGCCGGTGCCGAAGCCGCCGGTGGGCGGCATACCGAAGCTCAAGGCTGTCAGGTAGTCCTCATCCAGCGGGTGCGCGTTTTCGTCGGCCCCGGCCATCGCATCGCGCAGCTCGACGAAGCGCGCGCGCTGGTCGATGGGGTCGTTCAACTCGGAGAAGGCGTTGCCGCACTCCAGGCCGCCGATGAAGTACTCGAAGCGTTCTACCGTGGTCGGGTCGTCGGCTTTTTTCTTAGCCAGGGGGCTGATCTCCACTGGGTAATCCAGGATGAAGGTGGGCTGAATCAGCTTCGGCTCGACGTACTCCCCGAACAGGCCGTCGATCAGCTTGCCGCGGCTGGCCTTGGGCTCATGGCGTAGCCCGGCCGCGCTGATGGCCGCAGCCAGCGAGGCTGCATCGGCGTGCTGGGTGTAGTCGATGCTGGTAGCCTCCAGGATGGCGTCTCGCATGGTGACGCGGCGCCAGGGTGGGGTCAGGTCGATTTCGTGACCGTTGTAGGCGATGGTCAGCTTGCCGTGCACAGCCTGGGCCACCGCGGCCACCATCTCTTCCACTCTGCGCATCATGCCATGATAGTCGGTATAAGCCTCGTAGAATTCGAGCTGGGTGAACTCTGGGTTGTGCTTGAAGCTGATGCCCTCGTTGCGAAAATCCCGGCCGATCTCGTAGACCCGCTCATAACCGCCGACAATCAGCCGCTTCAGGTAGAGTTCGAAGCTGATGCGCAGAAAAAGCTCCTGCTGGAGCTGGTTGTGGAACGTGGTGAACGGCCGCGCGGCTGCACCCCCGTAGATTGGCTGTAGCACCGGGGTCTCGACTTCGAGAAAGCCCTGGCTGTCCAGGTAGCGGCGGATGGCGGAGATGATGCCTGCCCGCACGCGAAAGACCTCGCGCACCTCGGAATTCGCCAACAAATCGACGTAACGTTGGCGATAGCGAGTCTCCACATCCTTGACGCCGTGCCATTTGTCGGGCAATGGGTTCAGCGTCTTGCTCAACAGCGCCAGTTCATGTACCTCACAGGTAGTCTCCCCAGTGCGCGTGGTGAACATGACGCCAGTGACCGAGATGAAGTCGCCCAGGTCGATCAGGCGCCGGAACAGCTCATCGTAGATTGCCTCGCCCAGGACGTCGCGCTTGAGGTAGATCTGGATCCTGCCGCTGCCATCCTCGATGTGCGCGAAGGCGGCCTTGCCCATCACGCGCACGGTGAGCAACCGGCCGACCAGTGTCACCAGCTCGCCCTCGGGCAACCCGGCCTGGTAAGCTGCAATGGCCTCAGCGGCTGTGTGGGTGCGCGGGTGGGGCAGGCGGGCCGGATAGGGCTCAATGCCCAGGCCGCGCAAATCGTCCAGCTTGCCGCGCCGGACTTGCTGTTGTTCGTTGAGATTCAGGTCTTGTTCTTCCATGTTAGGCATCCTGAGCGGAGCCCCGCCGCGGTCCGCGGGGCGCAGTCGAAGGTTCTGACTGGCTTACGCGATCTTCTCGATTTCGAATTGCACGATCCCACCGGGAGTTTGCACTTCGACCAATTCGTCGATGTGGCGACCCATCAATGCTCGTCCGATGGGTGACTTGAAAGAAATCCGGCCGTTGCCGGGATCGACTTCGGTGGAACCAACGATGGTGTAAGTCTCCTGATCTCCGTATGCGACATCGCGGATGGTGACCGTACACCCGATGTCGACGCGGTCCTTGGAGCCGTTTTTCTTGATCACCACCGCGTTCGCAAGGATGGCCTTGAGGGTCAGGATGCGGCCCTCGACAAAGGCCTGGGTGTTCTTCGCCTCATCGTACCCCGCGTTTTCCGAAATGTCGCCATCGGCCTTGGCGTCGGCGATCTGGCGCGCCACTTCGGGCCGGCGCATGGTCACCAGGTAATCCAACTCATCCTGAAGCTTCTGGATGCCTTCGATGGTCAGATAGTTGCTGTTTGTATCGTCCATTGTGTACGTGTCGCCTTTAGCTGTCGCTCTGGATGCGCCATTGACCAGGCGCTGAGGCCAAAAAAAGCGCCGACGGCGTGGGTCTGGCTATTTGCTGCCCATTTGCCGTGGCGTTATGTTACCGATAAGCCGCAACCGAGCATACGGCTCGTTACAATAAATACAGCCGTCAATGGCTAGACGGCTCCGACGAGAAAGATTATACGGCACCTTGTCGGAAAGCGCAAATCGCGCAGTGAACAAGCCCAGGAAATCCAAGGGGTTAGGGTAGGCGTCAGGTTTTGGCGATTGCGGCGGTGGTGCTATGATGCGGCTCTGTCGATGAGGTCCTTTATTTTAAGAATCGTTCCGAATGACAGCCGAAAAAAAATAAACCTGGAGCTGTATGATGATTCTGCGTGTTCGTATGTTCCTGCTCTGCTTCTTCTCGGTTTCGCTCGTCTTGGCGGCGTGTGCCGCGCCTGCCCCGACCTCCACCCTGGGCCAGAAACCCACAACCGCGGCCCGTACGGCGACGCCGCAACCGGCCACCGACGAAGAGGCCGTCCGACAGCTGATGTTGTCGGAGGGCCAGGGTGTGGTGGGGCAGGATATCGAGGGTCTGATGGACCTGTGGGCGCCCGATGCCGTGATCGCCGATGCCAAGCACACGCCCGACAACACCAACGACGACGCGCGTTGGCGCGGCCGTGACGCAATTCGTGAGCGCTATGTCGTATTGGTGTTCCCTGGCAATCCTGGCTCGGCGGCCCCACAAGACGTACAGATTACGATTTCCGGCGACACGGCGATTGCAACCAGCACCACCGTCATTGGCAGCGAGGTTTCTCCGGGCGGAGACCGTTGGGAGTTCGTGAAACAGGGCGGCCGTTGGTGGATCAAGGGCTTGACCTATAATTTGGAAGCGGAGTGAGATGGAACGGATGGGATTGGATCGGCGTCTCCATATCAGAGTGAGGTCAGAAACCGGGATTCTCGCAGAAACCCGGTTTCGGAATCTTACCGAGGAGGAGAGCCATGAAGCGCCCATCTGCCCAGCACTCCCTGTTCGTACTCTCGATTTTTGCCCTAACTGTAGCTTTCGCTTCCACCATCGCCTGTCCCACGCCTGCCGCAGCCGACGGCATCATCATCCCGCATCCGCCGATCGATCACCCTGTCCCCTGGCGTGACATTCCCCTGACGATCAAGTACCACCGCGTCACCGTTGAGATCGTCGATCAGGTGGCCACCACGCGCGTCGACCAGGTCTTTGTTAATGAAGCCAGCTACCCTGTCGAGGGCACCTATATCTTTCCGCTGCCCGAAGATGCGGCCATCAGCAGCTTCGATATGTGGGTGGATGGCCGCAAGCTGGAAGGCAAGCTGCTGGGACGCGACGAGGCACGAGCCATCTACGAAGCGATCGTGCGCCAGCAGCGCGATCCTGCGTTGTTGGAATATGTAGGTCGCGGTGCGTTTCAGGCCAGCATCTTCCCCATCCCCGCGGGCGGTGAGCGCCGCATCGAGCTGACGTATGCGCAGGTATTGGCACAGGCTAACGGTCTGGTGCATTACCGCTACCCCTTGAACACCGAGAAGTTTTCCGCCCGCAACCTCGAAGATGTGTCGGTGACGGTGAACGTGACCGATCAGGCCGCCTTGCGGACGATCTACTCCCCCAGCCACGCGGTTGAAGTGGTTCGCACAGGCGAGTCCCGCGCGCAAGTCAGCTATGAAGCGCGCAATGTGCGTCCCGACCGGGATTTCGATCTCTACTACAGTCTCTCCCGGGATGCCATCGCGGTCAACCTGCTGAGCTATAAATCATTCGATGAAGACGGCTTCTTCTTGCTGTTGGTGACGCCGCCCTTTACGGCTGATGCGGGCGCCGTCGTGCCCAAGGATGTCGTGCTGGTGCTGGACACCTCGGGCAGCATGGATGGCGAGAAGATGATCCAGGCTAAAGCCGCGGCTGCGTACGTGCTCAGCCACCTGGGACCGAATGACCGCTTCAACATCGTAGCCTTTAGCTCAGCTACCCGCCTGTTTGCCGCGCAGCCCGCACCCCTCACCCAAAGGACCGAAGGCCAACGCTTTGTGGACTCCCTGGTTGCGGCTGGCAGCACCGACATTCAGCGAGCGTTGTTGGAGGCGCTGGCCGGCGCCGATCCCGAGCGGCCCACGGTGTTGATCTTTCTCACCGATGGTCTGCCAACGGCTGGGCAGACCGACCCCGATCGCATCGTCGCTGACGTGAAGGCCAACGCGGCCGAATCGGTGCGCTTGTTCGCCTTCGGCGTGGGGTATGATGTGGACGTCACCCTTCTGGATGAGCTCAGCGGCAATCAGCGTGGGGTCAGTGCCTACGTGCAGCCGGGCCAAAAGATTGACGAGGAGGTTTCGGGTTTCTACGCCAAGATCAGCGCGCCGGTGCTGGTGGACCTCCAGGTGGCATTTGCCGGGGTGCAGGTCGAGGATATGGTGCCGTACCCGCTGCCCGATCTGTTTGCCGGCTCGCAGCTCGTGGTGGCAGGCCGCTATCGCAGTGGCGGCGTCGCCACGCTCACGCTGACGGGTGCGATGGCGCCGACTTCGTCGGATGCAGGAGGCAGCCTCGCCTCGCAGAGCAGAACCTACCCCGATTTGCGATTCGTGGAACGCGGAGGCAATGAGTTCATCCCGCGGCTGTGGGCGCAGCGCAAGATCGGCCAACTGCTAGCGCAAGTCCGGCTTAACGCAGGCAAGGGGGCGCAAAAGGAGCTGATCGACGAGGTGGTCGCGCTGAGCACCCGTTTTGGCATCGTCACGCCCTACACATCCTTTTTGGTGGAGGAACCGGAGTTGGCGTTGAGCGATGCAGGACGTGAACAACTGGGACAGGCGCTGCAAGCCACTCAGGCGCCCGCCGCAGCCGCGCCCGCTCGTTCTGGAGAGGTCGTGGTCGAAAAAGCCGTCGTAGAGCGAGCGTTGCAGGACAGCCAGCAGGCGGCCGCGCCGGCAGCCAGCTCGCCGGCGGGTCAACTGCTCCGTCAGGCAGGCGATAAGACCTTCTTGCTCGCCCAGGAGACCTGGATCGATACCCTGTATGACGCGTCGAAAATGCAGGCCGAGACGGTGGTCTTTGGCAGCGCGCGCTACTTTGAGCTGCTGGCCCGAAATCCGGAACTCGGTCCCTACCTGGCGTTGGGCGATCGCGTCATCGTTGTGCTGGCCGGGCGCGCCTATGCCATCGCGCCCGGCGCATTGGGCAGCGCTGATCAGCCAACGGTCACGCCCGATACGCCTGCTGCGCCCGTGACGCTTCAGACGCCCGGTGCACCGGTTGCACCGGTGGTAGCTGGAACGCATGTGGCGCCGACCACGCCCGTGACATTGGAAACCCCGGCTCCCTTCGTCACGAAAACACCGGATAAACCTGGTAACGGCGCACAGGCGCCTAAGGTATGTCCGGGAGCTGCCCTCATTGGATTGATGAGCGTAGGGTTGCCCCTGTGGTCGTCGCAGCGTCGTCGCAGGTGATAATTAAGGTGTATCGGGGCAGTAGGGCCGCCCCGATACACCTTTCTCCGCTACTCCTCCCGCGGAATTTAATAGGTATCCCGCAATATTGCCACCGTGCCCCGGCCGTGTTATAATCTTCCTGTCTATGACCTATATCATATTTCCGTCACTTTGGGGTGGTGAATGGATCGGCGCGATATCCTGATGGCGCTTCCGGTATTTGCCGGCTTGTCTGAACGAGATTGGGAGAAAGTTATCGATCTGTTCAGCGAGCGCCAGTACCAGAAGGAAGATTACATCTTTCTGGAGGGAGAAGCGCCGGTATCGCTTTATCTGGTGAAGACCGGTAAGGTCAAGGTTCTCCGTCACTCCACCGATGGCAAGGATGTTGTGCTGCGCGTGGTGGGCGCGGGTCAGATGTTGGGCTCGGTGGCGACCTTTGACGGCGGCGGCTACCCCGGTACAGCGCAGGCCATCGAAGACTGTACTTTGTTGGCCATTGCGCGCAACGACTGCCTCACCCTGGTCACTCGCTATCCCGTTTTTGCCCTGGCGGTCATTGCCGACATGAGCGGTCGCTTGCGCAGCTCCGCGGAACAGATTCGCAGCCTGGCAGTTGAGCGTGTCGAGCAGCGTATCGTCCGCGTCTTGTTGAAGCTGGGCGCCAGCACAGGGTTCGACACGCCGGAGGGGCGTGTCATCGAAATGCCGCTGACGCGCCAAGATGTGGCGGATATGACCGGCACCACAGTGGAGACAGCGATTCGGGTTATGAGCAAGCTGCGCCGCAACGAGGTGATCCGGACGCGGCGCGGCAAGGTGGTATTGGTGGATATCGAGGCCCTGCAAGCGATTGCTGAAATGGGCTAGTGCGCGGGCATTTTGACGCGCCTGCGCGGCCGTGCTAAAATGGCTGAGTCAGG
>CAZELR010000014.1:0-80163 GCA_964513075.1 uncultured Anaerolineales bacterium
GCGTCGAAGGCGGTGTGGGTTGGCATGAGGTGAGTCTCCTTGGTGCGTGGTGCGTACTGCGTACTGCGTGCTGCGTGATGTGTGTCATTCTGAGTTACCCAAGCCGTCTGCGGCATGCGCCCCGGCAAGTAACTCCAGATAGTCATCCTGAGCGGGTTAACCACCCAAAGTCAGTTGCGGCGAGACCTCAGCGAAGGATCTCATCGCGGGAGTTTCTAGGCAGCGGGTTGGCAGACCAACTCCCGTTGCGGCGATACGCCAGCGAAGAATCTCGTGACGCCGGCGCGGCACAATTATATCACTCTCGCACGGCTCTCAAAAGTGTTGGGTGGTGAGGCCGTGACTTAACCACCCAACGCCGAACACATGCACGCTCCCTGTACAGGTCTGCTGAGAACTATCCACTCGTCCAATCGGATACTCCTCACTTGGCCGATGCAGCCGGGGAGTTGCCGTTGTATCCTGCGTGGAGCAATCATGGTGAGGACATACAAAGGAATCGAGCCTTCAGGCGGTCTGTGTGTGGCAGCCAAGTGACCGGCTAAAGCCTCGATTCCAGGATCCGAAGTTTCGCTGACTAGAGTCGTAGAAAGGAAGGCAGCATGTCTGCGCAAGCCTCAGGCGCCCTCGCAAAGGAGAAACCCACCGCTGCCGGCCGCTGGACCGGCGTTGGCCTGTTCCTGTTGTTCCTGGCGCTCAGCCTGATCGTCACGCTGGTCGGCCAGATGACGCTGATCCCTGCCCAGTGGCGGCTGGCTGCCAAGGGCGGGCTGGCACTGGTTTTTCTCGCGGCGACCGTCGGGATCTATCGCAGCGCGCACCTGCGGCCCTGCTGGACAATCGGCCTGGCCTACCTGGCCGTGGCGCTAGGCTTCCTGCTGACCTTCGTCGCCGGCCGCGCACTGCCCGCCCCGAGCAGCCTGACCGGCAGCCCGATCATCACCCTGGCGCTGATGGAGCAGCTTACGCGGACCTTCGGCGCAGTGCGCGCGGTGGATGGCCTCTCACTGGATGTGCCGGCCGGCAGCATCTTCGGCTTCCTATTGACCTGATGCGTTACGATGATGATATAATACAGACAGCTTTTGCTGGTCCCAAAGGAGTAACATATGCCGCCATCCGTAATCGAAGTCCACAACCTACGCAAGCGCTATGGCAGCACCGTCGCCGCAGACGACATCAGCTTCCAGGTGCAGCCCGGCGAGATCTTCGGGCTGCTGGGGCCGAACGGCGCGGGCAAGACCACCACGCTGGAATGCCTGGAAGGGATCCGCCAGCCCGACCGGGGCGACTTGGCCGTCCTGGGCGCAAACCCGAGCCGCCAGCCCGGCAAGCTGCGCAGCCTGATCGGCGTGCAGCTTCAGAGCGGCGGCCTGCCGGACGACATGACCGTGGACGAGGCGCTGCGCTTCTTCGCGGCCTACCACGGCGTGACCCCGCGGCATGACCTGCTGGAGCGGTTAGGGCTGGGCGATAAGCTGCGCACGCAATACCGCCAGCTTTCCACCGGCCTGCAGCGCCGCCTGGCGCTGGCGCTGGCCATCGCGCACAACCCGCCGGCCGTAATCCTGGATGAGCCGACCGCGGGGCTGGACGTGGCCTCGCGCACGGAGTTGCACGCGCTCATGGCCGAGCTGCGCAGGAGCGGCACGGCCATCCTGCTCGCCACCCACGACATGGCCGAGGCGGAGAAGCTGGCCGACCGCGTCGCGATCCTGCTGTCCGGCCGGATCGTCGCCACCGGCACCCCGCGCGAGCTGACTGCGACCGGCGCGGGCCTCACCAAGGTCTCCGTCCGCTCGGAGGACGCACTGCTCCTCCGCGAAGATGGGCGTTTCCCAGCCGTACAGCAGCGGCTGGTCAAGGAAGACTACGCCATCTACTTCAGCACCGACCCCGGCCCCACCGTGACCGCGATCCTGGACCACCTCCGCATCCATGACGATCGGCTGATCGACCTGCGCGTCGAGCGGCCCTCGCTGGAGGAACGGTTCCTGGAGATCACCGCGCCGCAACAAGGGACGGCCGCCGCAGGAGGCGCCCAATGAACGCCTACAGGGTCCATTTCGGCTTCGAGTTCAAGACCGGGCTGCGCAACGCCACGCTGCTGATGATGAATTACCTGTTCCCGCTGGGCTTCTACGTCCTGATGGGACTGGTGATGACGCAGGTCAACCCTGCGTTCCGGGAGACAATGATCCCCGCGCTACTCATCTTCATCGCGCTGGCGAGCACGGTGCTGGGCCTACCGTCGCCCCTGGTGGAGCAGCGTGAGGCCGGCATCTTCCGCACCTACAAGATCAACGGGGTGCCGGCGCCGGCGATCCTGCTCATCCCGGCCCTGAGCACCAGCATCCATGCCGTGATCGCTTCGAGCATCATGGTGGCTACGGCGGGACCGCTGTTCGGCGCCGGGCGGCCGGTGAACTGGGCCGCGTTCGTCGTGATTTCGCTGCTCACCATCGCCGCGTTCGCCGGGCTGGGCGCGCTGATCGGCGTGGTGTCGGCCAACTCGCGCGCCACGGTGCTCTGGTCGCAGCTCATCTTCCTGCCCTCGATGCTCGTCGGCGGGCTGATGCTGCCGCTGGAAATGCTCCCCAAGATGATGCTCCCCGTTGCCGCGCTGCTGCCTCCGGCGCGCGCCATGCAGGCATTCGCCGGGCTAGCGTATGGGCAGGAGACCGTGCTGAACCCGACGGTGTCGGCCGGCGTGCTGCTGGCCACCGCGCTGCTGGCGTTCGGGCTGGCGATCTACCTCTTCGACTGGGATCGCGTGAATCGGGCGCGCCGCGGCCACCCGCTGCTGGCGCTGCTCGTGTTCCTGCCGTATGTCGTGGGGATCTTGCTCGACTGAGCGGCTGTGGGGGGTGCAGGCGCTCGTCAGGCCGGCGCGGGCCGAATCCGGGTTGGAGGACGATCTCACCCCGCGCGAGCGCGAGGTGCTGGCGCTGATGGCGCAGGGCCTGACCAACCCGCAGATTGCCGAACGGCTGGTGGTGAGCCGCGCCACGGCCAAGGCCCACGTCAGCAACGTGCTGTCTAAGCTGGGGGCTGCCAACCGCGCCGAGGCGGTGGCGCTGGCCATGCAGCGGAAGCTGGTGTGACGCGCGGCATGGAGGGTTTTCGCCGGTCCCCCAGGGTTGGGGGCGCAGGAGAGACCGGCTAAGGCCTCGAGTCCGGATACATTTGAGGTTCCACGAGGAGAAGCGTGTGGCCGAGACTAGAGTTGACGCCTTGGTTGCCCGGCTGGAACGGGGAGGGCGGAAAACCCACGAGAGCCTGTCCGGTCTGACGCCGGACCAGTGGCAAACCACGGTTTACCCCGATCCGCGCTGGACCGTGCGCGACCTGCTGGCCCATTTCGTCTCGGCGGAGGAGCGGCTGCTGGCGCTGTGTCAGGATGTGGCCGCGGGCGGCGCAGGCGCGCCGGAGGGCTTCGACTTCGACGTCTTCAACGCCGAGGAACAGGTGCGGCTGGCCGGTCAGTCGCCCGAAATGCTCCTGGCAGCGCTGGACGCGGCCCGCCGGCGTACGCTCGACTGGGCCGGTGCACTCACCGACAGCCGGCTCGACCTAATGGGGCGCCACCCCGCGCTCGGCCAGATCAGCCTGGAGACGATGATCACGGCGATCTACGGCCATCAGCTCATGCACATGCGCGATCTGCAGCACGGCATGTAAGGCAATCCGCAACGGCACTCATGCCGCGATGGCGACCAAACAATCCAGCGGTTTATTCTACGGGCCAAACAATCCAGCGGATTATTCTACGGGCCAAACAATCCAGCGGATTGTTTTACAGGATCGCACTAGCGCGACGCCAAAGCGGCAGCCAGCCCCGCGGGATCGTCGGTCGTGATCCGATCCACCCCCAGGGCGCTCAGCCGCCGGGCCAGCGCGATGTGGTGCGGCTGGTCGGGGTTCAGGGTCCAGGCGGCCACCTGGATGCCATGCCGGTGCAGCCAGTCGATCCAATCGAAGCCGTCGCCCAGCATGCGCGCCAGGAGGGTGGCGCGCACGTACCAGATGCCGGCCGACGCCTGCGCAGCCAACACCTCGGCGCGCGCGGTCAGGTACTCACACGCTGCGCCCCACCGATCGGCCGCCAGCGGATGGTCGTCCAGGTAGCCGTAGGCGCCCGCGTGGTGCGGGGGGATGCGCAGGCCGCCGCTGCCCCCCGGCTCCGGTGACCGCTCCACATCCAGGTACAGCAGCGGATCGAACCCCAACGCCAACCCCGGATCCAACCTGCACAGCCGGCGCAACGCCCAATCGGCCACGCTGGTGACGCGCACGCGAGGCCGGATCGGCTGAATCTGCCGCAGCAGCGCCGCCAGCACGGCATCCGTCAGGGGGGAGAACGGCTTCAGGTCGAGCTGCAGCTCGGCCAGCCCATCGTGCGCAGCGACCAGGGCGACCGCCTCGCTCAACGTGCCGACAGGCTCACCGGTCAATGCGCCGCGCCAACGCAGCCGGAACCCGCGCACCTGCTCAGCCGTGGCCTCCGCCACAGGGCCGCTGCCGTCAGTCGCCGCGTCCAGGCGCCCGTCATGCAGCAGCGCAAAATCGCCATCGGCCAGCGGGACCAGGTCCACCTCCGCGATGGCTGCGCCCGCGTCCAGGCACGCGGCCAACCCGCTCAGCGAGCTGGGCGGGAAGCGGCCGCCGAGTGTGGCGGCGTGGTGGATGAAAAGCGGAGGAGTCAAAATGCCACCTGCCACACGAAGATCACAACCATCACCATCGCCAGCACCAGTTGCAGGCCGCGCGAGAGCACGCAGCCGGCCAGCCACCCGCCGCCAGCCTTCAACGCCTCCCCCCAGTCCTTGCGATGGCGGTACTCCACGATGAAGATGCCCGCCAGCGTGCCGACGATGCCCATCGGCACCGCACCGAGGCCGCCCACGAACAGGCCTACCAGAAACCCGACCGCACCGAGGAGGACGCCCGCGCCCAACGCCTGCCATGAGGCGCCGGCCATGCGGCTGCCGGCTTGAGACAACAGGAGATCGGAGACCAGCCCCACCAGGGCGCACAACGTCAGCGCGCCAAAGCCCAGGGGCGTAAGGCTCGTGAAGCCGTCGGCAATGGCGTAAATCAGCGCCGAAACCCAGATCAGCCCAACACCGGGCAGCGCGGGCAGAATCGTGCCGGCCAGGCCGATGAGCATGGCAGCGAGCGCGATCCAAAAAGGCAGTTCGGGCATCTATCCCACTCTCCGTCCGGGGGGTATCAGGGCGTCGGCGTCGGGGCAGTCAGCGACCAGTTCGTCATCTGCTGCATCAGAAGGCCCGCCCGATAACGGGCCAGCGGCACAAGTTGATCCTGACCGCCAGCATCCGCCAACTCGGCGGCCCGCTCCAGCGCGGCAATCGCTTCCGGCAGTGCGTCGCGCTCCTCGTAAACAGCAGCCAGGTGGTAATACGCCAGAGCGCTCTTCGGGTCGGCCGCGATCACAGCCTGCAAATCGGCCTCGGCCTGATCGGGCAGGCCTACCAGCATGCAGATGGGCGCGCGGGCGAGCCGCAACGCGGCGTCATCGGCGAGCAGCGCCCTGGCACGACCGAAGTTCTCCTCCGCGGCGGCCGCGTCCCCCAGCTTCAGCAGCGTACAGCCCACCCGCAGCCAGGCCCCGGCATCTTCAGGCTGCAGTTCAGCCGCACGGCGGAAGTCAACCAGCGCGCCCGCGTAGTCGCCCTCGGACCCGATCTTTTGCTCGGCCGCAGTCTGCGCATTGAGTGCGGCAACCAGGTTCGGATCCACGGGGAAAAGCACGCGGAACAGGAGGAAGTAGAGCGCGACTACGGCAGCCGCCGCACCGGCCAGGATGGCGCCCGTCCGCACCAGGCGCCGGCGGCGTTGTCGCCGCACCTGCTCGTCCAGGCGCCACCACCAGGCAGCCTGGGCGCCGGCAGGCTGCTGTGCCCGCGCGGCCGGCAGCCCACCGACAGCCTGCATCTCACGCACCAAATCCGCGCCGCGGCGTTGGAGCACGGCCCGCAGCGTCTCCCAGCGCCCCAATTCAGGCCGCAAGTCAACGCCCTGGGCCTCCAGCTCGGGCCACAGCTCACTGATGCGATCCATGGCCCGCAGCAGATCCAACGCGGCCGCGCCGCTGCCGCGCAGATTGGAAACACGGTTCTCGGCCAGGGCCAGCACCCCCCGCAACTCGTCGGCAGGCGTCACGTTTTCGGCCTTGATGGCTTGGGCCATACGGCTTGCCTCTACTCGTCCCCTTCTTCAACTTCCAGATCCGGCTCGATCTTATCCTTGGCCTTGGCCGCCTTTTCATTTTCATTCCAGATCCGGTTGATGCCTTGCTTGATCTGCGACTCGGTCTTGGATTTGAGGGCGGGCGAGATGGGGAACCAACCGACGACCTCGCGCAGCACGGTCTGCACCGTTTCCTGCTTGGTCTTGTTTTGACGGTGGAAGGTGCGCACCCGAGCGCGCATGTAGCGGATATACTCCGACATCCGCTCGGTGGCATCGCGGCCGCACACCGGCCCGCGGCCCGGCACAATCTGGTCGGCCTTGAACTTGCGGATGTAGGTCAACCCATCCAGCCATTCCTTCGAGTTGGCCTGCGCCATATAGGGATGTTGATCCACCCACACCGCATCCCCCACGAACAGGATGCGCTCATTGGGCATCCAAATCACGGAAGTAGCAGCAGTGTGGCCGCCGACCTTCATGATGCGCAGGTCGCGGCCTCCGCGCACGATGTCCAACCGGTGCGAGAAGGTGATCTTGGGCACGATGATGCGGATCTCGCCGAACTGCGCCTGGATCTCCGGCTCCTTCTTGAACGAATCGACGACCCGTTGCTTGAAGTTATCACCATAGCCCTTCATGTGTTTCCACGCGATATCGTGGGCGATGACAGGTGTGGGCACGAAGAACTGGTTGCCCACGATGTGACCGCGGTGATGGTCGGTGTTGATGATGTAAAGGCAAGGCTTGCCATCACCGACGCGCTGCAACTCGTTCCGGAAGGCGACTGCTTGTTTCGGCACAATCGGGGTGTCGATGATGATGAACCCATCAGTGGTCAGTACGGCGCCGTAGTTGGCGCCCCGCTGGTCCGTCTCGACAAAGACGCCGGGAGAGATTTCGTGCATGGGATACCTCGTGTTGCGTGGTGCGTGGTGCGTGTTCCGTGTTGCGTACTGCGTTACGTATTGCGTATTGCGTATTGCGTGTCATAGGCGATCTGCGGATCGCTTGCGTGTTGCGAACCACGCACCACGTACTACGCACCACGCACCACGTACTACGCACCGATCAGTTGTGTGAGCGCGGCGTGCAGCGCCAGATCCAGGGCGTCATCGGTGGGCACGCCGCCTTGAGCCCAATCGGGGCGGCCACCGCCGCGCCCCCCACCGGCGGCCGCGGCCGACCGCAACAATGCGCCGGCATCGATCGTGACATCATCGGCCCGGGTGAAGAGCAGCTGCGGCCGTTCGCCGCGCACGCCCAGCAGGACGATGGCGCCGGGCAGACTACGCAGCGCTTGCGCCACCCGCTTGGCGCGCTCGACCGGGCAGTCCACGACCTGCACAACCGCGCGCCAGGCTCCGACCGCCTCCGCATTGGCCCACAGCACTGCTGCCGTCGAATCGATCCACTGCCGCTCCAGATCGGCCGTCTCTTTGCGCAGAGCGTCCATCTCAGCACTGCGCCGATCGACCGCAGCCAGGATATCGTCCTCTGCCGTCGTCAAGCGCGCCACCAGCCCCTGGATCAGCCCTTTGAGCCGTGCGTAATCGGTCCGGCCCCGCCGGCCGCACAAAAACGTCACCCGCAGCTCGGCGCCGCGGCGCTCAGTGGCGACGACCTTGATCAAGCCGATCTGTGCGGTGTTCGCCACATGCGTGCCGCCGCACGGAGACCAATCAAAGCCCTGCACCTGCACGATGCGGACGTTCTCGCTCACCTTGGGCGGCTTGCGCAGCGGCAGCCGCGCAAGCTCTTCCGGGGAGACGAACGCCGCGGTCACCGGTAATGCCTGGTCGATAATGGCATTTGCGGCAGCTTCCGCGGCCGCAACCGCTGCAGTCCCCAGGTCGGCACGATTGAGATCGATGGTGCTGTAAGCCGCGCCCAGATGAAAGCCGACCGTCTCGGCCTCGTGGCACTGGATGAAGGCCTGCGACAAGATGTGCTGACCGGTATGTTGCTGCATGTGGTCGAACCTGCGATCCCAATCGACCTCGCCGCGCACCTCGTCGCCGGCCAGCTCTCCACCCAGGAGGTGCCAAACCAGGCCGTCCTCTGCCAGGACATCGACCACCGGAACAGACGCCTGGCCCGCACCGACCAGCCGCCCGGTATCGGCAGGCTGGCCGCCGCCGGTGGGATAGAAGGCGGTCTGCGCCAACGCGATCGCCGGCCCGCCAGCCAGGACGCGACGGGCCACGACGCGAGCGGTAAACTCACGCAGATAGGGGTCAAGGTAGTAGAGACGGTCGGTATTCATGCCCAGTCTATCGCCCCAACGCGTAATCGCTCAACGTGCGCTGGCTCTGCCGGTGCGCGGCCAGCGCACGATGGTAGAGATCGATGTAGGCCCGGGCGGAACGCGCCCACGAGAAATCGTTTGCCATGCAGCGGCGGATCAACTGGCGCCAGACCTCGCGGTGGCGGTAGGTTTCGGTGGCCCGCACCACGGCGGCAAAGAGCGCCATCGCGTCATAGTCTTTGAAGCTGAACCCGTCTCCCTCCCCTGTCTCCGGGCTGAAGTCGCGCACGCTGTCGGCCAGGCCACCCACCGCATGCACCACGGGCACCGCGCCGTAGCGCATGGCCATCATCTGATTCAGCCCGCACGGCTCAAAACGCGAGGGCATCATGAAGATATCGCTGCCTGCGTAGATGCGCTTTTCCAGCAGGCGATTGAAAGTGAGAAACACTGCCACCTGCTCCGGGTAACGCGCCTGCAGCGAGTTCAACACCTCGTGATAGCGGTTCTCACCCGTGCCCATGACAACAAACTGGCAGTGCGTCTGCTTGAGCATCGGATCGACAATCGCCGCAATCAGATCCAGGCCTTTTTGATCGGTCAGCCGCGAGATGACGCTGATCAACGGCGCATCCGGCCGGCCGGGCAGCTTGGCCTCTGCCTGCAGCGCGGCCTTATTGGCCGACCGTGCCTCCGGAGAGCTCAGGCTGAATTGAGCGGCGATATGCGGATCGGTGGCCGGGTCGTACAACTGCGTGTCGATGCCGTTCAGGATGCCGAACAGCCGGTCGCGACGGTCGCGCAAGATCGGGTCCAGCCGTTGGCCGTACTCCGGCGTCAAGATTTCACGCGCATAGGTCTCGCTGACGGTGTTGATGACGTCGGCAAAAAGCAAGCCGCGCGCCATCAGATCCACCACGTAATTCAGGTCAGGCGCGACATCCGGATGCGCTATGAACCCCATATCGGCCAGACCAGCGATTTCCAGGATGCGCTGGCCAAAGACGCCCTGATATTCAAGGTTGTGAGCGGTATACACGGTCGCGATAGACTCGTAAAACGGGTCTGCCTGATATACGCTCTTCAACCAGTTAGGAATCAACGCCGTGTGCCACTCATTGCAGTGAATCACATCCGGCTGCCAGTCCAACGCCTTGCAGGTTTCCAACGCGGCGCGTGAAAAGAAGATGAACCGCTCCGCGTCATCCGGATACATGTAGATGCCCTGGCGGTCGAAATAACGCGCGCTATCCACGAAATAGATCGGGGTGAGGTCGGCACCGTCGCCGATGCTGCCTGCGAGAATGGTGGCGGGCTCAGTCCGCTCGTCCATAGGCACCTGAAGGTCAGCCAACAGCTGTTTCAGGCCAAACTTCTCGATCTCCACGCGGCCGTAGCGCGGCATCATCACGCGGATATCGTGGTCTAACGCCCGAATCGCCTTGGGCAGCGCGCCGGCCACGTCGGCCAGGCCGCCGGTCTTCGCGAAGGGCACGCACTCAGCGGATAGGTACAGGATCTTGAGTGAGGACGATTTTGTCATAGGTGTCTCAGCATAGCATACACGGCACAGAAAATCAACTCAATCTACGATTTCCGCGCGAATGGCGCGTGTAAGGCACAGGAAATCGGGCTCCAACGTGAGCGTCATCTGCCGGGGCCGCGGCAACGACACGGGAAACTCGGCGCGCACCTGGCCCGGCCGCGGCGTCATCACCAGCACGCGGTCGGCCAACAACGTCGCCTCGGGGATGCTGTGCGTGACCATGACCACCGTGGGCCGGTTGAGGGCCCAGATGCGCAGCAACTCAGCGTTCATGCGCTCGCGGGTCAGCGCATCCAGCGAGCCGAACGGCTCATCGAGCAGCAGCACGCTGGGTTCATGCACCAACGCCCGGGCCAGCGCCACCCGCTGCTGCATCCCGCCCGAGAGCTGATGCGGAAAGGCATCGGCAAAACCCTCCAGGCCCACCAGCACCACCAGGGCTTGCGCCCGCTCGAGCATCTCGGCCTGCGGCACCCCCGCGACCTCCAATGGCAGCAGGATATTGTCGAGCACGGTGCGCCACGGCATCAGGTTGGCCCGCTGAAACACCAAACCGATCTCGCGCCGCGGCGCAGTCAAGGGCCGGCCTCGGAAGCACACCTGCCCCGCAATCGGCCGCAGCAACCCACTCAGCAGGCGCAGGAGCGTGCTTTTTCCACAGCCGGATGGGCCGACGATGGCCAAAAACTCCCCTTCGACCACCGACACCGTCATATCGTCCAGCGCTAGCAGGTCGGCGCGGCCAGGATCGTAGAAGGTCATCTGGACGCCGTTGGCTTCGAGAACGGGCGCCATTACCGCACAAACTCATTCGTGAACAGAGCAGCCGGATCAACATCCGCCTGGATCAGGCCCATTTGCTTCATGAAGATGGCAGCGTTGGCCCATGCCTGCGGGTCTGAGAGTCCCAACTCAGCCTGGTCGGCCTGCCACAGCTTAAGCGACTCATCGAAGATGGCACGATTGACCGAGGCCTGCTCGCCGCCAGCCCCCGGGACGGCCGCCAGACTCATCTCGAACGCGGCGTCGGGCGCGGCCAAGGTGTCGGCCAGGCCACGCAGCAGCGCCGAGACCATGGCATGCACCAGCTCAGGCCGCTCGCGGATGGTCTTGTCGTTGGTGATGATGCCGTTCGAGGGCAGGTCGATGAAATCCGAGACCGGGATGACAACGACCTCCTGGCCCGCAAGGCGAAGCTGCACCGGCCCGTTGACGATGTAGTCCAGCGCGGCATCAACCCGGTCCTGGCTGACCGCGGAGGCCTGGGTGAAGCCGATGCTCTGTAAACTGATCTTGGCCGCATCCAGCTTGCTGGCATACAGGATCGCCTCCCAACCCACATAGCTGGCGCCGAAGAGGCCCGGGAGCCCCACCCGCTTGCCGATCAGATCGGCGGGGGCCGCGATGCCCGTGCCAGCCTTGGCAAACAGCACCACGGGGAACTTGCGATACCAACGCAGCACATAGCGCACCGGCAGGCCCTGGCTGCGGCCCAGGATGACCTCTTCGCCACTACCAATCATGAACGGCAGCTCGTTGGCGCCCACCAGCTTCAACAGGTCGCTTTCGTACCCGTAGCGGAAGGTCACCTCCAGCCCGGCAGCAGTGAAGTACCCCTTCTGCTGGGCCACGTAGAACGGTGCGAACTGTACACTGGGAATGTAGCCCATCGCCAGGGTGACGGGCGTCAAGGACTGCGCCGTCTCCTGGGAAGCAGCAGCCGGCGGCTCGGTCGCGACCGGCGCCGCGGGCACCGGCGCACAGCCGGCCACGAGGACCAAGATCAAGGTGAGAGTTGCGAGATGTTTCATTATGACAACCTCATATTGGTATTCTGAGTCGAGATGCTTCGCTCGTCGTTTGCTGCAACCGGCCTTGAGCTATCGACCCGCTCAGCATGAGAGGGAAAGCTTGTCCCTACTGCACGCGCCGCCAGCGCAACACGAACCATTCGATCAGCGCTACGCAGGTGTAGAGTGCAAGCGCGATAGCCACCAACGTGAACAGGGCCACAAACAACATCGGCGTATCCAGGATGCCCCGGGCAAGATTGATCAGGAAGCCCAGGCCGCGATCGGCCCCCACGAACTCGCCCACCACCGCGCCGATGACCGCCAGCGTCACGGACACCTTCAGACCGCCGAACAGCACGGGCAGCGCGGCCGGGACTTCCAGCTTCAGGAACGTCTGCCAGCGGCTGGCCTGCAGCGAACGCATCAAGGCGCGCAGATCGGGGTCCACCGAGCGGATGCCGATCATGGTGTTGACCAACGCAGGAAAGAAGACTGTGAGCGCACATACCAGGATCTTGGATAGCGCGCCGAAGCCGAACCAAACCACCAGGAGCGGCGCCAGGGCGACGATGGGCACCGCTTGCGAGGCCACAATATAGGGGGAAAAGATGCGCTCCAACAACGGCGACTTGGCCAGGCTGTACCCGATCACGGCAGCCACGGTCAACCCCAGGCCCAGGCCGCCGAAGATCTCCAGCAACGTGACGCGCGTATGCAGCGCCAGGGTGCCGTCGCCGACTAACGCCAGGAAGCGCGACCCAACCAACGCCGGACTGGGCAGGAAGAAGGACGGGTATGCGCGCCAGCGAACCAACGCATCCCAGGCAAGCAGAAAGAGCACCAGCGCTAACGGCACCAAGGCCATGTCGATGCGCAGAAGCCGCCGCCCGGTTCGTGCGGGCCACCGCCGCAGGTCGTTTAAGGTCATAGTCCACACCCACCGGGCGACTGTAAGTCGTCCACCCGGCGACTGTAAGTCGCGGCAACCATTACAAAGTCGGCCTGCGCCGACTAGGCTCTAGTCCACGCAGGTGGACTTCGCAACGGTTGCAGCGGTTTCCAACCGCCTGAAAGCACAAAAAAAGCCCCAAGGCCAATGACCTTGGGGCAACTCAAGCGCATGCCACCGGCATCGCACGTGCTGCCGGCCTTGCATACGCGCCTTCTTCCATCCGGACTTTACCGTCGGCTCCGGCTTTTCACCGGATCTGCCCTGGGCAACACTGCTGCCCAGAACTCGCGGGCTCGGCCTGCACGGCCATACCGCCGGTCGGGAATCGGGCCGCCGAACGGCCCTCACCCTGCCCCGAAGGCGCCTAAATTGATGCTGTGAAGTATAGCACAGCGCGAAAGGATGTCAAACGAGCAGACCATGTGGCCAGGAATTCCAAATCCGATCGCTGTAGGCGTCTGGAATGGAGGCTTTAGCCGGTTATTGGCCACTTGAGCGCCATGTGGCTGACCGGCTAAAGCCTCGATTCCGGGTACGTTTGGATTTGCTGATCATGTGACAGACCGGAAAGCCTCGCATCCGGACTTTGCATCCCTACCTGCGCTTGATCCAACGGCTGAGCAGGGCCACGCCGATCACAACCGTGAGCATCAACACGATCGCGCCCACCGCAAAGGCGGGACCGCGCGCGGCAACAGTGATGACCCACAGCGGAATCGTGAACAGCAGCACCGTCAGGAAGCCGCAGCCGATCTCCGCCAGGGCCTCACGCAGCCAGCGCCAGTTGCGCCAGAGGCTCACTCCTCGTCCCAGCCTTCCGGTCCTTCCGGCGCGGTGGGCATATCCACCCGCACCACCTCGCCATGCAGGTCGATGATCACGCGAAAGCCCAACATGCCCAGCCACTGGAGCGCTTCGGGCGGCAGGCGCTGCGCCACCACCTGTTCCAGGTCAACGTTGCGGATCGTCGAATCGACCATCGCCTTGGTGAACAGGTCGTCCTGGCCCATCAAGCGCAGCATCGCCTCGCTGGCCTCGTCAGGATGCTCCCGGAGCTGCGCCATGAACTGGGCCAACACGACCCGGTCCACTTCGGCGGCCTCCACGTGGCGGCGGAAGCCCTGGTCGTCGATCACATAGTACGACGTATCGTTCAAGATAGCCACCGTCACCGGCAGCCCATCCTCCGTTTCCACGAGTCCTTCGAAAAAAGCCATCTCTTCCCCCTCACCTCGAACACAAAAACGCCAGAGTGTCATTCTGAGCGGGTTAACCACTCAACGCTCGCAACGGCGAGACCTCAGCGAAGAATCTCCTGTCGGCCCTGAAGGGTTCGACACCCCAAAACGAGATTCTTCGCTTTCCTGGCTGCATTCCGAGACGCTCGGGATCATGGCGCTCAGAATGACAATCAGCGCGCATACGGGAATGCCCACCGCCCCGGCCCGTGCGCGGTATCATAGAGCTGCTGGGCGCGGCGCTGGTCGGCGACGACCTCGGCAGGCTGCGTGCGCAGCCACCAGGCAAAATCGGACACCCACGGCAGGCCCGACATCACCGAGCGATGAAACATCTCCACCAGCACACACGCTGCGTCCGCTAACTCCGAAGCTCGATACCCGGCCTCGACTGCGACCCAGTTATAGGGAACGCGACAGATCTCGGCCTGCCAGCCGTTGCGACGTCCCTCCAGCCAGGCATAACTGGCGCGGGGGTCTCCGTCATACGGCGCACCGACCGATCCACTGTTGATCACAGTCCACCGGCCAATCGGCCGCACCATCGCCACATGGGTGTGGCCGCCGACCACGACCGGCTCAGCAACGAAATCCAGGTGCTGCACCGCCCACTCCTCAGGCGAATCGGGGCGAAATCCGACAAAGAAATTCCCAGGCAGGCCGTGCAGCAGGCGCAGGGGTGGCGCATCGGGAAAGGTCAGCGCAAGCTCCAGGGGCAGCGCCTCCAGGTGCGCCAGGTGCGCGGTCGTCAGCCGGGCACGCGTCCACCACAGGCCGGCATAGCGCTGCCGATCGGCGTAGCGCGCCTCCATGCGCGGCGCACCCAGCTGGAGCACCGCGTCGTCGTGGTTGCCGATCAACATCGGCCAGCCGCGAGCCAGCAGGAGGTCCATCACTTCGGGCGACCAGACACAGCCGTGCACAATGTCGCCCAGAACATAGACCGCATCGGGCCGGCGCGCGGACATATCGGCCACTACCGCTTCCAAAGCCGGCAAGTTGCCATGAATGTCAGACAGCAGAGCGAGCGTAGTCATCGAGAGAAAATTATAACCGGAAACAGCGCAGGCACACAAACGAAACGGGCCGGCGGCAGGCGTTTCAACTGTATTCGGAATCGAGGCTTCAGCCGGTCTGGCCCGCGGCGCCGACCTCTCTCGTCTGGCGCACGAGATTCTTCGCTGGAGGCTCGCCGCAAAGGTGGTTGAGCCGCACACCCGCTCAGAATGACTTGAAATACGGCTACGCATGTAATTCCTGGACTGGCAGAGCTTGCTTGACAGCAACGGTGCTGTACCCTATAATCCTATCTGCCGGGCCACTGTCATCATATAGCCAGCCCGCTTTCGTGTCCCGAAAGGAGTTCAAAGTGACAGACAACAACTTAACCAACGAAGAAAAGCTGCCCCAGCCGGCGGACTTCGAACTGCCGCCTGCGCCGGATGCCGAGCCGGCGGACTTCGAACTGCCGCCTGCGCCAGACGTTGAAGCGGCGGACTTCGAACTGCCGCCTGCGCTGGACGCCGAAGCGGCAGACTTCGAAATTCCGCCCGCACCTGCCGCTGAACCGGAAGGCTTCAAGCTGCCGCCCGCACCTGCGCCCGAACCAGCGGCCAAAGCAGCGGCGCCTTCCATGCGATCCACGGACGAAACGACCAGCGATGACAAGCTGTGGGCGCTGCTGGCGTACGTTTTCTCGCCGCTGGCCCCGCTCATCATCATGTTCATGGAAAACAAGAAGAACCGGCCCTATTTGAAGCTGCACAACATGCAGGCGCTCGTGGCCGGCGTGGCGATCGTCGCGATCTCTCTGATCCTGGGCGCGATCCCCTTGATCAACTGCCTCTCGCCCTTCGTGGCGTTGGCGCTTTGGATCCTGATGATCTACTACGGCCTCCAGGCCTACAATGGCAAGCCGGTTACGATTCCGGTCATCACAGATTTCGTCAAGAAGCAGGGCTGGGCTTAAGCACCGGGATCATGCCGCCATCATCCAAACGCTGGGACATCGCGCCCCTGCTGCCGGTTCGCCAACGTAACCGGCTGGGAAACCTGAACCCACTGCTGGCCCAGGTTCTGTTCAATCGCGGGGTCACCGACCCGGCGGAAGTGGACGCGTTCCTGAACGGCCGGGCGCGCTTCGACGATCCGTACAAAATGAAAGGCATCGCCGAAGCAGTGGCGCGCGTCCGTGCGGCCATCCAGGCCGGCGAGCCGATCGTGGTCTACGGTGACTTCGACGCGGATGGCGTGACCGCGACTGCGCTGCTGGTGCAGACGCTGTCGGCGTTCACCAGCCGCGTGCAGCCTTACATCCCGCACCGGGTCGATGAGGGGTACGGCCTCAACTGCGAGGCGCTAGACCGGCTGGCCGCGGACGGCGCGCGGCTGGTGATCACCGTCGATTGCGGCATCCGCTCGCCGGTGGAGGTCGCGCACGGCAACGCGCTCGGCCTGGACATGATCATCACCGATCATCATTCGATCCAGCAAGATGCGGCAGATCACGACATCCTGCCCCCCGCGTTGGCGGTGATCAACCCCAAACAGCAGAGCGAGCCCTACCCCTTCCGCGACTTCGCGGGCGTCGGGCTGGCCTTCAAACTGGCGCAGGCGCTGCTGATCGCAGAGAAACGCGAGCCGATCGCCGCGCAGCCCGTGGCGCTGCAAGAGCGCGACCTGCTGGACCTGGTGGCGCTGGGCACGGTGGCCGACCTGGCGCCGCTGTTGGGCGAAAACCGCAGCCTGGTGCAGCGCGGGCTGGCGGAGCTGAACAAGCCGCGGCGGCCGGGCATCCAGGCGATGCTGGAAGAGGCGAAGCTGGCGCCCGGCAAGGTGGACGCCACCGCGATCGGCTTCGTGCTGGGTCCGCGCATCAACGCCGCAGGCCGATTGGATACCGCCAGGATCAGCTACGACCTGCTGACCGCCCCGGATAGCCTCGCCGCTCGCCCGCTGGCCGAGCAGGTTGCTGATCTGAACCGCCAGCGCCAGGACAAGACGCAGCAGCTCGTCGACCTGGCCAAAGGACATATCGACGCAGAGATGGCCGGCGGATACCTGTACCTGATTGCCGACCGGGGCTTCCATCCGGGCATCGTGGGATTGGTGGCCGGCCGATTGGCAGAGGAAACCTACCGACCCGTGCTGGTGGCCGAGATCGGGGACGAACAAACGCACGGCTCAGCGCGCAGCATCCCGGAGTTCAACATCACCGAGGCGTTGGACGACTGCCGCGAGCTGCTGGTGCGTCACGGCGGGCATGCGGCCGCCGCGGGCTTCACGGTGCGCAACGAGAACCTGGATGCGCTGCGCGGCAGGCTGGAGCAAGCCGCGGCCGCAAAATTGGCAGGCATCGACCTGGCGCCGACGCTGGCAGTGGACGCCGAAGTCCCTCTAGCCGACCTCGACTTCGCGCTCGTGAAACAGTTGGCCCAATTGGAACCGTGTGGCTATGCCAATCCGCAGCCAGTGTTCGCCAGCCGCGGGCTGGAGGTGGTCTCCGCCCGTCAGGTGGGGAGCGATCGCAAACACCTGAAGCTGCAGGTGCGTGCGCCGCGCGGCCCGGCGTTCTGGGATGCCATCGCCTTTCGCATGGGCGAATGGTATGGCGAGCTGCCGCAACGGGTCGACCTGGCCTACACGGTCGAGATCAACGAATTCAACGGACGGTCCAGCCTGCAGTTGAACGTGAAGGATATTCGGGCGGCGTAGGGCGTGGTGCGGCGACCTGCGGGTCGGTGCGTGGTGCGGCGACCTGCGGGTCGGTGCGTGGTGCGCGGTAACCTGGTAGGTTGGTAAGGGGGAGGTGCAACATGAAACGCATAGCGGTGCTGACCAGCGGCGGTGACGCGCCGGGGATGAACGCGGCTATCCGGGCCGTGGTGCGTGCGGGCGTCGATCGGGGCATGGAAGTGCTCGGCGTGCAGCATGGCTATGCCGGCTTGATGGCAGACAGCATGATTCCGTTAGGCGCACGCGATGTCGGCGGCATCATCGGCCGCGGGGGCACCATCCTGGGCAGCGCGCGCGCGCCGGAGTTCCGCACCGAAACGGGGCGGATGCAGGCGCTGCACAACCTCAACGCCCGCGGGGTGCAGGGTCTGGTGGTGATCGGCGGCAACGGCTCGCAAGCCGGCGCAGCTGCGCTCTCGCAGATGGGCTTCGCGGTGGTCGGAGTAGCTTCCACAATCGACAACGATCTGGTGGGTTCCGACATCACCATCGGCGTAGATACCGCGCTGGAAGTAGCGCTGGAGGCGGTAGATCGGCTAAAAGTGACGGCTTCGTCTCACGGACGGGCATTCCTGGTCGAGGTGATGGGCCGCGGGTGCGGCTACCTGGCGCTGATGACCGGCCTGGCGGGCGGCGCCGAAGCCATCGTCGTCCCGGAAATCGAGACCGATCCGGAGGCGGTCGCCGCGGTGATCCGAGAGTCCTACGAGCACGGCAAGCCGCACGCCGTGGTGGTGGTGGCCGAGGGCGCCAAGCTCAACGCGGCCGCACTGGTGAACTATTTCGAGGAAGACCAGGAACACCTGGGCTTCGAGGTGCGGGCCACCATCCTGGGCCACGTCCAGCGCGGGGGCGATCCCACCGCAGCGGATCGGGTGCTGGCCACGCAGCTCGGCGCGGCCGCGGTCGAACAGCTTGCAACCGGGAAGCACGGCGTGCTGGTGGGGATAATCAAGGGCGAGATCGTCGCGACGCCCTACGCCAAGGTGCTGAGCGGCAGCAAGCCGCTCGACCTGGAGCTGCTCAAGCTGGCGGAGATGCTGAATCGTTAGGTCGTGACGCATCGGGCATGGAGCGTGAGGCGATCTGGCAGGGGGAGACATGCAGGGGAAACAGTCCTGGTTTGGGCGCCTGGGGCAGCCGTTGCGGGTCGGGATGATCTGCGCGGCCGCGGGCGTGCTGCTGGCGATTATCGGAATCATCCGCGGGAACGTGCCGCTGAATCCATTGTCGATCTTCCTGGTGCTGCTGATCTCGGGCGGAAGTTGGGGCTTGGTGAGCTGGGCCGTGACCACCGCGGTCGTCGACGTGGCGCAAGAAGCCGAAGATGAGTAACCGCCCGGCCCTGACAGCGCTGCGCGGTTTCATCTTCGACCTCGACGGTACGCTCTACCGCGGCAACACCGTGTTGCCTGGCGCGGCCGAATTCGTCGCCCACTTACGGCAGGCCGGCATCCCACTCCTGTTCCTCACGAACAACGCCACCACCCCACCGCAGGGCGTAGCCGACCGGCTGACGCAGATGGGCATCCCGGCCGGCAGCGAAGACGTGTTCACTTCGGCCCAGGCAACGGCGGCCACCCTGGCGGAAGAGGCGCCGGACTGCCGGATTTACGTGGTCGGAGAGGTGGGGCTGCGCGAGGCGCTGCTTGCGGCCGGCTTGACCCTGACCGGCGACTTCCGCGAGGCGGACACGGTGGTGGCCGGCATGGACCGGGAGCTGACGTACGTGAAGCTGCGGGATGCGGCGCTGGCGATCCGGCGCGGCGCCCGGTTCATCGCTACGAACACCGATCGCACCTTGCCAACGGAGCTGGGGCTGGTCCCCGGCGCAGGCTCGATCATCGGCCTGCTGGAAATCGCCACCGACGTGCAGCCGCGCATCATCGGCAAGCCCTCAGCGGGGATCATGCAGTTGGGGCTGCGCCGCCTCGGAACACCTGGAGAACTGACCGCGGCCGTCGGCGACCGGGTCGAGACGGACATTCTGGGCGGCCAGGCGGCCAACCTGCCGACCATCGCCGTCCTCACCGGCGCCAGCACCGCCGAGCAGTTCGCGGCGATGCGGCAGCCACCGGATTGGGTGTACGAGGATATGTGGGCGCTGGATAGGGCGTATTTTGGGGACACGTGACGAGTGCAGATAGTCATTCTGAGCGGGTTGACCACTCAACACTCGTGATGGCGCGACACTAGCGAAGAATCTCGGCATGGACACGAGACCCTTCGCTGGTGTTGTGTGTTATCAAGGCTGTGCCGTTAACCCGCTCAGGGTGACAGCGCCCCCTTACCAGCGCTGATGTACGTGCGGCTTGATCATCCGATCGTAGACATCCTGCACGGCGGCCATCGTCGCAGCACTGTGCGGCGGCAGGCCGGCCGCAGCAATGTTGTCCTCCGCCTGGCTCGGCCGCTTGGCGCCAGGGATCACACACGTCACCGCGTCGAACATCAGGATCCAGCGCAGCGCCCACTGCGCCAGCGTGGCTCCTGCCGGCACGAGTTTGCGCAGCTCTTCCACCGCGGCCAGCCCTATCTCGTACGGCACGCCCGCGAAGGTTTCGCCCACGTCAAATGCCTCGCCATGCCGGTTGAAGCTGCGATGGTCGTCGGCCGCGAACTGGCTGTCGGCCCGCAGCTTGCCGGTAAGCAGGCCGCTGGCCAACGGCACGCGCGCCAGGATGCCCACCTGTTTGGCCTGGGCCGCGGGGAAGAAACGCTCGGCAGGCCGCTGGCGAAACGCGTTGAAGATGATCTGCACGGTCTGCACGTTCGGGTATTCGATGGCCTTCAACGCCTCTTCCACCTTCTCCACGCTGACCCCATAATGGCGGATCTTGCCGGCCGCAACCAAGTCATCCAGGAATCCGAAGACCTCGGGCCGGTAGTAAAGCTCGGTGGGCGGGCAGTGAAGCTGGACCAGATCAAGCGCATCGACGGCCAGGTTGGCTAAACTGCGATCGATCCAGGCAGTCAGGTTGGCGCGGGTGTAGCCCTCGACGACCTGGCTGGGCAGGCGGCGGCCGGCCTTGGTGGCCACGTAGATGTGCTCGCCCGGCCGGTCGGCTCGCACCTGGCTGATCAGCCGCTCGCTGCGGCCGTCGCCGTAGACATCAGCTGTGTCGATAAAGTTGACGCCGAGATCGATCGCCCGGTGCAGTGCAGCGATCGATTCCCTGTCATCCACATCGCCCCAAGAGCCGCCGATGGCCCATGCGCCGAAACTGACCTCGGAAACCTGGTAGCCGGTGCGGCCGAGTGTACGATAGTTCATAGATTCTCCTTGATTATGCTACTATACCACTTCGCGCTCGTCTTCGGGATGCGCGCAAGGGTCTTATAATCGACATAGACCAGGCCGAAGCGCTGGCTGTAACCGTGAGCCCACTCGAAGTTGTCCATCAGCGACCAGACGAAGTAGCCCTTGAGCGGGATACCCTCTGCGATGGCGCGGGCGGCCTGGGCGAAGTGGTCAGCCAGGTAGGCTACGCGCCGGGGGTCGTCCACCCGGCCATCAGGACCGACCTGGTCGGCGCAGGCCGCGCCGTTCTCAGTCACATAGTACGCTGGGAACGAATACTCCTTCTTGAGCCGGGCCAGCAGCTCGTATAGCCCCTCAGGATACACCTCCCAGCCCATTGTCGTCGGATTGGGAACGGGGAAGAGGGTGCGCGGCGCGTTCTTGGCCTCCGGGATGGCCTCGCTGCGGTCGATGCTGCGGAAATAGTAGTTTACGCCCACGAAGTCAATCGGTGCGGTGATGGCAGCCATGTCGCCGGGCTGCACGAAGTCCAGGCTCAAGTCGAGCGACTCGCACAACTCCTGCGGATAGCCGCGGCCAGCAAGCGGATCAAGGAACCAACGGTTGCCCCCGGCATCCCGCAGCCGCGCGGCCCGCGCATCGGCCTCGCTGGGCGAAGCCGGATGGTGCGGCGCCAGGTTCAACACCATGCCCACCTGGCTGCCCGGGCTGTCGCGGCGGATGACGGGTGCGGCCCAGCCATGCGCCAGCAGATGGTGATGTGCGGCCGCGTAGGCCTCGGCGCGGTTTCGACGGCCCGGCGCATGGACGCCGTACTCGTAGCCCAGAAACGCGCTGACCCACGGCTCGTTGAAGGTCATCCAGTCGTGCACCCGGTCGCCCAGCCTGCGCACCACGGCCTCGGCGTACTCGACGTAGGCTGACGCGGTCGACCGCGCGGGCCAGCCGCCACGGTCCTGCAGCGCCTGGGGCAGATCCCAATGATATAGCGTGGCGAAGGGCCGGATGCCGGCCGCCAGCAGCTCATCGACCAGGCGGCTGTAGAAGTCGAGGCCGGCCGGGTTCAGCTTGCCGGCGCCGGCCGGATAGATGCGCGGCCACGCGATGGAGAAGCGATATGCCTGCAGCCCCAGGTCAGCCATCAACGCGATATCGTCGCGCCAGCGGTGGTAGTGGTCACAGGCGACATCGCCCGTGTCGCCGTCCCGCACCTTGCCGGGCGTGTGCGAGAAGCGGTCCCAGATGCTCTCGCCCTTGCCGTCATCCTTCCAGGCGCCTTCGATCTGATAGGACGCGGTGGCTGTGCCCCACAGAAAATCCGTGGGAAACCGCGCTGCGCTCATAAGCTAGTTCCTTTACAGGCCTAAGGCCACGATCAGATCCCGCAGGCCATCGGGGGTCGGCGGGACGGCCGGCGCGGCATGCAGCTCCCAGCGCTCCACATGGGTGACTGCCTGGCCGATCTCCAGCTTGCACAGCGGGCCGACGGTCTCGATCTCGATGAAGCGGTTGTTGCAGTAGCTCTCGACGTTGCAGCCGAAGTCAGGGTGCGGCAGGGCCGGCTGCGGATCGAAACGTTTGACGAAAAAGACGCCGGCCACCAGGTAGCCCGCCCAGCCGTGACGATTGAGATAGCCGATCTTGACCGGCGGCAGGATTGCGTCGGCCGAGATAAAGGCGTAATCGTCGTTCAGGCTCAGACGCGGGTCAGCCAAGCGGGTGTAGGGCCAGAGGACGAGGTTGCGGTTGGCCAGCAGCCCAACACCATCCAGATTGCCTTGGGTCTGCGGGAAGACCGCCAGGCCGCCCAGGCGCATCTGCGTAATCGCCCACGGTGCGAGTTCCACCGGCCACGTTCCCTGGTTTTCCAGGCGATGGGTGACCGTGACGGCCGGCCGGCCAGGCTCCAGGCGCAGCTCAATGCTCTTACGGATGCCGGTCGCCGGCTCGACGGCCTGGGTCAGGCGCACGCCATCGGGCAGGTCGACGATCTCGGGCGCGTCGTTGTCGGGCATGTAGGAGCGCGGCATTGCCTCGGGCGAGTGCCAGAGCCGATGCCCGCCGTACAAGCGGAAGTCGCCGTAGGAGGTGGGGATCGCGATATCGGCGACCTCGGCGAGCAGGTTGTCGCTTGAGCCGGCGAGCGAAAGCCGCACGATGCGCGGGCCGGCCGTGGCCAGGTAGTCCAGGCGGATGGCCTCGTTAGCGAGGGTCCGGGTCGGGTAACCGTAAAAATCCTCAGACATGTTCCCTCCAGTGGGTTGAGCCAGCTTTGGCTGATGCACATGATCAGTGCACGATTTCAAGAAAACCATTCTACATCAGGTCGGGCCGTTGCCCAAGCCGCTGCCTGTGGTTGACCGATTGCAGGAGACGGCTTCGCTATGGTAAACTTGCTGATGCAGGATACAAGCTGATTCCTGTCCAATATCATTGAAATCGAGCTAAGGAATGCATCTTCCGCCCACCTTTCGCGCGCTGCGCCACCGCAATTACCGGCTCTGGTTCATAGGCCAGGGACTCTCCCTGGTCGGCACCTGGATGCAGACGATGGCGCAGCAGGTGCTGGTGTACCGGCTGACCGGTTCGGCAGCGGCGCTAGGGATCATCAGCTCGATCGGGCTGATCCCGCTGGTGCCGCTGGCGCTGTGGGGCGGCTCCATCGCCGACCGCGCGCCGAAACGCACCATCATCCTGATCGCCCAGGCCGTGATGATGGTGCAGGCGTTCATCCTGGCAGCGTTGACCTGGAGCGGCAGGGTTCAGGTGTGGCACGTTTACGTGTTGGCGCTCCTACTGGCTGCGGCCCAGGCGGTGGACCTGCCGGCGCGCCAGGCGCTCACCGTGGAACTGGTGGAAGGGAAAGAGGACCTCGTCAACGCCATCGGTCTGAATTCGGCCATGTTCAACGGCGCGCGCGCGCTGGGCCCGGCCCTGGCAGGGACCCTGGTTGCGGCGCTGGGCGAGGGACCGGCCTTCCTGCTGAACGGCCTGAGTTTCGTTGCCGTCATCATCAGCCTTCTGATGATGCGCAATTTGCCGGCGCCCGCTGGGATGCGCCGCCACGCCAGCCTCGCCGGCCACATGGCGGAAGGGATGCGCTTCATCCTGGGCCAGCGCGCAATCATGGTGTTGATCAGCGTGGTGGCGGTGAGCGCGTTTTTGTCGATGCCTTACAGCACGCTGATGCCGGTCTTCGCGACCAAGGTGCTGGGCGGCAGCGCGCAGCCGGTCGTGCACCTCCTGTGCGACGGTGCGAACCCGCTGATGCGCTGCCGCACGCCCGAGGCGCTGCCGCTTGGCCTGCTGCTGACGACCGTCGGCGTCGGAGCGCTGGTCGGTTCGTTGGCCGTGGCATCGCTGCCCGAGCGCGTCCGCCACGGCCGCTGGCTGACCGCGGGCAACCTGGCCTTTCCCGCGCTGCTGATCGGCTTCGCGGTTTCCCGTTCGTTTCTCGCCTCGCTGCTCCTGCTCTTCGGGGTGGGGGTCAGCTTCGTGATGCAGAATTCGTTGGCCAACACGCTGCTCCAGCTCATAACGCCCGACGAAGTGCGCGGCCGGGTGATGAGCCTCTACACGTTGACGTTCCAGGGCGCCATGCGCATGGGCGGTTTGCAGGCCGGCCTGATGGCTGACTCAATCGGCGCACCGCTGGCCATCGGCATCGGCGCGGTGGTCTCGCTGGCGTATGGGCTGTTCGTGGCGGTGCGGTACCCGGGGGTCAGGGAGATGGCATGATGACCATGATATCTCAAAAATACATCTCCGACCTGATCCCATTACCCGCCTGCTCCGACGGCCGCTTCGTCGCTGGCCGCGACGGCGTCATCTCGGTGCACGCCACCGGCGACCGCAAGGTGGAATTCATCGCGTTCGCCGATCACACCCTTGCTTACGTCCTGTCGGCGTTGGGCTATCCCGCGTATTACCCCGTGCATCCCGTAGCGCTGGAGCGGCCCGTCCGCGCCGTGCTGATGGACCTGGACGGCACCAGCGTGCGCAGCGAGAACTTCTGGATCTGGATCATCGAACGGACGACCGCCAGCCTGCTGGGCAACCCCGGCTTCAGCCTGGAGGCCGCGGACCTGCCCTTCGTCTCAGGCCACAGCGTCTCCGAGCACCTGGAATATTGCATCCGCAAGTATTGCCCCGGCCGTGCACTGGAAGCTGCACGTGCCTTCTATTTCGAGCACACCCACCGGGAGATGCAGGCGATCCTGGACGGCACGGGGCGCAGGGACGCGTTCGTGCCCGCGCCTGGGCTGAAGGAGTTCCTGCTGGCACTCAAAGAGATGGGGATCAAGATCGCGCTGGTGACGTCCGGCCTGTACGAGAAGGCATGGCCGGAGATCGTAGCCGCGTTCCGGGCCATGGAGATGGGCGACCCACGGGAGTTCTACGACGCGATCATCACGGCAGGGTTCCCGCTGCGGCCCGGTGAAGTGGGCACGCTCGGCGAGCTCTCGCCCAAGCCGCACCCCTGGCTCTACGCCGAAGCCGCGCGCGTCGGGCTGGGCGTCCCGTTTGAGGCGCGTAATTCGGTGCTGGGCATCGAGGACAGCGGCGCGGGCGTCTGCGCCATCCGGCTGGCGGGCTTCCCGACGGTTGGAATGGCGGGAGGAAATATCGCCGAGAGCGGGACGCGGGCGCTGTGCCAGTACTACTGCGAAAGGTTTGAGCAGGTGTTGGGCGTGGTGCGTGGGGCGTAGGGCGTGGTGCGGCGACCTACGGGTCGGTGCGTGGTGCGTGATGCAAAAAAGCGAGCATACTCCTGTTGGGCACTTGTGAACTCATTGAGTTTGATGTATAGTAGCTGTGCTCCATTAGATTTTCAATTCAATACATCTGGAGATCACACACATGAACAGCATCAAACGCAGTTTTACCACTCTCGTTCTTGCACTCATCCCCGTCGCCATCGCCATCAATATCGCGATTGGCCAGCTCGTCGTCCTGCTCAAGCTACCGATCTACCTGGATTCCATCGGCACAGTGCTGGTGGGCCTGTTGGCCGGGCCGTGGGCCGGGCTCGTCACCGGCGCGCTCACCAATCTGATCTGGGGGTTGAGCGGCCTCAACCCGGCGTACACACCGTTCTTCTATGTCGCGGCGGCGATCGGCTTGCTGGCCGGCATCTTCGGCAACCTGGGCTGGGCCAAGAAGTTCTGGCTGTGGCTGGTCGCCGGCCTGATCACCGGCCTGGCCGCGGCAATCCTCTCGGCGCCAACCGCGGCGGCGATCTACGGCGGCGTCACCGGCGCCGGCACGGACCTGATCGTAGCCGGTCTGCGAGCAGCCGGCGCCAGCGTCATGCAGGCGACTTTCGGCCAAGGCATCGTCTCCGATCCAGTGGATAAAGTGGCAACCTTCCTGGTGGTTTGGCTGATCGTGGTTGCGCTGCCGGCGCGTTTCCGCGCGCGCTTCCCGATGGCATCCAAGCTGCCTAAATAGGCAAGGGACGGGTCCCCTGGCAAACGCATTCAGTTTGTACACGCCCCGCGGCTCAGGACTGCACCGGCTGCATCCGCTGACGATGCTGGCGGTGGTTGGTTTCTGCCTCGTCGCGGGGTTGGGCTTACCCGGCGCCTGGGGACCTTACGTGATCTTCCTGGCCCTCATCATCCCGCTGGCCGCGTGGGGGCAGGTGCTGCCGAACTTGCTGCGCACCGCGCTCAAAATCGCCCTGCCCTTTGCGATTTCAGTCTTCCTGATCCAGGGGCTCTTCTGGACCAATGGCACGCCCATCGTCGCGTTGGGCCCGCTGTCACTGAAGCGCGAGGGCTTGCTCTTCGCCGCGCAAAGCACCGGCCGCATCCTGGCCGTGGTGAGCAGTTTCCTGCTGCTGGCCCTGACCACACGGCCCGACGCCCTGATGATCGGGCTGGACCAGCGCGGCCTGCCGAAGGCGCTGACCTACATCGTGTTGGCCACGATCCAAATTGCGCCGCGTTTCCAGGCAAAAGCCAACACCATCCTGGACGCCCAACGCTCGCGCGGCCTGGAGACCGAAGGCGGCGCCGGCCGCCGCATCCGGGCTTTGCTTCCGCTGGTGGTGCCGCTGGTGTTGGGCAGCATCATCGACATCGAGGAGCGCGCCATGGCCCTGGATGCACGCGCGTTCTCACGGCCCGGCCCCAAGACCAGCCTGCTCGTCCTGCCCGACTCGCCGCGGCAGCGGGTCGCACGCTGGCTGCTGGTTGCGGGCATGGTGGGCATTATCGCTGCCCGGATCGTGATGGCGGTGCTATGATACGCATCCGCGATCTGACGTATACCTACCCGGTGACCGAAACGCCCGCGCTGTCAGGCATCCATCTCGATGTCCCGGCCGGGCAGTTCTGCGCGCTCGTCGGCCCGAACCTGGCTGGCAAGTCGACCCTTTGTTTTGCCATCTCGGGCTTCGTGCCGAATTTCTATCGCGGCGCCCTGACGGGCAGCGTCCAGGTGCACGGACGGGAAGTGACCACCACCCCACTGGCCGACCTGGCGGGCGACATCGGGCTCGTCTTTGCAAACCCGTTCAACCAGATCACCGGGGCGCGCTTCACCGTGCGCGAGGAGATCGCGTTCGGGCTGGAGAACCTGGGCGTGCCGCGCGATGAGATGCCCGCGCGTATCGACAGCGTGCTCGAATTAACCGGCCTGCAGGGGATGGCCGACCGGTCTCCCTATGCACTCTCCGGCGGCCAACAGCAGCGCGTGGCCCTGGCCTCCGTCATGGTGATGCAGCCGCGCGTGCTGGTACTCGACGAGCCGACGTCGCAGCTCGACCCGGTGGGCACGCGCGAAGTCTTCGAGGCGCTCCACGCCGTCACGCGCTCGCAGGGCACCACCGTGATCCTTGCAGAGCACAAGCTGGAGTGGGTTGCGGTCTACGCGGACCGTGCCGTGCTGCTGGATGGAGGTCGCATCGTCAACGACGGGCTGCCGCGGGACGTGCTGTCCGACCCGGCGCTGTCCGCCCACGGCCTCGGGGCCACGCGCTACACCCGCGCCGCGCGCCTTGCCGTGGATCGGGGCCTGGCCCCCGCCGATCAACCGCTGCCCGTCACCCTGGAACAGGCAGTCCCGTTCTTTCAGGGACGCAGATTTACCTGATTTGCCTGATGAGTGGGTCTCTCATCAAGTCACGCATCACGCAACACGTAACACGATGAACATCACCGTCACCGACCTGCACTTCACCTACCCTTCCGGCGTCGAGGCCCTGAAGGGCATCGGCATTGCCATCGGCTCCGGCGAGAGCGTCGCCATCCTGGGCGAGAACGGTGCGGGCAAGACGACGCTCGTGAAACATTTCAACGGCCTGCTGCGGCCGACCCAGGGCGCGGTGACCGTGGGAGAATGGGACACCCGCGAGCACACCGCGGCACAGATGGCCGGTCGCGTCGGCTACGTCTTCCAGAACCCCGATGACCAGCTCTTCGAGCGAAAGGTGCTGGCCGAGGTGATGTTTGGGCCGAAGAATCTGGGGCGTTCGCCCGAGCAGGCGCGCGCGGACGCATTGGAGGCGTTGACCCGGGTGGGGCTGGCCGGCGACATCGACCGGCACCCGTACGACCTCCACCTGTCGCAGCGCAAGCTGTTGGCGCTCGCGGCCATTCTCGCTATGCGCACGCCCGTCATCGTGCTCGACGAACCCACCACCGGCCAGGATGCGCGCGGCGTTGAACGCATCGCCGGCATTGTGGAACAGTTGAAGGCTGAAGGCTGCACGGTCATCGCCATCTCGCACGATGTGGACTTCTGCGCCGAGCACTTCGAGCGGGCAGTGCTAATGGCCGGCGGGCAGATCCTGGCCGATGGGCCTGCGGGCGACACCTTCGCCCACGCCGAGGAACTCCGCCGCGCCGATGTGGAGGCGCCGCAGCTCGTGCGCCTGGCCAACGCGCTCCACCTGGAGGCCGCACCGCTGCGGGTGGATGACTTTGTGGATCTGCTCAGAAAGGTAGACCATGGCTAAGCGCCCAGTTATCGTCCTCTGCGACCTCATCGCCGACCTGGCGCTGCACATCGAAGCATTCCCGGTCGTCGCCACCGACCTCCAGAAGCTGACCTATATTGAGGTCGGCCCAGGCGGCGCGTGCAACACCGCCATCATGGTGCGGCGGTTCGGCAGACCGGTGGCATGTTTGGGCGAGGTCGGGAACGATCAGTTCGGGGAAGCGGTGCTGCGCGGGCTGCGCACTGAACGGGTGGATGTCTCCGGTGTGGTGGTCGACCCCGAGGTGAGGACGCCGGTCGCCGGGGTGCTGGTGGACCCTCGCGCCGAACCGGCCTACCTCGGCTACCCGGGCACGCTGCGTCTGTCAGCGGCGCCCGAGGCCTGGCATCCCGTTCTGGCCTCTGCACGAGCGCTCTTTGCCGACGGCTGGGCCGAGCATCCGGGCGTGGCCGCGCTCATCCTGGAGGCATTCCGCAGCGCGCGGCAGGCCGGCATACCGGTCTTCTTCGACCCCGGCCCCGGCAACCCGGCGCTGGACAACTCATGGCACCTGGATGCAGCCAGGCTGGCGACCGTGGTGCTGGCTAACGAGGCAGAAGCCGAGCGGCTGACCGGACAGGCCGATCCGACGGCGGCGGCCCAGGCGCTGTTAGCCGAAGGCGCGTGGCTGGCGGTGGTCAAGCGGGGTGCGGCGGGTTGCCTGCTGGCAATGAAACGAGAAATGATCGCCGCGCCGGCCTACCCCGTGACGGTGGTGGATGCCACCGGCGCGGGCGACAGCGTGGCGGGAGCGATGATTTACGGCTATCTGGCGGGACTAACGCTGGTGGAACTCGGCACGCTGGCCAACGCCACCGGCGCGGCCAAGGTGCAGAAGCGCGGTACAGGGCACAACGTTCCTACGCGAGACGAAGTGGCCGCGGTGCTGGCACGCTTCGGCGAGCGGGATCTGCTGCCTCACTCCCGATAGTGCGCGCCCATGCTCCGCTTGTTCTCCCACGCGGCCTCGGCCACGAGGTTCGCAGATCGGATCGCGTGGCGCAAGCCGATCAATTCATCGGTGAGCCGGCTGCGGCGGTAAAACCTCAGGATCTCCGTTTCCAGGTTGCGCAGCTCGCTGAGCGCGCGGCTGAGCCGGCTGGTCGTGCGGATCAGTCCCACGTAGTTCCACATGATGTGCTTGATGGCGCTCATATCCTGTTGGATCAGCACGGGGTCGGGAGTCTCCAACCCATCATCCTGCCACGCGGGGATCTGGTCCGGCGCCAGCCGCAGCTTGGCCGGCAGGGTGGCCGCGATGTCGGCTGCGGCCCGGCTGCCCCAGACGAGCCCCTCCAGCAGCGACGTACTGGCCAACCGGTTAGCACCGTGCAGGCCGGTGCACGACACCTCACCGATGGCATATAAATCCTCCAACGTCGTCCGGCCCCAGGCATCCGCCCACACGCCGCCGCAGGTGTAGTGCGCGGCCGGCACCACCGGCACCAAATCGGTGGCGATATCGACGCCATGCTGCAGACAGCTCTCCCGAATCGTCGGAAAGTGGTTGAGAATCTCGTCGTTGGAAATGTAGGAGCGTAAATCGAGATAAACGTGCGTCAGGCCGCGCGAGAGCATTTCGCGATGGATGCTGCGCGCCACCACGTCGCGCGGGGCCAGGTCCTTCCATTCCGGTGCGTAGTTCTGCATGAACGGCTCGCCGTTGCCCAGCACCAGCCGCGCACCTGCGCCGCGCACCGCCTCGGAGATCAGGAAGTTCGGCGCGCCGTCCTGGTGGAACGTCGTGGGGTGAAACTGCACGAACTCCATGTTGATCAGCCGCGCGCCGGCATACGAGGCCATCGCGAAGCCGTCTCCCCGCGCGCCGGCCGGGTTGCTGGTGCGCAGGAAGATCTGCCCCAGGCCGCCGGTAGCCAGGATGGTCTTGCGCGCCATGCAGCGTTTGACGATCCCGGTCGCCTGCTCGAAGATGTAGGCGCCGCTGCACGACAGCGGCGCGTAGACCACATGGCGATCCAGCGCGTGATGGGCCGGGGTCAGCAGGTCGACCGCGGTGTGACCGGTCAGCAGCGTGATGTTCGGATGGCCGCGCACGGCTTTGATCAGAGCTATTTCGATGGCTTTGCCCGTATAATCCGCCACGTGCAGGATGCGCGACATCGAATGGCCGCCCTCGCGGGCCAACGAGAGCTCGCCGCTTTCGACGCGATCGAAATCAACCTTCGCACGCTTCAGCAGGATCTCGTCAACGCGCTGCGGGCCCTCTTCCGCCAGGATGTCAACGGCAATCGGGTTGCAGTGGCCGGCCCCGGCGCGGGTGATGTCTTCGGCTAACGCCGCGGGCGTATCGTCCACACCCCGATAAATGATTCCGCCTTGGGCGTAGCGGGTGTTCGACTCCTGCGGATCCGCGGCGCTTGTGACAACGACAACGTGCATGCCCTGGTCGGCGAGTTTCAACGCCGCAGTGGCTCCGGCGATCCCACTGCCGAGGATCAGGACTTCGGTTTCGAGGTATTCAGCCATGTGCACTCCTACCCAATCTTCAGCATTCGCTCCACTGCCCGATACGCCCGCACCCGAATCTTCTCCGGTACTTCGGTGACGTACTGCATGTGCTTCAACGCGTCGCGGGTCATTTCCAGGGTGATCTGGTTCATATGCGGGCAGCGCACCATGCACAGCCGCAGCATCTCTTTGCCGGGGTTAGCCGCAGCAACGTTGTCGCCCATCGAGCATTCGGTGAGCAGCAAGTAATGCGGCGCCTGGGTCTGTTCCACGTAGCGAATCATGGCATTGGTGCTGCCGGCAAAGTCGGCGGCAGCCGTCACCTCAGGACTGCACTCCGGGTGGGCCAGGATCACGACGTCAGGGTATTGTGCACGCACCCGCTGAATGTCGGCCACGGTGAACTGTTCGTGCACCTCACAGCGCCCACGCCAGCCGACCAACTGATAATCCAGAGCATTGGCGTACCGTAGCCTGCCGCCGGGCAGGCGAGTGGGGAAGATGATATGCTTGCCGGTCTGCCGAGCCACATTGCCGGCCAGGTACTCGTCGGGCAGGAAGATCACCGTGTCTGAGCCCAACGACTCGACCACTGCAACGGCGTTGCCCGAGGTGCAGCAGATGTCGCTTTCAGCCTTCACATCGGCATAGGTGTTGACGTAGGTGACCACCGGCACGCCGGGAAAACGCCGCCGCAGCTTGCGCACGTCCGCGGCCGTGATGCTCTCAGCCAACGAGCAGCCTGCCTCGAGCGATGGGATGAGGACGGTGCGCGCCGGATTAAGGATCTTGGCGGTCTCGGCCATAAACTTCACGCCACAGAACACGATCACGTCCTTGTCGGTGGCCGCGGCCTTGCGGCTGAGATCCAGCGAGTCGCCGACGAAATCAGGCACCGAATGAAAGAGCGCGGGCTCCATGTAGTTATGGCCCAAGATGACCGCATTGCGCTGCACTTTGAGCCGGTTGATCTCGTACGCCAGCTCGGCCTTGACGCGCAGCTCAAAGTCCGGTGCGCTGTCGCCCAGCCGGGTCTTCAGCTCAGTGTAAAGCTCGTCGACCGACATGTTCGTGCGGTCGTGAGGTGCAAGTGTGCTCATGAAACTAAAGTCCTCCACTTATTGTCAATCTGAGCGGGTCGGCCGCTCGACACTCGTCGCGGCGAGACACCAGCGAAGAATCTCGTGCAGCCGACGAGACTCTTCGCTGGCATTGTGCCGCAGCGGATGTTGTCTTGTCAACCCGCTCAGAGTGACACCAAGAATCTCAAGCCGCGCGCAAATCCAGGCTGATGTCTAGGGCCTTGACCGAATGCGTCAACGCGCCGACCGAGATGAAGTCGACGCCGGTGGCGGCAATCGCGGCCACGGTGTCCAGGTTGACGCCGCCAGATGCCTCCAGCGGTATCCGGCCAGCCGCAAGCGCGACGGCTTTGGCCATTTGACTGGGCCGCATGTTGTCGAGCAGGATGCGATCAATGGGCAGGGCCAATGCCTCGGCCAACTGATCCAGGTTTGTCACCTCGACTTCGATGGGCCGGCCCAACGGATCGCCTGCGTGCACGCGGCGGACCGCCTCCGTGATGGAACCCACTGCAGCGATGTGGTTATCCTTGATCAATGCCATGTCGTACAAGCCGATGCGGTGATTGCGCCCGCCGCCCAGCCGCACCGCCCATTTGTCCAGCAGGCGCAGGCCGGGCGCGGTCTTGCGCGTATCCAAGATCACCGCACTGGCGCCTGCAACAGCATCGACATAGCGCCGCGTGGCCGTGGCGATGCCCGACATGCGCTGCATGAAGTTCAGGGCGACGCGCTCACCCGAAAGGAGCGCGCGGCCGGGGCCAGTGACAAGCGCGACGATATCGCCCCGCGCCACCCGGTCGCCGTCTGCAGCGAGGGTGCGAAACGTCACCGCGGCATCCAAGGCCGCAAAGACGCGCTGCGCAACCGCCAGCCCGGCAATGATCCCGGACTCCTTCACCAATAAATCGCCCGTGTAGAGGGCGCCGGCGGGAATCGTGCTCAGGGTGGTGATGTCCCCGTCGCCCAGGTCTTCAGCCAGAGCGCGACCGATGAGGTCGTCCAATACCTCAGCAGCAGGCTCGCTCCCTGCGGTCACCGGCATCGTGTGTCGTTGTATCATGATATCCTGCCTAACGAATGTTGAAAGCCGAACCCACCTAAGGCAAGCGCACAACGCTCACCAGCATGCTCGCCCGCAGGGGTTCGTACTCGAAACGCAGAGTCCCGAGGTCGAAGCCGCTGGGGGCGAGAATCTCACGCCAGGCGGCCTCGTCGCGGTAGTACACTTGCCGGTCCATCACCCACGCCCGAAAGACCTGCTCACCGGGTGGAAGGTCCGGCGTCGTACAGCCCAGCAACAGCATACCGCCGGGCCGCAGAAGAGAATAGCAGCCTTGTACGAGTTGGACTGTGCGAGCTGGCGACAGGTGGTCAACAAGGCCTGCCCCGTACATAATATCAAAGGAGTGCGCCGGTCGATCCGGGCCCACCACGTAGCGCACTGCATCGGCGCGCGTAAACGAGACTCGCTTTCTCAACGGCTGGGGCAGTGAACGAGCCGTCGCGCGCAGCGTCTGCGGATTCGCATCGAGACAGGTGAACCAGGCATGGGCAGCCAGAGCCTCGACCTCCTCCGGGGTCAGGAGCGCGCTCACGCCGCTGACGTGCAAGCTGAGAACCCGCACCGGATCGTTTCCTGCGGCCACCTGCCGCTCAATCTGACGATTCACTGCGTTAATGAGCAATTGGAGCTGTCCACGATACGCCCGGCCGCTGACAGAAGACCGGTAGAAATCGTTCAACACCATGGCGCTCAGATCGGCGCCAACAGGCCGCTCGTCGAGCAGCCATGTGATGAGTTCGAGATCGCCACCCAACGCGCGAGGCTTGCCCAGGCTGAGCTGGAGGATGGGGCTCGTGCGCGACAACTCTCGAACGATGGCCACCACTTGCTGTCGCAGCGCCTGGACCTGAGATGGCGCCGGCCCGCTTGCCAAGAATTCGTTAAGCCAATCGCCGATAGCAATCGCCGTGCGATAGACCTCTGTGCGGTGCCGAGCCAGTATGGAGGGGATGTGCTTGACGCCCAGTCGGTCCGCCTGCTCCTGAATCTCTCGGAACACCAGGGCCAGATGGTCCAAATGCTTGACCAGTTCGCTCCGAACTGCCGGATCAAGTTGGGGCTGTCCGAGTTCTTCGGCCAGCGTTGTTTGCGGCGGCGCCGAGTCCTCGTCACGCATTCGTTCTGCTGCGATCATGATGAAGCTCGCTCCGCCATCACCAACCAGCTTGCTCCCAGGGGGTCAAGCTCGCAGGACACATCTTGTGAGCCGAAGGGTGTTCGAGCGAAGATCTGGCGCAAAGTCTCTTCAGACCGGTTTCGGATGTTCCAGTTCATCACCCAGTCGATGATCATGCGCTCGCTGGCCCGCATGCTGGCCGCGAAGTTGCCAAACAGCAACATGCCGCCGGGACGCAACCCCTGATAGCAGGCGGCGATCAAGGGCACAACCTGCCGGTCGCTCAGTTGGTCAAACAAGATCACCGCATAGATGAGATCGTAAGGTGCGTCAGGCCACGTTCCGGATTTAGCCAGCAACCTGGGATCGCCAAGCTCAAAGCGCGCCCGGTCGGGAAGCCGCGCGCTGACCATCTCCCGCACCCGCCGGAGCGCCGTTGCGTCGGTGTCCAGACAGGTCACGCGCATCACCTCACGCAAAGCACGCTGTTGGGTCAACGCGCTCAACACGCGGCCCGACCCCGAGTGCAGATTGAGGAGCCGCACAGGTTGCTGCTCCTGGCTCAACAGCTTGATCTTGTCCGCCAGCTTCCGCGTCAACAATTCGTTGCGCAGGCGGAACGCGGACGCTGTGACCATATTCAGGTAGTAGTTATCCAGCATCTGCGCAGCCAGGTCAGCGCCACCCAGCCGCCGATCCAACAACAAATCCGTCACTTCGAAGGGGTCCAGTTCCCGGCGCGAGGTGTTGAAAATGTGGAAGTAGAGCGGGCTTGTGGCTGACCAGGCGCGAACGCGGGAGGTGACCAGCTCATGGATCTGCGTCACCCGGTCAGCCGGCGGCTTGGTCGCCAGAAACGCGTTAATGGCTGCACCAAGGCGCTCCATGATCTGGCGCGTGGTCCCCTCGTGCATCTTGATCTGGTTCCATACCTGGGCTGGCGTGCCGCGACCGCAAGCGCGTTCAGCCTGCTGGATGAGGTTGGCTAACTCATCCAGCAGGTGGGAGATCTCATCAACTGGTTGGGGGAGCTCCATGGCAGAAAACGCATTCCTACGCTGACGCTGCTTGCAGCAGGCCTGAGACCCGCCGCAAGCAGCGTATGTCATCCTACTGCTTGTTCAAAAAGCGTTCGATCACTGTGATAGAATCGGGCAATTGGATGCGATCGCCCGGCTGGAGCTGATCCAACGAGCGCGCCTCCCAATCACGATTATCCAGGCGATAGACCCCCAGCTTGGTGCCGCGCTGCCAGTTGGGATCTCGCAGGTAAGCCAGACCCACTTGACGGCCCGTAGTGTCGATGGAGCAACTCGTCACATGGCCCACCACGCGGCCCTTGGCGCTCACCACGACATCCCCTTGGCCCAACATCGGACCGCGCTCTTCATCGACCATGAAGCGAGCCAGGCGCGCCTGGCGGGTCGCTTCATGCGCCTCGTAGGCTGCCTTGCCGATAAAGAACGGCTTATAGAGTTTCACGTACGGCGCGAAACCCGCATCGGCCGGGTTCAGGCCCAACGGCCCCGCCATCTCATGCCCGTAGAGCGGCAGACCGGCCTCGATTCGCAGGCTGTCGCGCGCGGCCAGGCCGATCGGCTTGGCCCCGAACGGTGCGCCAACCCGCAGCACGTCGCGCCAGAAGCCAGGCAGGTCGTCCGGGTGGAGGAACAGCTCGAACGCGACCGGTTCACCGGTGTAACCGGTGCGCGAGAACCAGACATCGTAACCCAGGAACGTGCCGTGCGCGATCTGCGTACGCTGCATATCCAGCAGGCTGGCGCACGTCGCCTCGTCATCGCCCGCCATCGCCAGCAGAATATCGCGCGATTTGGGCCCCTGCAGCGCCAGTTGAACCCGTTGATCTTCGCCCCACTGCGGGTCGCGCAGATCCCGGATCGCCACCGACTCGTAGGCCAGCGCCCGCGTCCAGGGCCGGAGCGGATCGATCAGCACCCGAGCCTCGCGCACTGCGTTGAGCCAGGCCCAATCCTTGTCGTTGTTGGAAGCGTTAACCACCATCCAGTAGCGGTGGGTGTCGAGACGGTAAACCCAGATATCATCGATGACGCTCCCATCGGCCGCCAGCAGGAAGGAGTACTGCGAGCCGCCGGGCTTGAGCGTCGTGACGTCATTGGCCGTTACATTGTGCATGAACAGGTGCACGTTCTCGCCGCTGAACTCGAACAGTCCCATGTGGCTCACGTCGAACAGACCGGCAGCCTTACGCACCGTCTGATGTTCCTCGAGGACCGAAGTATACTGCACCGGCATATCGTAGCCTGCGAAAGGCACCATCTTGGCGCCCAGCTTGCGGTGCGCCTCGTTCAAACGGGTGCGCAGGATCGGAGGATTGGCCGGGGGCTCCCAGGTGAACTCAGGCAGGTTCTGCAGCCCACCGGGCGCAGCCGCGCGCGGGCGATGGCCGATCCAGTAGCTTTTGTGGAAGGCCCAACCGGTGTCGTCCTGCTCGAAGCTTTCCGGCGCGGGCGGTTGCATCGGCCAGTCAGTGGTCAAGTCGTGTGACAGGCGCCGCACCACAACCGGGCCGGGCGCCTTCAGGAACGGGTCCTGGGGATCCATCGTCACAAAGCCGTCCGACAGCGCGCGGAACCAGTGCGCCACGCGCGCTTCGGCCGTTTTAGGCACCATCAGTTGGTAACAAGTTGTTGAGCCGCAAGTGCGCTTAAGCACGCCCGGCGCCATGAGCCGGCCATCCGGCTCCAGAACCCAGGTAGGCTGGCATTCGCCTTGTTTCAAGATGTAAACATCGTTGGTCATCACCACGTTGCAGAAGCCGCGTGCGTTGGGGCCTTCGATCTCGATCACGTCGTACTCGCCACCCGGATCGGTGGTCTGCTTGTACATGAAGTAGTGGTGCGGATAACCGCTCGGCTGATAATCGCGCGGCAGATCGACGGCCATCGCCAGCTCCACCACATCCCGCCTGGCGTCTTCCAGCACGTCAAAGTCGATGCGCGCGTGGTAGACGGGCCCATTGCGGCCGGCAAACGCGGTCGGCTTACAGGCCTTTAGGACGCGCGCCATGATCTCGGCCAGCCGCGCGGTCTCGTCCAGGCCGAAGCCGCGCTGGGTGATCCACGGCGTGCCCATGCGGATGCCGCTGGGAGAACGCGCGCCCTTGTCGCCGGGGATGGTGTTGCGGTTGAGCACAATGCCGGCCAGGTCGAGGATGCGGGCTGCGGGATCGCCCATCAACGGCGTGCCCTTCTTGCCGTCGGGGCTGACCCCCGCGGCCGCCCGGATGTTCTTCAGGTCCACCAACAGCATATGGGTGTCGGTGCCGCCGTAGGGGATGCGCAGACCGTTCTTCTGCAGCACGGCGGCCATATGCGCGGCGTTGGCCTGCACCCGCCGCTGAAGATCGATGAACTCGTGCGTGCGCGCCAGCTTGAACGCCACGGCCATGCCTGCAATGGTGTTACAGTGCGGACCGCCCTGTTCGCCGGGGAACACGGCCGAGTCGAGCTTCTCTGCGATCTTCTTGTCGGTGGACAGGAGGCACGCGCCCCGCGGGCCGTAAAGGGTCTTGTGCGTGGTGAAACTGATGACGTGCGCATAACCGACAGGGCTGGCCACGACGCCTGCAGCCACCATGCCGGCGATGTGCGAAATATCGGCCAGCAGATAGGCGCCCACTTTGTCCGCGATCTGGCGGAACCGGGCCCAATCGGGCATCCACGGGTACGAGGTGAAACCAGCAATGATCATCTTCGGCTTATTCTGCACTGCCAGCGCCTCGATCTCGTCATAGTTCAGCCGCTCGGTCTTGGCATCGACGCCGTAGGAGACGATCTTATATAGCCGTCCGGAGCGGTTGACGGGAGAACCATGCGTGAGATGGCCGCCGTGAAGCAGGTTCATGCCCATGACGACTTCACCCGGCGCGACCAGCGCGTCGTAAACCGCGCTGTTCGCCGGAGAACCGGAGAGCGGCTGGACATTGGCCCAGATGCCATCCGGAGTGATGCCGTTGGCCGCAAAGGCCTCCGCTGCGCGGCGGCGAGCAAGCGCTTCGAGCACGTTGACATACTCTACGCCTTTGTAGTAGCGTTGATCGGAGTTGCGCCGGTAGGTGGCAAGCTGCAGCTCATAGTCGAGGATCTGATCCTCAGTGAGCGAATGCGTGGCGGGATCAGGATATCCTTCAGCGTAGATATTCTGGAACACCGAACCCAACGCCTCACGCACTGCTTCAGGCGCCTGGCTTTCGGACGGAATGAGGATGAGCTTGTGGGCCTGACGCTCAGCTTCGTAACCGATGAGATCGTGCACGGCCGAGTCGAGATCGTGCAGGCCGGCGGTGAAAAACTCCAACATGGCTCGCTCCTTTGCGGTGATTGCGCGACGAAATCACATGAGATGCAGGCGCGATTATACCATCGGATGGGCAAAGATGTTAACTTAGGTTTGAGATTATTCGCTGGCAATTCGAGCGGGTGGTGCTGGTGGATTGGGTTGTCATGGTTTCTCTCCTGGTTGTCTTGGGTTGTTACGCTGTTGTTCTCGCAGCGTTATGAACCCAGGATACAACCAGGAAAGTCCTGTGACCTATCTCTACACAGCAGTGAAGGCCGTCAGGCCATAGCGCTGCAAATACGCATACGGGAGCCAGCAATAGCCGGGACCCTCCGGGCAGCGGACGCCCCAATCGACGCCCCAACTATTGCGGACAATGAAATAGCCGCCGCCGGGCACGGTCGCATCATCCTGATAGCCGGCCAAACAAATGGCGTGAGCACTCTCCAGCCGGGCCAGGGGGCTGCGGACCCCTTCCGCGAGCAGCGGCAGCCGGATGGCGCCAGCGTGATACATCATGACGCCACTCCAGAAAAAGAACGTGGGCAGCGTGCAGGCGACGGCATATCCGCCAGCCAGATGGGCTTTCACGTTGCGAATGTCGCGCGGCCCTATGAACACCCAGCGATCGATGCGGTGCGCACGAGCTTTCTCCTGCACGCTCTGCGGCGGCACGCCTTGGGCCTCATCCCCGGCAATCGGATCTGGGCTGTATGGATAGTCCTCCTCGGCGCAGATACCGTTATCCTGAAGCGCTTGCATCCCGCTGATCAACAGCGCCCCGGGCCGGTTTGCCAGAATCGGCGCGGCGATCCCGAGCTTCTGACGGGCGGCCCAGTAGAGGAACTGCTCCGAGAGATTAACCTGCGTATCGCCGGTGAGAAACTCGCGAACCGCAGCGCAGGCATGCGCCACGCACGTCCCCCGCATCCCTTGATTCCTGATGGCCGGCAGGCGGTTGACGAGCGAAACGCGCGGGGGCAGCACCGCGGGCACAGGCAATCGATCGAAGAGGCCCCTGGTCTCCCCGCGGTCGAGTTTATCCAGCGCGCCCATCCCAAAGGCGCGCGGAGGAACGGCGATCTGGCTGCGAATTTCGGGCAGCAGCAAGGGAAGCAGGTCGTAAGCCATCGCCTCGACCTCGGCCGGCGCCATGCCCAACAGCTCGGCCAGCCCAGCCCGACCCTTATCTTCGTATGCAGTCGTCACCAGCTCCTCGGCCGTCGTGATCCAAAACGGCTGCAGCGCTTCGACCACCGCCGACTTAAGCTGGCTGACGTTTTCCAACGGTGTCCCAATTTTCTGAGCCATGTGGTTACCTCCGACACGTATGCTCGATAGACTCCCCAGAAACACGCATACCATTAAACCGCATTGTATCACGACCGGCTCAATCAGCAATGCCAACCTTGTACAGCCCGTCCGGATCGGCGCCCAGCAGGCCTGCGGCAAGCTGTCGCGAATCGACCGGCGACAGCTCGCGCGCCATCGTTGGCGTAAGCAGCGGATAGCGGCGCAGGCTCTTGAAGCGCGCCTCGATCGCATCCGCGCCCGCGTCGTCCATCTCCCAGTTGAGCGCGTCCAGCGAGGCCAGGTTGAGGGGCGCCGCGTAGCCGCGCAACGTCTTCTGCCCCAGCGCGTTGAAAAAATCTTCGAAGTAGGACATCGCCAGCTCACGGAGCGAGCGGTAGACCGGCTCACGGTAACGCAGGCCGACGAAGTTGGACTTAGCAACCGCGCCGTAACGGCCATTACGCTGAAAGATCGCCAGCACATGGTCGTCGTCAGCCCGCGGCTCGGGAAGGAGATCTACCACCAGGGGCGGATAGCCCAGCCGGCGCAGCGCGGCCGCGGCGAACAGGCCACCGTCCAGGCAATGGCCACGGCGTTCGCGCAGCACGCGCAGCGGGCAGCGGTTGAAGTATTGCGGCTCATAGACGATGCCGTCCAGAAAATCCTGGATCTTGCGCGGGGTGGTGAGCCCCGTCCACGCGGCCAGCTCGTCCAAGGTAAGACGTCCTTCGAAACCAAGTGCGCTCATATACGTCGCTCCAGAGCGGGAAACAGATCACCTGCCCGGCGCGCGCCGGGCAGCGACGCGGGCGGCGGGATCGCCTGGGTGAAGCCTTCGCTGCCCAACAACCGGCGCCTGATGAACCCCGGCCAATGCTTGTACATCTCGGTCGGGCCGCCCTGGCTGCGGTGGCAGGCCGAGGCAGCCATCTTGACATCGATGTACCGGCTGACGTCCAGCCGAATGTGGGCCGGAGTTTCCCACTTGATGACTTGCAGCAGGTCGATGTCATGGTTGCGCCCGAACTTACGCGGATCGCGGCCAAGCAGCGGCATCAGGCGCACCAGCGCCTTCAGGAAACCAGCGGTGAAGGCAGGATGATACAGGCGCTCGGGCCGATGGGGTGCGCCAGCCTCAGGAAAGCGATCTGGATCGGCAGCAGCATAGAACGCTTCCATCGTCGCCTGGTGGAGCTTGATGTGGTCCGGATGGCCGTAGCCGCCAAACTGATTGTCACAGATGATGACTTGGGGCTTATGCCGGCGAATCGAGGCGACGATCTGGCCAACCACTCGTTCCAGCGGCGCCTGGTACAGGCTCTCAGGATGCTGGTTCTCGGCAGAGCCGGCCATGCCGCTGTCTCGGTAGCCGTACCAATCCACCCCGGCCAGGCCGAGGGTTTGCGCTGCGCAACACAACTCGGCTGCTCGCAACTGGCCCGTGCTGGCGTAGCCGTCCAGCATCGCGGCATCCACCGTGCCGGCGTTGCCGTCTGTGGCACACGCCAACCACACCGCGACGCCCTCCCGGGCGTATTTCGCCAGCGTGCCGCCCGGGCCGAACGACTCATCATCGGGGTGTGCGAAAACCGCCAACAGCACACGCGGATCATCGAAGGAGCTTATCAATGCGTTCCTCCTAAGGAGTTACCAACCAGGAAAGTATACGGCCTGCCAGACAAATGTCAAAACACGGTCGGCTTTGGCGGCCACGCCGGGTTCGGCTATAATTAGGCGCGAACGTGGCTAGATGCTGTATCGCAGGAGGCATGGTTTGAAGCTCTCAGTCTTGATACCCTGTTACAACGAGATCGAAACGATCCGCGAGATTGTCGAACGCGTCCGCGCGGTCGATATCCGGCTGCGAGTGCGCGATGGAAAATTTGGGACACAGATCGAGCCGGGCGGCGCTATCGAACTGATGGTGGAAAAAGAGATCGTGATTGTGGACGATGGTTCCAAGGATGGCACGCGCGAGATTCTGCCCGAGCTCGCACAACTGCCGGACGTAGCGGTGTATTACCACGAGCAGAACAAGGGCAAGGGTGCAGCGGTACGGACCGCCATCGAAAAAGCCACCGGTGACATCATGCTGGTGCAGGATGCGGACCTGGAGTACGATCCCCGCGACTACTTGGTGCTACTGCAGCCGATCATCGAAGGCCGCTCGCAAGTGGTCTACGGCAGTCGATTCCTGGGCGGCCCACGCAGAGCGATGTTTTTCACCCACATGCTGGGCAACAAGGGGCTCACCCTGCTGACGAATCTCCTGTTCGATACGATCCTGAGCGACATGGAGACGTGCTACAAGGTTTTTACGCGCGCCGTTGCTCAGCAGCTGCATCTTAAATCGCCCGGCTGGGGCTTCGACCCGGAGATCACGGCCAAGATCCTGAAACGCGGCTATCGCATCTACGAGGTCCCCATCTCTTACGCGGGCCGCGAGTACAACGAGGGGAAGAAAATCAGTTGGCGCGACGGCATCACGGTCGCCTGGACGCTGCTCAAGTACCGTTTCTCGGAGTAAACCGATGACCACGGCTGCCGCCCAGGGCTGCCCAACGAAGTGCAACGGAAAATGGGTTAGCCGGATTCAAGGCTTCGGCCGCTCCAGTGGTCAACGCGAGAAACCGGCTGAAGCCTCGAATCCAGAACAGCAGGCGGCGATCTTCAAGGCAGTTGCGACATGGCCCACCTGGCTTGCGCTAACGGGGATCATCGTGGCCGCTGCGCTGCTGCGTGTGCTGCCGTGGTTGACAAACTACCCACTGCACCGTGACGAGGCGTTGTACGGGTCCTGGGCCCGCCTGATTGCCAGCGGCCGCGACTCCCTGCTGTTGACTCCCTGGATCGACAAACCTCCCCTCAGCATCTACGCGGGCGCGGCCAGCATCGCCGCGTTCGGCCCGTCCGAGCTGGCGCTGCGCCTGCCCGGGATGCTGGCCAGCATCCTGACAGTGCCTGCAACCTACGGCCTGGCCCGCTGCGTCTATGGCGGCGCGACAGGTGAACGTACAGCACGCCTGGCCGCAGGGCTGCTGGCCCTGTCGCCGTTTGCCATCCTGTTCGCGCCGACCGCGTTCACCGATCCGTGGCTGACGCTGTGGCTGGTGGTCGCGGCATGGGCGGCACTGGCGCGTCGCGGACTGGCGGCAGGGCTGGCCCTGGGCCTGGCCGTGGCCAGCAAGCAGCAAGGGTTGCTGGCTATACCGCTGATCGTGAGCCTGCTGCTTTTACCTGCCGATGGGGCATTGCCAGTTTTGGGTGGATCTGGGACGCATAGAGGGCGCCGGTCCGAGCTGCGCAGCAGGCTGGCCGCCCTCGTGGGTTTTGCCCTCGTCTTCGGGCCGCTCACCTATTGGGACAGTCTGCGCTGGCACAACCGGCCCAGCTTCTGGGATCACAGTCTGGCCACCTATGGCTGGCTGGGGGTGGCCGCACCAGCCGTGTGGCCCGGCCGGGCAGCCGAATGGGCCACCCAACTTGGCTACCTGTTCGGTCTTCCGGTGTTGAGCTGGCTGATGCTGGGACTGGCAGCTGCGGCCGTGATTGCTGCCGTGATTAAAGCCGCACGCAGGCAGCCTGAACGTGAACGCCGGCTCGACCTGATCTTCGGGGCCTATGCGGCCGGTTACCTGGCACTGCACGTCGTCGTCACGTTTCAGCCCTGGGATCGCTATTTGCTGCCGCTGCTGCCGCTGATCTGCCTGCTGGCGGCGCGCGGGCTGGCCTGGTGCAGAGACTCTTGGCTGGTTTATTTCCGCAACGGACTTCGCGCCGTCAATCCGCTCAGAGCGACAGCCAACACTATTCTTCAAGCGACCGTCACCCTATTGCTGGCCGGCGCACTCAGTTACGGTGCGTGGCTAGGCGCGGCTGGACGCATCCCCGTGGGCAGCGATCACGGCGCGTATGCTGGCATCCGACAAGTCGCCGACGCCCTGCGCAGCCAACCAAACGAGGCGATCTTCTACCACCATTCGCTGGGTTGGTACTTCGATTTCTACCTGTTCGACACGCCCCAAGAACGCCGCTGGTACGACGCAGGACCAAAGCTGGCCGACGATGCGGCGCGGACCATGAAGCAGGAGCCCGGACGGCCGCAGTGGCTGATCGTGACCGACTCGGAGGTGGACGCAACCGAAGCATTGAGCCCGCTGCTGGCGGCGCGCGGGCTTGCGCTGACTGCACCGACGGCGGTGAAACGACCAGACGGCAGCCGGTCGTTTGCGATCTATGGGATCGTGCCGGCGGCAGGGAAAGGCTTGCCATGACCGAGCGTGATGCCGCAACCCGCGGAAAACGGACGGGCTGGACTAGAGACTTCAGCCGGTCTGATGATCGAGGGCAACAACCGGCTGAAGCCTCGAGTCCGGGTCGGTCCAGGCTCGCAGACCTGGCCGCCTGGCTGGCGTTGGCATTGGCGACGTTGGCTATCCTCTGGCCGCTGGGGCTGACGAATCGCATCCTGGCCGGCGTGGACGCGTTCACCTATTTCGCGCCCTATTGGGACTTCCGTATGGCGGCGCTGCGTGCGGGCCAGATACCGTTGTGGAATCCGCACCTGTTCCTCGGCGTGCCCTTCCTGGCCAACCCCCAAGCTGCGGTGCTCTACCCACTGCACTGGCCGCTCTCATGGCTGACCCCGGAACAAGCGTTGGTCTGGTCCGCGCTGCTGCATGTGTGGCTGGCGTCCGGCTTCACCTACGTGCTGGCGCGCCGCTCGTTCGGCCTGAGCCGGCTGGGCGCCTGGCTGGCCGGCGTCGTCTTCGGGCTGGGCGGCTTTACGTTGGCCCGCATCGAGAACATCAACCAGCTCAACGCCTTGGCCTGGCTGCCCGCGCTGCTGTGGCTCTACGATGAAACAGCCGCCGCAGCCAGGAGCTCGGGCTTTCGCACGGGGTGGCGGAGCAGCCTGCGCTGGGGCGCCGCGCTGGCGCTGGCCATCGCCTTGTGTCTGTTGGCCGGCCACACGCAGAGCTTTTTCGTGAACATGGTGGGTCTGGCGGCGTATGCTATCGTTCGAGTCCTCCAGAAACCTGGTTTCTTCGAGAAACCAGGTTTCTGGAGGACTGCACAGCTCTTGCCCCTGCTGGCCGTCATCCCGGCGTTGTTACTGGCCGCGGCCCAACTCCTGCCCACTCTGGAGCTCAATGGCCTGGGGTTGCGCACTGGCGGCTTGCCCTTCCGCCAGGCGGTCAGCTTCTCGTTGCGGCCGCGACTGCTGGTCCAAACATTTCTGCCGCCATTCGGGGGCGGGCTGGGAGAGGCATTCGGCAGCGAGGGTTACGCCGAGTTTGTGGGGTACGTCGGGATTGTGGCGGTGGTGCTGGCGGGGGTCGCCATCAGAAGGCGACTCTTCGCGGGAGATGCGCTGCGGCCAAAGGTCAGCGGTCAATCCGACCAGGGCGACACACGTCCGCTCCTCCCTGCCCTAGGGCTGGCAGTGCTCGGTGTCTTCCTGGCGCTGGGCGCGTATAACCCGGTCTACTATGTGTTGTGGCGCTTCGTGCCCGGCTTCGATCTCTTTCGCGCGCCGGCGCGCTGGCTGGCGTTGTTCGCCTTGGGCGCGGCGCTGCTGGCGGGCAGCGGGCTGGATGCGCTGAGATACACACCGCAATCCGGCGGATTGCGGTACAAGGGAGTGCGGGATGCGCCGCAATCCGGCGGATTGCGGTACAGGGGAGTGCGGGATGTATTGCAATCCGGCGGATTGCGGTACAAGATTTTGCTGGCGCTGGCTGCGTTGGCGGTGTTGGCACTGATTGCACTACAGCAGCCGCCACGCCTCGTGACGCTGGCCGGCTGGATCGCGGCCGGAGCCGCGGTGGGGGTGATGTTAGGCCTGAGCCGCCGCTGGCCGGACGCCGCGCGCGGGGGGCTGATCGTACTGGCGCTGGCCGAGTTGTGGCTGGGCGGCCGCGCGCTCCCTTACACACAGGCTACCGCGCCGCTGGCAGCCGATCTACGAAACGCACCGGCTGCGCTGCTGGCAGCCACCGCCGATCAACCCGCTGCCGGACGCGGCCGTTTCCTCAGCCTGTCCGATATCCGCTACGACCCCGGCGACCTGGCCGAGCTCCGCGCGCTGCAAGCCGACCTCCTGCCGGCCGAGGCAGTAGAGCGATTGGTGCGCGCCGCGAAACAGGTGGAGGTCATCGCGCCCAATCTACCGCTGCGCTTCCGCCTGCCGGCAGTGGACGGCTACGATGGCGGCCTGCTGCCCCTCGGCCGTTATGTCGAATTGCAGAGCCTCTTTCTCCCTGCCGAGCAGCTCATTCCGGACGGCCGGCTGCGCGAGCAGCTAGCCCAGATACCTGACGACCGCCTGCTGGACCTGACGGGGGTGCGCTTCGTCATCACCGACAAGCAGCGCGACCTGTGGGCCGATGACGTCTACTACGACCTTGAACACGCTGTGCCGCTTGTCCCCGGCCAAGTGCTTACGCTCGATCTCACGGCCTACCCGGCATTCTCGGCCACGGCCATCGGTCTGGTGGCCAAAGGTTCGGCCGCAGGGGCCAGCGGCGAGCTAACCGTGACACGGCATGACGGCGAGGCGATTCTCCTGGCCTTGCCTGCCATCACGGGAGACGCCTCTGAGTCCCCGACGCCGGCTATCGTGGATCTGCCCGCCCCGATCACCCCGGCTGCATTGTCGATCCACAACACCGGCCAACAGACGTGGGTGCTGCGCGGCCTGAGCCTGATCGACAAGCGCACCGGCGCACATGCATCAGTAACCGTCTCACCTCGAGGAGATTTCCGCCGCATCCATACCGGTGACGTGAAAATATACGAACGGACGGGCGCGCCGGGCCGCGCGTGGCTGGTGCACGGCGTCAGCCCCGTGGCCGATGACGCAGCCGCGTTGGCGGCTTTGGCTGATCCCGCCTTCGACGCGCGCACGACCGTGGTGGTGGCAGAAGCGCTGGCGCCACAAAGCGCAGCACCCGCCGGGCCAGAGGAAGCCGTGACCATCGTCGCCTATGAGGCTGAACGGCTGACGCTGCGGGCCCGTGCCAAGAGTCCGGGGGTGCTGATCGTGGCTGATAGCTTCTACCCAGGCTGGAAAGCGACAGTCGATGGCCAGCCGGCGGCGATCCTGCGCGCCAACCTGCTGTTCCGCGGCGTGGCATTGGCGCCCGGCGAACACGAGGTGATTTTTGCCTACCGCCCAACCACCTGGCTGCATGGGCTATACGTAAGCCTGGGCGCGCTGGCGCTGCTGGCGGGCGGACTGTTGGCCAGCGTTTTCCTGACGCGGCACAACGGTGTATAATCAAGCCATCGTGCGTGATTAAGCCATCGTGCGTGATTGAGCCATCGTGCGCGATGGAGCCATCGTGCGCGATGGAGCCATCGTGCGCGATGGAGCCATTTTGTGCGATGTCGTCAACATTAGAGGCTCGGGAGTGGCTATGAACATCTTCAACCGAATCGTTGCAGTCGTGCTGCTGGGCGCTCTGCTGGCGCTGGTGATCCTGCTGGCGGTCTTTCCACTGGAATCGTTACGCATTGTGCAAAACAGCCTCAGCACGGCCAGCGGCTTCCTGGAACGCGCCCAGACAAACACCCTGTGGCTCTTCTCGCTGGTGCGCGGCCTGACGGTGCTGCTGGCAGTGGTGCTGTTGGCGCTGCTGCTCTGGGGCGAGTTAAAGCCGCGGCGGCCCAAGGCGGTGCGCATCCACACGGAAAGCGGCAGCCAGGCCACCGTGACGACCGAGTCGGTGGCGCGACGCCTGGCATGGCACATTGACCAGCTTGCCGACGTGATCTCGGTGACGCCCCAGGTCACTGCGGCGGGCCGCGCGGTGAACGTGGTGCTGAACCTGGAAACGAGGCCGGAGGTCGACGTGCCCATGAAGACCGATGAGGTGGTTGCGGTAGCCCGCGAGATAATTTCCGACCGCATGGGCTTACAGGTTGGCAAGATCGACGTGCGTATCAAACACGCAGCCTACCAGGAAGGGGCCTGATGGCGCGCCTAGCGGCGCGCCTGACGGCGCCCCTGACGGCGCCCCTGACGGGGGGGGCAGAACATCTTGTCGATGCACCCGCGCCACAGGAGGCGGCAGAGCCATCCGGCCTGCCCACAGCAGAACAGCCGGCAGCCGCGACCGCGCCCGCCGTGGATGTGGCTGATCTGCCCGCAATCCTGGAGAGCTTGCTTTTTACCGCCTCGACACCTACCCCTGTGGCGCGGCTGAGCCAGGTCCTGGGGTTCAACGTCGAGACCATTGAGACCGCGTTGGATGCCATGGCACGCAGTTTTGTGGATGAGCGCCGAGGGCTGCGGCTGCTGCGCAAGGGCGATCGCGTGCATCTGACCAGCGCGCCTGAGGCTGCGCCGCACATTGAGCGTTTTCTGGGGTTGGATTTGAGCAGCAAGCTGTCGGCCGCCGCGCTGGAGACGTTGGCAGTCATTGCCTATCGCCAGCCGTTGACGCGCGTTGAGGTCGAAGCGATCCGTGGCGTAAGCTGCGAGGGAGTCCTGCGCACCCTGATCGCACGCGAGCTCGTCGAGCCCGTCGGGCGGCTGGAACAGGCGGGGCGGCCCTTCCTTTATGGCACCACCATACAGTTTTTGCAGTATTTCGGGCTGGACAGCCTGGCAAGCCTGCCCGCGCTCCCTGAGCCTACGGCGTGAAGACACAGCCGAAACTTCACCGAAAGGTCGCGCCATCATGAATGTGATCCTGTTGTCGCCTCACTTTCCGACCAATTTCTACAACTTCGCGGTCGCGCTGCGCCGGGCCGGGGCCAACGTCCTCGGTATCGCAGACGCGGCGTACGGCGACTTGCGACCGGAGCTGCGCGAGGCATTGACCGAGTACTATCGACTGGCCAACACTGAGGATTACGACCAGCTCCTGCGCGCCGTCGCCTATCTGACCTTCAAACATGGCAAGATCGACCGTTTCGAATCGCACAACGAGTATTGGCTGGCGGCCGAGGCGCGCATCCGCACCGATTTCAACATCCCAGGCATCCGAACCGACGAGATCGACTTCATGAAGTACAAATCGCTCATGAAGGCCAGGTACATCAAGGCCGGCATTCCGGTGGCGCGCGGTCGTGTGGTGCGAAATCGGGATGAAGCCCGGGCGCTGATCACAGAGACCGGCTACCCGGTGGTCGCCAAGCCGGACAACGGCGTGGGCGCAGCTCACACGTACCGCATCAACAACGACGGCGAGCTGAGCCAATTTTTCGCCACCAAACTGCCCGTCGACTACATCATGGAGGAGTTCATCCGGGGGGTTATCTACTCGTTCGACGGCCTGGCCGGGCACGACGGTGCGCCGGTCTTCTACACCTCCCACGTCTTTGCCCAGGGCATTATGGAGACCGTGAACGAGGATCAGGACCTGTACTACTATTCGCTGCGCGAGATCCCGGCCGACCTGGAAGACGCGGGGCTTCGCACCGTAGCTGCTTTCAACATACGCGACCGGTTCTTTCACCTCGAATTCTTCCGCACGCCGGATGGTCGCATCGTCGCGCTGGAGGTCAACATCCGGCCGCCGGGCGGCTGGTCGATGGATATGTTCAACTATGCGAATGATGCTGACCTCTATCAAGAATGGGCAAACCTGGTTACCGGCCGTCCGGTGCGCACCGACTATGCGCGGCCCTATTTCTGCGCCTACGCCGGCCGAAAACAGCACAAAGCCTATCGTCACTCGCACGAAGACATCCTGCGCACCCTGGGCGGCACGGTGATGCACCACGACGCCATGAGCCCCATCTTCTGGCCGGTGATGGGCAACTATGCTTACCTGGTGCGCTCGCCGGACGAGGAACAGATCAAGGCGACGATTCGGTATATCCTGGAAACTGAAAGCTAGAAGCTGGAAACCAGCTATCCAGCATCCAGTATCCAGTATCCAGTATCCAGAATCCAAACAGACAAAGGAGTCTACACATGAGCGATCGCAAGAAAGTCACCCTCACCATGCTCTTCGACAAGATGACGAAGGGCATCCCCCTCACCATGATCACCTGTTACGACTATCCGATGGCTCACCTAGTCGAGCAGGCCGGCATCGATATCGTCCTCGTCGGCGACAGCCTCGGCATGACCATGCTCGGCTTCGATTCGACCCTGCCCGTTACCATGGACGACATGATCCGCCACGCGGCTGCGGTGCGCCGCGGCACGCCCAATGGCTGGCTGATCGGCGACATGCCGTATATGAGCTATCAGGCGGCGGACGAGTCGGCCGTGCTGAACGCGGGCCGCTTCATGGCTCAGGCAGCGTGCGATGGCATCAAGCTGGAAGGCGGGCAAGAGGTCTGTTCGCGCGTCAAGGCAATCGTCGCCGCGGGCATCCCGGTGATGGGCCACCTGGGCCTGACCCCACAAAGCGTGTCGAGCCTGGGCGGCTTCCGACTGCAGGGCAAAAGCGCCAAACAAGCCAAAAAGATCGTGGACGATGCGAAGGCGCTGGAAGAGGCCGGCGTCATGGCCATCCTGCTGGAACTGGTGCCCGACCAGGTGTGCGGCCTGATCACCGAGCGGGCCAAGGTGCCGATCATCAGCCTGGGCAGCGGGCCCAACGCGCATGGCCAGCTCCTGATCTTCCACGATATGTTCGGTCTTTACCCGCGCTTCACGCCCAAGATGGCCAAGCAGTACGCCGATGCCGGCAAAGCCATCGGTGACGGGCTGAAGCAATACGTGGCCGAGGTGACCGGCAAGGTCTTCCCCGAGCCCGAACGCTACTTCGGCATCAAGGAAGAGGAGTACACGGAACTGAAGCGGCTAGTGGACATGGAAGGGTAGGTTGCCCCTGGCAAGGAGGAGAAAGATGACTCAAGGCAAAAAACTCAGAGAACGGCTGCGCATCCCTCACGAGCGGCTGGACGCTATCAACGCCCTGCTGCTTGATCCCGACACGCGCGTGGTGAACGACCTGCTTGACGTCGTTGCCAAGTACGGCACGCCGGAACAGATCAACGCCAAGGCCGCCAAGGCGCGCGATCTGGACAGCCTGATGACGCGGCTGGCCGAGCATAACTGCGCTTACCTGGACGATCTGATCTGGCTGCAGCAGTGCCGCGACGATGGCGCCTTCATCAGCGAGACCGAATATCGCCGCATGGTGCTGGGCAAAAAAGCCGATGCGATGGCTTTCAAGGACGATTTTGCGGTCACGCTGGAAGTCAGCGCGCTACAGTACTTCCCCTGGCTCATTGCAGAGGCCAAGCAGGCCATCGCCAACAAGGAGCTGATGCCCGGCCGCTTCATCCGCGTGCGCAAGATGCGCGAGTCGGAGGCCGACTGCGGCGACATGCTGGCGCTGGCAGCCGCGATGCAGATCATCGGCGCGTCCTATGTCGAAACGCTGGACACCAAGGGCACGGATGGCTCCAACATTCACCTGGGCGGCCCCGACACCATCACCGGCTACTTCGGCGGCATCGGCCAACCCAACGATCATGTACTGAAGTGGGTGGATGAATTCCTCTACTACTACACCACCTACGGCACACAGCAGGTGCTGAACATCAACCCGGGCACCGTGCTGGCCGGCTACCTGCTCTATAAGCTCGGCATCAATAACGAGTTCAAGATCAGCGTCTTCATGGGCAACGACAACCCCTACGCGGCGTTGTGGACGCTGCTGGGCGCCAAGCTCTTCTCGCGAGAAGATGGCACCAGCCCGCTGATCGGCTTCAACTGGGGCAACTCGGTCAATAACACCAGCATCGAGGTCACGGCGCAGTTTCGCAAGGCGCTGGGCTTCGAGGACGTGGTGCGCTTCGAACATCATATCACCGAAGCGTACAAACATATCGTCATCCAGCCGTACAACCGGCGGGATGAGCTGGTGGCGCTGGCCGATCATGTCGCCAACATCTCGGCCAAGCACGAAGGCGGCGATCCCGATGTGGAAGTCACGCGGGAACACCCTTCCGATATCCTCGACTACTTCCGCGCCCAGACGGAGATCGACGCTGCGGGCCAGATGTCGCTGTTGCTGCGCAACTACCTGGACAAACACGAGTCGACCAACCGCACGGCGCGCGCGTTGACGGAGCATGGGTTGAGCTTTGTCGCGGCTCAGGCGCTGCACCACCGGAAGTAAACGCGGTCTGACGCCCCCCTCTCGCCGGGCGCATCGGAAGGATCGGTCGCCGAACGACCGACACCCTTCTTGCCTTATCCCACAGAGTGGGGGGCGTCAACCGTGATGAAGCACTGTGAGCGAATCATCGCTGCGCTGCGCGGCTACGAGCAGATGCTGACTGACTTCGTTACCGACCCCGGCCTGGTTGATCAACGCGATTGTGGAAACCCCGTACGCAGCCCTTCAAGCGTAGATGCTCGACCGGCTACTGTGAAGGCGGCTGCCAACCCTGGGTTGTCCACTCGTGGGGGATGCCTTTAGCATCGAGGGCCGCCTCGTACTCCTTCAGAGTCGCGGCTGTGACGACATCTACGCCGGTATCGATGATCCCGTTCACGGCGCCCATTTCGCTCAGCGCCTGCGGCGCGCCCTTCTCAGCGATCAGCTTGATGATCTGCACCGACTTGTAGCCCATATCATACTCGCGCTGGGCCACCGTAGCATCGATCACCCCATCCTTGATGCCATTGACGGTATCCGTGGTGGCGTCGAAGCAAACGAGCTTGATCTTGCCGACGGCTCGCGCCTCCTTGATGGCCGTCGCCCAGGCCGGACCGTTGTAGGCATAAACGCCAAATGCGCCTGCCAGGCGGGGATTGGCCGAAATGACCGAGCTCGCCAGTTGAAGGGCGGCCGCTGCATCTTCCCGGTCGTTCTGGGGCGCCAGGGGCTCGATGCGCGTCTCTGCCACCGCAGCCAGGAAGCCTTCAGTGCGCTGAAGGGCATTGAGCGCCGTGTCTGATCCACGCACGATGCCCACCTTGCCGCCATCAGGCAGAAGTCCGGCCAGGGTCTGACCCGCGATCTGGCCCGCGCCGTAGTTGTCGGTGCCGATATACACCCGGGAGACGCTGCCTTCTACCGGCGGCGTGTCCAGCGTGGTCACGATGATCCCCGCATCGGCTGCCTTCTTCATCACCCGCTCAAGCGCCTGGGGGTCAGACGGCGCGATGGCAATGCCGGTTACCCCTTGAGCAATGTACGTTTCCATTGTCTGGATTTGGGCCGCCACATCCTCTTTCGGCGGCACGAAAACGATCGTCGCAACGCCTAAAGTCCGGCCCGCGGCCGCAACCCCCTTTTCGATGTTAGCCCAATACGGATTCACCGCCTTGCCGATGACGACGATCTTGGTTGCCTGCGGGCCCGGGCCGGATTCGTCCACCGGAACGCAGCCGGCCGCTGCAATCAGGAAAAACATCAGACCTAACAGATTCGACCACTTGTGCTTTATCATCGCATCTCCCAGGTGCTGAATATACTATGGGTAGCCGTTCTTCACAAGTAAGAGGGATTTATTTAGGGTTGCCAACCTTCGAAAGGTTGGCAACCCTAAGCCCTCATGTGCGGGGGATTTCCTAGTTGGCCAGGCCCAGGCCGAGGAGCGGCAACCCTAAGCCCTCATGTGCGGGGGATTTCCCCTAACCCATGAGTGGGTTTTGCCTCACTCCCCCTGCATGGGATCCGTTGGCAAGGGGCAGCAACAATGCTATAATGCGAGCCATGGTGAGAGTACGCGTTCTACTGGCTGATGACCATGCCGTGGTGCGATCGGGCATCCGACACGCCTTGCAGGATCTGCCCGATCTGGAGATCGTGGGAGAGGTCGGGGATGGTCCTACGCTTGTGGCCGCGCTCGCCAGACTCCAACCTGACCTGTTGGTGATCGACGTGACGATGCCGGAGTTCGAACCGATCGCCACCGTCCGGCAGATTCGGACACAGTATCCAGCCATAAAGGTCCTGGTCGTGAGTGCGTACGACGATGACGCGTATGTTCAAGGGCTATTGGGCGTCGGCGTGAATGGCTATCATCTCAAGGACCAACCCCTCAGCGACCTGAAACTGGCCGTACAGCGGGTATTGGCAGGCGAACGATGGCTCTCCAGCCCGCTGATCAACAAGCTGCTTAGCTATTCCGAGTTCGTCGCACTGCCCACAGGCTTGACCGAACGGCAACGCGAGATCCTGCGCCTGTTACTTCAGGGGTATGATAACCAAAGCCTGGCGCGCGAGACCGGATTAAGCATCAAAACCATCGAGAATCACCTCACCCGTCTTTACCGGCAACTCAACGTGCAGAGCCGGCTGGAGGCGGTCCATTATGTCCGGGAACATCCGGAGGTGCTCACGACTCCGGGATCGGCTTCCGTCACTCTACCCGATCTGCTCCCGAAGCACAAGCTCACGGCGCTGCTGGTGGATGACAACGCGCGCTACCGCGGCCAGCTGCGACGCATGGTCGGTCGTGTCTGCCCGCAAGCCGTGATTCATGAAGCTGGCAACACCGACGAGGCCGTGCACCTGGTCGTACAGATGGCGCCCCAACTCGTGCTGGTGGATGTGATCTTGGGGGACGAAGACGGCATCCGCTGCGCCCGGCGCATCAAAACGCAACAGCCTCAGGCGCGGGTCATTCTGATCAGCGCCTATCCCGACCGCGAGTTCCGCCGGCTTGGCCTGGAGGCGGGGGCCGCGGCATTTCTGGATAAAAAGGACCTGGATGCGGACACACTGCGCCAGATGATCGACGATGTCCTCGCATAAATTCTCGCCGAGGCGAATCTGGGACGAGCTGCGCACCAGTCAGGCCTTTGTCGCCTTGATTCTCTTTGTCCTGGTCTTTCTCGTCCTCAGCCTCAGAACAACGACATTTCTGAGCCCCAACAACCTGGCCAGCCTGGCACGGAATTTCTCATGGCTGGCCATCGTGTCCTTGGGCGAAAGCATGGTCATCATCATCGGCGGCATCGATCTCTCCGTAGCCGCGACGATGGCTCTGGCCGGGCTGGCGGCTGGCTGGTGCATGCAGGCCGGCTGGCCGGTGCCGCTGGCGATTGCCGCCGGGCTGCTGGTGGGCGTGCTGATGGGCTGGCTGAACGGCATCTTGGTGGCGCGTGTGAGGCTGCAGCCATTCATCGTCACGCTGGGCACTATGAGCATCGCACGCGGAGTCGCCTTTGGCCTCACCCAGGGTTGGTCGGTGACGAACATGCCTGCAGCGTTCCTCAGGATGGGCCAGGCGGATGCAGCCCTCGGCCCCTGGCTGATCCCGCTGCCCTTCATGATTGCGCTGGGCGTGGCCCTGTTAGTGCGCTTGTTATTGGGCCACACGGTCATCGGCGGCGATATCTACGCGCTGAGCCGCGGGGAACGAGCACTGCTCGTCTCTGGGGTCAACGTGATCCGGCTGAAGGTGGTCGTCTACACCTTGTGCGGGCTACTTGCAGCCATCGGGGGTCTGCTGATCGCGGCCCGGTTAGGAGTGGCGACGCCCGGGGCCGCCGTGGGCTACGAGGTCGACGTGGTCGCGGCCACGGTGCTCGGCGGCACGAGCCTGTTCGGCGGCGTGGGCAGCATCCTGGGGGTGTTACTGGGCGCTGCCATCATCCAAATGCTGTACAGCGGGCTGGTGTTACTGGGTTACCCTGCTTACTGGCAAACAGCGGCCATCGGCGCGCTGATCCTGATGGCGATCCTGCTGGATTACTGGCGTCACCGGCGGTGAGGGAGCGTGGCTTATGGACCCCTTGTTGAAAGCTGTCAACCTCTCCTACCATCTGGGCGCGCAGGCGCTGATCAGCCAGGTGAACCTGCAGATCTTCCCCGGCGAGGTCGTGGGCGTGGCTGGGCAAAGCGGAGCGGGCAAAACCGTGCTGGCCCTGGTGCTGGCGGGCGTCTACCCGCCCAACGCGGGTGAGATCTACTTCGCCGGCCAACGACTTGCCTGGCCGTTTCCAGCGCGGTCGTTGGGTATTGAGGTGGTCCATCAACAGCCGGAGATGGCCGAGGAACAAGACATCAGCCGCAACGTCTTCCTGGGCAGTGAACTCGGCTGGCCGAAGGTAACCGGCCGGTGGATCAAGATACCCAATGTCCGCCGGATGGACGAGGAGGCGGCCCGGATCCTGGCGCACCTGGGGATGCGCTACACCTCGCTGCGCGAGAGCGCGGCCAACCTCTCGGGCGAGCAGCGTCAACTGATTGCGATCGCCCGCACGCTCACCCGCCCGGCCCGGCTGATTATCATCGACGATCCGGGCGTGCTGTTGAGCTATCCCTACCAGCAAAAGCTATTGGCGTTGATCCAGGAGTGGCGGCAGCGCGGCGTTGCGGTTCTCCTGGCCAGCGACAATGTCGACCAGTTGATGACCGTGACCGACCGCATCATCGTGCTGCGTCACGGGCGCGTGATCGCGGAACGCCGCACCGACGAGACCAATCGTGAGGCCATCCTGGCCGCAATGGTGGGCGAGGCGGACCAGGAGCAACTCACACCGATCATTTGGGCGCTGGACAGCTACTATCGCGCTCGCGAGCAGGCGGAGAAGCTGCACCATCAGCAGCGGCTGCTGGAGCATGAATTGGGTGCGCCCGACGCACTCAAACAGGAAATCATCGATCAACTGGCCGATCAGATCAGCGCGCTCGACCGTGCCAATCTGGCCTTGCAGGATGCGCAGCGGCGCCTTCTGACCGAGCTCGAACTGGAGCGCAAACGCTTGGCGCGGGAGATCCACGACGGCGTGATCCAGGACCTGCTGGGCGTGGGCTACCAATTGGAGGAGATCGAGGCGGGCGCCAAGGCAACCCCAGCACTCGCAGAAGAGCTGCAAGATGTCCGCGGCAACGTGCGCGACCTGGTGGGCGACCTCCGGCACATCTGCAGCACCCTGCGACCACCGACTATCGACAGCCTGGGCCTGGGCTCGGCGCTGCAGTCCTGTGTGCACGAATGGAGCAAGCGCACCGGCATCGGTGTGACCCTGAACCTGGACCCCAACCTGGGACGCCTGCCTGAGGCGACCGAGCTATCCATTTTCCGCATCGTGCAGGAGGGGCTAACCAACGTCCGGAAGCATGCATCGGCCAGCACGGTGGAGATCGGCCTGGCACACACCTCGCCGCGGCGGCTGATGTTATCGATCGCCGACGACGGCCGCGGCCTGCCCACGGCCTTCGACCTGGCGCATTTACCGGCCGAAGGCCACTATGGCGTGCTGGGCATCACTGAACGGGTGGCGCTGCTGGGGGGACGGTGCAGGTTTCAGAACCGTCCCGAGGGCGGTGCGCTGATCCAGGTGGAAATCCCCCACCCGCGCGTGGAGCAGACCAACGCCGATGCATGATCACCCTCACCTGCGTCCTCATGACACAGTCAGCAAATTTGAGTTCGCAATAACCCGTTAGTGTGCTATACTACAAGAGTTGTGGGCCTGTCCAGTCTGATCAACTAAATGAACGACGGCAGGGACGCCCCTGCCGTCGTTCATTTTTGAGACAAGGGGTCCGGATGGGGGGATTTCCCCTATCAGAATTGAGGGAAACCCGACAGGCACGCCAGCGCCGTAGGGGGTCACAGAGCGCGGGATCCGTGGTATACTTTCCAGGATGGTAGCTCTTGACTAACTGACGAGCGGGCCGCGCTCGCGACATCAGCACGTCGAGCACAAGGAGGTGCAACCACTTGTCAATAACAAACAACCATTTCCCCAATCGCTCTCAATCACACTAGCTGTTCACTCAAAAAGGGAGGACTCACGTGAGAACTAAACTGATGCGTTTTGTCATGCTCACTGTCGCGCTGATGATGTTCACGACGGCCCTGGTCGGCTGCGCCACACCCGCAGCCGCGCCGACAGCCGCGCCGGCGGCCGCCGCACCGGCCGCACCTGCGGCCGCACCTGCGGCCGGCGGCGAGAAGATCAAGGTCGGTCTCTCGTTCTCGGACTTTGCGACCGAGCGCTGGAAGGGCGAGCAGGTGTTGATGGAGAAACTGCTCAAGGACAAAGGCTACGACGTGGTCTGGCAGGAAGCGAACCACGACGTGAAGCTGCAGAACGACCAGATCGACAACATGGTGACGCAGGGCGTGAAGGCCCTGATCGTCATCGCGGAAGACGGTGATGCGGCAGCGACCGCGGTGGACAAAGCAGTGGCCGCGGGCGTGAAGGTCATCGCCTATGATCGGCTGATCAAGTCCACCGGCATTTCGGCGTACATCTCCTTCAACAACACCGAAGTCGGCCGCCAGGAGGCGCAGGGCGTGGTCACCGCGCTCAAGATGGACAGCGGCAAGTGGACGAAGGACAACCCCGTCAAGCTGATGCTGATGGGCGGCAGCCCCACCGACAACAACGCCATCCTGGTCCGCCAGGGGCAGGAAGAAGTGATCAAGCCCTACGTCGATCAAGGCCTGATCAAGGTCGTGGCTGACCAGTGGGTGAACAACTGGGATGCGGCGGAAGCGCTGAAGATCATGGAGAACGTCCTGACCGCGCAGCAGAACAAGATCGATGCGGTCGTGGCCTCCAATGACGGCACCGCCCTCGGCGCCCTGACCGCACTCAGAGCTCAGAAGCTCGCCGGCATCGTGCCTATCTCCGGCCAGGATGCCACCGCCGATGGCTGCAACAGCATCGTCAAGGGCGAGCAGACCGTCTCCGTCTACAAGGACACCCGCCTGCTCTCCCCGTTGGCCGTTGACTTGGCGGACAAACTGCTCAAGGGTGAGAAGATCTCGGACCTGAAGATGTACACGATGGCCGAACTGACCAACGACAAGACCAAGACCGGCGAAGTGCCCTGCCAGTTCCTGCCCGTCATCCAGGTCACCAAGGACAACGTGTACGAGCTCATCGTGAAGAGCGGGTTCCAGTCCTACGACGATGTCTACCGCGACATCCCGGCGGATCAGCGCCCGGCGAAGCCGGGCGAGGCAGCCGCCCCTGTGGCTGCAACCGGCGAGAAGATCAAGGTCGGTCTCTCGTTCTCGGACTTTGCGACCGAGCGCTGGAAGGGCGAGCAGGTGTTGATGGAGAAACTGCTCAAGGACAAAGGCTACGACGTGGTCTGGCAGGAAGCGAACCACGACGTGAAGCTGCAGAACGACCAGATCGACAACATGGTGACGCAGGGCGTGAAGGCCCTGATCGTCATCGCGGAAGACGGTGATGCGGCAGCGACCGCGGTGGACAAAGCAGTGGCCGCGGGCGTGAAGGTCATCGCCTATGATCGGCTGATCAAGTCCACCGGCATTTCGGCGTACATCTCCTTCAACAACACCGAAGTCGGCCGCCAGGAAGCGCTGGGCGTGGTCACCGCGCTCAAGATGGACAGCGGCAAGTGGACGAAGGATAACCCCGTCAAGCTGATGCTGATGGGCGGCAGCCCGACCGACAACAACGCCATCCTGGTCCGCCAGGGGCAGGAAGAAGTGATCAAGCCGTATGTGGATCAGGGCCTGATCAAAGTCGTCGCAGATCAATGGGTGGACAACTGGGATGCAGCGAATGCCCTGAAGATCATGGAAAACGTCCTGACCGCACAGCAGAACAAGATCGATGCGGTCGTGGCCTCCAATGATGGCACCGCCCTCGGCGCCCTGACCGCACTCAAGGCGCAGAAGCTCGCCGGTATCGTGCCTATCTCCGGCCAGGACGCCACCGCCGATGGCTGCAACAGCATCGTCAAAGGCGAGCAGACCGTCTCCGTCTACAAGGACACCCGCCTGCTCTCCCCGTTGGCCGTTGACTTGGCGGACAAACTGCTCAAGGGTGAGAAGATCTCGGACCTGAAGATGTACACGATGGCCGAACTGACCAACGACAAGACCAAGACCGGCGAAGTGCCCTGCCAGTTCCTGCCCGTCATCCAGGTCACCAAGGACAACGTGTACGAGCTCATCGTGAAGAGCGGGTTCCAGTCCTACGACGATGTCTACCGCGACATCCCGGCGGATCAGCGCCCGGCGAAGCCGTAACTAGAGGGTAAGCGCCTGGAAGTGCCTGGGGGTTCTGGTCCCCACGCAACGACCGGGCCGGAAGGCTCACAAATGCGATGGGCCTCTCATGAAGGGGCCCATCGCACCTGCTTTCGAGAAACCTCTCTCCTTACTCTTTGAAGGAGAAGCATCTTATGAGCGATGACATCATCCTCGACTTCCAAAACGTTACGAAGCAATTCCCGGGCGTCACGGCTTTGAGCGACGTATCGATTCAGATCCGGCGCGGCGAGATCCACTGCCTCTGCGGCGAAAACGGCGCCGGCAAATCGACCCTGATCAAGATCCTGTCCGGCGTCTATCCCTATGGCACGTATGAGGGCACGATCCTGTATGAAGGCAAGGAGCTCAAGCTGGGAGCCCAGGCAATCAACAAGGCCATCAAAGAAGGCATCGCCGTTGTGTATCAGGAGCTCACTCTAATCCCCGATATGACGGTCGGCGAGAATATTTACCTGGGCAAAGAGCCGGTCGACCGCGGCGCAGTCAACTGGGACAAGCTCTACGCCGATACGCAGCAAATCCTGACCAAGTATCACCTGGATATTCAGCCGCAAGCCATCGTCAAGCACCTGGGCGTCGGCAAGATGCAGATGACCGAAATCGCCAAAGCACTCTCCGAAAATGCGCGCGTGTTGATTCTCGATGAACCGACCAGCGCGCTTACCGCAGCCGAAATCGACAAGCTCATGGAAATCCTGCGGACGCTGAAAGAGCATGGGGTCACGTGCATCTACATCAGCCATAAAATCGAGGAGTTTTTCCGCATCGGCGATTCGATCACGGTCTTGCGGGACGGCAAGGTGGTGACTACACAGCCCGCGCAAGCCCTGAACGTCGAAAAACTGGTCGGCTACATGGTCGGCCGGGAGATGCACGAACGCTTCCCGAAAGGGAACCGCAGACCCGGTGAAGTAATCCTTGAGGTGCAGGACCTGCACGCACAGGACCCTGACCAGGCCGACCGCGAAGTGCTGAAGGGCGTCTCCTTTGACCTTCGCAAGGGTGAGATCCTGGGCATCGCAGGCCTGATGGGTTCGGGACGCACCGAGCTGGTGATGACGCTCTTCGGCGAGTATGGCAAAATCACGCGCGGCAAGGTGAAGATGGGAGAGCATGAGCTGAAAATCGCCAGCTCGCGCCAGGCCATGCAGCAAGGCATCAGTTTGGTCCCCGAGGATCGGAAACGGCACGGTCTAGTTCTCATTCAGTCGGTGTTGAAGAACATCTCGCTGGCGAACCTGGATCAATTTGCCTCCTGGTTCAGGATCGATGATGACGCCGAGTTGAGCGCGAGCGCACAATTCGCCAAGAGCCTGGCAATCAAAGCGCCCAGCCTGCATGTCCCCTGCGATTCGCTCTCCGGCGGCAATCAACAGAAGGTCGTCATCTCCAAATGGCTGATGTCTAAGCCCAAGGTGCTCATCATGGATGACCCGACGCGAGGCATCGACGTGGGCGCCAAGTACGAAATCTACAAACTCATGAACGACCTGACCGAGCAAGGCATTTCGATCATCATGATCTCGAGCGAGCTCGAAGAGGTGCTCGGCATGAGTGATCGGGTCATGGTCATGCACGAGGGCAAATCCACCCGTACGCTCGACATCGCCGATGCGACGCAAGAAAAGATCATGGCGTTAGCCACCGGTATCGCCTGAGTTCTATCCTAATCCGAGAGGTGGTCTCTATGAGCGCAATCTCACCGACACCCAATGCAGCTCCCAGTATCGCCAAGCGGTTCCGCGCCAATCTCCAGACGTACGCCCTCATTTTCGCCACGATCCTCATCTGGGGTTTCTTCTTTGCCGTGACGGACGGGGCGTATCTATCGGCGCAGAATTTCTCCAACCTGTTTCGCCAAATGACGGTCACGGCGCTGCTGTCCTGCGGCATGGTCCTGGTCATCGTGACCGGCGGCATCGACCTGTCGGTGGGCAACTTCGCCGGTTTTGTGTCCGTGGTCGTGGCGAAGTTGCAGGCCGATGTCTGGACAGAGGTCTTGCCGGGCCAGGTAGTCCTGCCCGCAATTCTGTCCGTGGTGGTTGGCCTGGCGGTCGGCATCCTGTTTGGCATGCTCCAGGGCTCCATCATCGCCTACTTACGGGTGCCTGCGTTCATCGTCACACTCGGCGGCATGTGGGTATTCAAGGGTCTGCTGCTCATCGTGACCGAAGGGAAGACCATTCCTGCGAACCAGCCCGTCTTTTCGCAGATCGCCCAAGGGTATCTGCCTCCGCTGGTCGGATGGGTTCTTGCCGCCGTGATCGTGGCTTTTCTGATCTACAATCTATTCAGCAGCCGCCAGAGGAAACGGCGCTACGGCATTGAGTTGAATCCCCTCTACATGGATCTGCTCAAGACCGTCCTGTTTGCGGCAGTTGTGGTCGGATACGTGGCCTATGTGAACGGGTACCACGGCATTCAGATGCCCGTGCTACTCCTGGCGATCGTTGCCGTCACGATCGCGTATGTCTCGAACAACACGCGATTCGGACGCCATGCATATGCAATCGGCGGCAATCGCGAAGCCACCAGGCTGTCCGGCGTCAACATCAACAACAACATCTTCAGGATCTTCGTGCTGATGGGACTGCTGTGCGGGGTGGCCGGCATCGTGCTGGCCTCTTACGTGGGCTACGGCACGATCGCGGCCGGATATGGCTACGAGCTCGATGCGATTGCGGCTTGCATCCTGGGCGGCACGTCGCCGTTGGGCGGCGTGGGCACCATCTTCGGCGCGATGGTCGGGTCCCTCATTATGGCGAGCCTCACCAACGGTTTGCAGATCATGAACGTTCCGGCCGCGTGGCAGTACGTGCTTAAAGGGATCGTCTTGGTCCTGGCCGTGTACGCCGATGTGTATCTGAAGAAGAACCGGTAGACCGTTTCCCGCTGCGTCGATGTTCGCCCTTCATCCACTGACCCATCGGAGCTTACCTCCCGGTGGGTCAGTGGATTTCATCCACCTGCCTTGCCAAACCTGTGCTCGACAGGTACAATATCCTCATGTTTCTTCATCCCTTTCTATGCGTTCAGCCATCGTGTATTTGTGGCAGATAGGAGTTCACCCACATGACACTCAACAAGCAAGGCAACAAGATCGGCATCCTGGTGGGCGGCGGCCCTGCGCCCGGCATCAACGGCGTCATCCACGCAGCTACCATCGAGGCGATCAGCAACGGCCTGGAGGTGGTCGGCATCTACGACGGGTTCAAACACCTGATGGAGGGCAAGCTGGTCGGCACGCCGTTGACCATCGCGAGCGTGAGCCGGATTCACCTGGATGGCGGCTCCGTCCTGCGCACATCACGCGCGAATCCTACCAAATCGCCGGAGACGCTGCGCGCCTGTGTCTGCGCGCTGATGGAGGCCGGCATCTCAGGCCTGATCGGCATCGGCGGCGATGATACGGCTTTTTCGCTCTATCGGGTAACCAAATACGCACAAGAGAAGATGGGCATCGCCCTGCAAGCGGTCCATGTGCCAAAGACCATCGACAACGACCTTCCCATCCCGGAAGGCATCCCAACCTTCGGCTACGAGACAGCCCGCGAGTTGGGCACCCGCACGGTGATGAACTTCATGGAGGACGCGCTCACCGTTGGGCACTGGTTCCTGGTGGTGACGATGGGCCGCAAAGCCGGCCACCTGGCGCTGGGCATCGGCAAAAGCTCCGGCGCAACCCTGACGTTGATCCCCGAAGAATGGCGCGGCCGCGAGATCCGTCTGCAAGAGGTGGCAGATATCCTGACTACGGCGATCTTACAGCGCCTGACTGAAGGAAAGAACTACGGCGTGGCGCTGATCGCAGAGGGTATCATCGAGTATACATCACACGAGGATCTGCAAACGCTAGAGCGGGTCGAGCGCGACGAGCACGGTCATATCCGCCTGGCGGAGATCAACTTCGGGGACGTAATTAAACGGATCCTGGCCAGCGATCTCAAAGGGCTGGGGGTCCAGATCAAGCTTGTAGACAAAGAATTGGGTTACGAGCTGCGCTGCGCGGCGCCGATCGCCTACGATATCGACTATACCCGCAGCCTGGGTGAAGCCGCCGCGGATTTCCTGCTTTCGGGCGGCAACAACGCGACGATCACCCTCCAGCAGAACCAGGTGGTGGCAATCCCATCAGAGACAATGATGGACCCCGCCACAGGCCGCACTGAAGTCCGCATGGTGAACATCGATTCCTTCACCTATCAGTCGGCTTACAAGTTTATGCTGCGTCTCAAGCCGCAGCACGCCCAGGATGAACTGTTTTGGGCCCGGCTGGCCATGCAGACCAACTTGACGCCGGATGAATTCAAGGCAAGGTACGGTTACCTGGTCGGCATCGCGCCGCGGCCGTTTTAACAAAAGGATGATTCGCAGGATGACCCACTCAACCCCTAAGACCCGGCCCGGTTCAGTCCTGTTCTGGCTGTTCCTAGCCACCTGGATTGTCATCTTGGGCCTCGTCCTGGCCGCAGGAATCGGGCTGGCGCAAATCTATCGTGGCGACCAGATCCTGGCCGGCGTGCAGGTGTTGGGCCGCGATCTGAGCGGCAAAGCGCCTGGAGAGGCGGCTGAGGTATTGCGCGCTGAGTGGGCCACCCGCACCGTCGTCCTACAGACCGGCGAGCAACGCTGGAGCCTGAGTCCGGAGCAGGTGGGTGTCGTATTTGAGGCCGAGCAGACTGCGCGCGCTGCGCAGGCATTGGGACGCGGTGCGATCAATTCCGAAAGCCTGTGGCCATTGGTGCAGCGTCTGGCAGCCTCATCAGGCCTGATCCCCATTGCCGTCGACCCCATCACCGTGCCGCCAGCCTGGCATTTCGACCGGGAGACTGCGGTGGGCACGCTGCGCACTCTGGCCGGCCAGGTCGACATTCCGGTCGAAAATGCCGGCGTGCGCGTGGTGGCAGGACGACTCGAGACTACCCCGGCTGTTGCCGGCCAGGCCTTGGATATTGCTGCGCTGCTGGCGCAACTGGAAACCTACCCCTGGACGACTGCGCTGGCCGACCCCGCGGCGCCGCCATCCCGCTTCGAGCTGCCGGTGGTGTCCCAGTCGCCCGCCATCTCTGATGTGAGCGCGCTGGTGGCTCAGTTGCAACCGCTGCTGGCGGACCCCATTACCCTGCAGCTTTATGACGCGATCCACGATGAGCAAATAACCTGGAGCGCCCCACCTGACGAGCTGGGAAACTGGCTGACGTTCGCCATCTCGGACACGGTCGGCAGCAGCAAGGCCTTGATCTGGTCGATAGATGAAGAGGCTGTTAGCAGCTTCGTACGCGAACAGAACCAATCGTTCACTGATGAACGTTATGTCGAACCCCGCGCCGCCAGCCTGGCGCTCATCGAGGCCTTTCGGTCACACCAGACGGAAGTGCACCTGCCGGTCAGCCATAGCGAGCGCGAGCACGTGGTCAGGTCGGGTGAAACACTCTCCAGCATCGCTTTCGACTACGGCATGCCCTACCCCTGGATCCAGGCCGCCAACCCGGGCGCCGGCGATGCGCTGTTCGTCGGCGACCGCCTGCGCATCCCCTCGGTCGATGCACTGTTGCCGCTGCCGGTGGTGAAAAACAAACGCATCATCGTCAGCCTGACCGGCCAGCAGGTTCAGGTCTACGAGAACGGTCGGCTCAAGTGGAACTGGCGGGCCAGCACCGGCATCGCGTCGAGTCCTACCTCGCCCGGAGTATTCCAGGTGCAAACTCACGAGGAACTCGCCTATGCCGGGGTTTGGGACCTGTACATGCCGTGGTTCATGGGCATCTACCGGGTGGCGCCGGGCCAGGAGTTCATGAACGGATTCCACGGCTTCCCCAGCCGCGACCGCAAACAGTTCCTGTGGGAGCGCAACCTGGGCGGCCCCATCACCTACGGCTGCATCCTGGTCAGCACCACCAACGCCAAGCTGCTGTATGATTGGGCAGAGGCAGGCGTAGTGGTTGAGATCAGACGGTAGGAGGTCGAAATGGCGCACAAGAGGTCCTTCCTCAATCTTGTTCCGGGGCTGTTAAGCGCGGCCCTGCTCATCGCCGCCTGCGCGCCGCTGCCCCCACTGCTTCCGGTCGACTCGCCCCTCTTAACGCCGTTGCCGGCGTCCACCCCGGACGGCCTGCCGATCCCAACGCCGTGGCCACCGCTGGAAACTGCGCGCCAGGCCCTGGCCCAACAACTAGAGATCGCTCCTGAGGCCATAACCTTTGTATCATCCGAGCCGGTCGAGTGGTCCGACGCGTGCCTAGGCGCCGCGCAGCCCGATGAGGTATGTGCCCAGGTGATTACGCCAGGTTACAAAGTCGTGTTGGGAGTCGATGGCGTCCAGTATGATTTTCACACCGATGAGACCGGCACGGCGGTACGCGGCCCGATCCAGCCAGCCTCGGCGCCCGGCGAAAGCCTTGAGTGGCGCGGACTGACGGCTGAAGGTTGCACCCAGGCGCGCTTTTCTGCCAACGACATGGCGTTTGGCTCCTGTGACGGCGATCTGAAGTCTCGCTCACTGGAAGGCCTAGGGAATCGCGCCAACCAACTTCTCGCCTTTGTGAACACCTACCAAGTGTTCAGCGCATCGACACCGGCCGGCACAGTGGCCCTCGCCGGTGAGGGACCGTTTCTGGCCTCAGCGGCCGACCAGCGCATGCTCGCCGAATGGGCGGCACGCGTGGCGGCGGAGGCTGAAGACGAACAGGGGCTGGCCATGTGGGGGCTGGGCTGGCACCGCGAGGGCGGCATCGCCGGCTTCTGCGACGATCTGACGATCGATGCGACGGGATTCGTGGAACTGGCTCCATGCAAGTACGAGAGCCCGCAAGCGGTAAACGTGCGCTGGCTGACCGCCGATGAGTTAGCTCAGCTTTACGGCTGGCTGGACGCGCTGGCACCGTTCGAGTTTACGCAGCAGGACCCTGCAACGGCCGACGCTCTGACCGTGCACACCATCTTCGCCGGCCGCGGCTCACGGGAAGCGACAGATGCGGACAAACAAGCGTTGGCAGCGTTCAGCCGAGAGGTGTTGGCGCGCTGGCCGGGACCTAGCGAGGTGCAGACCATCGAGGCGCTGGCCGATGTGACGATCTATGCCGGACCCGGCACACAGTATCCGATCGTAGGTCAGTTGCTCGCCGGGCAGACCGCCCTGGATACAGGCATGCTCCCAGGTGCGTCATGGTGGCGCATCATGTGTCCCGATGAGACGTTCGGCAACTGCTGGGTCTCAGCCGATCCAACGCTCACACAGCCGGTCGATCCGTCTTCCGGCTTGTAGGCTGGGGTTCAACGAAATCCGCGGCGCACAGCCTCGGCAAGGATCGCCTCGGTGGCCGTTGCGCCCACCCGGGTAACGCCCAAGGCACGCACACGCAGCAGATCGTCCAGCGATCGCACGCCGCCGGCCGCTTTTACCTGGACATCGGGTGCGCTGGCATGGCGCATCAACGCCAGATCGTGGTCGGTCGCCCCAGCATAGGCGTAAAGCCCATCGGGCCGTTTGACGAACCCATAGCCCGTAGAGGTTTTAACAAACGCGACTCGGTGCAGGCTGCACAGCTCGCAGAGCCGGATCTTGTCCTCGTCGCGGGTCAGGTAGTCGTTCTCAAAAATCACCTTCAACAATGCGCCCCTGCCAACCGTCAACTCGTTCAACTGACGGATCTCGGTGGAGATGTAGTCCCAGTCTCCGCTGAGCACCTTGCCGATGTTGACAACCGCATCGATCTCAGACGCGCCATCCGCCAGCGCCAGCTCCATCTCACGCAGCTTAACATCGACCCGACTGCTCCCGTGCGGGAAGCCGATCACCGTGCCCACGGCCACATCAGAACCCGCGAGGATCTCCCGCGCCAGCGGCACCGCACAGGGTTTGATGCACACGGACGCGACATCCAGCCGTCGCGCCAGACGGCAGCCGTCTTCCAGCTCGCGATCGGTCATCGTGGGATGCAGAAGGGAGTGGTCGATCGTCTTGGCGATGATGCGAAGCGATTCCGTCATGAAGTTGGCTCCTCAAGGTTGTGCCGCTGCCTGCGCCAGAAAAACGCCCAATAGAGGGCTGTGGAGATCGTATACAGCACGATGGTGATCATGAAGGGCGGACCGAAGCCATAACGCACCTGAAGCGCACCGCTGATGGTGGGCGAGAAAGCCCAGCCAAAATTCCACGACATGCTCACCAGGCTGGCAACCGTGGCACGCGCCGACGGCTCGACGTGTTCCATCACGAAAGTCTGGTACACGGGGCCACTCATGTTCATCAGCGCCACGCGCACCAGATAGGCCGCGGTGCTCATCCAGAACCACGGCGCGAATCCGAGCATGATCAGGAACGGGATCGATAATGCCTGCGTGATGACGACAAGCTGGATCTTGCCCATACGATCGGCCAGGGGAGGCGCAATGAGCAGGCCGAGACCCATGGCCAGCGAGCCCCAGGCAAACAACGCGCCGATCGTGGGATCGGGCTGATCGTAGACCCGGCGAAAAAACACGTTCATGAACGGCATGATCATGCCCGCGCCGATGGATGTGATCAACATCGGCAAGACCAGCTTGCCCAACAGCGCAGGGTGTGAAGAAGCATAGGTCAGTGGCGCAAAGACTGTTCGCTCAGAACGGTCGAGCCGCGGCGTCCGCAGCAAGATCAGCGGAAGCAGGCCCAGGCCGGCGACGACGGCGATGATCAGAAGCGAGCCACCGTACGCGGTGCTGCCCATGGGATCTACACCCCGCCAACTGGCCACCCAGGTTGGCAGTAAGCCGCCAATCCAATTGCCCACCGATGCGGAGGCCATCTGCAGGCCAGAGCCGAAGCTGAACAGGTAGGTGCGTTCCCGCTCGCTGCTGTTCTCCATCAGAAACGGACTCATGGTCACGGCCGCCAGGCTTTGCGCCGCGCCCAGCAGTGCATTCATGGCATAGAGCACGACCGCCGCCGGCCACACCACCATGATGACCACCGCCACACAGACCAGCGCGCCCGAGAGCAGCAGAGATCGCTTGCGGCCCAACAGGTCGGCCAGATAGCCCATCGGCAGCGCGACAATCAGCGCGGCCAGGCTGCTGGTCGTCACCAGATTGCCCAGCACTGCCTCGTCGTAACCCTGGCTCAGCACGAAGAAATTGAACAGCAGCCGGAATACCCCCAACGCAGCGCCGGTGATCACGACGTTGGCAAGGTAGAGCCGGGCGTTGGGGCGGAAAAGGCGGAGATGATCGCCGTACTCGCGCAAAGCGCGGGCAACGGCGATCTCAGAAACCGGCATGGCAGCCATCCTTGGGCTGAACGGCGGCAAGCAACAAGTCAGGCTGCCTCAGATGCATCCGAAGCCGGCTCGGATACAATATCCGCGGATGCCACCTCTTGAGATACGACCTCTTCGGGCACGGCTTCTTGGGGTACGGCTTCCAGGGGTGCGGCGCCTTCGGCCGCAGGCACCCCTGGAACGGACCGTTGCCTGTATATGTCAAAGTCAGGCACGAGGCGCTCGTATTCCCCCACCATGCAGGTCGATGAGATCATGAAATCAGCTGAGGCGCGATTGCAAGCCACCGGGATATTCCACACCACAGCAATCCGCAACAGCGCCTTCACATCGGGATCATGCGGCGCAGGGCTCAAAGGATCCCAAAAGAAAATCATGAAGTCGATAGTGCCATCGGCGATCATAGCCCCGATCTGTTGGTCGCCGCCCAGCGGTCCGCTCTGAAGCTTGTGCACCGTGACGCCCAGCGCTTCTTCCAGCAACTTACCCGTGGTGCCTGTGGCGTACAGCTCATGGTTGGCCAGCAAAGTCCTATTCCATTGTGCCCATTCCAGGAGATCGGGCTTCCGGCCGTCGTGCGCGACCAGGGCGATCTTCTTTTTCTGTTGGATCAGGATAACGGTGTGGTCCATGAAACGTCCTTCCATGTCAGAATAGTGACTTTCTCCTTGGCCGCCTGAACAGCTTCGATGGAGGGCAGGCCCGACCCGATGCGGCTGATAGCAGTCATCGAGAAAGCGGTCGCCAACCGGGCGCACTCGACAAGGGATAGGCCCTGAATCTTGCCAGCCACGACGCCGGCAACCATCGCATCACCGGCCCCGACCGTGCTCTTGACATCAACGAATGATGGCACCGCCCAGATCGTCTCCTCGCCTTCGACGAAGATTGCGCCCTCCTTTCCCATGGACACAACCACGGTTGCGATATTATGACGTTGCGCGAGTTCACGTGCGACCTGTGCGATCGCCTTGGGGGTAGCCAGACGCTCCCCGACAAAGTCCTCCAGCTCATCGACGTTCGGCTTGATGAACGAGGGGCCTGCTGCCACGGCCTGACGGAACCCCTCGCCGCTGGTGTCGAGCACGACCTTCTTGCCTGCCAGCGCCCTGATCATCTCCCAGTAGATGGCCGGGGACACCCCCGCAGGAATGCTGCCCGACAGCACAAACCATTCACGGTCGGCTGCCAGTTCCCGTAAGATGTCGAACAGTTCGGCAATATGCGCATCATTGGGCGTCTGGCCCGGGAAGTTAATGTCTGTCGTCCTGTGCTGCGCGAGATCCGAGATCTTCACGCCGATGCGGGTCGCGCCTGCGCAGCGCACGCAGCGATCTTCGATGTCCTTCTGCGCGAATAAACGGCGGAAGATGTCGTCGTTTTCGGCGCCCAGGAATCCGGTCACTGTTGCCGGCTGGCCAAAGTCTGCCAGAAACGAGGCCACGTTGATCCCTTTGCCACCCGGGTCCATTCGGGAGGACTGGACCCGGTTCACGGTGCCGACCGCGAAGTTCGGAATCGAGATGGTCTGATCGATGGCCGGATTGATCGTGACGGTGACAACCCTGTTTGATCGGCTCATGTCGTGCATCCTCCTGGATGAGTTACAGGTTCAAGTTCGTTGCAAGCCATTTAGAAGTGGGAACCACACCGGATGAGAGAAGCACTGCAACAATTGTAATACAGACGCCGAGAACCAAGCAAATCCGCATAACCAATGCACCCGACGTCGATCCTCACGAACGAGTGCCATGCAATCAATCTTCGTCCAGCAAATGTCCTTCGTAAATACGCCGCACCACTTCTTCGATCTCCGGCTCCTGCACCGATAAATCAAGAACTCGGTAATCACGAAAGAGATTCGGCACGATGCTCGCCACCCCGCCGACGTCCGAGCCCTCCGGCGAATTGGCATCCACCCGCAGCCAGACCCGGTTGGCTTGCTGCCGCAGCACCTGTGCGCCGGGCAGGGCCAGATGAGCGGGCGGCGTCTCAAAATCCACCACCAGCACTCGCCCCTCGCCAAACCGCCGGCGCAGCGTTTCCAGCGCGCCATCGAACACCAGCCGACCGTGATCGATCATGATCACCCGTTCACACAACTTCTCCACGTCCCCCAGGTCGTGGGTGGTCAGGATGATTGTGGCCCCGCGCTCGCGGTTGATCGCGCGCACGAAGCTGCGGATGCGCTCCTTGGCTACCACGTCCAGGCCGATGGTCGGCTCATCCAGGAAAAGCAGCTTCGGGTCGTGCAACAGCGCGGCGGCCAGATCGGCGCGCATGCGTTGCCCCAGGCTCAGGTTGCGCACAGGGGTATCCAGGAACGCTTCCAGCTCCAGCAGATCGTTGAATAGCCGCATGTTCCGGCGGTAACGATCAGCCGGCACGCGATAGATGTGACGTAACAGGTCGAACGACTCGATCACCGGCAGGTCCCACCACAAGCCCGTGCGCTGGCCAAAAACTGCGCCGATCTGCTGCACGTGCTCTTTGCGCTGCTGCCACGGCACGCGGCCGTCCACGCGGGCTTCGCCGCCGGTGGGCACCAGGATGCCGGTAAGGATCTTGAGCGTCGTTGATTTCCCCGCGCCATTCGGCCCCAGATAACCCACCAACTCGCCGGCTGCAATGTCGAAGCTGACGCCATCCACGGCATGCACGATATGAGACTGGCGCGTCACCAGGTTGCGGACCGCGCCAAACGTGCCGCGGTGGTGCTTGAATACGCGGAATTCTTTGACCAAATTCGCAACATGAATCATCACCTAACTCCCCGTACTCTGATATCGCCTGACCCCCACGCCCCAGGCGGCGAAGGCGCCGCGCAATACGATCACGGCGATGACCGGCGCCAGGAAGGGCACCCACTCCGGCAGTCCCAGCGGATCAGGCTTGTTCAGCAAGAAGAGCGCGGGATAGTAGTTGATGAACGCCATCGGGATGACAAAGGTAAAGATCGAACGCAGCCAGGCCTCGTAGATGTGCATCGGGTAACTGGTCATAAACTGGCCGCCGTAGGTGAAGATGTTAGCAATCTCATACGTCTGGGGTGACCAAAACGCCATCGTAGCCCCCAGGACGAAGATTGCCATGAAGAACAGCGCGCCGCCGGCCAGCATCAGCCCAAAGAACAACCAACGGTCCACCCCCCAGGCAGGATGCAGCAGTGTGAACGCCAGCCCCAAAGCGATCAGTCCCTGCACCAGCCGGCCAATACGTCGGCTGGCGAATGCACCCGTCAACATCTGAAAAATCACCGGCAGCGGCCGAAGCAACACGCGATCGAACTCGCCGCGCACCACCCAGGTCTCAAAGTTGTCAAACGCGCCCACGAACAGCTCAGCCAGGCTGAACGAAACAGCCGAGGCGCCGTACAGAAAAACGACCTCCGGCAGCGTCCACCCGCCAATCGCATTGAAACGCAGCAACAGGATCGCAACCAAGGCGAAATCCAGGCCGGTGACAAGCAGGTTGCCCAGCAACTCAGCGACAAACGAAGCGCGATACTGCATCTCGGAGCGCATTTGCGCGCCGACCAGGTGAAAGTAAAGAGCCAGAGCATTGCGCATGTCATCCACCATGCAAAGTCACGCGCCGAACCATGCGGCTCAACAGCCAACGGCCGGCCAAGACCAGCGCGATCAACCACACTACCTGCTGACCCACCGCCAGGGCCAGCGCTTCACCGTTCAGCTTGCCCAGATAGACGCTGACCGGGACGTGGGCCAGCCCTCGAAAGGGCAGCACCTGGGAGATATCGCGCAGCCACGGAGGGAAAAAGTTCAGCGGCACGATGAATCCGGAGAAGAACATGATTACGGTGTTGGCCAGATAGAGCATCCCGCGCGCATCGGAAGTCCAAAAGGCCAGACTATTCGTGATGAAACGGAAGGCGAAGCTGATCAGCATCCCTGTGCACAGCACGCCAAAAAATAGCAGCCAGATGCCAGCCGTTGCCGGCAGGCGGATGTGAAACAGCAAAAGGCCGATGATAAAGGTGGGCACTCCGCGAAAAATCAAATAATAGATCGCACGACCAAAATCGATTGCAGCCCAGTAAAGATAGAAATCCACCGGCCGCGCCAGGTCGGCCACAATGGCGCCCTTGACGATCGCCTCAGACAGCTCCCGATTGCCGAAGGCTGACATGGTCATCAGGAGCGATTGGGTCAGAATTGCGTAGGTGATAGTATCGCGTATCGCCAGACCGCCGATCTCACCATGCCCCTGGAACAGCGCCATATAGATGAAGACATAGATCGTACCGAAAAACGTGTTTGTGGCGATGCCGGCCAGGTTCGCGGCGCGGTAAGCCAGGTTCTTCTGAAAGGACTTGGCCGCGATATGAACATAGACGTCAAGCGCCGACAAATGTCTCACTCCACTATTTTACCCATCTGCGCGCTGAAATGGTAAAATCAAGCCATGATCACAAAGTCTGAATCATCTCGCGCGTCACGCGGCCCGTTCAAGTCGGCATTAGCCTGGTTGCTCGAACTGGATCGACCGGTGCCCGAGCGAACTGAAGGCGAGATCGCTGCCGAAGTTGAGCGCAACTACTCCTGGAACTTCATCGTCAACCTGCTGGACGGCGTCATCTTCACGATCGGCGTCAGCTTCATTTCGGCCACGACCATCCTGCCGCTGTTCCTCAGCAAACTAACAATCAACCCCCTGGCGTTCGGCATCCTGGCCGTCATCAATCAGGCCGGCTGGTTTCTGCCTCAGCTTTTCACAGCCAACTCAATGGAGCGCCTTGCACGCAAAAAGCCGGTGGTGGTCAACCTGGGCCTGTTTCTGGAGCGGCTGCCGGTCTTCGTGATCCTGGCGGCCGCGCTGGTGGCCGGCCGGCGGCCGACCCTGGCCCTGGCGCTGGTCCTGATCGGTTTCTCCTGGCATGTAGTGGGCGCGGGCACTGTTGCGGTTTCCTGGCAAGACCTGGTCGCGCGCTGTTTTCCTGTGGACCGCCGCGGCCGATTCTTCGGCACCACGCAGTTCCTGGGCGCTGGCGCGGGTGCGCTGGGCGCGCTGCTGAGCACCTGGCTGCTGAACCGCTATGTTTTCCCGGTCAACTTCACCTATGCCTTTGCGATCGCTGCTGCCGGCATTACTTTGAGTTGGTTTTTCCTGGCGCTGGCACGGGAACCGGTACAGGCGCCAACGACTCGCAGGCAGAGCAGCCTCGAATATCTAGCCAGCTTGCCCGCACTGCTCCGCACCGATGCAAACTTCCGGCGCTTCCTCATCACGCGCATGACCTGGGCGTTAGGTGGCATGGGCTCCGGCTTCCTGATGGTGGCGGCGGTGAGCCGTTGGCAGGTGCCGGACAGCACGGCAGGACTATTCACCCTTGCGCTGCTAGTTGGACAGACGATCGGCACCCTGATCTGTGGCTTCCTGGCCGATCGGTCCGGCCACAAGGTCTGCCTGGAACTAGGCACGGCGGTCGGGCTGGCGGGGTACCTGCTCGCGTGGCTGGCGCCCGGCCCAACCTGGTACTACGCCGTCTTCGCCCTGATGGGATTCGTAACCGGAGCCGTGATGGTTTCGGGCATCCTGATCGTGATGGAGTTCAGCGGGCCGGAACGGCGGCCGACCTACGTCGGCATCGCCAACACTGCAGTGGGATTGGTGGGCGTCGTCGCACCGCTGCTGGGCGCAGGACTGGCAAAAGTCAACTACGGCCTTTTGTTTGCGCTCGGCGCTGCGGTCAACCTGGCGGCGTTTGCGCTATTCTTCTGGTGGGTGCAAGAGCCACGGCGGACAGGCGAGCAATTGAGGTCATAACCGCCCCACATGCAGCTCAGTGATTAACGGCTCAAACGCAGTAGTGTCCCAACCGTGACGCAGGTGCATATAGTAGTCTTGCACGATTTGCGCCTGCTGCTCTCGGTTGAAGTCTCGCAGCCGCTTCCCATGGCCGCGTGCCTCCACCAAGCCGGCCGCTCCCCCGTAACCGTAGCCCTCTTCATGCTGGGCAACCAACGCCTCGGCGAAGTACCGACTGCCGGCGCGCTCATATTGCAGCACGTGCACCAACTCGTGCAACAGGACATCCAGATGCTCCCGGTTGTGCTCTCCCCGACGGGGCAGGTTAACCGTGTGGAACGTCGAAAAGGCCCGATTACCATTACGCTTAAAGACCAGGTTGAGGATACCGCTCTGAGCGACGCGGACATCATGATAGCGCAGCGCGTCGGGACCCAACACTGCGGCTGCGGCCGCGATCTCTGCACCCGTCAAAGGGCTGGACTGCGTCACCACGCGCCAGAGGAAGCCGAAAATCTCCGGCAGTCCAATGAGATCCAACACCTGCAGTATAAGCTGCACTACACGAATTGCGCCCTGCCGCACCCTGGCTCTCAACCAGGCAGCAAAGTTCTTCCGCCCACCGCGCCGCCAAACCCGCACTCCCACGGGTACAAGGGTGACCAATCCAACCAAAGCAAAGACCAGCGTCGCGCCCAATTGGCCTACCCGGTTAGGCAGATAGCGAATGAGGTTTGCCACCCACTTCGCGGCGTCCTCCAGGCGATCAGCCAGCCAATCAGCGGCGCCAGTCAGGACAGAGCCTGCACGCCGTGCTGCGCGGCCAGCCTGATCAATTAAATCGGCTCTCGACACATGCATCTCCCCAGCAAGACGGAATATCAGGTGGCCCATTATAGCACGAAACATCGCTTGTGTAAGCAACGATAAAATGGTATCATCCTGTCACGCATCGAAAGGCACTTCCTGTCTCAACGAGGTGGCTCATGTCGGAACTTATACGGTTGATTGCTATGCCGGTGAGTACGACCGGCGGGATTAAATTCCAAGTCGCCTTTGCCGCGCAAGCATCCGAAACCTTTCCGGACGGCGCAGCGGGCGCATTGAGCACCGGCGACGGGCAGGCCTACACGCTCGGACAGCTCTGTCCGCCAACTGCGGTGACCTGGCGCGAGCAGCGCCTGGCGGATCTTGTCACCCATACCTACAAGGGAGCCGGCCCGTATATAGCGGTGCTGACCTGGGGTGTACAGCAGGTGCAGGCACAGGTGCATCTGCTGCCGCAGATACGCGAGCTTCCGCAACCAACAGCCATCGCCCAAGTCGCGCTGTTCAATGTGGTCCCGGTGACCGGCCAGCCATTTCAACGGCTAGTGAAGCTGCGCGTCGAAGGACTTGCAACGGGTCACAGCCTGCGGCTGGATGCGGGCGCCGGCCAGGTGCACAACCTGACGAACGAGAGCGGCGCCAGTCAGGCTGTTGAACTGGCACTCGATTACGCCAAGCCGGGCAGCTACACCGTGACGCTGGATTTGCTGGACGCCGGCGGCTTTTGGCTCGCCACCCTGGCGGAAACGCCCCTGGACATCTCATTTCCGGAGGAAACGCAAACAGGCGCAGTGGCGCCCGCGTTCGTGCAGCCATCGAGCGCTACTGAAGCAACTGCATCCACGGCTGCAACCGCTGCGCCCCCCTGGCTGCCCTACCGGTATGTGCGCCCCACACACAGCGCGTACACCTACACAACACCCGGCGGCAGCACCATACGCAGAACTGTGAACACGAGCTACTACCTGACTGCACGCGCCGAGACGGTGGTTGGGGGCAAACGGTGGTTCCAGACCGCGCTGGGAGATTGGATCGCAGCCGATGTGGTCGCGGCAATGACTCCTTCCGACTTCCAGGGGATCGCGCTGGACACCACGCTGCCCCCGCCGCCGACCGGCACACGTCGCGGCATCGTAACGGCTGACGCGCTCAATGTGCGCGCTGCGCCGGGGGTCAGCGCCGGCAATCCGCCCATAGCCACCCTGCGCGCCGGGGCCGAGGTGACGATCTATGAAGAACGGATGGTGGCCGGAGCCACATGGTACCGCATCGGTGAAAACCGCTGGGTCCACAGCGCTTATGTGCGAATCGTCAGCGAAACACCTCCGCCTCCAATTCCGGCCACGCGCCGCGGCATCGTAACGGCCGACGTCCTGAATGTGCGCGCCGCGCCGGGAGCCAGCGCGAGCAACCCGCCCATCGCCACCCTGCGCGCCGGAGCCGAAGTGATCATCTACGAAGAAAGAACCGTCTCCGGGGGGCTGTGGTATCGGATCGGTGAGAACCGGTGGGTAGCGGGCAGTTGGGTGCGGGTGCTGGAAGCCAACGTGACCAGGTCGCCTCTGGCAGTGGTTCCCGTTTCGGCTCCCACCGCGCTCCCGTTGGGTTGGGTAGTTGCGAACACGTTGAACGTGCGCGCACAGCCCGGCGTCGCGGCCAGCAACCCACCGATCGGCCAACTGGGCCACTATGCGCGCGTGGCGATCCTGGAGCAGTCATCGGTCTCCGGCGTCCGGTGGTTCCGGATCGGTGATAACCAATGGATCGAGGGCCGGCAGGTGGGTGTTGCACGCACCAAGATCCGACCGACCAGCATCGGCGCCGGCACGCGCTGGGTCGGCGTCTGCCTGTCGGAGCAGACCTTCGTCGCCTACGAGGGGGACAAGCCCGTCTTTACGGGGCTAACCGCGTCCGGTCTGCCGGGCACACCCACGGTGCAGGGCATCTTTCGCACCTGGCAACGACTTGAGACAGGCAAGATGTCCGGGCCCGGCTACTACATCGAGGACGTCACCTGGACCTGCTACTTCTACAGCGGATACGCGCTGCACACCGCCTACTGGCACGACAGCTTCGGCACAACGCGCAGCCACGGCTGCGTCAATCTGAGCCCGCACGATGCCTGGTGGATCTACCAGTGGAGCGCGGCAGGCGGAGCCAACAGCCCGACGGTGTATGTCTATTGGGCATAAGGTGAAGACAGATATGCTAAGTCAAAATACTCCCCAAAACAAGTCCCGTATCGTCTACTTCTCTCACGGCGGCGGCCCTTTGCCGATCCTCGGAGACGCGAGCCACCAGGCAATGGTGGATTTCATGCGGCGGCTTCCGTCTCAGTTCGGCACACCAGAGGCCATCCTCGTTATCAGCGCCCATTGGGAGGAAAGCGCGGCCACGCTGTTAAGCGCAGCGACCCCTCCCATGTTCTACGACTATTACGGCTTCCCGGATGAAGCCTATGCCATCACCTACCCGGCGCCAGGCAGCCCCGAGCTCGCGAACAGGATTGCCAAATTATTGGACAAGAAGGGCATTGCGTCCCGCCTCGATCCTCAGCGAGGGTTCGACCACGGCCTCTTTATTCCGCTGAAGCTGATGTATCCCCAGGCTGACATCCCAGCGCTTCAGCTCTCGCTGTTGCGCGGCCTTGACCCGGCCGCACATATCGCCCTGGGCCAGGCGTTACGCGAATTATTGTCTGAAAATATCCTGGTGATCGGATCGGGATTCTCGTTCCACAACATGGGCGCATTCTCCTGGCGGGGCATCAAAGCGCCTGACCCGGCCAACGATGCTTTTCAGGATTGGCTGATTCAGGTGTGTACCAGCCCGATCGACCAAGCAGAACGCGAAAAGCACCTGATCGAGTGGCAAAAAGCGCCCGCCGCGCGCTACTGTCACCCCCGTGAGGAGCATCTACTGCCGCTCCACGTGTGTGCCGGCATGGCGGACGCGCCGGCAACAACGGTGTTCGACGACACTATCTTGGGCAAACGCGGGGTCGCGTTCTTGTGGTAGCGGCCAACAACCTGCCACGGCCGCGACGCCTGCGTGATCTGGCCGTCGCAGCCGTGGCCAGCTATGACCTTCAGGATCCGCAGATCGCCTACCACGCCTTTGAAACCAACCTGCTCTACCGAGTGACCACGGCAGCAGGAAAGCGTTTCATGCTCCGGCTGGCAGCTCCCGGCTGGCGCACGTTCGAGGATCTTCACTCGGAAGCGCTTTGGCTCAACGCACTTGGCCGCGATACTGCCGTTCCAGTACCAAGCATCACGCCAGCCCGGTCAGGTGAGTTTGTGCTGCCGATCTGCCTGCCCGGCAGCCCCAAGATCTGGAACGCGACCCTAATGAGCTGGGTGCCCGGCCGCCTGCTCGGCCACTATCTGACGATGCGCAACCTGGAGAAGATGGGCGGACTATTTGCCGAACTCCATCAGCACGGGGCCGCATGGGTTCCTCCCGTTGGATTCACAACCCGACGCTGCGAGCACTGGCTGTCGAGGGGTGAAGAAAATCTGATCGTGGAAGGTGGACAGGCGATGGCCGCGCTGCCTGCCCGCTCACGCGATCTACTGGATCGTATGCATCGGCAGGTAGAGGCGGCCTACGCAGCGATCGATCGCTCAGACCTCCGTGTCATTCACTGCGACCTGTGGCACGATAACATCAAACTTTACCGGGGCGTGCTGCATCCGCTCGACTTTGAAGACACGATCTGGGGGTTTCGCAGCCACGATATCGCTATGGCCATGCTAGACCTACTGGAGACTGCGGGCGAAGCGCGGTACTCAGAACTGCTGGCAGCGTTTAGGCGAGGATATGAGGCCACTATGACCTGGCCGGACGACCCCATCGAGCCGCTCCAAATCGGCCGCCTGCTCTGGAAAATCAACTGGATTGCCCGTCACGAATCGCAGTGGCTGGCAAGCATGGTCGAACGGCACATTCCGGTGTTCGAGCACTACGAACAGACCGGACAGGTGGTTTGCCCTCCGGTGGGAGCGAAATAAACAGCCAGGGCCCATTTTGACAGGCATCCCTCGTATGCGTATAATGTGAGTTCGG
>CAZELR010000015.1:0-79104 GCA_964513075.1 uncultured Anaerolineales bacterium
CGCCGCACTGGCTGGGCAACATCGTGGCCGACGTGCAGCTCGAAGCCATGATGGCGGGGCTCTTCCCGCCCCTGGCGGACACGCTGGTCGCCATGCGCGCCGCAGTCAACCGGACGCGCCTGGCCGAGTACACGGCCGCCATCCTGCAAGGCCGCGGCCTGGCCGACGTTGCCTGCTCGGTCGCCCTGGCCGGCCGCTTCGGCCGGCCCGCGACGCCGTTCGACGACAGCGGCGAGTCCGGCAGCCCGCTCTGGGGTGCGCTGGCCCGGCACGGCGACCCGGCCCTGACCCCCCGCCTGAGCGCCTTCGCCTGGCGGCTGAGCGAGGCGCAGAACCTGGCGCCGGACGACCTGCCCGAGCACGTGCGGCAGATCATGGCCGAGTTCCCGGAGCTGCGCCAGGCGCCAGCGCGGCACGCCATCCCCGGCGGCGGCCTGACCGTCGTCGGACCGGCCGGCTGCGCGGCGCAAGCCGAGGCGGCCGCGAACACGGGCACCCACCCGCCGGCGGCACTGGAACCGGTCGCCACCCTACGCGCCGGCCGCGCACGACCGCGACCGGAGGCGCAACAGGCGGCGCGCGGGCTGCGGGTGCACTTCCACACCGTGCGGGGCGCGATCGAGATCGCCGCGCCGGGCCGGCTCGACCGTCGAGCCGCGGTTCTCGGCGAGCTGATCCCGCTGCGCATGGCGCTGCCGGGCAAGGAGCGGCCCCGGCCCAGGGTGACGATCTGCCTGGACAAGTCCGGCTCCATGAAAGGCGCCAAGTTCGTGCTGGCGCAGACCGCGGCGCAAGCCGTGGCCCTGGCCGTCCGGGAGGCCGGCGGCGAGGTTGTGGGGATCCTGTTCGACGACAGCGCCCAGGTCGCCGACACCGGTGACGCCGCGCTGCTCTTCTGCGAGCCCGACAGCCTCAGTTACGGCGGCACCGCGTTCGAGTTCCTGGCCGACGCCTGGCGGCGCTGGCCAGCCCACGCCGTCCTGCTCGTCACCGACGGCGACGGCTCCATCCCGCCAGCCATGCCGGGCGATAGGGCTCGCACATCTGCGATCCTGATCCCACCCGACTGCGACGCAAGCGCAATGGGGCAGATCGCGACGCGCGTCGTGACGCTCAGCGACCTGCGCGGCCTCAGCGACGTGATGACGCTGCTGACGCCGCGCTGACCTGGGGGACTATCCGCCCCTCTTGAATAAGAAAGCCCGACCCATCCGGTCGGGCTTTTTCTCTTAGAGAGGTGCGTCGCTGCTAGGGCAGAACCCTCACTTGGTTGAGAGTATTTTGGACGTCGAAGGAGTTGCTTAAGCAGGCCACTAACCTTCAAGCCGGACATCTCCTGGCGGCTTTTTCTGACAGGTGCCCTATCCGGACCGTGTCCGATTTGGCTGGGACGCCGCCAACTAAACTAATTCCAAGGTGAAATCTACATGTTGGGTTTGGGCGAACAATTGACTGGCTGCCTCGATGAGTGCGTCGGCTTGGGCTTGCAGGTCACGCCGACAACGCTGTTGGACTTCGGCTGTGCGCTCGACCAGCTCAGCAAAGAAGGCGTCCACCTTCTCGCGCACCTTGGCGGCCGTGCCAAAGCAGGTGTTCGCCGTCACATCTTCACGAATCCAGTCCCAGATGGCCTCGTCCGGGTTGAAGTCCGGGCTATAGCCCGGCAAGGCGACCAGGCGCACGTTCAGTTCCGGCGTCGTCAGGTAAGCCCGGAGCTCCGGCCCATGATGCGCTGGCCCATTGTCCCAGATCACAATCAGCGGCTCCGGATATTGTGCCCGCAACTGCTGCAGAAAAGTCACCGAAGTCGCCGCGTTGGTGTTGCCCTCAACCGGCATCGCCGCGACCTCGCCGGTCTCCAAGCAGATCGCCGAGTAGTAGGTCGCCTTCTCGCCGTACTTGGGACTGCTCGTATCCACCAGGGCAGGTTCACCGCGCAGCACCCACTTGGCACGCAGTTCGACATCCGCACGGAAGTGCGCCTCATCGACAAAGAAGATCTTGGCCCCGCGGGCCTGCGCTTCGGTGCGCAAAGCCACATACGCGGCCACGAAGGCGTCCCGTTTCTCAGCCTTGGCCTTCAGCAGCCGCTTCTTGGGCCGCTTCAGGACGAAGCCCAGCCGCTTCAAGTAGTTCCAGCAACTGCTGCGGCTCAGCACCTGGCCAAAACGCTCGTGGACGAACTGCCGCACCACCTTCCAGCTCCAGTTCGCCCGCGCAATACCGACGGCCGCCGGCGCGGCCTGGACCGCGGCCTTCAGTTCGGCTTGTTGGGCCGGGTTGAGGGCGGGGGGGTGCCACCGCTCTGCTCAAAGGCCAGACCCGCCGGGCCCTTCTCGTGGAACTCTTCCGCCCACGCCCCGATGGTGTGGGCATCGCGTTCCAGCGCTTCCGCGACCTGGGCCGCTGACCAGCCGCGCGCCAGCAACCAGACCGCATGCCAACGTTCGCGTTCTCGTGGCGTGGGGGCGCCGTACATGCGCTCCCGCACCGCTTTGACGTTCAACTGCCAGCGCCCAAGCGTCAAAAGCATATCGTTCATTGCAGAGCCCTCGTTTGTCGGTGGTATCGCTGGCAGTATACCACGCGGCTCTGCGGGTTTCACCTTGGAATCAGTTTAGGCGTTCGTCTCGGAAGTCACCAGCCTCCCAGCAACCGGCGCCACCGAGGCCGACGCGCATAAGCGCTCGCTAGAGCATGCGTCGAAGGACGCAACCTTTGATCATGGCGCCACTGGGCCGGGAAACCACATGAGCGATCGCTCGTGTGCCAAAGCGAACCCTTACGAGCACCCCACTGCTCCCTGCTGTCCAGAAGGAGATTCCTCCACGCTTAACTGACTCCAAACCATGAGTTGTTGACGAATACTACTCGTTATCGGCGCCTCAAGGCGTTCACAGATCTCCAGAGCAGCCTTTGCTGAGTCAACGGCTTGCTGCTGATTGCCAAGACGGTCGTGCGCCAGCGCCTTGCTCCATAGCAGCGCGCCAGTATCGCGTTCATTGCCCACCTCGTGCGCCAGGTCCAGAGCCTGCTCATATAACCGAAGCGCGCTTTGGTGGTCGCCTTGCGCCGCTCGAGCCTCCCCCATGTAGCCCAACTCAACGACCTCGCTCTGTCGATCGCCGATCTCGCGTGCTATGGCGAGTGCTTGCTCATAGTATTTCAACGCGATGTCTGTCTGGCCCATCTCGAAGTAGGCGCGACCCAAGCTGCTCAAGTGACCATCCTCGAACCACTTGTCGCCAACTTCGCGCGTGATGCGCAGTGCTTCCTCATAATAGGCAATGGCGCGCTCGTAGTCACGCAAATCCGCGTAGGCAGCTCCCAACCCTCCGAAGTCGGCGCCTTCACCGCTGCGGTCGCCGATCTCTCGATCGATGCTGAGCGCTCGTTCGTAAAAGTCTGCGGCCCGTTGCGCGTCCCCGAGGTCGAAATGTACGTCGGCCAGGTTACTAAGCCTGACAGCCTCCAAACGCCTGTACCCCCCCTCGATGGCCAGCGCGAGGCCCCGCTCGTGATATCCAATGGCACGGCGAGATTCGCCAAGGCTGCGGTAAACATTGCCCAAGCTGCCGAGATTCACAATCTGCTCGTACGAGTCACCCATTTCCTCGGCGATCATCAGTGCTTTTTCATGGCATGCAATCGACTGACGAAGCTCGCCCAATCGACGATACGCAATACCAATGCCAGCGAGAATAATCCCCTCCTGATGGCGGTCTGCGATGCTCTGGGCAAGGCTCAGGGCCTCAGAGTAGCTGAGCAGGCCTTCGCGCGCTTTTCCGAGGTCGACATGCGCGTCACCCAGATAGTCCAGAATAATGGCCTCGCTTCGACGATCGCACAAGCGACGGGCAGCCGCAAGGGCCAACACCAGAACTGCGACGCGTTGTGCAGGCACCAGACGAAGCGCTAAAATCCTACATAGTCCGTGCGCGAGACGGAGTTCCGACGCTTGGCTCTCACTGGCGTGGGCAGTGAGCCAGCACTGTGCGATCGCAACATTGCTCCATTCCAGGTCAAGCAGTCCCAGTCCAGTCAGCACATCATTTCCCCCCTCCGAGTATAATCTCTCGGCGGTTTGGAGTACTGAGGTATAGTATTGTGCGTGACGAAAGGAGACCTCGCTCAATGTGAACATGAAATACTATTCCGTCAGCATGGACTTCGCATGCACCACCAACAGGGCATGGATCTGAAAACGACTGTTTGGGACCGGCTCCAACAGGCCCCGATTGACCAGTTCTCGGGCAATCGGCTTCGGATCGCTCACCTGCCACACAGCACCCATGGCAGTGAGATCGAAGGTAGCTGGCTTCGGAGCGAAAACCCCCAGAGAAGCAAAACAGGCCCGCATCTCAGGAGCGAGACGATCAGTGCTCTTTCTCAACAAGACCCTGACAGTTGGGATACTGGCCTCCTCAAGATCCACCAGGACAGCAGGCACGGACGCGCTCAGTAGTCGGACCCCAGCGCGCAACTCATCAAGCAGATCTCGGACACCCCAGCCGTTCAAAGCCTCAACATTGAGGAGGTGCCCGGCGATTTGCAGCGCCAAAGGAAGACCCTCCAGCTCGTTTGCGAGCTCCCGGCTGAGCTCAGGATAACTACCCACCACGCCAGGGGCCAGCTTGCTCAAGAGCGCCAGGCTCATATCCTCAGTCAACACAGGCAAGCGATAGACGTCTGCCGAAGTGGGAGCAAGCGCTTCAGCAACCACTGGCAACCGGGTAGTCAGAAGCAAAGCACAACTGCGGCCACCCACCATGAAGGGAACCGCGTGAAAAGCTTCCCAGACGTCATCTACGATCAGAAGCATCTGCCTGTCACGCAAGGCTGCAGCCAGCAACGCCGCCGCCTCATCGACTCCAGTGGCCTTCGCTATGGAGTCGATGCCTAAGGCGCGTCCCCATTCAACAAGCTTCACGAGAAGATTAGGATCCGGGCCGAGTGTAGTCCACAGCACTCCGTCACCGAAACTGCGCACTACTTGCGGATCGTGGGCCAAGGCCGCGGCCAGCGTTGTCTTGCCGACACCTGGCCATCCCCGAATAGCTGTGATGACCTGGGTAGGGTAGGGTGATGGAGCGTGGCCCGATCCGGCGGGTTTCAGACGCTGTTTCAGCTCCGCAAGAGCCGCTTCTCGGCCAATCAGCAATGCTGGACGAGGCGGAGCGCATCCGGAAGGGAAGGTTCTCGTAGGCCGACCAAGCACCTTCAGCAACGCTTGTTCAGCCGGCGCTCCGCTCTGGAGACCAGACATGCCCGCGGCCTCAAGTAGGGCATTAGCCTCTTCCTGAAAGCGCAGAACCTCCTGTTTCTGGAACCAGCTGATGACTGCAAGCACGCGTTCCCTGGCGGTTTCGCCTGTCAGTAGCCTACCCTGACACATTCTGCTGATTATCGCAGGATCCAGGTTAATACCGTCGGCAAGCTTGTTCTGGCTAAGACCATGCCTTCGGCTGAGGTATTGCTTGACCAGATCGCCAAATTGGTGACTCATAGACTGAGCTCCCGAGGTGTCAAGGGTATTGATAAAAACGGCCTTGATCTTGACCGCATACTGATGATACAGTGAAGACGCCGATAAGTAAAACCGCTGAAACACCGTCGGCAGTCTCGACATAGTCCGTCGCCGTTTCTGAGTCGTGGACAGCACAACCGGCTTTAGCGCCAGGCATCAGTCGGCGACCACACCGTCGCCAAATAGCTGAGGAGGTGATTTACCTTCGGACACAATTCAGCGCAGTGCAGCAGTCGTTCCACAAAAGCCACACATCCAACCCATAAAAAGGAGCCTACAGTGAAAACCAAGATACTTGTCGTAGCCTTCTGCATGTTGATGTTGTCAGTCAGCCTCATACCTCTGGACGTTGCTGAGGCACAGCCACTCAGCAGGGTCCTCGGTGGAGTCAACCTCAGCGGCTACTGCCGCGATGTAGTGAAGTATGAGAAGGCCGAGCCCATCGCAAACAACGTCTACGCCTGGAGGTGCGTGAAGACCGAGAACGGATTCCCAGTATGGACAGCGATTTCCGTAACAGGTGCCTGTCAGTGGCAATACGGCAACCGGTACGCCTATGCGCTCTATCGCAGGTGGGGGGACCCATATTCTTGGTACTGCAACGACTGAACTATCTAGGTCCAGACAGGATGCGGTTCGCTGCTGAGCGATCAACAGCCAGCTGCAGTAGTAGTTACGACAACACTACATCGCATACGATTCGGATGGTGCAGAGCAACACTAGAACCGGCATTGACGTTCCAAAGAAAAGCACAGGGGAAACGCAGGCCACGCGTTTCCCCTGTGCTTGCGCTTAAGAAGGTGTAAGCGAGTCTACCGTACTGACCATCCCATCGTCAGCGGCCCGGCACGGGCCGAGGCAGGCCGACCCAGCGTTGGACAGCACGCTGATGCTCCCTCAGATCCGTGCTACGGCCAGCGGGACGGTGACAATCACCGCCAAAACACGCAACCTGGGCCACAATACGATGCCGGAGTCAACCGTCTGCCTCCATCTCGGTGAGCCAGGAAGCGACTTCCTGATCGAACGCCGCGGCATACCGCCGTTTACTACTTACAAGAGTGTGGTCATCTCAATCTGATCTGCTGAGGGCAGTGGCGCTGTGACACAGCGCCACTGCCCTCAGCAGCCGCTTCTATCACATAACTTCGCGCCGCGCCTCCGTCACCGCCGCCACTTCGACCAGCGTCACCTCAGAGCCGATAAGGGTCTGGCCGCCCTGCACACGCACCGCCACCGCCAGCCGCGCCAGTCCCTGCTGATATTCCGCCTCCGCGAGCGTCGCCAAGAGGCCGGCGCGCCGCGCCGCGCTGGCGTAAGCTGCGGCCAGGTGGATCGGCTGGTAGAAGGTGCGCTCCTGCAGCACCACGCCAAAGCCGGCCGCCCGCAAGGTGTTGTAGATCGTGCGCGGCGTCCAGGCCGCCGCCTGCACCTGGACCCACGCCGCCGGGAAGTAGGTGAAGACCCAATGCGCCGGCATCGAGGCCGGCATGAGGTCGACGAAATGCCAGTAGCCGTTCGGCGCCAGCACGGTGTAGACTTGGCCGGCCAACCCATCCAGGGCTGCCTGATCCGGCACCGCCAGCGGCGTGTCCAGGCAGGCCAGCGAGCCGGCGGGCAGAGCCAGCGCCTCGGCCAGGGGAAGCGCCTGCAGCGTGACGCCGGCCCACTTCCGGCGATCCAGCTCGGCCGCCGGCACGCCGGGCTGCGGCACAGTGACGCAGCGGCCGCCCGCCAAGCCGGCCGCCCGCCTGGCTTTCAGGATGGTGCTGAGAAAAGGGCTGATGCGGGCGGACGGCGCGCTCGGCCAGGGCCAGGCCGGCAGGAAGGGCGCCGCGACCAGGTCCGCAAGCGGCTCGGCAACGGCGGGCAGGGCGGGCAGGCCGAACGCGCGCGCCAGCTCCGACGTCCACACCGGCACGAAGCTCCCGGCCCCTCGCTCGGCCAGCAGCGGAATCGCGCGGAACAGCGGCACGAACGGCGCCGTGGGATAGAGGCGCTGCAGGCGGCCCTGGGCGACGTCCACCCGCACATCGCCCAGCATCAGGTGGAGCAGGTCGCGCTGATCGCCGACCTCGGCGTCATCCCACACCTCGGCCAGCACGCCCGGCAGCTCGGCCGCCGGCTCGACCTGGCCTGTGTCCCCGCCGGGCGACAACTGCGCCTGCCGGTCGGCCCGGGTGCGCGCGCCGTCGTCCGCGGCCAGCATCGCGGCCAGCTCGGCCTGCCAGGCGGCCGGCAGCTCCAACAAGCGCACGAGCGCGCCGACCTGCGCGTGCAAACCGGCTGCACGCGCGCCGATGCGGGCGTTGGGACAGTCAGCGCTAGCCTGCTGGTCAGCCACCTCCCGGTAGTAAGCGCCGCTCTTCAGGCCCTGGGCGCGCAGGCTGCGGCCGCAGAGGTGACAGCGCGCCAGTTGGCTGAGCAGGTAGGGCCGGACGCCGGCGTGCGAGACGCGCGCCCGGGCCTGGTGGCGCTGGCGGATGGCCACGCTGGCGTCCCACAGCTCCGCCGCGATGATCGGCTCGTGCTGGCCGGCAAAGACCTCGCCGCCGTCCTCCGGCGACCGGCCCGCCGGAGACACCACCTGGCCCGCGTAATACGGGTTGCGGATCAGGCCGGTCACCGTGTCCTTCGAAAACGGCCGGCCCGCCCGCGTACGCCAGCCGCGCGCGTTGAGCAGCCCGGCGATGTCCCGCAAGGAGTAGCGGCCGGTGACGTACCGTTCGAACACGAAGCGCACCACCGCAGCCTCCGCGGGCACGAGCACGGGCGGCACGCGCGGCGAGTCGGCCTGGGCGTAGCCGAAAGGCGGCGCCGCAGCGTTGGACCGGTCCGCGCCCGCCCGCGCCTGCGGCGCCGGCCTGGCCTGGGCGCGCCGTGCGTCAGTATAGTACTGGTTGACAGCCGCGATTAACGTCAGCAGGACGCGGCCGGCCGGGTTCGCGAAATCGAACTGCGGCTCCGTGACCGCGGCGAAGCCGACCTGGCAGCGGCCCAGACGCTCGAAGATGGCGAACGTGTCGTAGACCGACGAGACCGACAGCCGGGAGAGCTCATGCACGACCAGGACATCGCACGCGCCCTGCTCCGCCGCCGCCAACAACGCCTGCAGGCCGGGCCGGTCGCGGGGCGGCCCGGCGCTGCCGGCGTCCACGAACTCGCTGACCACCGTCCAACCGCGCGCGGCCGCATACGCCCGGATCGCGGCCAACTGATCGGCGCTCGAGAGGCCAGCCTCGGCCTGCGTGTCGGGGGCAACGCATGCATAGGCGGCAACGCGCGCCGGACTTGGCGCGGCGCGGCGCGGGCCGGCGCCCGGCTGACCCTGGCGGGCGGCTGAAACCATTCTGTACCTCCAGAACGAAACGCTGGCCGCTGCTGACCCCAACGGGACGCGGCGCAGCCAACAAATCCCGATCGTGACCGGGGCGCGGGCAGGTTGACGCCTCCGCCCGGCCCATAACCTCACGGCTCGGCGCTTTTTCGCCGCTGGCGCTTCTCCCACAGCTCTTTGAGTTTGCGCAACCACTCGCGGCGGATGGCTTCCGCGCTTTTGAGTCTGCTCTTGCGGCCCATCGGGCGCACCTCCCGGATGCGGCTGGCTCACCCCGGCGCGTTTTTGAGCTCCGGGGCTGCCCAGGCCATGCGTGGCAGCCCATGCGCGACGCCAGTCGGCCATGACAAGGTGTTGCGTTATGCTGCCGAATTCACGACGTCCGGACACTGGCTGCTGCGCAAACCAACTGCCGTGCTTTGCGCATTGCTGCACACGAGGGTATCATCCGGCAGTTGTCCTCGCAAGGGGCAAGAATACGTCTACAGGAGTGAGAAATATGTCTGCACAACCCACGAAGTTGTCTACAGCCGCGCCGCGCTTAGGTCCGCCGCCGTATGCGGGCTTCGGCGCCGCCCTGCAGGCCTGGCTGCTGCGCGCCGGCCGCAGCCAGAAGGAATTAGCCGACCTGCTCGGGGTCTACCGCAGCACGGTGACCAGCTGGACGCAGGAGCACAAACGTCCCAACGCCCGGTCTCTGGTGAGGCTGCTGGCGGTCGGCCACGGCTGGTTCGGCCCAGACTGGGACCCGCTGGAGGCCCTGGATGCCGTCGCCTGCCTGGGTTATGGCTGGTCTGAGGTGCAAGCAGCGTCCGTGCGGCACTTCCAGCAGGGGGGGATGTTCAGACCATCCAGACCTGGTGGGCGACTGCCCGCCCGGCGCCCCACCGGCTCTTCCTCCCGCCGCGGCCGGTCCTCCACGCGCCCCGCAGCTTTGAACACGCTCTGATCCCCAATCTGATCGCCTACCGCAACTACCGCCAGGCGCGCTGGCGGGCCGTGCTCCTCTATGGCCTGGCCGGCAGCGGCAAGACGGCCAGCGCCCGCGCCCTGACAGATGATGAGCGCATCAAAAGCGTTTTTCGGGATGGCATTGCCTGGCTGGACGGCAGCCGGGACCCGGAGGAAGAAGTGACGCGTCTGTGCCTTGCGTTGCACCTCGAACGCGCGCCGGGCGAACGCTGGCTCGAGTGCTGGCGGCGCTGGGCCGGCGCGGTCGAGCGCCGCTTTCTCCTGATTATCGACGACGCGATCTCGGCCGAGAGTCTGCCGCCCCTGCTGGCCGGGCTCGGGCCGCAGGTGGTGGTCCTGATCACGACGCAGCAGGGCGCGGAGATCCGGGCCGAAGTCGAGCGCTGGCTGCCGGCGGACGCGCTCCTGGCAGTGGGCGTACACGGCCTGCTGCCGGCCGAGGGCCGGGAGTTGATCGAGACGGTCGCGGGGCGGCCGCTGGTCGCGGCGGAGTGGGAACTGGTGCAGGCGATCGGCGAGCGGGTCGGCTGGCATGCCGAGGCGCTGCGGTTGGCGGCGCTTGAGGGCCGGGAGATCGGCTGGGCGGGCCTGCTGGAGGAGCTGCGGGCCGGCCGGCTGCCGTGGCCAACGCTCCGCCGCCGGCTGCTGGGCCAGTGGGCGCAGCTGAGTGCGGAGCAGCGCGACTGGTTGATGGCGCTAGACGCGGGCCACGAACCTGACACCTGGTTCGCCGACGCAGACGTTGTGCGACGCTGGGGAATAGAGGCCGCCGTCGCCCGGCGCCGGCTGACGCTGCTCGCGTGGCACGGTCTGGTGCAGCAGGCGGGGGATCCGCCGCACTGGCGGGTGGCGCCGGCAATGCAGCTGGCAAGCGGACGGCATGGGCAGGGCAGCACATGCTGAGCAAACGCAAAGCATTACAGACAATTGCAGTTGCGTGCGGGCGCAGCTTATGCTAGACTGCACAATGTAGTTAATTAATGAAGCCGACCAGTTGCGAGCTGGTCGGCTTCCAACCCGAGTCCTGTGTCCCCCAGGAACCGGGCTTTGCAGCCTTCAAGACGAAATGCTGTGTGAGAGCTACTGTTGCGCAGTATAGCACAGCCGTTCGTGAGCAACAAATGAGGCCGCGGCCCCTTTCTCAGGAGGCCGCGGCTTTTCATTTGTAGGCAGAGCGCTGCTGGCGCAGCGTCAGACCCAGAGGAAGCCATGGCAGCACGTGCGTCAAGTCAAATATCCCCCATGCTGTTCCCACAGTTGGCGCCCAGCATGCAACGCGCCTTCGATCCGCTTTGCAACGCGCTCGCGCCGGCAGACGTGTTGTTGGTCAAGGCGGAGGTCGAACACCATGTGAAGGCCATCCGCCTGGCAGCACGGCGAAACGAGTTCCTGGATGTAGCGGCGGCGGAACGCCTCGGCGCGACCCTGGTCGTCCTGCTCGACCAGTATCCGACTTACCCCGAACAGCACCAAGCCCTGATCGCCGGCGCGGCGCGCTACTTCGCGCGCGAGCAGGATGTTGATCCCGACACAACCTCGCTGTTGGGCCTCGATGATGATGCGTTCGTGCTCAACTTCGTGCTGGACGCCATCGGTCAGCCGGAGTTGAAGGTGCAGCTAGATGGTTGATGCGCCGATCTACGCGCCCGGCGCCCGCCTGCTCGTGCGGGACGAGGAATGGCTGGTCAAGAGCACCCTGCCGTTGGCAACCGGCGGCGCGGCCGTGCGCGTGACCGGCCTTTCAGAGCTGGTGCGCGGCCGCGAGGCGGTATTCCTGACCGCCTTGGAAAGCATCGCCGAGCTGCGGCCCGAGCAGACCAGGCTGGTCCCTGACGCCAGTCCCCAGTACCGCCGCACGCGCCTCTACCTGGAAAGTCTGCTGCGCCGCACGCCGCCCACCGACGACCGCCTCTATCTGGGCCACTGCGGCGCGATCAATCCGGCTCCCTACCAGCTCGTGCCAGCGCGCATGGCGCTTCAGGCGCTGCGTCCGCGCATCTTGATCGCCGACGGCGTGGGCCTGGGCAAGACCATCGAAGCCGGCGTACTGCTGAGCGAGCTGATCAAGCGCGGCCGCGGGGAGCGAATCCTGGTGATCGCCATCCGCTCCATGCTGGCGCAGTTTCAGCAAGAGCTGTGGGCGCGCTTCGCGATCCCGCTGGTCCGGCTCGATTCGGTCGGCCTCCAACGGGTGCGAGCCAAGATCCCGTCCAACAAGAACCCCTTCTACTACTACAATCGCGTCATCATCTCGGTGGACACCCTCAAGAACGATGCGCAGTACCGCCACTATCTGGAGCAATGCCACTGGGACGTGATTGTGATCGACGAATGCCACAACGTGGCCAACGCGGGCAGCCAACGCAGCCGCCTGGCCGGCCTGCTGGCCCGCACCTGCGACAGCCTGATCCTGACTTCCGCGACGCCGCACAACGGCCGGCCCGAAAGCTTCGCCAACCTGATGAACATGCTGGAGCCGACCGCAATCGCGGACGTGACCGACTACAGCGCGGAGGAGATCGCCGGCCTGTTCGTGCGCCGCTTCAAGAAGGACATCGAAGACCAGGTGGCCGGCCAGTTCAGCGAGCGGGACACGCACCTCAGCAAAATTGGCGCCAAAACGGCCGAGGAAGCTTTCTTCGCGCGTCTGGCACACGCTGACTTCAGCACGCTCGACGTTGGCAGCAGCAAAGACGCGCTGTTCCGCATCGGCGTGTTGAAGGCGTACCTGTCCAGCCCGGACGCGTGCATCGAGACGCTGAAAGGCCGCGCCCGCCGCGTCGAGGAGCGCCTGACCAGAGCTTCGGGCCAGCCTGCGCAAGCCGCCAAGGACGGCGAGGCCGCAGAAGCCGGCGCCCGACCGGGGGATGCCGTCCAGCCCGTGCTGCTGCCTGACCTGGATCGCCGCACGCGGCTTGCCGACGATCTAGCGGCAGACCTCACAACACTGCGCGAGCTGACGTCTCTGGCTGCGGCAGTGCAGCCGGCTGACTTCACCAAGTATCAACACCTGCTGGCGCTCCTGCGGGAGCTGGGAGCCAGCGGGCTGCCGCTGTCGCCGCGGGTCATCATCTTCTCGGAACGGATCGCGACGCTGGACTTCCTGGCCGACCATTTGCGGGCCGAGTTCGGCGTTGGCAAGGAGGTCATCCCGGTCTTCCATGCGGGCCTGCCGGACGTGGATCAGACCGGCATCGTCGAGTCGTTCGGCAAGGCCGACAGCCCGATCCGCATCCTGCTGGCCTCCGACGTCGCGTCCGAGGGCGTGAACCTGCACTACTACTGCCACCTGATGATCCACTTCGACATCCCCTGGTCGCTGATCACCCTGGAGCAGCGCAACGGCCGCATTGACCGCTACGGCCAGAGCGAGGCGCCGGTGATCCACTACCTGCTGACCGTCTCGGCCGAGCCGACGATCCGGGGCGACATGCGGGTGCTGGACCGGCTGATCGAGAAGGAGCAGGAGGCGCACAAGAACATCGGCGACGCGGCGACGCTGCTGGGGCTGCATGACGCACAGCGGGAAGAGGAATTCATCACCCAGGCGGTCGCAGCCGGTGCAGCGCCGGAGGCGATCATCCCCGACCAGCCGGCCGAGGTGGATTGGCTGGCGCTGCTGACCCAGGCCGCCCAGCCCGCAGCCAGCCGCCCCGCCGATGCTGGCCTGGCGCCGCCGTTCAGCCTGTACGACGACGACCTGGCGTTCGCCCGCGCTGCGTTCGACGAGCTGCTGGATGGCAAGCATATCGAAACCGCGCCTGAGTACCATCCCACCAAGCCGTTCTTCAGTCTATTAGCGCCGGAGGACCTGCGCCGGCGCTGCGAGTTCATCCCCCAGGAAGCGATCCCCCGCGATTGGACCTTCCGCCTGACCACCGATCGCAGCCGCATGATGCAGGCCATGGCCGACGCCCGGCGCAAAGAGGGTGAATGGCCGCAGGAGCAGCTCTTCTGGGAACTGCACCCGGTGGCCGACTGGCTGATGGACAAGCTGCTGGTGCGCTTCGGCCGGCACGAAGCGCCGCTGATCGAGACCCCGAAGCTGCCGGCCGGCGAACGCATCTATCTGTTCCAAGGCGTGTTCTCCAACCAACGCAGCCAGCCGGTGATCAGCGAGTGGTTCGGCGTGCGGGTCAACGGCGGCCGGCCCGGAACGTTCCACACGCTGGCCGAGGTGCTGGAGATGACCGGTTTCACCGTTAGGCTGCCCAATCCTAAGGACAAGCCCGATCAGGAGAAGATGGCTTCAGAGGCGCTGCCGAAGATAGTGCAGGCCGCAAGCGACCACATGGCAGGGCTGCGCAAAGAGCGTGCCGCGACGCAGCGCAAACGGCTGCAGGAGGACACGCGGAAGCTGAAACGCTGGCGCGATGAAGCCTTGGAGCGCATCGAGACCAGCCGGGCCGTGGCCGTCGGCGCGTTGGCTGCCCGACTCGACCGGGAGCGCCGCGACGTGGAGGCGCTGTACGCCCAGCGGCAGGCGTGGTTGACGGAAACGTTCACTACGGTAGACACGCCCTATTTGAGAGTGGTAGCGGTGTTCACAGGGCTGTAGAGTTACGGAACATAGGAATGGATACAGAGATTTCTGATCAGGAAATCATCTCTCTCGGCTGGCAGCTACTCGACTGGCTGAAAATCGGGTTGGGGCCCTACGTGCTGAAGTCCTATCGGAGCGCGTACCCCGATCGCTACATCGCGGAGATTGCTGGTAGAACGCGACCCTTCAACGATGTCACCTCGACAAACGACAGCAAACTGCTGGATGCCTTGGATGTCCAGGGCTGGCTGGACCTGGTGATCAAGAACAGAGATCTCTTCCGGGCCGACCTAGGACCAGTAGGGCTGGCATATGCCAGCGAACTTCTGGATTTTCGAACCCGGCTGGCGCACCAGAAGCTAATCACTCTTGCCGACTTGCATCGTGCTGCCGACACAGCACACAGATTACTTGTGCTTGCGCGCTCTGAAGCTATGGCCCAAAACGCGGAAACCCTAAGTAGAGAGACCCTCCTGCGAGTTCTGGACCAGATCAGGCAGGAAGAAGAGTCAGAAGCATTCTCCGAACAGATTAGAGTGCAACTGGCGCAGGTCAAGAGAATCGTGACCGACCTAACGAAAGACCAGTATCAAATTCTGGATTGGCTCCGTGGCCAGAAACGCGTTGCCATCGCCGGTTGTGCGGGTTCCGGGAAAACCCTGATAGCTGCCGAGAAAGCCATCCGGCTTGACCGAGCAGGACTGCATACCCTGATCTTGTGCCACAATCCCCACTTGGCGGAATACTTAGGGCATCTCACGGTAGGAACCAGCGTGCACGTCTTCGATTTCGTCAATTGGGTGGCGCGCGTCCGTGGTGTTCCGGTGGCTCCTGTAGTTGGATGGACACCCTATGAGGAGCCGACCGACGATGAGTTGGCTGATGCAACCAAGTGCTTGAGACTGGGTGGAGTCAAGTATGATGCCATTATCGTAGATGAGGGCCAGGATTTTCGAGATTCCTGGTGGTCAATCGTCGAATGCGCCCTGGCAGACAGTGCTACTGGAATACTATACATCTTCCATGACGACAACCAAGCCCTCATCCCTCGCCACCTGCATTACCCGATCAAGTTGGCTCCCTTCTCTTTGCGTAAGAATTGCCGGAATGCCGGTAAAATCTTTGAGCTTGTGCGCCGCTTTCATCCCCAAGCTCCCGAAACTCTGAGTTTTCTCGCCGGGACTGGGGTAGTTGTGCGCACTCCCGTAGGACCAGTCGAACGACAGGCGGTCAAGGAGGCCCTAATCCATGCACTCAGATCCCTGTCGGCTGAGGAGCTGGTAGTTCTCACGACCGAGCCCGAACCAGCCGAACTCAGCGCCCTGAACGGGCTACAGGTTGTCACTGCTGGCTCAGAGATAGGCGGTTGGCAGGAAGTCGTGCGCAGCAAACTGGGCTCACCCGGTCTTCCGCTCAGCAGTGATGCATATCCTAATCAAAACGACATTGAAGATGTCATGAAATTTGCTCGTGGGTTTCAATCCCACCAATCCATGGATGCCAAACTCTACCATTTAAATAGGGAACATACTAGGCAACGCACTATGAGGACCCGATGGAGGCTGCAGGGGGAGAAGCTTACTCTCTCGCAACCACCGACCCGTGGTGCTGGGGCAGATCTTCTATCTTTCGCAACTTTCTTCTCGCAGGCAGACTGGGCGGAGGGCCTTCCGAAACCAAGAACAATAACCGTCTCGGCAGAAAAGCCTGCCACAGACTCAGAACGGACAGCTACAATTCCCCTGTTTACCGTTGGGACGTTCAAGGGTCTAGAAGCTGACGGAGTGATTCTCTTCATCCGATCAGTGCGAGACGAGCTGGAAGCCAACCTGTACGTTGGGATGTCGCGCGCTATTGGGTACCTCAACGTAGTTGCGGAGCCGACGATACTAAAGCGGATTCTGGGAGCCGAACCCGAATGATGGATACTCGTGCCGCAGGAGATTTCAGCGATCCTCGCCAACAGGCAATTCAGACCGCGCGTCGCCATGTCGAACGGCTGCCGATCTATCTCGATACCGAGACCACCGGCACCGACTACATCGATGGCATCGTGGAGCTCGCGGTTATTGACCACGACGGCCGCGTGCTGCTCCAGATACTGGTGCGACCTCACCGGCCCATCCCTGCCGCTGCAACAGCGATCCACGGCATCACGAACGCGATGGTGCGCGAGGCGCCCGCCTGGCCGGATGTTTGGCCCCAAGTTCACGACATCCTGAAGGGACGCCACGTCGGCACCTACCACGCCGAATTCGATATCAAGATGCTGCAGCAATCGCACAGGCATGCCCGCATGCAGTGGCAACAGATCGGTGCGACAAAGTTCTGCATCATGAAGCTGTATGCTGATTTTCGCAACGAGCCGGGCGAATATGGCGCGCCGCGCTGGCACAAGCTGGAAGAGGCCGGACGGCAGTGCGGGATCGCCCTGCCCAACGCACATCGCGCGCTGGCGGACGCGCTTCTGGCGCGGGCAGTGCTTCTATATATGGCCCAGGCAGAGAACTGACCTATGACCATCGACCTGACCGGCATCCGTAACATCGGCGAGTTCTACAGCCACCACTACCTGGAAGCCCTCCTGGAGGACGATCTGCGCGGGCTGTTCGCCGGCTGGCGCGCGGCCGAGGAGAAGGCGCCCGACCAGCGCCTGAACCGCTGCTCAACGGAGTATTTCAGCGCCAAGAACCGCGCCATGCAGTCGCGCCGGCCCGCGGAACGCTACCACGCCTCGCACAGCCTCCACGTGGCGCTGCTGGAAGCGCTGGGCTACCCTTACACGCCCGAGGGGCGGTACTTGCTGACCGATGAGGTCGTCCCGATCCTCAGCGCCGTGCCGCGCGATGGCCACGAGTACCTGTGGGCCGTCGAGACGCCGTTTGCCGATCCCGACACGTCGCCATTGGAGCAGACGATCCTGCCGGAGCAGATGCCAAGGGTCAGTGGTCAGGAGTCAGGAGTCAGGAGCCAGACCAACGAAGGCAAATCGCAAACCGGCAATCCGAAATCCGAAATCACAAATCCCTCATCCTCCTGGGAAGACCTGATCGGCGAGATCTTCCGCCGGGATGAGCCACCGCGCTGGCTGATCCTGTTCGCCGGTCAGACGATCTATTTGATTGACCGCACCAAGTGGGGCTACGGGCAGTATCTGCTGTTCGACCTGGACGAGCTGTACGCCCGCCGCGAGCGCGAGGCGTTGCGCGCCACGGCGGCGCTGCTAGCCCGCGCGGCGCTGGCGCCGGACGACGGCATCCCCCTCCACGACACGCTGGACGAAAACAGCCACAAGCACGCCTACGGCGTGTCGCAGGACCTGAAGTACGGCGTGCGCCGCGCGGTGGAGTTGCTGGCCAACGAGTACGTCTGGTACATGCGCAACGTGGCCCACCAGGCGGTGCTCAGCACCGGCGACCTCGCGCGGCGGCTGACCGACGACAGCCTGCGCTACCTCTACCGGCTGCTGTTCCTGTTCTACGCGGAGGCCCGCGCGGGCGAGCTGGGGATCGTGCCGATGCGCAGCGAGGCATACCGGGAAGGCTACAGCCTGGAGATGCTGCGCGACCTGGAGCAGACGCCGCTGACCACGCCCCAGGCGCAGGACGGTTACTTCATCCACGAGAGCCTGGCCAAGCTCTTCCGCCTGGTGAACGACGGCTACCGGCCCGACCAATTGGCGCTTCGGGAGGAAGGGGACGACCTGCCGTTGCTGGAGGCCGGGTTCACCCTGGATGGGCTGCACAGCGAGCTTTTCGACGCGGCCAGCACGCCCTTGCTCTCGAAGGCGCGCTTCCGCAACCGGGTGCTGCAGGAGGTGATCCAACTGCTCTCGCTCTCCAGAGAGACCGGCGGCCGGCGGGCGAGCCGGGGGCGGATCAGCTACGCCCAGTTGGGGATCAACCAGTTGGGCGCGGTGTACGAAGGACTGCTGAGCTACTCCGGCTTCTTCGCCCAGGAGCGCCTCTACGAAGTCAAGCCAGCCGACAAGAAAGAGGACGCGGACGAGACCCAGCAGACCTACTTCGTGCCGGAGCGAGACCTGAGCCGCTACGAGCCGGCGGAGTTCGTCTACCAGGAGATGCCGGACGGCACCCGGCAGCGCAAGTTCTACGAGCGGGGCGCGTTTATCTTCCGCCTGGCCGGCCGCGATCGCGAGAAATCGGCATCCTACTACACCCCCGAAGTGCTGACTCAGTGCGTGGTGCAGTACAGCCTGCGCGAGTTGCTGGCAGGCAAGACCGCCGACGAGATTCTCCGGATCCGGCTGTGCGAGATGGCGCTGGGCTCCGGCGCGTTCGGCAACGAAGGCCTGAACCAGTTGGCCGACGCCTACCTGGAGCGCAAGCAGGCCGAGCTGGGCCGGCGCATCCCGTCCGACGAGTACCAGGCCGAGCGCCAGCGGGTGAAGGCTTATCTCGCGGTCAACAACTTCTATGGGGTGGACCTCAACCCCACCGCGGTCGAGCTGGCGCGCGTGTCGCTGTGGCTGAACGTGATCTACGAAGGCGCGGAGGTGCCGTGGTTCGGGCCGCGGCTGGCGGTGGGCAACAGCCTGATCGGCGCGCGGCGGCAGGTCTACCGCGCCGACGACGTGAAGAGCGGCGCATATCGCGAAAAGCCGCCGATCCCGGCGCCGTTGGGACAGCCACGGCCGGCCGGCAGCGTCTACCACTGGCTGCTGCCCGACGCCGGGATGGCCGCGTTCGATGGCGATAAGGTGATCGCCGAACTGGCGCCTGAGGCAGTCAAGGCCATCAAGGCGTGGCGCAAGGGCTTCACGGCCAAGATCACTGCGGACGAGCTGGCGCTCCTCCAGGCCCTCTCCGATCGTGCCGATGCGCTGTGGGCCGCCCACCTGGCCGAGCGTCGCCGCATCCTGGAAGCCACGCGGCAGGATATTCCCGTTTGGGGACAAGAGGCGAGTCGTAAATCGCAAATCGCAAATCTGCAATCAGCGCTGACCAGCGCTGACCGTGAACGGATATTTGCGACCCTCTCCCGCCCCACCAGCCCCTACCGCCGCCTGAAGCTGGCGCTGGATTACTGGTGCAGCCTGTGGTTCTGGCCGATCCCCGAGGCGGGCAAGCTGCCTACCCGGAACGAGTTCCTGAACGAGCTGGCGGAAATCTTCGCCAGTTCAGGCGAGGAGCCGGACTTCGACCGGCCGGCCATCCAGTTCAACCTGTTTCCCGAGGCCGTAGCCCCGCGGCAGGCCAGCTTCGGCGAGTTGCGGCCGGTGAGCGTTGACGAGCTGCGGGCCACGTTCCCGCGGTTGCGGCTGGGGGATGAGATCGCCGCGGGGCAGCGGTTCCACCACTGGGAGTTGGCGTTTCCGGAGGCATTCGCGGACAACGGCGGGTTCGACCTGACCGTTGGGAACCCGCCGTGGGTGCTGGTGGAGTTCGACGAAGCGGGCGTGCTCTCCGACTTCGATCCGCTGATTGCGGTGCGCAAGCTCTCGGCCACGCAGGTCGCAGAGCTCCGACCGGCAGGACTGGCGCAAAAAGAGGTGCGAGATGCCTACTTTGAGGAGTTTGTCGAGCAGACCGGCGTCAAGAACTTCCTGGGCGCTCTTGGCAACTACCCGCTGCTAGCGGGCAAGCAGAACCTCTATAAGTGCTTCGTGACCCGCTCCTGGGAGATTGGTTCGCCGAGCGGTGTCGCTGGCTTTCTGCACCCTGAGGGGTTGTACGACGATCCGAAGGGCGGCGAACTCCGCGGTCAGGCGTATCAACGTCTGAACGCACATTTCCAGTTTCACAACGAGCTTCAACTCTTCGTCGGACCTGATCACCACGTTAGGTATAGCGTCAATGTATATAGGTCGAAGCCTTGTTCAATGATCCGTTTCGATCACGTCGCAAACCTTTATCACCCCGCCACGGTTGATCGCTGCTACGCCCACGATGGTGCCGGTGTGGTACCCGGGATGAAAGACGAAGATGATCGTTGGGAAGTTAGGGGGCACAGGAGTCGTATCATATCTGTAGACAGACAGGAGTTGGGATGGTTTGCTGCACTCTACGATGAACCGAATACGCCTGCCCTAGAGGCCCGGCTGCCTGCCGCCCACAGCATAGAAATCGTCTCTGTATTGCATCGACTGGCGAATCAGAGGAGACGGTTGCTCGATCTGACAGGTGAGTACTTCGCTACTCAGTTCTGGAACGAAACTGGCTCCCAAAAGGACGGTACCATTCGACGTGAGGTCCGTTTCCCTAAGCAAGTCGACGAATGGATAGTGTCGGGACCGCATTTCCACATCGCAACACCTTTCAACAAGACCCCGAATGCCGGCTGCAAGCATAACCTAGACTACTCCGACATCGATCTCACCGTCATCCCTGATGACTATCTGCCACGCACTAATTACGTCCCGGCATGTTCTCCACAGGAGTACCGCCGACGTTCCCCCAAGTGGGATGGCCAAAGCCTCTTGGACCTATACAGGCACGTACATCGCCGGATGCTGAGCCAGACCGGTGAGCGAACGGTGCTCAACGCCATTCTGCCCCCCAGAGTCGCACACATCAATACGGTGATAGGGATCGCCTTCGCTTCCAAGAAGAGCCTTGTTAAGTTTAGCGGTCTGAGTTCATCCTTGGTATATGATTTCTTTGTCAAGAGCACTGGCAAGAGCGACATGTATGAGGATCTTGCAGCCACACTGCCGTTGCCAGAGATGCCTCAGCTATTCCCCTTGCTTGCCAGTCGCACCCTCCGCCTCAACTGCCTCACCGTCCACTACGCCGACCTGTGGCAGGAGCTCTACGACCCGGCGTTCGCCCGCGACGGCTGGGCCAAGGCCGATGCCCGGCTGCGGCCGTGGGGCGATCTCACGCCGCAGTGGCAGCGAGCCGTCGCGCTGCGCACCCCGTTCGAGCGGCGGCAGGCGCTGGTGGAGATCGATGTGCTGGCGGCCATGGCGCTCGACCTCACGCTCGACGAGCTGCTCACCATCTACCGCGTCCAGTTCCCCGTGCTGCAGAAGAACGAGCGCCGGCTGCGCTTCGATCAGCGCGGGATGGAGGTCCCGATGAAGACGGCCGGCGGGGAGCTGGTCGTGGACGAGTCGCATCCGAAGCTCGCCGAGATGGTCCCGCCGTTCACGCCGGTGGATCGGGAGGGGGATTATCGGGAGGCGTGGGCATATTTCAGTCGCAATCTTACGCCTTGATCTTGCACGGAGACAGTACCGATGAACATTGATCTGGAAGCCCAAACCTTCTCACCCGAGCAGGCCGAGGAGATCCTGGCCCTGCTGTATCGGACGTATCACGGCCCGGACCGCACGGTGGATGAAACGGCCAGGAAAGACCTACTGCCGCTGCTGACCGACTACGGGGCCGCAGGGCTGGCATGGGTCACCGATATCATCGTCCACTCGGATGAGATGAACGCGCGCGTCACCAGGGATATAACCGCGCTGTGGCTTTCGAAGGAGGGCTGCTGGCGCGAGCCGGCCTCAGCCGAGATCGAGCAATATGGCAAGTGGCCGCGCTTCCTGGGAGAGCGCGGGATAGCGATCTTGCAGAAGAAGATCTCAGACGCCGAGACGGTTCGGCAGAAGGCCATAAAGCAAAAAGGGGCGGGACATCCACCAGAAGCCCTTGCCGAGCTAGAGAGGGCGCTGCCGGACGTGATTGCCGGGCGGTGGGACTTCTGGCACGAACACGGGGATGCGCTTTATCGGCAAGGTCGCTATGCGGAAGCAATCGCCTCGTACCGGAGGGCGATCGAATGGAATGTGGACAACGACGCCTGGGGCTGGTCCTGTTCCAATCTGCGATACTGTTACGAAAACCTCAGCAAACAGGATCCCCAACGACGCCAGGAGGGTTTCAGCTACTTCCAGGGCATCCTGCAGCGATTCCCACGGCGTTGGGGCGCGCACCATGCGTGCGGCTGGTTTGCGTGGACGGCAGGCAAACCTCATGAGGCCATCCCCCATTATCACAAGGCTATCGCACTCAACCCTGACGATGGATGGGAGGCATCTTGTGGCCAATTACGGCAATGCTACGAAGAGACCGCCCAAAATGATCAGGGATGTGATTACTTTGCAAAACTGACGATCGAATGCCCTAAACGATGGCCAGCCTGGCACAGTCTGGCGTTGCTCAGATGGCACAGTGACAAGCCGGATCGCGTCACGGCTCGAAATGCTGCGGTTGACGCATACCGGCAAGCCATTGCTCACTGCACCAACAAGGGCTGGTTTCACTCATGGCAAGACATGGGTTGGTGTTTGAACGAGCTGGGCAAGTATGCCGATGCGCTTGAGGCACATCGCAAAGCTGGCCAGATTGATATGACCAGATGGGAGCCGAGGTATGCAATGGGGCGCGATGCCGAGGGTCTCAAGCATTATTTCTTGGCCTGGCTGGCATATCGGAAGGCGCTGGAGGTGGAGCCGACGCATCAGCAATCACAGCAGGCGGTAGCGGAGCTGGAGGAAAAGTGGTCACCGTGGACTGAGCTGCGGAAGCTGATGGATCTGCGCCTGGGCGTGGACGACCTGCGACTGCTCTGCTTTGATATGGGCATTGACTGGGACGGATTGGAAGCTGGTGCGAAGTCGGTCAGGATCACTGAGTTGCTGAAGATTCTCTTGCGGCGGCAGCGGATCATGGACATCATCATTTGGATTCAGCGCGAACGGCCGGACATGATCCCAAGCCTGCTCTGAGTCAGTCGGCACTGAGATTGAGGAGGATGGCCGTGCGCGGAGTCATCGAGAATGGAGCGAAACGTCGTCATTTGCGCCATAGAATTATCAGCCTCATGGCAGTCTTGGCAACGCTGGGACTGGTCGGGCTTCTACTCGCCATGATCGCGCCGGCCATATCCCACGCCGCTCGGTCTTTTGAGGTCAAGCCCGAAAAGATTGAGACCCAGGCTGTTGCGCCGGACGCGGCAAAAACAGTCGTAGAGATGCCGTCCACAACGACAACCCTTACACTCACACCACAACAATATCAAGCTGTCGTCCTCTACGATACCTTTGTCAGTGTCTATCGCGATCCTGTCGGCCCAGAGCGTCCCAATGTCAGCTCCCTGAAATCTAAGACGTTGGTCTTCATCTGCGATGCAGCATCGGACTCTGTCACCTTGCGCTACCAGGTCGCTTTGGACCCATGCGGCACAGCAAAGGCAGTGGGGTGGATGAACGGCAACACGCTCAGCCCGCCGATTCCGCTCTGGCCCGAGGCTCGCGTAACACGTTTTCCAACGCCGACTCTCGGGCCGCAACCCACCTCGACTCCCACCGAAACACCGACGGTTACCTCGACACCGACTGAAATGCCGACGCCAACTCCAACCGTGACGCCCGTTCCCAGTCCAGGGGGAGTGCTGCAAAACGGCAAGGCCTTCCTGATCGGAGGCATTGCGATCGCACTCATTGGGCTGGGGTATTTGCTCTGGAAGATCATTTCTGCGCCCATGAACACCGAGATCTATGTGAGCCGTCCAGCCGTACCCTCTGCGAAGAGCAATGGCGGTAGCCGCTCTCCGACGCCTCCGATCGGCACGCCACCAGCGAACCTCGCGGACATCCGACGACTGATCACCGAACGTCTCGACGTCGAGGACATCCGAACGCTGTGCTTCGATCTCGGCGTGGACTACGATCGACTGCGCGGCGAGGGCAAGGGCGGCAAGGCGCGGGAGTTGGTGGCGCTCTTGCATCGGCAGGAGCGCTTGCCTGAGCTTCTGAGTGAGATTCAACGGCTCATCGCTGAGGGAGCCTCTGGGGTGCTAACTGGAAAGCATGATGCGCCGACTCCAGCTTCATCCGGGACAGAGGATAGTAGGACATGAGCACCACTGCACGGTCCGACAGCCACGCCTTGCTAATCGGTATCGGGGCTTATCGTTACCTGAATCCGTTAGCGAGAACGGCATCCGACGCCCGCGATATCGGCGATCTGCTTTCGGTGCAAGGAGTTCCGCCCGCCAACCTTACCCTGCTCCCAGACGAAAACGCATCGAAGGCAGCTATCGGCGATCAACTGGTTCGGCTGGCGCAGTCTGCTGGGCCGGATGATACCATCGTGATCTTCTTTTCAGGGCACGGCGCCCAAGTGGCCGGCGGCCCGGCCTCAGGCGAGTATCTCTGTCCGGTGGATGCCAAGCTCGATGATCCCCGTGGTACGATGATCTCAAGCGCGGAATTCACGGTCGCTCTGCGTGCAATTCGGGCGCGGCGGCTGGTAGTGTTTCTGGATGCCTGCCACGCCGGCGGCGTCGGCGAGCCCAAGGACCCCACTACAACGATCAAGGCCGGGTTGACCGAGACCGCGTACGCCGAGCTGGCGGGCGGCGGCGCCCGCGTCATCATCGCGTCCTGTCGTCCGGACGAGGTCTCCTGGGAGCTGCCGGGGATGCGCAACGGACTTTTCACCCATCATTTGCTTACAGGCCTACGCAAGGGAGCGGCGAGGAGCGACGGCACGGTCTGGATGAGCGCCTTATTCGGCTATGTATACGACCAGGTCTCCCGGACGGGCTATCAGCACCCCTATCAAAAGGCGGCTGGGGAAGATTTCGTCGTCAGCGTGACCGCGCAACCCGGGCCGGCCGGCCAACCTGCCGCAGGAGCAGATATGCCCTCGGATGTCAACGAGATCGATCCGACGTCCCTGCGCCGCGCCATGCACGACGCCTACGACCGCGAGGAGTTTCTGTTGCTCTGCAGCGACTTGGGGGTGAACTACGACGACCTGCGCGGCGAAGCACTTCAAACCAAAATCATGTACTTGATCGACAAGATGGTCAGGACCCGGCAGTATGAGAAGTTGGTCCGGAAGGTGATGGAAGACAGGCCACTTCTGGGTCAAGAGTTACTTGATCGAGTTTGAAGCATACAAGGGTGTCAGTTACCTGTGAAGTAAGTCGCGATAGACTCGCCGTTCACGCCGGTGGATCGGGAGGCGGATTATCGGGAGGCGTGGGGGCGTTTTGAGAGGGAGGCCGGAATGAAACGGTTACGCTTTGGTTGGGCACTGGTTCTACTGATGGCTGCGTTTGCTGGACTATCTGGCTCAGCGGCCGCCTCACCAAACACACAGACCACTGGAGGGTGGACCAGCGAATGTGTGGATTGTCCGTTTTCCTCGGTTAGCTACTCTAGCCGGGCCCTAGCTGTGGACAGCCAGGGGCGCCCGCATGTCGCCTTGGCTGGGGGTCGCCTGTACTACGGCTGGTATGACGGTGCGCGCTGGCGGGTCCAGATTGTAGATGACAGTATAGTCAACAGCAGTAAGGCCACGCTTGCTCTCGACAGCCTGGATCGTCCCCATATCGCTTATCAGGAGGATCACTCTATCAAGCTAATAAGCTGGGATGGTACCGCTTGGCTGGTGGCTGAGACTATCGCGGTCCCAGACGCTGCGCCAAGCCTTTCTTCCATGGTGCTGGATGGTTCTGGGCACCCGCTGGTGGTCTACAGCGGAACCGGATACCTCAAATACGCGTTCTGGGATGGTGAACAGTGGCGAACACGGGCTATCGAACGGGATGCAGGTGGCAGTGTGGGGTTAGCGGCAGATACCAACGGGCGCCCCCACATCAGCTACTACGATACCCTCCATGAAGATCTCAAATATGCCACCTGGAACGGCGCTCAATGGCAGATTACGGTGATTGACAGCGCTGGCGACGTGGGCGCGGCCAGTGCCATCGCCCTGGACCCACAAGACCGACCGCAGATCGCATATCAAGACACAACCAACCAGGATCTCAGGTATGCCTCGTGGGACGGTCAGCGCTGGCTGACCGAGACAGTCGACAGCGAGGGCAACGTCGGCGCGAATCTTTCGTTGGCTGTGGATGCGGATGGACAACCACATATCAGCTATCGTGACCAGAGCAACAGCCGGCTCAAATACGCCAATCGCTCGGCCGGCGCATGGCGTACGCAGGTGGCCGATACCGAGCCTGGGGGGAACTCCACTTCGATAGCGGTGGATCGACAGGGACACCCGCATATCTGTCACTTCAGCGGGAATCCGTGGGATTTCCGCCATACCACCTGGGACGGTGCCCGCTGGCAGGCGGAGTTCGTCTTTGAAGGGGGGCGGACGGGTGAGCACGCTACCCTGGCCCTCGGTCCTTCTGGCGCGCCGCACGTCGTCTACTGGGATATGACGCATGACGCCATCAAACATGCCCAATGGGACGGCAGCGAGTGGCGAATTGACCGGGTCATAGGCGCCACCGCCGCGACAAACATCAATCTTGTTGTGGATATGGAAGGCTGGCCTCGATTCGTCTATCAGGACGGAACTCCCCCGGCAGTCAAGTACGCGGCCTGGGATGGACAGCGCTGGCAATTTGAGGTTGCCAGCGAGGTGCTCAAAGGAACCCTGGGTGTATCGCTGGCGCTCGATAGCCAGGGACGCTCCCACCTCAGCTATTTCGATGACAACACTCACAGCCTCATCTACGGCTGGCGCGACACTGACAATTGGCATCAACAAAGCGTTGACTATAATCTCAACACTAGTCTGACATCTCCTCACCGTTCCGCTCTCAAGCTGGATCGGCAAGATCGACCTTGCATCGCCTATAATGATAGCGTTGCTGGAGACCTCAAGTATGCGACATGGGATGGCGGCCATTGGCGCATCGAACTGGTTGACGCGGAAGGCGATGTTGGTCAGTCCATTGCGCTCGCACTCGATAGACAGGGCAGACCGCACATCGCTTATCACGACACAACTCATGAGAGTGTCAAATACGCTAGTTGGACTGACGGCGGATGGCGAGTTGAGACTGTACAGAACGGCACCCTGAAGGGCACTTCCACCGCGATTGCGCTGGACTCGCTGGACCAGCCGCGCATCCTCTATTTTACAACTCCCGACCCCGCACAATCGTCAAACGTTGCGGTCCTGTTGGCTCAGCAGACGACCGCGGGCTGGCAAGTTGAGACCGTAGCCGGAGACGTTACGAAATGGGATCCTGCATCGCTGTCCATCGATGCGGCGGATCAGCTTCATATCACTTACGTCGATTACCACCCGATAGGGGTGAGATATGCCCGATCCAGCGGCGCACCGGCACCCTCGTTGGGGACAATCCCGAATCCGGACGGCAACGGCGACTATCTCCTCTCGTGGTCCACAGCGCCTGTCGCCTTCGCCAACGGCACCGTGAGGAGTACATCAGAGGAAGCAACCTACCGGGTTGCCGAGTTCGGCGCTCCGATGCTTAGCTACCAGGGCCAGCGTTACGAAGGGTCGGAAACACAGGTTGCGATCACAGATCAGCAAGGCGGCACGTGGTGCTACCGCGTGCAGGCAAACGGCAGCGGCTGGCAAGGACCCTGGAGCGCGCCCGGCTGCGTCTCGGTCAAACCGGCCGCGCCTGTCTTGCTGCCTATCAACAACCCAAACCACAACGGCGACTACGCTGTCGCGTGGAACGCGCCCCTCGGGGCCGAGAGTTTCATACTGGAAGAAAGCGCTCAGCCGGGCTTCACCTCAGCCAGTGTAGTCTACCGAGGAGCGCACGCTTCGGCCTCCGTTGCCGGCCGCTTGCAGGGCATCTACTACTACCGCGTGCGGGCGGCGAATCCGGCCGGCGCAGGTCCATGGAGTAATGCCGGTTTCACCATCGTGGATAAAGCACCCACCCCCACCTACACGCCCACGGCAACGCCGACAGCGACGGCGACGCGCACCCCGGTCGTCACGAATACCCGGACACGGACGCCCACCCCGACGCGCACTCCGACGCGGACCCGCACGCCGACTTTTACGCCGACTCGGACGCCGACCGCCGCGGTGAGCGGCGCGCAGATACAGGTCGCGTGGGCCATGCCCACGCGACCTGTAAGCTATCAGGGCGAGCGATTCTTTTATCGCAGTATGACATATGTGAACTTCGGCGGCTCCGTGCGACTGGCGGCTACGTCATTCAGTTCAGAACAACCCTGGGTTGACGACGTGATCTCTATCACAATAACGCAGCCCAACGGCAGTCAACGCGAATTCACCTATGACTTCAGCCGGGGCTGCAGTGGAGGTATTCACCCGGCCGGCCCATTCGACCTCACGTCTCTGTTCGGTTTCGGCGTCAATACGATCTATGTTGAATTTCGCGACCTCTGCGGTAGCGTCGTGGGAAACAGCTCTTTCTGGCTCGTGGGCGAAAATCGTGTCGTCACCTACACGCCCACTCGCCCGCCTGTCGGCACGCTCACGCCCACCCGAACACCGACCGCTACCCCCACCGTGCCGCCCCCGGCGGCCGACTTCAACGCCGACCCCATCGTTGGCGCCGCGCCGCTGCAAGTTGGCTTTGCGGATCGATCGACAGGGCAGATCGCCGAGCGAACCTGGGATTTCGGTGATGGCGCGACCGCGACATCTCAGAACCCTTCGCACGTCTACAGCACACCCGGACGTTACACCGTGTCGCTGCACGTGAAAGGCCCGGGCGGTACGGACGTCGAGACGAAAACAGAATACATCGAAGCCTTGCCTGTGCCCCGCGTGGTCTCGACAGCGCCCACGGCAAACGCGACCGATGTGCCCATTCGGCTGCCGCAAATCGTGGCCGGCTTCGATATACCGATGGATCGCAACACTTTCACGGCCGCCAACGTCAGTGTGGTGGGAGCTGACGGCCATCGACTCGCCGGGCGCGTGAGCGCTGTGAACAGCATGACCATCGGCTTCGCGCCGACTGAAAAGCTGGCCTATGGTCTCAGCTATGCCGTAGCTCTCGGCAGCGGCATTCGCTCGGCCCGCGGTGTGCCGCTTGTGCCGTATACCTGGTCCTTCGAGGCTGAGCCAGGGACGGTCGATCTTGAGCCCACCTTGATCGACGTCAACCAGGGCGTGCGCAACCCCCAGTCCTACGTGGCGGGGCGCCAAACCGTCGTGCGCGTCTTCGTCAGGAACAACGGGCAGTCTGCGGAAGTTGACCCTGTCACGGTGCAACTGACGATTCAGGAACAGGGGCCCGGCGGCGCCCAAGTGCTGTGCCGGGCCACGAAGAGCGTCAAGCAACAGTACTCATCCCAGGATCTGGCCCTGGGGCGTGATGCGTTCAACTTCGAACTCGCCGGCGGCGCCTGCGGGACCCGGATCGACCTGCAGGCAGGCAAGTCCTACCGCTTTGCGGCGGAAGCCCTGCCGGGGGAGGGCGTCATCGATCTGGACCCGGGGAACAACACCCTCGAGACATCGATCCCTGCCGTCATCGCAGGGCCTCAGGTGAGCATCCTGATCGCGCGGATCGTGCCCGACAGCGAGGGGGGTGATTGGCGCTCGCCCGATCCGGGCGAGGTGCCGAGCCTCGGCCTCATCGAGCAGATGTGGCCGTTCGCGCAGCGGCCTCAAGGCGAGGCCATTCGCGTGATCGAGGGACTGACCATCCGCGGGGCGCAAAATGCATCGGACGAACCGGCGGTCTGGCGCCAGCTTATGTTCCAGCGCGGCGCCAGCGGCGCCGACTATGCCATCGCCTATTTTGGCAGCAACGCCCAAACCAGCGATGGCGTCGACCATGGCGAAGCGTGGGCCTATGCGGCTAGCCGCATCGCGCTGATCGGGACGCGACCGCTGGGGATGCATGTTCCCTTGTTGGTAGCGCATGAAGCGGGGCATCTATTCGGCCTGGGAGAGGACTACGTAGAGAATCCCGACGGGAACACCTGCATGGCCTGGCCGGACGAAGGCGCCTTTGACCCGTTCACCATGACGTCCGGCGAGCTGCGGGTCAACAACGATGGTCTGTCCGCCAAACGCGGGAGCACCATGTGCGTGGACACGCTGGGTTCATACCGACCGGGTGCTCAAGGGGCAATGCTCTACTGGCCCAGGACGGCGCACTACAACGCGGTCCTCAACAACCTGCAAGCCCGCGCAGCGGTCCGCGCGGCCAGTCTCAGCGGAGACGCCCTGGTGGTATCGGGCGTGATCTCGCCTACCGGGCAGGGGCTGCTCAGCACTGCGCAGCGATTGCCGCTGGCTTACTTCGACCAGGACAGCGGTGGCCCCTACCGCGTAGAACTGCTCGACGCTGCGGGCCAGGTCCTGGCAGGCTTGGGCTTCGATGTGGACTTTACGGTGTTCGTCGACGGCCCCGCGGGCAACGGGCCCACCGGACTCGTTCCCGCGTCCTTCGTACTCTCTTTCGCGTATCGAGAAGACGTGGCACGCGTGATCCTGCGTCACGATGGACAGGCGTTGGCTGCACTGACACCGAGCGCGGCCCCCCCTGCCGTAACACTGGAGCGCCCTGTGGGGGGCGAACACTGGGACGGCGTTCAACGCATCCGCTGGAGTGCTGCCGACGCGGACGGTGACAGCTTGACCTACGACCTGCTCTACAGCCGTAACGGAGGCGGCACTTGGGAGCCGGTCACGTCTGGACTGGAACAATCGTGGTACGACTGGGATACCCGCTACGTCGCGGGGTCGCAGCAGGCGCGGCTTCGCGTGGTCGCCGGCGACGGTTTCTACTCCACGTGGAGCACGTCTGCCGCCGATTTCACTGTGGTCTCCAAGCCGCCACGGGCGGTGATCGAGCAGCCGGCCGCCAACGCATCCTACCTGGAAGGTCAGCCCATCCGCCTGCGAGCCGCCGCGTGGGACCCGGAAGATGGCAGCCTGACGGCAGAGCAACTCACCTGGACCACCCCTGTCAGTGGTACGTTGGGGCACGGCGCTGAACTTGAAGTATCCTCCTTACCTCCTGGTAGCCACCTCCTGACGCTGCAGGCGATGGACTCCGAAGGCCGTTCCACGACGGCGCAGGTGTACGTCGAGGTGGCCGCGGATGCTGACGGCGACCGCATGGCCGACGACTGGGAGCGTGCGTTCGGGCTTGAGGTTGGGACCGATGATGGCTGGCAGGATTTCGATCTTGACGACCTATCGAACCGCGATGAATACGCCTTGGGCACCGATCCGCTCCGCGGCGATACCGATGGGGATGGCATGCGCGACGGAGACGAAATCCGACTGGGGTCAAACCCGCGGGACCCGAATTCGGTCGGCTGGCTTAGGGCGTATCTACCCCTATTGTTGAAAAATCGCTAGACAGGGTACTATGCTGCCACTCACTCTCGCTGACGAAATCCGAGCCACGATCCTGGACTACCTGTCCACGACCTTCAACTTCCAGGATGCGGCGGTCGAACGCGCGCTGCTGGATTTCCTGGAGCAGCCGCAGGGCGGCCTGTTCAAGGGACCGTATGTGCGCCTGCGGCTGCCGTTCAAGGTCATCGGGCCGGACGAAGTCGTCCCCCTGACGATTCAGCCGCCGTTTGCGCCGTACGTGCATCAGGCGCGCGCCTTCGAACGGTTGACGGCGCAGGATGGTCACGTCCCGCAGCCCACGCTGATCACCACCGGCACCGGGTCGGGCAAGACCGAGTGCTTTCTCTATCCCATCCTGGACTACTGCTACGCCCACCGCGGCGAAGGCGGCGTCAAGGCGATCGTCCTCTACCCGATGAACGCGCTGGCCACCGATCAGGCCGGCCGCCTGGCCCGGCAGATTCACGCCGACGCGCGCCTGCGCGGGCAAGTCACCGCGGGCATCTACATCGGCGGGGATGGCAGCGGCTCCCGCCATATGACGCCAGACCACCTGATCGAGGATCGAGCTATCCTGCGCGAAAACCCGCCGGACATCTTGCTGACCAACTACAAGATGCTCGATTTCCTCCTGCTGCGGCCGGACGACAAGCGCCTCTGGCGTCGCAACGGGCCGGAGACGCTGCGCTTCCTGGTGCTGGATGAGCTGCACACCTACGACGGCGCCCAGGGCTCCGACGTGGCCTGCCTGATCCGCCGCCTGCAGGCCCGGCTGGGCACGCCGTCCGATTACCTGTGTCCGATCGGCGCCTCGGCCACCGTGATCAGCGAGACGGGCGACACCGCCCAGGCGTTGGCAGCCGTCGCGGCCGAAGTGACCGGCATCCCGTTCGCCGCGACGGCCATCGTCGACGAGGAGCGCGCGTCCCTGGTCGAATTCCTGCCCCGCGCGGCGACCCGGCTGGCGCTGCCGACCAACCATGAGGCGTTGGCCGAGGTGCGTGGCGAACGTTACGCCGACTACGTGGGCCGCCAGCTGCGCCAGTGGTTCGGCGCTGAGCTGGATCCATTCGCCCTGTCCGCGGCCTTACAGGAACACGCTTTCCTGCACGCGCTGCTGGCCTGTGCGCGCGATGAGATCCTGCCGTGGGACGCGCTGATCGAACGCCTGGCCAAGTGGGATCCCGACTTCGCGGCCCAGCGGCCGGCGGCCCGCGCGCGGCTGCTTGGTTCCTTCCTGGCGCTCATCTCCCACGCCAAGGTCGAGCCAAAGGACCCCAAGCCGTTCCTCACCCTGCAGGCCCAGCTCTGGGTGCGTGAGATGAGCCGGCTGATGCGCGCCGTGGAGGCCAACCCGCGCTTCTTCTGGCGCGATGATGTGCCCCTGAACGCGGCCGTGCGCGGCCTGCCCGCGTATTTCTGCCGGGAGTGCGGGCAATCAGGCTGGCTGGCGCTCCAACACGAAGGCGATGACGCGCTGACGGATGACGCGCGGCTGATCTACAAGGCCTACTTCGACCACCACAAAAGCGTCCGCTACGTCTATCCCGGCGTGCGCGCCGACGAGCTGCCCGGCACGGGCACGCGCCTCTGTCCCGGCTGCCTGGGCCTGGGGACCAGCGCCTGCTGCGACGCCTGCCAGTGTGCCACCCTGCCGGTCATCGTCCAGGCGGAGCAGAGCACAGTGGCCGCCGGCCAGCCGCCGCGCGATCTGCAGCGCTGCCCGGCCTGCGGCACCGACGGCGCGCTCAGCATCGTCGGCAGCCAGGGCGCCAGCCTCTCGTCGGTGGCCATCAGCCATCTGTTCACCTCGCCGCTCAACAGCGACAAGAAGCTGCTGGCATTCACCGACTCGGTGCAGGACGCCGCGCACCGGGCAGCCTTCTTCGGCGCGCGCACCTACCGCTTCAGCCTGCGCACGGCGTTCCAGGCCACCCTGCCCCCGGACGGAGCCATCCCGCTCGCCGAGCTGGCCCCGCGGACGCTGGCCTACTGGGGCGCGCAGTGGGAGGGCACGCCCCACAAGGGCCAGAAGCTGGCCGCCACCTTCATGCCGCCCGACCTGGGCTCGCTGCCGGAGTATCGGCGCTATATCGACACGCCGGACGGGCCGCTGCCGCCAGACCTGCGCGGCGCGCTCCTGGCTCGGCTCTCCTGGGAGGCCGTCATGGAGTACGGCTTCAGTGCGCGGCTGGGCCGCTCCCTGGAGAAAGCCGGCAGCTCCGTCGCTGCGCCCGACCCGGCGCCCCTGGCCGCGGGCGTTGAGCGCCTCGGCCTGATCCTGCCGGCCGAAATCGGGCTGCTGCACAACGTCCCCCCCGATGCGATCCGGCATTTCGTCGTCGGGTTGCTGGAGCGCACGCGCACGCGCGGGGGCGTGGATCATCCGCTGCTGCGGCGTTTCGTCGGCGAAGGCGGCAACTGGTATCAGCTGACCAAGCGCCAGGAGCCGCTCCTCTCGCCCTTCCACAAGCGCTCCCGCTTCCCGAAATTCCTCACCGATGCGCCGGTGCGTGACGTCTTCGACGTCTTCAGCACGCAGAGCAAGCGGGCCACCTGGTACACCGACTGGGCGCGCCGCACATTGACTCCGGATCTCAGCACACCCGACATCAACGAGGTCTATCGCCTGACGGTCGAAGCGCTGGCCGACGGTGCGCTGCTGCGCCGCTACCGGAGCCCTAAGGCCACGGCCTATGGTCTGGAGCCGGCCGCACTTCTGGTGACGCGGCAAACGGCCGGCGTGCGCTGCCCCATCTGCGGCCACCACCAAACCGTCGCGGCCGACGCCCAGGGTGACTGGATCGACCGCGCCTGCCTCAGCTTCCAGTGTCCCGGCCGCTATGCGCCGGACGACGATTTCGGCCAGCACTACTATCGCGCCCTCTACGAGCGCGGCCACGTCGAGCGCATCTTTCCGCACGAGCACACCGGCCTGCTCGAGCGCCGCGCGCGCGAGGACGTCGAGCAGCAGTTCAAACAGCAGGACCGCGCCGACGCCGCCAACTTGCTCACCGCGACCCCCACCCTGGAGCTGGGCATCGACATCGGCGATCTGTCCGCGACCATGGCCTGCTCGGTGCCGCCGGCCACCGCCCACTACCTGCAGCGGATCGGCCGGGCCGGCCGGAAGACCGGCAACTCGCTGATCCTGGCGCTGGCCAACGCCAGACCCCACGATCTCTACTTCTTCGAAGAGCCGCTGGAGATGATCGCCGGCGCCATCACGCCCCCGGGCTGTTTCCTGAACGCGGTGGCCATGCTGGAACGGCAATTCCTCGCCTTTTGCATGAGCGCCTGGGCCGCCAGCGCGTCTTCCGTGCAGACGCTGCCCCATGACGTCAAACAGATGCTGGCCGGCCTGCGCCGCGGCGGCTTCCCGGCTAACTTCCTGGAGACCTACCCGACGCGCCGCGCGCTGTGGATCGAGGCCTTCCTGGCCCAGTTCGGCGCGGCGTTCTCACCCGAGACCCAGACCCACCTGCGCGGCTACGCCGCCGGCGACGAGCTGCCGGCCCGGATCCGCCGCGCCCTGGCCGCGGCGGAGGGCGAGCGCACCGAGCTGCGCAACACCCACAAGGAATACCGCGGCCGGCTGGACGCCGTCCAGGCCGACCCCGCCCAGTACCAGGACCCCCAGGAGCAGATCCGGCTCCTGGAGCAGGAAGCGCGGCTCATCCTGGAGCTGATCAAGAACCTGGAGGACCAGTACGTCCTGAACTTCTTCACCGATGCCGGGCTGCTGCCGAACTATGCGTTCCCCGAAACTGGCGTCGAGCTGCGGGCGATCATCACCGGCCTGGAACGCCAGCACGAGCAGGACAAAGGCTACCAGGTGCGCGATTACCTGCGCCCTGCGCCGCTGGCGCTCCGCGAGCTGGCGCCGTTCAACACCTTCTACGCTGAGGGCCGCAAGCTGCCGGTAACCCACATCGAGGTGCCGGGGCCGGGCCGCGCGGTCGAGCGCTGGCAGTTCTGCGATGTCTGCTCGCACATGGAGCTGGTCCAGGCCAGCCACTACAGCACAAGCTGCCCCGTGTGCGGTTCGCCCATGTGGCACGACGCCGGCCGGCAGCACGACATGGTCCGCTTCCAGCGAGCCGTTTCCTGGAGCGATCACTACCGCAGCCTGGTCGGCGATGACGCTGACGAGCGGGAGCAGCAGACCTATCAGCTGGGCCGCTTCTTCGAGATTCGGCCCGAAAACTCGGGCGGCGCGCACCTGATCGCCAGCCTGCCTTTCGGGTTCGAATACCTGAACCAGGTGACGCTGCGCGAGATCAACTTCGGGCCGCTGCCCATCATGGGCCAGCGGATCCAGGTCGCCGACCAGGAGTACGCGCTGACCGGGTTCCGCGTCTGCCGCGGCTGCGGCCTGGTGGTCGGTGGGCCGGCCGACGAAGATGATCCCAGGCTGCCGAAACATCGCACCAACTGCCGGTACGCCACCAGCGAGCCGGTTTGGCTGGACACCTACCTCTATCGCGATCTGACATCGGAGGCGCTGCGCATCCTGTTGCCGGTGTCCACGGTGCTGACGGACGAAAAACTGGCGACCTTCGCCGCCTGCCTCGATCTGGGCCTGCGCCGCAAGTTCCGCGGCGATCCGGAGCATCTGCAGATCCTGCCGCACAGCGAGCCGGCGTCCGATGGCACGCGGCGTTACTACCTGGTGATCTACGACACGGTGCCCGGCGGCACCAGCTTCCTGCGCGACCTGGCCAAACCGGAGGCCTTCCGGGAGGTGCTGGAACTGGCGTTGGAGACGCTGCGCAGCTGCCGCTGCCGCCTGGACCCCCAGAAGCGGGCGTGCTATCGCTGCCTGTATTCGTATCGCGGCCAGCATGACCTGGAGCTGATCGCGCGCGCCACGGGCATCGAAATGCTGGGCGAAATGTTAGGCCAGTGGGCCAAGCTGGAGCCGGTCCTCTCCCTCTCCGACGCCCACATCGACAGCCTGATCGAGAGCGAGCTGGAGCAGCGCTTCATCAACGCGCTGGCCGCGCACGCCAAGCAGACACCCGACGGCAGTTGGAGCCCCACGCTGTACAACGGCAAGCTGGCCTGGGAACTCAAGCTGGCCGCAACGCGCTGGCTGATCGAGCCGCAGGTCGAGCTAGGGCCGGCGCAAGGAGTCGCCGTGCCCACGCGCGCGGATTTTGTCCTCTGGCCCCAAGGTGCGTCGCCCGATGTGCGCCCGGTTGCCGTGTACACCGATGGCTACGCCTATCACGCCTGCCCGCACGCGGCGCAAGGCCGCATCGGCGACGACGTCCGGAAACGTCTGGCCATTCTGCGCAAAAGCGCGGCGCCGTTCGTGGTTTGGACCGCCACCTGGGATGACGTCAAGGAGTTCGAGGAGCAGGCGCCGCATGCGGCCGGCTTCCTGGCGGCCGGACAAGTTCAGGTGCTCGACAACCTGCTGCAAACCCGCAAGAGCCCCTTCAGCAGCAATCTGGCCCGGGGCAACGCGCTCGAGCAATTGCTGGCGTACCTGCGCACGCCTCAGCTCGCAGCCTGGACGGAACTCAGCCTCAGCCTGGCGCTGACGACGCTGAGCCCGCCGCGGCCGCCGGCGGCCGCGGCCCTGCTGGCGGCCAAAACCGCAGCCCTGCGCGACGACGCGGCGGCGCCGGCGCTGGACATCCCGGCGGCCGCGGCGCCGGGGGACACCCTCTACGGCATCATTCAGAAAGGGCCGCTGCGTCTGCTGACGACGGCGCCGGTGACAGCTTTGCAGAGCAAGGATGCCGCCCAGGCCATCACTCTGACGATCCGCCTGGAGGATGGGGCCGCCTGGCGCGCCGAGGAAGGCTTCCGTTCAGGCTGGCGTAACTTCTGGCTGCTGGCCAACCTGGTCCAGTTCCTGCCCGGCTACGCGCCCGTCAGCGGCGAAGGGCTTGCGCTCTATGGCCCTGCCGCGGCTCTCGTGGCGGCTGCCCCCCCGACGGCTGCCGGGCCAACCCTCGATCCCGCCTGGGCCGACGCGCTCCGTTACGCCGATCCGAGCTGCGCCCCCTTGCTGGAGGCGTGCCGAGCCGCCGGTGCACCGGCCCCCAGCGTCGGCTACGAGCTGACCGGCCCTGACGACCGCATCTGCGCCGCCGCCGAGCTGGCCTGGGAGCCAGCGCAGGTTGCCGTCTTCCTGCCCGCCGCGGAGGCCGACCGCCAGGCCTTCCGCGCCGCCGGCTGGCGGACATTCGAGCCCGAGAATCACGCCGGCGTCAGCGCCGCGCTCACGAGTTGAGGTGCCTATGTCCAGTGTTGCCATCTCCGCCGATTTCCTGGAAGCGTTCGCGCACATCCCCAAAGCCCAGCAGCGCAAGGTGCGCGAGTTCATCACGCGCTTCCAGCTGGACCCGACCGCGGCCGGCATCAACTACGAGCCGATCCACGAAGCGCGCGACCGGCGGGTGCGGACAGTGCGCATCGACCTGGCGTATCGCGCGGTCATCCTGCATCCGGAGCGCGGCGATGTGTTCCTGCTGGCGTGGGTGGATCACCACGACGCGGCCATGGCCTGGGCCAGGGACCGCATCTTCGCAGTCAACCCCGTGACCGGCGCGCTCCAGGTGCTCGACGTGCGCACGCTAGAAGCGCCCGAGCTGCCGCACAGCCAGCCCACTGCCGCGCACGATCTGAGCCACTACGGCTTGTTCGCCGCCTTCCGCGACGCCGATTTGCTGCGGACCGGCCTGCCCCGGCCGCTGCTGCCAGCCGTTCGCGCCCTGCGCGCCGCGGAGGAGCTGGATGCCCTGCAGCGCTACCTGCCCGCGGAGGCGTACGAGGCGCTGTACTGGATCGCGAGCCTGGGCTATTCTGTGGATCAGGCCCTCGCCGAGGTCGCGCGGCCGCGGCCCGAGCTGGCGCCCGACCCCGATGATCTGGCCCGCGCCTTGCAGCACCCCGACAGCCGCCGGCGCTTCGCGGTCGTGAAGAGCGCCGACGAGCTGGTGGAGATACTCAACGCGCCGCTGGCCAAATGGCGCGTGTTTCTCCATCCCAGCCAGGCCAGCCTGGTGCAGACGGACTACTCGGGGCCGGCGCGGGTTCTCGGCGGCGCCGGCACGGGCAAGACCGTCGTGGCCATGCACCGGGCGCGCCATCTGGCCGCCGACGTGTTCACCGCCGCAACCGATCGCATCCTGGTTACGACCTTCACCAAGAATCTCGCCCGCAACCTCGAAACGCTGCTGCACGGGCTGTGCGGTCCCGAATTTTCTCGCATCGAGGTCGTCAACCTGCATCGCTGGGTCGCCCAATTCCTCAGAGGCCAGGGCATCCAGTTTGCGGTCGCTGAGTCAGCCGAGATCGAGGCCTGCTGGCGCGACACGTTCAGCGCACGGGGTGTCGGCGAGTGGTCCGAGGCCTTCATCAGAGGTGAATGGACTTCTGTTGTACAGGCCCAGGGGATCGCCACGCTGGAAGAGTACCTTCGCGCCCCGCGCAGCGGCCGCCGCGTACGTCTGTCCCGGCCCCAACGCGCGCTGCTCTGGGAGATCCTGGCCGAGTACCGTCGCAACCTGGCGGCCCTGGGCAAGGCCGAATGGGCCGACATGGTGCGCGAGACGCGGCTGTACCTGGCGCAAGGCGCCGCACACAGCGGCGCGCGGCTGCCCTATCGGGCCGTGATCGTCGACGAGACCCAGGACATGCACCCGGAGGAGCTCAAGCTCATCCGGCAGATCGTTCCCGAGGGGCCGAACGATCTGTTCCTGGTGGGCGACGCGCATCAACGCATCTACGGCCGACCGGTGGTGTTGAGCCAGTGTGGGATCAACGTGCGCGGCCGGTCGAGTAAGCTGCGCATCAACTACCGCACCACGGAGGAAATCCGGGATTGGGCCGTCGGCGTGTTGACCGGCCAGCCGTTTGATGACTTGGATGGCGGAACGGATACGGCCGCCGACTACGTGTCGCTGCTGCACGGTCCAACACCCACCGTCAAGCATTGCGCGTTCTTCAACGAGGAGCTGGACTGCATCACGCAGACGATCCGGGACCTCTTGCGCGACGTGGAGGCCGAGACGATCTGCCTGGTGGCGCGCACCAAGCAGCTCCTGGAAGAAGACTATGGTCCGGCCCTGACGCGCGCTGGCATCGCCACCCTGCACCTCCAGGCCGACACGCCCGAAGATGCTGGCTCCGGCATCCGGCTGGCGACCATGCACCGGGTCAAGGGCCTGGAATTCCAGCACGTCATCGTCGCGGGCGTGCGCGCGGGTGTGGTGCCGCTGGAACGCCCGCAAGAGGACGCTGATGAAGGCGACCGCGCCGAGACCGAAGTGCAGGAGCGCTGCCTGTTCCACGTGGCCGCGTCCCGTGCGCGGGATACGTTGACGATTACAGGGTATGGGCAACCAAGCCGGTTTGTTCAGGTAGAGTGAGAGGTAACCGATGCCAGCCATGCCAAACGCCCACGCCCTGGTCGTGGGCATCGCAAACTACCAGCACGTGCGCAAGCTGCCCCTGACCGTGCTCAACGATGCGCGTGTCGTCGGTGACCTGCTGACTAACAAAGACCTGTGCGGCTACCCGCCGGAGAGCGTCACCCTGCTGGTGGACGACCAGGCCACGTTATCGGGTCTGCGCGCGGCGCTCACTGACCTGGCCGCCCGCGCCGATCCCGACGCTACGGTTTTCATCTACATCTCAAGCCACGGCGGCCGGATCGAGAGCGGGCCAAGAGCCGGCGAGTACCTGCTGCCTGTTGATACCGGGATCGACTGGTCGGCCGACCCGCCGCAGATTGACGCCGCTACGGCCATCTCCGACGCCGAGTTCACCGCTGCGCTGCAGGCGATCCCGGCGCGCAAGGTCGTCGTGGTATTCGATTGCTGCCACAGCGGAGGGATCGGACATGTCAAGGCCGGCATCGAGCCCGAGTTCAAGGCTGGCCTGCCGGAGAGCTACTACGATCGGCTGGCTGCCGGCCGCGGCCGCGTGATCCTGGCGTCGTCACGCGAGACGGAGTTCTCCTGGGTGCTGCCCGGCGACGCCAACAGCCTGTTCACCAAGCACCTCAGAGCTGGCCTGGAGGGCGGAGCGCCAAGTCGGGACGGCTTGATCCGCATTTTTGACCTATTCGAGTACATCTACCCCCGCGTCACGGACGAGAAGGCGATCCAGCATCCGGTGTTCCAGGCCAAGCTGGAGGAGAACTTTCCCGTGGCGCTCTACCTGGGCGGGCAGAAGGCCGCCGAACCGGCCGCGGCGGCCGACGACTTTCGCTACGACGCCTACATCAGTTGGGTTCGCGCGCCCGCCGACACCGCCTGGATGCGAGATCAACTGCTGCCGCGGCTCAAGCAGGCTAACCTGCACTTCACCATGACCGGTCGCGTTGAGGAACCGGGCGTGCCGACTGTGGTCGGCATTCAGCGGGCCGTGGAACTCTCCAGGCGCACGATCGTTGTCCTCTCCCGCGACTACCTGGCAAGCGCCTGGGCCGCCCTGGAGAACGTGGCCGCGCAGCACCTGAGCGTGGAAGAGCGCCGCGCCCGACTGCTGCCGGTGGTGATTGATGACGCACTCCTTGATTGGGAGCGGCACCTGACCAGGGAAGTACCCCTGGGACTCCGCCAACTCACGCCACTCGACCTTGTTGACGAGATCTTCGGCGAGGAGAATCTTGCTCGCCTTCCAGAGATCGTGAAGCAGCCGATTCCGGAGATGCGGTAGCCCTGAAGAATACGCTACGGTGCCAGCCAAGTCCTGAATTCCCGTGGGAGTAACAGAGATGCCTGGGCAAGGACCATGCACTGATGACATTTTCATCTCTCACAGCCAGGCCGATCGGCGATGGGTCGACCAATGGCTCATCCCGCATCTGAAACGTGAAGGGCTGAAGGTGCGAACCGAACGGGACTTTATCCCAGGCATAGAGCGATATAGCAACCTAGAAAACGCTGTAGAGACCTGCCGGTATGTCTTCCTGATCATCACGCCTGCGTGGCTCCAGAGCACTGATGCCCAGTATGCTGAACGACTTGCCCGACACAGGGAGAGCCCCAGAGGACGAATCATTCCAATCATCCGCAAGCAGTGCGAGCTTCCACTCCACCTCAAGATGCTGACCCCCGTGCACCTGATAGAAGGCGAGGCTGAGGATGACGAGACAGAACTCAAGAAGCTGATACGAGTCATTCGGGGCACATCGGAAGGCCAAATCAAAGAGCAGCGACAAATCCCCAAGCCGCCGATGACCTTCGCCGGGAGAAAAACGGCAATCAGTCGGCTCTGCAGTAGCTTGACGTCGCATGCCGATTCTGACGTCGTGGTAGCGCTGCTGGGTATCTCCGGTGTGGGCAAGACTGCGCTGGCAATGAAGGTTGCCAATAAAGTCTCACGCCGTTTTCCTGGCGGAGTGCTTTGGCTCACCCTTGGTCCAGAAGCTGAGCGTATCGGTCTGGTGGAAAGCATCGAGTCGCAATTAGGCATACCAGCAAGAAGATCGGTAGACGTCTCAGAACGTGCCCAGAGTATACGTTTTGCACTGGCACAAGGGCCCAGGTTGCTTGCAGTCTTGGATGATGTCTGGACCGCCGATCTCGGGAAATGGATTCTGACATCGCTGCTACCGAACGATCGGGCCGTGCTGATCACAACGCATTCACGGAGCGTGGCGGCGGAGTTGTGCAACTGTGTGGAGCGTCTGGACCCATTGTCCGAAGCGGATGCCGTGAAGATGCTGCGCAACCACTTGGGAACACTGGGAGAAGACGAGGGCGCAGCCAGGGAGGTGTGTGCTCTCGTAGGATGTCTACCGCTGGCACTATGCGTGAGCGTGGGACCCTGCAAAGTAGGGCTGACCAACCTGCCGGAATTGGCAAAATGGCTTCACGACGACAAACGTGTCCTGGAGGGTCCAGGCATCGGGAAGGATGAGTCCCGCGAAACCGGCGTTGCAGCAAGCTTTGCCTTAGCCTATGATAGGTTAGGTTCCAACCTTCAGCAGCGATTCCGCGCGTTAGGAGCCTTCGAATATACGCCCTACGGTCTGGATGCTCTGGCGGCCATCTGGGGAGACGACAGTCAGGACATAGCCGAAAGAGCTGTTCGGAGGCTGGCCGACATCATGTTGATCGATCGCTCCTGGCAGCAGTGCAGTTGGGATGCTCACCCACCCTCGCAGCCGATCTACGAACAACATAGGCTGCTCTGGATATACGCAAAGAAGCTCCTCGATGAGGCGAGCGACGGTGATGCAATCAGGTTGCGGCACGCTCGATACTACATTGGAGTCGCCAATCAACTCGCTTCCCAATTGGAGAATCGATATGACGCCGAAAGCGTAGCGCAGTTTGAGTTCTACCGGCCGCAATTCATGGCTGCGCATGAGTTCTTGTGTAAGTCTTCCTGTGAAGAGCGGCTGACACTTCTCTATGAGCTCCATTCCTACTTGCACAACTGCTACGATCGGAGCGGGCGCTGGGAAGAAAGGTGCCAGATTCTTGAAGAAGCCGTAAGGGCCTATGAAACTGGTCCCGATAGTGTCCTTCATGAGCGCGGCGCTCTGGAGCTACAACTCTCAGACATCTACCGCCGCTCACTAGAAGATCTTGATATGACCCTGCAATACTATCGTGCGGGCATGGAGCACGTCTGTATGGACAAGCTTCCCGCTCGCTTGTCGATAGGACGACTCCATCGGCGCCTCGGTGACATTCATCGAGCTCGAGGTGAGTTTGCCAGTGCTCTTGCTTGTTATGACCAGGCGCGGGGACTCTTGTTGCAAGTGGGCGACCGCTCCGAGCTTGGGAAGCTACTTTCTAGTCAAGCCGAAGCATATTGCCGCTCTGGAATCAGTCTAAATAGGGCGGTTGAGGCGGCTGTTGCGAGCCTCGAACTACACCGTGACCGGCGAGACACTTACGAGGTGGTCCAAAGCCAGCGAGTCTTGGCTGATGTCTACCTAGCCCAAGGCAAGGTGCCCGAGGCGGCCATTCAGATTCAGCAGGCATATGACGCGCTTGTAAGCATCGGTCAAGAGTCGAATCCGATCATGGGATGGGTTCTAAGGACTTGGGGCGACGTCCACCTTCAGCAGGACGAGCCCGCACCCGCCCGTCTCTGCTATGAGCGCGCCATTGACATCTTTCGGGGAGCGCATGTTGGGATCGGCACGGCCGTAATACAAAAGAAACTAGGACTCTGGGAGTTGGAACATGGCAATGCCTTTCTGGCGCTTGAACTCCTAGAGTCGGCAGTCGACCAGGCGCGCGGCATCGCCGGGGCAAAATACTTGCTGGGCGAGGTGCTGCTAAGTTGGATAGAGGCAGCGGTGGCCGCCCGGCATGCCTTGGCAGGGGAGAAGGTGAGCTTGTCACTTGAAGAGCAAACAGATCTCGCAAATCGGCTCTCGACCAGTGAATCCAAACGCACCGAGTTCTGCAGGTTAGTGCAAGAAAGTGCTGATCTGGAGATCTTGGCAGCATGGTATGCCTATGTCCAGAAGCGAGAAGCAGTCATGATCGGAGTCGCGGACTCAGTATCCAAGCGACCCGCCTCGCCCCGCCCCGGCGACGATCGCGGATGCGGTGTTGAAGTCGCGGACTCCGGATCGCTGCAAGACTCCTCGCCCCCAACCTTTGATACTATCGACGCTGTGATGTATGCCGCACAGAATCGATTCCGGCTCCTGCAGGTCTACCTGAATGCATGGACCGCTGAGCCAGCCCACCAGGCCCAACTGGTGGGAATAGCGCAACGCGCTGGCGTTCGACTCATGTGCCACGCGCCCGGACTACTCGGACGTACCGTTGAGCCAGAAGAGGATTTCCTCGCTCATGCGCGCGAGATCATGCGCGATACCGACGACAAGTGGATTGTCCATCATTTCAACGAGATCGCGTCCACCGAGGCAATGCTGAAATCGCTGGAACGATCAGCCAGGTTTGGTCTTGTGCCGTGCATCGAGAACTATCATCAACAAGAAGGATCCCGACAAGCGCAGCGAAACTATGAGCAGTACCTGGAATTGATCCGCCAATCGGTGACCCAAGGACTGAGAACCTGTGCCGTACTGGATATTCCACGCCTGTACCATGCCAAACTAGGGTGGACGCTCCAGGAATCCCAAGAGCAACTACTGAACGTATGCCGCCAGCTCTCTGAGTTGGAGATACCGATTCTGCTACACCTGATCGATAGCCGCTCTCCACAACTAGAACGTTCTGAGTGGTGCCCGTTAGGCGAAGGCCGAATACCATATAAAAAACTGCTTGTGGACCTGTTCGCCACTGTAGGGCACATCGAGGCAGTTGTGCTTGAATACGAAGATGAGCAGAACCCTTTGAAGAGCCGATCACTCCTAGAGGAGAGTATCAGAGCTGCTGTGACACGTCAACATCCGAAGCTCGCCGTCCGGTGGATCGGATAGACCCTTTCTGTCGACTTATTCACACCGTAGAGCTACCATGACCGATCCTGCCGCCACCCGCTACGACGTCTTCATCTCCTACGCTGCCGCCGACCGCGCCTGGGTCTGGGGCTGGCTCGTTCCGCGGTTGAAGGACGCCGGCCTGGTCATCTGCACCGACCGGGACTTTGCCGTGGGCGCGCCGCAGGTGGAGAACATCAGCCGCGCCATCGACGCCAGCTGTCATGTGCTGCTGGTGCTCTCCCCGGCCTGGGTGGCGAGTGAGTGGCAAAACTTTGCAGGTCTGTTGGCGCGCTGCGAGGACCCGGTCGGACGCCGGCGCCGCACCATCCCACTGTTGCGCGAGCGCTGCACGCCGCCCCGCTCGATTGCCCGCCTGACCTACGCGGATTTCACCGAGTCTGACGCCTGGGGGCCGCAGTTCGAGCGCCTGATCGCGGTGCTGAGTGGAGATCTGCACCGCACTGCCTTTGGCCCACCGCTGGGCGCGCTGCTGGGACTGGAGACGCCCACCAATTTCATCTTCCGGCAGAACGTGCATTTCGTCGGTCGCGAGGAAGAGCTTGCAGCGCTGCATGACTTTCTTGAGGAGTTGACGCCGCTCGGCATCAACTCCGCCCTGCGGGCCAGTCAGGGGACGCCCCGCGTGGCCGGGCTGACCGGCATGGGTGGGATCGGCAAGACCCAGTTGGTGGTGGAATACATCTATCGTTACCGCCAGGCCTATCCGGGCGGCATTTTCTGGATCAATGCCGCCGAGCCGTTGCCGCAGGGCTTTGCCAGGATTGGGCAGATCGTGTGCGGGAACGGTTACGACAAAAGCCAGCGCGCACTCGTGCAGATTGCCGCGGACCATTTGCGTAGCGACCCTGACACGCTACTGGTGTTGGATAATCTGATCGAGCCGGATTTGCTCAATCTGCCGGTCGATGGCGAGTTGGTGCCGGCGGCTTTGCCCTGCCGGGTATTGTTCACCACCCGCCGCCGTGACCTGCCCGGCCTGCGGACGATTACGCTGGACGCACTCCCCCTGCCCCAGGCGCTGCAGTTGCTCCTGCGCCACCCCGACCATCAGTCCATGTTGGCCAGCGATCAGCCGGAGTACGCAGTTGCTCAACGGCTGTGTTCAGCACTGGGATGTTTGCCGCTGGCGATTGAACTGGCCGCTGCCTTTCTGGAGAGAAGCGGGAGCAAGGTGACCTTGACGGGTTACCTGGAGCGTCTGGATCGCTATGGCGCGCTGGCGACTGTGGACGGTGGTCCCGAGGCACAAGCCGCCCGGCGAAGATTGCCTACCTGGCACGACCCGGTGGCGGTGACACTGGCATCGCAGTGGGACGCAATGCCAGATGAGGCAGCCCGCCTGCTGCTTCAAACAGCAGCGCTGATGCCGGAAGCGGAAACCATTCCAGCCGCCCGCCTGGGATTGCTGGCTGGCCTGAGTGATGCCGCAGAGCCGGGCTTTCTTGCCCCCCTGAATCAGGCGCTGGATACGCTGTGCAGCTACTCCCTGCTGGAGACCCTGGCGGGGGATCAGGTTCGCCTGCATCCGCTGGTACGCGAGTTTGCTGAGGGTACGATCCAAGGCCGCCCGGCGTTTGCCGGCCTCTGCGCGGGACGCATGGCAGGAGCGCTGTGGGATCTGGGCCGCCTGCAGAACCAGACCGTCCGGCGTGGCGTGGATGCAATGCTGGCCGACCTACGCACCGGACTCGGTCTTTGTTCGACTGATCAACAAAGCGAGGCCTATCCCCGGCTCTCCGGCTTGGAGCGCGTCCTGGACCGGCAGGCGCACCATCTGCGCGGCCAGGACATGGGGGCGCAGCCTGCTTTCTTCTTGCAGCAGCTGCGCGATGAATCTTTTCAACTCGGCCTAGGCGAGTTGAAGGCGTGCACAGAGGCGGATCTGGCTCGGCTCGGCCAGCCTTATCTGTGCGAACGGTTCAATGCCTGCCGCGGGTCGCCCGAGCTGGTACGCACACTCCAAGGGCATGGCGATTCGGTCCTCGCGGTGGCGCTGAGTACTGACGGGCGGCTGGCCGTCTCCGCATCGCAGGACAAGACGCTCAAAATATGGGAGGTGGCAACGGGCCGCGAGCTGCGCACGCTCACAGGGAATTTCGCCTGGGTCAATGACGTGGCGCTCAGTGCTGATGGCCGGCTGGCCGTCTCCGCATCAGGGAGCACAGTCAAAGTGTGGGATGTAGCGACGGGCCGTCAACTACGCACACTCCAGGAGCGTGGCAATGAGGTATGTGGCATCGCGCTGAGCGCCGATGGGCAGGTGGCCATCTCTGCGACGTGGGACGTGATCCTCGCACCAAGGGGCATACTCAAAGTATGGGATGTAGCGACGGGCCGTCAACTCCGCACGCTCAAAGGGGGGAAGTGCGTAGCGCTGAGTGCCGATGGACGGCTGGCCGTCTCTGGAGCGCATAAGGTGCTCAAGGTGTGGGATGTGACCGCAGGCCGTGAGCTGCACACACTCAAAGGACACAGCTCTTCAGTCGTTGGTGTGGCGCTGAGTTCCGATGGGAGGCTGGCCATCTCCGCGTCGGACGACAAGACGCTCAGGGTGTGGGAGGTGGCGACGGGCCGCGAGCTGCGCATGCTTGCCGGGCATGGTGATAGGGTAACAAGTGTAGCCTTGAGTGCTGATGGACAGCTGGCCATCTCCGGATCGGCAGACCAGACGCTCAAAGTATGGAACGTGGCGACAGGCCGTGAACTACGCACGATCCAAGGGGGCAGCCATGTGGCGTTGAGCGCCGATGGGAGGCTGGCCATCTCCACATGGGGAGATACGCTCAAAATCTGGAACATTTCGTCTGCGCTGCAGACGCCGCTCCCTGATCTGACCGGCAGGGCAGGCAATGCAGGCGTGGCGGCAGGCAGCGAACCGGGTGCGCTCGAAGGACAGCGTTCCCGAATGCACTGCGTGGCGTTGAGCACTGATGGACGGCTGGCCATCTCAGCGGCAGAGGGCTGCACCCTCAAGGTATGGGAAGTGGCGACGGGCCGCCAGCTGAGCGCACTCAAAGGCCATAAGAAACAGGTGAACGGCGTGGCGCTAAGTGCCAACGGATGCTTGGCCATCTCCGCGTCGGACGACAAGATGCTCAAAGCATGGGACGTAACGACGGGCCGCAGCCTGCGCACGCTCAAAGGGCATTGGAGCCAGGTGACTGCCGTGGCATTGAGTGCCGATGGGCAGCTAGCCGTCTCTGGATCGGCGGATCACACGCTCAAAGCCTGGGACGTGGCAAAGGGCCGCAAACTGCGCACATTTCGAGGTCATCGCAACTGGGTCCTCGACACGGCGTTGAGTGCTGATGGGCGGGTGGCTATCTCAGCGTCATGGGACAATACGCTCAAAGTCTGGGACGTGGTGACGGGCCGCCAACGCTGCACGCTTGAGGGGCATCGCGATGCAGTGGCCCACGTGGCGCTGAGCGCCGACGGGCGGTTGGCCATCTCCGCGTCCTGGTGGGACAACAATACGCTCAGAGTTTGGGACGTGGCGGCAGGCCGCCAACTGCGCACGCTTCAAGGGCATAGCAGTAGGGTTAATAGCGTGTCGCTGAGTGCCGATGGAGGCCTGGCCATCTCGGCGTCATGGGACAATACACTCAGAGTGTGGGACGTGGCGACAGGACGGATCCTCTCGATGCTGCTAACCAACGCGGCCCTGTGTTGCTGCACAATGACACCAGATGGAAAGACAATCGTCGCCGGAGATTCAGATGGGGAGATGCACTTCTTGGATTGGGTCGGCAGGGGCGACATCGGGGTGTCGGAGACAACCTCAGATCAAGAAACAGTCCACCACAACTCCCTACCGCCGGCTGATGAGACCAGCACCCAACCTACGTTCGACTGAAGACATGTCTAGCCACCTCTACCTCGCCCCCGCCGCCGCGGGTAAGACCGCCACGATCCTGGCCTGCGCTCGCAATGCCAGCCGTGACCTGGCGGCGATTCCGCGCGTCGTTGTGCCGGCCCACCTGCAGGCCCGCGCCGCGCGGCGGCTGGCCGAGAGGGGGGGTGCGATCGGCGTACGCGTGCTCACCTTCGACCGGCTTCACACGGAAGTCCTCAACACTGCCGGCGAGGTTTATATCGAGTTCAGCGAGCCGGTGCAGTACCGCCTGATCCGCGCCGTGGCGGACAGCCTGCCGTTGGTCCACTGTGCGCCCCTCGCCGACCGGCCCGGCTTCATGCAGGTGCTCCAACGACCCGACCAAGCACCGCGGGGGGCTGCCCAACAGCGGCTAGGTGCGCCACACGCTGGAGAGCGCGGTCTGGGGCCTGCTAATCACTGCTTCGTTCGAGGATGCTATCGTGCAGGTGGTCAACCTGGGCAACGATGCCAACACTGCCGGCGCCGTGGTCGGCGCGCTGGCCGGCGCGGCCTACGGGCTGAGTGCAATCCCGGTTGCTTGGCGGGCCGCCCTGCACGGCGAATGGCCGCTGCGCAGCGGCGTCCGCTGGGATACCAGCCGATTGGCTGCGCTGGCCGACTGGCTGGCAAAGACAGAGGCGACGCGGGCCGAACGCGGCGGCGGTCCCTGCCTGCCTCCGGCGAAACCGGGCGCAGCTCAGAGAGAAAGGCGGCTAGTAAGCCGACTGATCGGTGTTAATGCCAGGATTCCAGGAGTCCACGGAGCCGATTCCCAGGTAAACGAGGTAGCTCATGCAACCAGGGCCCGATAGAGTCATTGCCTGTCCCAAGTGCGACGGCCTCGCCCGCGTCTTCACATTGCTTTCCGGCAACACCTTCGGCGCGCTCATGTGGACCGATGGCTACTCCTTTGCGCGCATGCTGCCCGAACCACCCCTGATCACACGCTGCGCGCACTGCCAGGCGTTCTTCTGGACGCAAGACGCGCGCAAGATCGGGGAGATTCCCGATTCCCTGTCCCTCCTGCTGGCAGAACAAGAGCCGAGCGCTGTGCCCGAGGCATGGCGCCAGGCGCCGAGGATTCGCACCCTGTCGGCACAGGAATACTTGGAAGCGCTTGCCGCCGGTGCGGCAAGGACCGCCAAGCGCGAGGCTGACCTGCGCGTGCGCGCCTGGTGGCGTTACAACGATGCTTTCCGAGATTTCCACCGGGGAGACCGCCGGGGCGGAAGTTTGTCGCCGCCCGACTCGCTCGTGTCATCTCACATCGCGTCGTTCCTGCGACGTCTGCGGCCTGCCGTGCCTCCCCCGCAACCGTGGTCGCTGTCGCCCGAGGCGGTCGAAAACCTGGAGCGGCTGATCGAGATGCTCGACCCGAGGGATGACCGGCAACGGCTGAAGAAGGCCGAGGCGCTGCGCGAGCTGGGCGAGTTTGCCCGCGCGGAGTCTCTGCTGCTGCAGCACTACCCCAAAGGCTTGCAGACCCTCGTTCAGTTCATGCTCGACTTGACGCGCGGGCGCATCCGCGAGCTGCGGAAGGTGCCCCGGAGCGCATAGATGAGCTGGATTCGTACCACCCTCGGAGATATCGCAGACGGCCGGGTGCTGGATGTCGCAACCGGCTGGGGCCGCTTCATCGAAGATCTGCGCTTTCAGCTATCTGTATTTGGTAGCCTGTCCAGTGAGCGCGTGCAGATCATCGGCGTGGATTGGGCCCGCGGCGCGGTCACGCACGCGCCGGATGGCGGCAAGAACGTCCACTACCTGGCCATGGACGCGGCCCGGCTGGGCTTCCCGGACAACAGCTTCGACGTTGTCTGCCTGGTGCGTGCGCTGCACCACATGACCGATGCCACCCAGGCCCGGGTGCTGGCCGAGATGGTGCGCGTCCTGAAGCCGGACGGCCGCGGCTTTGTGGCGGAGATGTTCCGTGATGAGCAGAGCGAGACGCAGCTGACCGATGTCCTGATCCATCATTGGATCGCGGCGGTGGAGACGGCGATCATGCGGGTGGCCCATCCGCAAGCCGTCAGGTGGGTGCACCGCGAGACCTTCCTGCGCAGCCAGATCGTCGGCCTCGTGGAGAGCAGCGGGCTGCGCGAGCTGCGCTATTGCGACGTGGCCTTTCCCCAGCAGGAGGAGGATGCACTGGACCCTTGGCGGATCAAATCCGAGGAGCAGGGGATCGATCATTACCTGGATCAGCTTCTGAAGGGTCCCAAACCCGTGCCGGGCAGCGAGGCGCTCTGCAGCCGTGCGGCAGCATTGCGCCAGCGCCTGCACACCGTAGGCTTCACGAGTGCGACGTTATTGACGGCCGTCGGGATCAAATAGATGGACAAACGCCTTGTCCGCCTCAGCAAATTCCTCAGCCGGGTGCTGCGCCATCATCCGGAGGCCATCGGCTTGACCCTGGATGCCCAGGGCTGGGCCGAGGTCGCGCACCTGCTGGCCCAAGCCCGCGCGCACGGGGTCGCGCTGACGCGGGAGACCTTGCAGGAGATCGTCGCCCAGAACGACAAGCAGCGGTTCGTCCTCAGTGATGATGGGACGCGCATCCGGGCCAGCCAGGGCCACACGATCCCGGTTGATCTCGGGCTGGCGCCCACAGAGCCGCCGGAACTGCTCTACCACGGCACCGCGGCACGTTCCATCCCGTCGATTAGGGCGCGCGGGCTGCTGCCAGGCCGGCGCAATCATGTACACCTATCCGCGGATGAAACAACGGCAGCGCGCGTCGGCGGCCGGCATGGCAATCCGGTCGTACTCAAAGTGCAGGCCGGGCTGATGCACGCGGCGGGCTATCGGTTCTACCTGTCGGCAAACGGGGTTTGGTTGGTGGAGCAGGTGCCTGCGCAATACGTGGTTGTATGAAATGGGTGGGAGTATCATCGATGCATACCGACATCCCGGCGCTTCTCGAAACGCTCATCGCACCCCTCAAAGATCTGGCCGGCCGGTTCGACCTGGTAGCCCAAGACGCGCGTCTGGCGACCGCGGCCAACTTGTGGGTATGTTGCCTGCGTCTTGCTGAAGCCGAAGCCGCCGCCACCGCCCTCGGCGCCGAGCTGGCGGCCTTTGTGACCGCAACCCAGGTCGGGCTGCGCGTCCATCATGTCCACGCGGTCGGACTCCATCTGGCGCGCCTGTTGGCGCGCCTCAGCCAGCTTCGCCCAGCGGTCGAACAACTGGGACTGCGCTTTGACGAGGCGACGCTGGCCGGATTGACCGCCGAGGTGAACCAGGTGCGCCAAGAACTGCAGGCCACCCGCTCGCCGGACCCGCGACTCTTCCCGGACCAAGAGGTAATTCTTGGCCTCCAGGCGACCCTGGCGCCCTTGCCGATGCTGCTTGCAGACGCAGCCAGCCGGATTTGGCAGGTCATCTCTGGCTATCCCGAGCCGCAGCCCAAGATGCAGTGGCGCGGCCCTGCCGGAATGAATAACGTGCCGCTGGCCTCGGACTGCGGCGTAGACTACACGGCGCTCCGCGATCTGCTGGCGGCCGGTTCATGGCAGCCAGCGCACGCCGAGACACAACGCACCATGCTGGTCGCGGCCGGCAGGATCCTGCGCCATGCTGAGCCGCCACCGGCGTTGTTCATCGAGCACATCCTCAATTTCCCCAGCCATGATCTCCTGACGCTCGATGCTCTGTGGTCGTTGGCTAGCGCCGGACGTTTCGGGTTCTCCACTCAGCTCAGGATCTACCAGAGCCTGGGCGGCACAGAAACGTACGACTTCACGATCTGGCAGGCGTTCTGCTACCATGTCGGCTGGATCAGGAAGGAGCCATCCTTCCACATTGCGGCGCCCAGCGGACATTTGCCGTGGATAACCAGTACCAAAGTGATGGGGTTGGACAGCCACGATGCGTTAGTCTGCTCGCTCGACGCGGACGAAGAAGAGCACCGGCGATTCCTGTTCGGCATCTTCTTCGAACGGGTCGCTCACTGCTTGAGACAGCACGCAATCGCCTGATGTCGGCACAGAGGCAGCCTATGTTGCTCCCGAGGGTTACCGGCGTGCACCGAGATGCGAGCCGACCGGAGGCCTGAGCCAGCCGCCCCGCCGCTGGTCGCCTGGTCAAAGCGGGGGCCGGGGCGCTGCCGCAGCTGAGAACGGTGTGCGCCGTGGGAGCAGCGTGATCTGCGCGAGCAGCATGCTTGACACGTTTGAGGTTTGCCTGTAGACTATCCGTAGTCCAATTGGACTACGGGAGGTCAACATGGAATTCGTGACGATTCGTGATCTGCGGCTGAAACCCGGCGACGTGTGGGAGAAGCTGCGCCAACAGCGCGAGATCATCCTCACCTCCAATGGCCGGCCGGTGGCGGTCATCGCGGGCATCGGGGAGAGCGATGTGGAGGAGACAGTAGCCGCGTTGCGCCGGGCGCGCGCCCAGGCCGCGACCTCGCGGCTGCGCCGGGCAGCCGCCGAGCGCGGCGCGGACAAGCTACTGGCTGTCGAGATCGAAGCCGAGATCACCCAGGTCCGCCGGGAACGCCGGTCTACACCAGCTAAGGAGTAGCTCGGATGCTGGTTGTGCTCGATACGAACATTCTGGTCTCGGCGCTGCTCTCCCCTTTCGGCCCGCCGGCACGCGTGCTGGACCTGGTTTTGAACGGCGACCTCCGGGCAGCTTACGATGATCGCCTGCTGGCTGAATACCGCGAGGTGCTGGCGCGACCAAAGTTCAGCTTTGCGCCCGAGGATGCGGCTCTGGTATTGGCGTACCTGGAGACAGATGGCGAACGGGTGACGGCTCAGCCGTTAGCGTGCGAACTGCCTGACGCCGATGATCTGCCGTTTTTGGAGGTGGCAGCGCAAGCGGAGGCGGTGCTCATCACCGGCAACACGGCGCATTACCCGGAAGCCGTGCGCGGTGTGGTGCAGGTGGTTGCTCCGGGCGAATTCTTCAGAGCCTGGCGAAGGCAGTAAGCAGCATGCCGCTGTGGACGAGTAACAGCATTCGCAATCCAGGTTCAACCAACCGGCGCTCAAGGGGCCGCGCATGGGGCCGCGCCGGCCTGCTGATCCTGTTCGGCCTCGGCGCACTCGCCGCGCTGCTGCTTGCCCTGATCTGGGTCCTGACGAATCAGGCCGACGGGTATATCATCTCCGGCGGCGAGCGGCGGGCGTACCTGCTCCACGTGCCCGCCAGCTACGACCCGGCCACGCCGGTCCCGCTCGTCATCAGCACCCACGGCTTCGCCGAGTGGCCCGCGCACCAGCTGCAGACCAGCCGCTGGAACGACCTGGCCGACCGGCACGGCTTCATCGTGGTCTACCCGGCCGGCGCCGGCTTCCCGCGGCGCTGGCGGGCCAGCGGTGATTCATCGGCCGACGCCCGGCAGGATGTCACGTTCATCGCCGACCTGATCGACGCGCTGGCCGCGCGCTACAACATCGACCGGACGCGCATCTATGCCAATGGGCTGTCGAACGGCGGCGGGCTGTCGTATCGGCTGGCCTGCCAGCTCGCGGACCGGATCGCCGCCGTCGGCAGCGTGTCCGGCGCCTACCTCTTCCCGCTGAACGCCTGCCAGCCAAGCCGACCCGTGCCGCTCATCGCGTTTCATGGCACGGCCGATCGGATCGTCCCCTACGCGGGCGGCCCGTCCGCGTCCTTCGATCTGCCCTTCCCCGACGTGCCGGCTTGGATCGCCGCGTATGCTGAGCGCAACGGCTGCGGCGCCACGCCGGCGCCGTTGCCGGGGCGCGGCGCGGTGACGGGAATCCAGTATGCCGGCTGTCGTGCTGGCGCCGAAGTCGTGTTCTACACCATCGCCGGCGGCGGCCACGCCTGGCCCGGCGGCGAGCCATTGCCGAGATTCATCGTCGGGCAGACGTCCCAGGAGATCGACGCCACCGCCGTGATGTGGGAGTTTTTCAGCCGGCATGCGCTGCCAACCAGCTCCCAGCCGTGAAGGAGACCGCGCGCCGATGCAGCCGCTACCTTTAGCACTTGCCCACAACAGCGAGATCAGCCCGGCGGCGCCGTTCAACTTCGACGCCACCTTGCACAAGCCCGACCACTTCCCCACCCCTGACAATGTCTGGGAGCCGGGCGCACGCTGGCAGACCATGCGCTGGCAGGGGCTGCCGCTGGGCTTGAAGTTCGAAGACGCCGGCAGCGTGGAGGCGCCGCGGATCAGGCTGTCCATCTGGGCCGCGGCCCGGCTCGATCAGGGCTACCTCGCCGGACTGCTGAGCGAGATCCGCTACCGCTACGGCTTCGACCTCGACCTGACCGACTTTCACCGGCGCTTCGCGGCTCACCCGTGCCTGGGGCCGGTGCTTGCGCGCTGGCGCGGCCTGCGGCCGCTGAATTGCAGCTCCCTCTACGAATACCTGATGATCACCGTCGCGCTCCAGAACGCCACGGTCCGGCGCTCGGTGCAGATGATGCAGGCGTTGGCCGGGCGTTACGGTGCACCGGTGTCATTCGACGGCCGGGAGCTGTACGTCACCTGGGCGCCGGAAGACATCCGCGACGCCAGCGAAGAGGAGCTGCGCGGCCTGAAGGTAGGCTACCGGGCCAAAGCGATCCGGCGGGTGACCGAGGCGTTCGTCAGCGGACAGATCGACGAGATGACGCTGCGGAACCGTCCGCGGCCAGAACAACGACTGGCGCTATTGGCGCTTTACGGCGTCGGGCCGGCCTCGGTCGAGTACATCTTGGCCGACGTGTTTCATCACTACGACGCCATGGTTCACATCTCGCCCTGGGAGCAAAAGATCTACTCGAAGCTCTTCTTCGACCGCGACCCCGGCGATCCGGCGCCGACAGCCGAACTGCTGGCCTACTTCACTGCCGAATTTGCGCCGTACCAGATGCTGGCGGTGCACACCTTCTGGGAGGACCTCTTCTGGCGACGAAAACATGAAACGGTGCCCTGGCTGGAGGAGCTGATGCGCCTATAGGATCGGAGCCCGGATGGGAAGCAACTCCCACAGGCAAGCACGAAGTGCCGGTGCGGAGCGGCGCAGCGTCCGCCTGGCGTGGCGCATAGGTGCAGGGGGCGGCAGCCCGAGGCCCTGAGCGCACTGAATTGCTGGCCGTGTGCCGACGCAAATCCATCGTCACGGATTCCAACCCTCAGCAGGTCAGAGATGTCCAGGACATCTTGAACTTGTTGCTGCAGACCGCATCGTTGGGGTGCGAGCAAAGCGGTCTTGCCAGGTGATCGGCAAAAGTCCATTGCAGGGGAACCCTTATGAGCAACTATCCTTCCACGTCAAGATCAGTCCGCTGTCTTTCCGCAGTTCTGCTGCTTACGCTCATGTTCAGCTTTACAGGCGCTCACGCCGCGCCCGCAAGCCCGCAGGTGGCAGCTGTCCCGCGGTTGGCAGCAGAAGCTGCAATCGCGGCGAACCCGCAACCACCCGGTCTGCTGTTTGTGGAAAACGTCGGTCAATTTGCCGCAGGGGCGGCCTTTCGAGTCATGGGAGCCGCACAAGAGATCTGGCTGACACAGGATGCGCTTTGGCTCTCCGTAGCCGATCGTGGCGGTCAGTCTGACTTGGCGTCCTGCCGCCGCCGCAGCAGAATCACCTTGGCGCATGCCTGGCCAGGCGCCTGCGCGCAGCCGCGGCGTGAACCTGCGACTTTCTTTTGCGGGTGCCAATGCTCACCCACAACTGGCGCCCTTCGGCCGCGCGAAGACACACGTCTCTTACCTCATCGGTAACGACCCCGCAGACTGGCAAGCGCAAAAACCTCGATCAAAGGAATAATCGGCGTAGACATAGCATCACCTCGGCGGGGATTTCTTTCTCTGAGGTGATGCTATGCCCTCCTTGTCCCTATTTCAAGCGCGCCTGGCGCACAACACGGCTCCTGTCCGACAATTGAATAGCCCTGAGCATCTTATATTGCCTCTTGCAAAATACGCGGTCTTGTGCTATAATGTTTCTGTCGGTCAGCAACGTAACAGTCCACACAAGGAGGCAAAAAACCATGTCACCTGTCAAGTATCCAGAGGAGGCCCATTTCATCGCACGCGAAGAAATGGGCCAAAACATCGCCCTGGCCTCGGTTCAGGGGGCAGCGGCGCGCCTTCCCGGATTGGAGGCCTGGCAGAAGGGCTCCATCCGGCGCAGACCGGTTGAAATCTATGACATCAACGGCAAACTGCTTTTCCTGGATTATGCGATCACCTCCGGTGCCGAGGTGGTCGGCACCGCTCGCGCTGCGGCCAGCAGAGTGTTGGGACCGCCCGTTGTGGCCTATGAGGCTGGACCGCGGACGTGGAACTACAATCAGGCGGTGGAGAAGCTGACACCCAAAGTGACACGCGCCCATCCGAATTGGAAGCTGCACGACACCAAGCTGGTTTGCTACAGCTACCCCAAGCTGGGCGTGATGTTCTCGATGTCAGATGACAGAGGCAAAGCGCAACGGCTGATCTTCGACGTGGCAAGTCTTGACCCGGTCCCGGAGGCGCCAATCGGAAAGGAGGTTGAGGGAGCTTTCGCCTGGTCATTCTACGACACCCTATCGGACGCCCAACGCGAACGCCGCTTGGCGGTGTATGATGAGAGCAACGCCATTCGGAAGCAACTGCCGGCGGAAAAGCAGTTGGCCCTTCAGCAACAAACGAGCATCGCCAAGCTCACGGCCCTGGTTGCGGTGCCGTTATACCTGACGGTCACGAAGGAACTTCAGTTCTGCTCGCACTACGCGTATACTGAAGCGCGCTCGCATCACTGCTTCAGCTTACATGCCCAGCAGGTGAATGATTACTGCGCGGTCGCGACCTGTCAGATGATCCTCTGTTACTACCGCTACTACTACACCCAGGATCAGATCGCACCGCAGCTGGGCTACTCTCCGGGTGGCGGCTGCCCGTCCGATCAGAGCGCGGGTTACGAGGCGTTGACGTGCAACCACCTCAACGCGACCTACGATTCGTCCCCCACGTGGGAGGAGGCGCGCAACCAGATCGACGCCCTGCACCCGATGAAAAGCGGGATTGCCGGGCACGCCCGTTCCTGTGCCGGATACTCGTATGTCAAGTCGACGCTGATTGGCGGCGCGATCTCGCAGAAGAAGCTGTATATCTATGATCCGTGGCCGTGGAACGCCGACTACAAGTTGGGGGGCACGGTCTACTGGGAGTCGTGGGATTCCATCACACACACGAACTACGTGTTCACCCAGCTTACCTGCCCGTGAGCGCGGAGATTCTTTCACATGCCAGACGCCAACCGTAAGGCCGTACGATCGGCAGTCGCCGCAGCGAGAAAACAATCGCCTGCGCGGGAGGATCCGGCGCTTGCCGCTGTTAGGCAGGCCAGGATCGGTCCCCCGGCGCAGGTTTACTCACCGGCAGGCATACCGGTCTTCTGGCTGGTTCCCCTGCTGACCGGAACTTCAGCCAGCGGCTTCGCGCATGTGGATCTGGTCGGCCAGGTCATCCGACTCGGCACGTTCGGCGCCGGCCCGGAAGATCGTGCAAGCTGGATCCCCGCGACCTTTTTCGAGGCGCCACCGGCCGAAACCTTGTCGGAGATCAGGACCCGGTATGGCGGCGCCGACCTTTCGGAGCCGATCCTTTCATACGATACCACCCCTGTCCGCTGGGCGTGGCGGTTGGCGGTATTTGCCGCAGGAAGTCCGGTGACGGAGGTGTTCATCACGCCGTCCGGCTGGTATGAGCGCAAGCCGGTCTCAAACCGAGAGAACCTGGAACGATGATGGTGTGGCAGGTTCTCTCGGCTCTGTGGAGTCGCCTCGGGTATGATTTGTCTGTGGCGCACGACCCTGACGGCGGTTGACGCTGCGATATCGAGCGCATCCAATAGACAGATCAGGCGACCCAAGCAGAGACGAAAACTGGAACGCGGGCGACGCGGATGCCGCGGACAAGCTCAGATTCCATCCGCGTCGTCCGCGTCCTATTTCCGGGTTAGTAGAAGCCGGTCAATCGAGCTTTGTAGCCCTCTTGGCTCGGAAGCATGCTGAGTGCTTCGCGATCGAAGCGTGTTTCCGAGGGTCTTTGCGGTCACAGTCACCCTTCGACGAACTTAGGGTGACTGCGACCGCAAAGAGGTATTGTGCGCAGTCTGTCTGATTTTCCTATAAGGCGGTCGCATATTGCCTGTTATATGAACCGAAGGGGGTAACCATGCCTGAAATCAAATACGGCAGTTGGACCATCCATCCGCACATCATAGAGCCCCTTCCGCGGCCTTCACTGGCGCATGCGATCTGGAAGACCATGACCACGAAGCATGAAGGGGACATTCTGTACCACAAACAGTGGAATTTCTGGGTGCGCGCGGGTGTTTCGGCCACGGTGAACAACAGCGCTTTCTTCCGGGACTACGAAAGCGCCAACGCGGACTCCGACAAGCTATTGAAGGCAGTCGGGGTCGCTTGGAACAAAGCGGAGACGGAAGAAGAGGTGTGGAGCCGCATCGGGATGGTGTGGGGATGGCTCAAGGCCAACGTGCAAGACGACGGCGCGGCGTACGCGACCCTGCTTCCGGCCGGCGGTGGATGGCCTTCCATCTTGGACTACGCCAGATACTACGTCACCCACGGTAGGTTGGTTTGGGCCGCATGTTTTTCAAAGGCGCACCTGTTCGTCACCCTGTTGGGCCGGATGGTGTATCCGCGCTACCGGTTTGGGATCGCTGAGGCGCACCATACCGAGAACAACGCGCCCCCTACGGCAACCCATGTGTTCAGTGGTGTGTATGTCGGTGATCGCTGGTATTACCTTGATCCGACGGCTATCCCTTACCTGCCGTTTCCCGACTACGCCCATCGAAAGTCCATCGGCATCTTCAACACGGTGGATTACGAGCACCCCTATGAGTTCTTGCCGGTACCTTTGTCAGGCTTCAACGGCGTGCCGCATCTGCCCGATTGAATTGGGTGCGCCGGCTGATCGCGGGAGCACGGTCTGCTATCCCAGCATCGGCGGTGTGACGTCACGCACGTAGCTCACTCCTCCGACTCATACACAACCGCAAAGGTGTGATGAACCTCCGTGGAGCCGTGGCGATCTCGTACCTGCAAGGTTACAATATGTTCGCCAGGTGCCGGCGCAAGGATAAAGATATCGCTGCCGCTTTCTAGCGGCTGACCATTGAGTAACCACCGACTGGCCTCCGGGGGCAGAAGTTGGCTAAGTTCGTCGGTAGCTGAGCCCCACAGACGGATCAGTCGGCCGGCAACCATCTGATCACCCTTCTCCGGATGAAAAGTGGCGGCCACGGGCGGCTCGCGAATCCACGCCGACGCTGTGCCTGGACGGCCTGGATAACGACGGCGATGACAAGACCGATACCGTCGATCTGGATTGCTACCGCTGCCGGCTGGCCGCGACCGGCATCAACGGCGGCGCGACGGTGGAGGCGGGCGATCCGCTGGCGCTGACCCTGGACCTCGACCCGGCGCAGGGGCCGCTGACCTATGCCTGGAGCGACCAGGGCGCGACCACGCCGACCGCGACTTACATCTGGAACGCGCCGGGTGTGTACGTGGTGACGGCCAGCGCGACCAACTGGTGCCGGACGGTGAGCGCCCAGGTGGAGGTGACGGTCACACCTATGGCCGTGCCGTGGCTGAGCATCAGCCGGGGCGCGGGGGACGCGGCGCAGCTCGACTGGACGTACGCGACGCCGGCAAGCATCGACCACTACGAGGTGTGGCACAGCCTGAACGCACCCTACTTCACACCGGGCAGTTGCAGCGCCTGCGACCCGCCGTGGCCGACCGGCGACCTCTTCTACCTCGACACCCTGAGCCACGGCATCGGCGACGTCGCGCACAACTATTTCTATCGGGTGCGGGTTGCGAAGGCGACCGGCGCACTGTCAGCGGGGTCGAACACGGTCGGGGAGTTTGATTTCGCGCTGACGCCGGGGCAGTAGCGGGACGCACTGGCCAGCACACTCAAGGATAGCCGCTACCGTAACATAAGTATCCTCCGCCATCCGGTGAGGTCTCGGAGTTCGGCCTTGCCTCTGGCATCGTTCCAGATGCGACTGGTCGTCCAAAACAGATCTTCCGGCGAGTTGTGGCGCGCGTCAGACCCCGAATGCATGCGCATGCGCACCGTTGGTGAACGCCTAACAGGTCGGCTCGGCGGCCGCAGCCAGGCTCAAGTAGGCGCTGGCGGGCTGGTCACTACCTGTCTTAATTAAGTCCGAAGCCCAGTGATTCGGCTTGTGCTTTGCGGGATGTGTGGCCTAACGAAAGTATCATCTGTGCCAGCGGCCAGGTTACTTTCGCGGCCCACGATCCCCCCGCCGCAGGCGTCCGGTGGACCAAGTGTTAGGCCCCGCCCTGGTGACCAGCCCTGCCTATGCCTAACGCGAGCGCCGCCCGCAACGGCGAAACGTGCTACCCAACCGCTGCGAACAAGCCGCCAACGGATGAGCCTACTCCATATTACCGAACGCGTTGATTTGCCAGATGTCTCGATTGCCTTCTGCTCGAACGAACTGGTTGTACCGCTTGCAATCCTTCATAAGAGTGACGCGATTTTTGAATTCAGCGGAATCCCGCCAGACTTCAAGTGTTTTTTGGTCGCCGAAGATGATCTCCCTGAAAGTGTTGCCGACTGTGCGTCGTTGAAACTCATGAACCTTGCTTTGGTTAACCCCATGACGTGCGCGCGGCACTTTCTCTATCGGCTCGTGAGTAGATAGCTGAATTTCGAGAAGCAACCTCGGCGAAAGAGCAACCATCACGCTCTCTTGCCTCAAAAGGACGGGCGAGTCGCAAAGCGGGAAGATGTCTGAATCGGTGGCAAAAATTGTCCACCGACCCCCGATAAGAGGCTGAATAACGCGAAACAGCAGGCTTGGGTCTTGTAGAAACCATTTCAGCGTTACGAATGTCTCGAACTTGCTATGACCGGTCTGCTCATCCCACTCAATCGCAGCGTTAAGTATGGAATGGCTCCTGATCTGCTGTAACACAACAAAGAGCGCGAGATATGTCTTGTCTGAAAGTGATTCGATCTTTGCCGTTCGAGCGACATCGAGGAGTACCTTGTAGGGTGGCAATCCCTCAATTCCTTGGAGGATGTCCTCGAAGTCGATATATACTGGATAAGAAGCCTGCTTGTTCTCCTTCAAGAACTGCTCGTATACGTCGGGAAGGTGGCGACGGACGAAGTCCTCGCTAGTCTCGCGGCTGATTTCAGCAACACCTAAGTCTTTGTCATAGTGCACCTGTTCAACAGATGATTGACGTATTTGACCGGTTTTGATGCTGAGAGCGTACACTAGCTGAGATCTCGCCTCGCTCGGCGGTTTCGCCCCAGAGATAAAAGAGCGATAATACTCAGGATTCCACAGGGCCGTCCAGAAACACGGGTTATAGTGATTGCGTTTGGTAAAGTTCACGCCGTACTTCCCTCCAGCTGTCATCGCGTAGCCTTTCTACAACAACTCACTGCGATGAAATCAGAATATAGGATATTGCCTACGCAACAGGATAACAGATCTAGAGGTGATTCAAGTATTGCTCTGTTTCGAGCTGATTGGCCCTTAGACCAAGACGCTCGAAGATTTCACGGGCCTCTTCAGCCATCTGACGTGCAAGTTGGCGTCTTCCCATTGCCTCATAGACTCTCGCAATCTGACGCTTGTTGTAAGCTACGAAACGGGGTTCTCGCAATGATCGATTGAGTTCCAATGCCTGGCTTAACACTCTTTCCGCCGCACTCAAATCGCCCTGCATTTCTAAGACGATGGCTCGGCGAGACAAAACGCCCGATACCGCTCTAGGAAAACCAAGCTGCTGCGCCCAATGTTCGGCCTTGTCTAGCCAGAGATGAGCCTTCTCGTACTCTCCTCGTATTGCGCAGATTTCTCCAAAATGACGAGCTCCCAAACACTGGATGGATTGATTATCAGGATCCTTACCTAAAGCGAATATGCGCTGGGCTGTGATCTCTGCTTCCTCAAATTGGCTGAGTGCCATAAAAATCTGTGTGCGAGTTGCCCAAATCTCGGCCAATTGAGGTCTGTCCGCGACCACATCAAGGTACTGTTCCGCCCTATCGAGATAACAGCGTGATTCCTGGACTGTAGCTTCATCCGTCCCGCCACGAATCCAACGCAAACGTCCAAGATGGAGGTTTGCGTGGCCCATTGCACGTGTATCGCTCATTTGGACGGCAGCAGTCAACCAGAGTTCCAGCATTCTTACCAAATCGTTATACAGACCAGTTTGATACGCGTAAGGATAAGTACCTCCGCATAGACTGATCAAGGAGGGCCAGTTTTCACGTTCAAGGCACCACTCGATTGCAAGCCGTAGGTTTGGATATTCTTCACCAATACCTCGAAGCGTTTCAAAGTCGTAACTGGTCTCCGGCTGGATGGATTGTCTCTTTACAAAACCCGTGAGCCAACTTAACCATCTTTCAGCTAGTTGCTGGATCGAATTATCATCAGAGAACCTAATCGCTGCATACCGTTGTACAATCGGTAGAATCCAGAACCTCTCAACATCCATGCGGTTCACCAGAAAGAGCCGCTGTAAGTGTGCTAATGCATTATCGCGGTCTGCAAGCGAGAGGTCAGCAATCTCGCCAAGAGCGGCGCAAGATGCACCCGCCTCGCGATCGAACAGCGCGCAAGCGAGGAGCACTGTCCATGTATTGGGGTCTCGCTCACGGGCAAGATCAATCTGCCCCTTGACGCAATATTCCGACAACTCTCCCGTCGCATCACCCAACCAACGCTCCACGGCCGCAAAGGTTTCTCCACCTGCCATTCGCCCGATGGCCAGCTTGATCGGCAACGGCAACCCCGAGGTGAGTTGAAAGATGCTTTTTCTTAGTTGTGGCGCCAAAGCAGCCTTGAGCATGCGACTTTCTTCTTCTATAAGGCGCTCTGCTTCTTCCCAACGCAAACCGAACAACTGCTTGATATCAGCAACTTTCACAGTCTCGCGCGATGTAATAAGAGCCTTGGTTCCCTGCGGCAAGTTGCGTAGGAACGCCATGATCCGGCTGTCCTTCACACTTTCCAGATTATCCATAACCAGGAGCGTGCGTTGGCGTTTCAGTGCACTCTTCACGAGAGCGTTCTGTTCTTCGGGTTGCGCACGCGTGATATCCTCGCGCTCTAGCACGTGCGCAATGGCCGTGTAGACATCCTCCAGCCTATGAAGCACTTGTTCCGGCACCTCGGCCGGCTCGCGACCGAATGTCGTCAGCACTTCTTCTTTCGCTGAAACCCAAACAATAGCCTCGAAGCGTTCTTCAGGGGGCAATTCATTGTAGCGCTGCCGGTATTCGTGCGCGATGGCGAGAGCCAGGGCGCTTTTCCCGACGCCGCCGATGCCGGTGATAGCAATTTGCCACACCTGATCATCCGGCGAAAGCCGCTGCCTGAGCCAGGCCAGCTCATCATCTCGACCGACGAACTGTGTGTAGGTGGGCTGCGGAAGATTGTGGTATGGCCGCGGCGATGCCAACATGGTAACAGGCGCGGGCGCGGCAAGCACCTTCTGCTCCACCAGCCCGATCAATTGAAGCAGCGCCTGCTGCAAATCGGCGCTCATCTGGGTTGTGGCCTGGAGTTGCTGCCGAGCCAGCCCGACCTGTTCCCGTTGGGCCTGCGCGCTGAGCTCCTGGAACTGGATGCTGTAGGCCTCGCGAATCTCCTGTGTGCCGGGCAGCGACCACAACTCCTCGGCGATGCAGTGCAAGAGAAAGTTAATGGCCTTATCCACTCGCTCACGGTTGACGCGCTTCGGCAAGACCGTCTCAAAATGGTAGGCTACGGTCTCTCGCTCCTCGCGCAGCCAGGCGCCCGGCCGGCTGACCAGCTTGACCAGCACATCCTGCACCGCTTCGGACTGCCAGAACAGGTCGTCGGCCCGAATGACTTCGACCAGGTCCTCATCCTGACTCATGTACTCCTGGATGAAACGTCCGATGCCGGCCTCCAGGGCGCGATTAACGGACTGGAGCAAATCGCTGCGCGAGGACAACTTACGGATGTTGCCTGCGATCTGGTCGCCGCCCAGCCGCTCGGCGCTGCCAGCCAGTAACTCGATCAGGCTGTCGGCAAGCTTTTCTTTGAGCCTCTCGGGTATGAATGACGTTGGATCGGGCATATGTCCCTCGATTACCTGATTTCTGTGCCGCCGTCAGTGATCCCCCCAACACGGCGCCGAAAGATCTTGGAGAATAACAGCCGGCTGAGGCTGGTAGGGTTCTGTTACGCCGCGGCTTTGAAGCGCTCAAAGCGCCACTGCAGCGCCTCGCGATTCGGCCACAGGTTCTGTGCTTGCGGCAAAGTCAGTATGGTCCCCTGCATCTGCTGTAAGCCGTATCTCAAGACCGGCCCATCGCTTTCCTCTAATACATCGCGGCGCACGTGCACCGAGTAGTCCGGCGCCACCCCGATGCTGAAGCTATCGAATGCGGCGTGATGCAGCTTGCACAGCGCAATGCCGTTGGTAATGCTCGGTTCGCCGGCGGGATCGCTGTCCGGGATGATGTGCGCGGCGTCGAGCAGTTCTGGACGCCGCAGTCGATCGTCACGCGGAAAGCCAGGCTGGCCTGATCGTCGCCGGCCACGTACACGGGCCAGACCGTAGAAGGCCCGTTGCGCGCCGCATCCCGCGCGCTGATCTCGCTACAACAGGGTCAGGAACCGCTGCATGGCGGCCTCCATGCTGGCAATCTGCCGGTTCCGTTCGCGGTCGAGCAGCGGGAAAACCTCGCTCTGCTCGCAACTCGGCTCCCTAGCGACTGCGAGCCGGCGGTCGTCACCCTCGCCTGACTGCTGGCGACGGCAAGCTGCCCACTTCAGCAGGCCTGTCCGGGCATCGGTGGGGAGGACATCGGCATGGCGCTCAACAAACTCGCTGATACGGACCCTCTCTGGCGCATTGCCCTCCGTTTCCACAGCCCAGTAGGCCCCGAAGTTACGCCATTTATGCACCAGGGCCGTCACGCCCACGGTGCCCGCCAGCACCAACGCCTCAGGCACCGTGATCCAGCCGCTCTTTGGCACGAAAATCGCCGGGCCGCCCTCGGCCTGGCCCGATTGCCTGGTGTCGATTACGGCGCGCCCATGCGGGACCAGGAAGTAGGTGCCGTAAGGCGCGAAGTAGTTCCAGTATCCCAGACGGCTCCGATAGGTTTCCGTGAGCTGCCACGTGTAATGAAAGCGGCTGCTCTCGTCAACGATGTCCTCAAACCCTAGCTTGCCGGACTTTGACATGAGCGTTGCGCGCCCGGCATTGGGGTCCAGATAGAAAACGAACGGCACCGGTGGATACACGGGGAGATGCTTGTACCAGCTATGCGCGTGGGCTACGTACTCGGCAAAGTTCCGTGTCTGTTCAGCGGTAGGCAGAGGGTAGCGCCTGATAATGTCCAGGTAACTCGGTTGAGCCGGCGCGTCCCTACCATGTTTTCGCAGCATTACATCTCTCCTGTTCCGTCAGCTTCCCCAACACCCTCTCCGCCTCTCCCGCGCGACCGCGGACGGCGACTGATCCATGTACGCCAGCAGCGTCGCGCTCACCGTCCCCCGTCAATGCTCGGCAGCACGGAGGCGGCCAGCCAGCGGAAGGTGGCGAGGCGGATGGTGGTATCAAGTTGGGCGTTCATGCTGCTCCTGGGGACATTGGCCGCTTAACCTGGACTGTCTGCGCTTCTAGCACATGGCTGCCTGCCAAACTATCCAGCCTCAGTCAGCATCACTTCTGCTTCTTCAGCAGGCCAGGTATTCGCTCAAATCGAGGTCGCCAAGCTGCTAGCCTCTGATATCCGAGGAGTAGCGCAGGACGCCCTCTACCACCTGTGCACTCATGTAGGATCGTCGGCGCCCTGCTCAGGGTCAATCGAAGTGCGCAGCTCCGGCAGCAACCGGGACGCAAACGACTCGGGCCGCGCAAAGCTGCGCGCCAGCCAATCCTGCACGGCGGCCGGCCTGGCCGCCAAGGCGTCGGCGAGATAGTCGCCCAAATCCCGGATCTCGCCGCTTTCCCAGCCGCAGGCCCTGCGCTCAGCCAGTGCAGCCAACGCCGGTTCCTCGGCGCTGACCTCGTCCCAGGTTTCGCCCGTGTAGCGCAGGGCCACCTGCTGCTCGATGGCGCGCAACACGGACCGCTGAAGCAGCGCCACGGCCCGACCGGCAGCGCGCGCGTTCTCCCCTTCCGGCAGGTCAGGCAGCAGGACGCGCAGATCCTCACGGGTCATCAGTCGTTCCCGCCAGAAGGCGCGAATCTCAGACGCCGTGACGATCGCTCGCAGCATGGCCCGCTTCGCCCTGGCCTCGGAAACATAGCCGTGATCCAGGTGCAGTTGGCGGTATGTGCTCTCGCTGCGTTCGAGGGCCACCCTGATGACCCGATCACGCAGATAGAAGACCTCCTGCAGCATCTTCGCATCCAGCAAGTCTCGTGCAGGCCGGGGATGCGCCGCATCATAGGACTCCACCGCGCGCAACTGCGCGGCCAGCAGAGGCAGGCGTTCCTTCGCGAGCAACGCTTCCGGCGAGGTCAGCATCAACGATTGCAGGATCCGCCAGAACGGGTCGCCCGTCAGTTCCGGGAAGACCCGGCGCAGCAGTGCAATGCGGCCTGCGGCCAGGGGCCTGGCGGCGCCGCCGTCGCCGGCCACATCGCCCAATAGCCCGATGGCGATCCCGTGCTTGTCCAGCCAGTCCAGCAGCCGCCGGGGATGGATCTTGTACGGGCTGGCCGCGGGCAGCGTATCGAGGGCGGTCTCGCCGATCAGTTGCTGCAGCAGGAGTTGGGAGAGCAGCCGGTACGCGTCGTCGTAGACCACCCGGCCGTCGGCCTTCGCTTCAGCCAGGGCCGGACAGCGGCCCAGCCAGAAGGTCAGCAGGTAGACGATCTCGTCCAGGCTGCTGTCCGGGTAGGTTGCCTGGTGCCAGCGCACGGCCGCCAGGGCCTTCCCATATTCGTGAGTCCGGTCAGCATCCTGCGCCCACGAGCTGCCCCGTTCGATCCTGGCGCGCAGCGGCGCAGGCATTCTGGGCAGGCGCGCCAGCGGATCCAGGCCAACGAAATCCGGGAAGACGTCCTCCAGGATGCCCAGCCCAGCCAGGGTTTCGATCGTTCCGACAGCATCCAGCACCAGGCTTTTGAGGAGGTTCACGGCGATGATCTCGCGCGACACGACGTAGCGGCCGTCCGGCCGGCGCCGCCTGAGCGCGCGGGTCTCCGGGTTGATCCCATTCCCCGCCGCGGCTTCTCGGATGGCGGCCGCCAGGCTCTCCTCCATCCGGAACCCCTTCTGGGCGAAGCGCACGGCCCGCAGGATGCGATCCAGGCTTTCGTTGATGCGCTCGCGCGGGTCCCCGATTGCCCGCAAGATCGCGTGCTCCAGATCATCCAGCACGCCGACGTAGTCCAGAAAGGTCGCGGTCAATTCGCCATCTGCGGTCCGCGTGAGCCGCAGCGTCCCGCCGTTAATCGTGAAGTCGCGCCTGCGCACATCCTGCTCGAAGGGCATGCCGGGATCGCTCTGCGCGACGATGTCGCGCGCGCTGCCGAGCGTGCCCTCCGGCGCGTGATCGGTGCGCGGGAACGCGATATCTATCTCCTCGGTCGAGCCATGCGGCAGGAACTTATACACGCCGAAGCTTGTGCCGGCCAGGGTCAGGCGGCCGTAAGGCCCGCTGATGACCACCTGGCCGCTGCGTCCTTGCTGACCGCGCGCGCCGAAGAACTCTTCGAAGCGCTGCACCCAGGCGTCTGGATCACCCTTCCCTTCGGCGGCCGGGAAGCGGACCACGAAGTCGAAGTCCTTTCCCTGGCTGCCGACGATGGCGTCCCGGATGATGCCGCCGACCAGGTAGACCTCGGCTCCGAGCGTGCGCTGCAGCGTGAACAGCGCCTCGAACCGCGGCTCGCGCAGCGCCTCGATCAGGCCATCCAGGCGGTTCGCGGGAAACCGCCAGCGAATCTCCTGAAACTGTACTTCCACTTCAGCACCTGTTTTCGCAAAGGACTCCCGGTTAGGGGTGTTTTGGACGGCTTCGCCGTCCAAAACACCCCTAATGGAGATTCTCTCCGTCACTTGGCGATCGTTGTTGGATATATAGACCATATGGTCGTATCTCAAATTCTCCCTATCAAATGGTAGTACTAACCGAATGTTTTCTCTTGAAGTCTCCCATAATTCACTTTCCCTAAGAACCCTTGAACTAAGCGCCAAGCGCAGGAGACCACCTCACACGCTTACCCAACCAGTCCCTCGCGAAAGTGGCCGCTCCTGAACGCCTGGTGGTAGATGCTGAAACACTGAGTAAAGACAAAGGACAGAGCGACCAATCCCAGGATGCCACTAATGAGGGAGACTAACGCTACAAGCACTCCTGGGCAACCGATGTCCCGCCACCCATGCGCCGCCACGAAGAATCGACCCCATATCAGAATCCGCTCAATCTCATCCAGGCTGATGGCATCGCTGGTGCGGTCATGCAGCTTGATCGTGCGGGTGACTCATGATTCGCATGCCGTACATGCCTGATTATACCACTACTCTGCATGAGGTGGTTGAGGCCGGTAGGCCGGAAGGTATGGCAGCAGATCGTCATTGGCTCGGCAAGGCAGCGCCAGGTGTCGTGCGCTTTAACACAAAGAGCGGGAAGCCCCAACAGCCGCGCTGCCAGGAGCCTCCCGCCAGGCCAAACCACTACTTTCAGACCAGGGTGACCCGCGGCTTGCTGCTGCAACCCGGGCCGTTCACGCGCATGACAACCATCGCCTGCGCGCACAAATCGATGATCAGCTATCTTTGTCCGTCGCTCACTGCGAACCCTAACGCACCAAAGTCATCACCGTCGCCAGACCGCGCGCCTGCACCACCACGCCAGGCTGCGCGGCAGACGCGCCTTCCCCGCGCGTGTGGGGCCGCACGAACGTGTACCCGTCCGGCACCGGGATGCTGAACGCCTCCGCGATCCGGCGCGCGTCCGCTGAAGCAGACCAACCCGCGTGCAGTGTCCGCAGATGCCCGCGCACCCCATGCGCCTGCCGAGCAATCACCTCCCGCTCCGCCGCAGCGCCCCACTCCCGCGGACCGGTCAGCACGATTCGCCGCGCAGGCAGCACCCGCACCGCTGGTCGGCCGGGCTGCACCGGCGCGGTCAACGCGGCGGGCGGCCGCGGCAGCCCGCGCCCACTCCCGTTGCGCGGCCTGATCACCGTCTCACCGGCCACACACAAATCGCGCCACAGCGCCGCCGCGGTCACCTCCAGCAGCGCACTCAATCGCGTCGCCTGACCGGCCACCAGCGTCGTGCGGTGCATCTCCGGCGTCCACCAATAGCCCGCGCTCACCTGGCCCCGACAGATCGGCAGAAACCACAACCCCTCCGGCTCCGCCCACACCCGCCACGCCTCGATGCCGTACTCCCGCAACGGATATCCGTCCGGCAACGCCAGCGTGAACCCGCCGTGCGGCGCATACACCGCCGCCTCAGCCGCCTCGCGCAACAGCGCCGTCACGATGCCCCGCTGCAGATTCAGCGTCCCGGCTGGCAGCGGAGCAGCGGCCAACGCAGCGTCAGCGAGCAGCACCGGCGGCAGCCGGCCGTTGAACAGATAACGCGCCTGCTCAGCCGTCATCCCGTTGGCCTCATACACCAGCAAAGTCGGCCAGGCGCTATCGAGGTGCTCACGGTCAAACTTGAGCGCAACCCCGCACGTCTCCGCCTCGCTCAGGCCGCCATGTTCCGCGCAGCCGGCCGCCAGCAGGATCAGATCGAGATACACCGGATCGTCAGCCCGCAGATGCGGCAATGCGCGCCGCGCGGCCGGCTGCCACAACCGCTGGCCGTACTCCAGGTAGTGCAGCGCCCGCTGCAGCACGTTCTCCGGCGCGGGGCGACTGGCCGGCAACAGCGGCGCACGCTCGCACAGCCTGGCGATCGCATATGGTCCGCTAACCGCAGGATAGATGACTGAGGTAGCCGCAGTCAACGCCGCGCCGGCCAACGCCGGGACCCGGCCGAGCTGCGTCTGGTCGAGAGTGCTCAGCGCCAGCCCAGGCGTTGCTGGCTTCTCATATGCGCGCAGCACATCTGGAGGGGCCTCATCCAGCAACTGATGACCATACACCAGTCGCACAAACACATCCTCGTACAAACCAAAAAAGCCCACCGGATCCACCATCAACATATCTCTCGGCAGGCTGCTGAACGGCCCATGACCATCGAATGGCAACCTGTCCCACGCCATACCACCGGAGCACACCGCGCGTGTGATATCGGCCAGCGCCAGCGGCCGACCCTCGGTGGACATCACCTCCAACTGTGCGGCAGCGCTGCTCAGCGAAAACTCAATCTGCATCGGCTCCCCCTTCAACAGTCCTGAACCTGCAATTCTGACACACCGCTACATCACTCCGCCGCACCAGCCGTCCAGCGCGCCGCGGGTTGGCGGCGTCGGGGTCGAAATAGCTGCGCAGCGTTCCGCGCTGCACCCGGCTGGAAATCGTGGAGAGCGACTTGCCGCTGATGCAAGCGGCCTCGCCGATGGTGATCAGCTCGTCACCCCCCAGCCAGATGCGGCCAACGCCGTGCTTCGACCGGCAGGGGTCTCCCAGAAATCATCAGGGACCGTGTACGCTGCGCGGCCAGGAACGGCAAACAGATACGCCGGCACGGCCTGGCATGAGTGATGCATATGGTCGCTATCCGCCCCGGCGCGGTCGCCGAGCTAGAACCTGTTATGCACTTTGAGTCATGAACGTGATAAACCGCTGCGCCATCAGCATGGCAAAGGCAATGAAATGCAGCCCGGCCAGTGTCTCGGCCAAGCGCTCATAGTCGCGGGCCAGGCGGCGAAAGCGTGCCATCCAGGCAAAGCTGCGCTCGACCACCCAACGCCGCGGCAACAGGACAAAGCCGTGCTTGGCAGTCGGCAGCTTGACGACTGCCAGGCGGATGCCGTGTTTCGCGGCATCCGCAGCCGCCTCATCGCCGGTGTAGCCCTGATCAACGAAGGCTACCTCGACCGATTCGCCGGTCGCGGCTTGGACCTTTGCGGCCAACACGTCTACCTGTGCCCGTTCCTGCTCGTTGGCTGGCGTAACCATGGCAGCCAGCAACTGGCCCAAGGTATCGACCGCCAAATGGACCTTCGACCCTTTGCGGCGTTTGTGCCCATCATAGCCGGCCCGTGCGCCGCTCTCGGGGCTTGATTGGAGGGTCCGACCATCAAAGATCGCCGCACTGGGCTGCGGATTGCGGCCCGCAATCTCGCGCAGCAGCATGCGCAGGTCGCGTACCAGGTCCTCGAACACGCCCGCCTTGACCCAGCGCTGGGTCTGTTGGTACACCGTATACCAGGGCGGCAGGTCGTTGGGCATGAAGCGCCACTGCATGCCCGTGCGCACAATATACCGCAAACCGTTGAAGACTTCTCGCAGCGAGTGTTCCCGCTGCGGGGCCTCTTCGGTCATCAGTGTCAAGTAGGGCGCAACGAACGCCCACTCGTCATCACTTACGTCACTCGGATAAGCATTGCGTTCCATGCCCTGATCATAGCACCGACAGTCAAATCAGGGCTGTAAAGTGCATAACAGACTCTAGGGCTGTGTCGGGCCTTTGGGTGTTAACAGATCATAGCCGTCTCGCAGGAACGTGTTTGCCTTCGCCGCCTGCCACAACACGGGAACCTGCCCGCGGCGCTCGGCCAGGTGGCGCCCCCAGCCCAAGGTCTGCAAGGCGAGGTTCCACGAGCCCTTCAACTGGTTGACGGTGACGCCAACCGCGCTGCACGGCGTGCCGGGTGCAAACATGAAGCTTTCCACGTTGTTGAGCGGCGACACGAGACCACCCGCCATGAGCCATGCCCACAGCGCGCCGGCCTCGTGCGGCCGGAGAGAAGCAGCCAGGCCGGCATAGTGCGCGACCGCAACCGGCGCCTCCAGCAGCGCACTGCCGTCGTTGGCGCACGGCGCGCGCCCTCCTACCCCAAAAGCCTGGTAGATGCTGCCGGGCGACACGCGCGCGGGATCCGGCACTTCAGCCGCCGATAGGCCGAACAGCCCCAGCTGCGCAAGGCAGGACAGGGGGTAGTTGGCCGGATAGTAGCGGACCTGCCGAGCCGCCGCGCTGCGGCGATAGGCCGTCCAAGCCGTGCCCCAGTAGTCAGGCGCCGCGGGCGGGGGCACGAAGAGCCAGGCCAGCTCGTCGATGAAGCCTGAGCCGTTGGCCGTCGGCGGCGCTGGGTAGGTCAACGGCGCGACGGCGTGCCTGGCGCTGGCATACGCCAACTCGACCAACCAGCTTTCACCGCCGAAGGTGTCCCAGGCCCAAGGGAGGCGCACGCCGTCGTAGGTGTAACCCATGGCGATCAGGCCGGCCGGCTTGGTCAGGTCTGTCCAGTCGATATCCCGCAGCTGCTGCTCCGCGCCCGCGGTATCCAGCCCCAGCGCCTGCTGCGCGGTCAGCAGCCCAACAGCAGCGATCACGGTGTCTATGGAAGACCACTCGGTGCCCCAGACGATTTCAGGCGTGCCTGTCGTGGACGTCCTGGTCCAGTGGGGCCACAAGCCGTGGAAACGCGGGAGGTCGAGCAGCAGCGTCGCGCTGATGGTGTTCACAATCTGAAGCGCTTCCGCATGCGCGACGATGTCGAGCTGGGCCGCCTGGGCGGTCGCCGCCGCCAGGCTGCCGGTGGCTTGCACGGCATCGAATGCGCCGCTGGCATCCTTTGCCTTGTCGCGCACCAGCCCCGTCGCCGGGTTCCAGTTGTGCAGCAGCTGGCCGTAGCTCCAGACGAAGGCGGCCGTGGCCGTATCGACGATCTGGGTGGTGGCGGTGAACGCGATGCTGTCCAAGACCACGCGGTCGCCGGGCGCGGCGCGATCCAGCACCCACACCAGTTCGTTGATCTGGTTCAGATCCGGCAGGTCGGCGCTTACGACCTGCGCGCCGCCGGTCAAGACGACTTCGTCCGTCCAGCGCACGGCGCCGTGCTCCTTGAGTTCCAGGCGGAAGGCTCTGCCCGGCGTGCCGGCCGCGACCCGCGCGGTGAGGCCGGTGATCCGGCTCTGGTAGGGCGGCCGGATCTGTTCCGGCAGGATGGCCGCGAAGTTGATGGGCAGGCCCTCGCGCAGCGGATGGTTCAGGCTCAACCAGCCGCCGCCCCAGGTGTTGCCCGCGGCGATGGTGGCCGTGACCTGCCCGCGACCCCAAGTCATGACGCTGTTGTTGATGGCGCCGCGGTCGCCATCCAGGCGGTTGAAGCGGTACTCGGCTTCGCCCTGGTAGGGTTGGGGACTGAAGTCGTCCACCAGGATGCTGACCGGGCGCGGCGCGCCGATCGGTAAGGGCGTCGGTGTGGGCGTGACCGCGGGGGGTGGGAAGCCCTGCAGCACCAGTGGCAGGTAGGTTGCCGCCGACTGGCCGTAGATCTCCAGCTCCCACAACGCGTAGCCCCATTCCCTGTCTCGCACGGTGCCGTAGACCCGCACATACCGGCCCGCGGCGGACACGGCCAGGTCGTCAATCCCACCATCGCCCGCAGTCGTGTCGTAGATGGCGGTCCAGGTCGTGGCGTCGTTGGAGGTCTGGATCTGGTAGGCCCGGGCGTAGGCCGTCTCCCAGCGCAGGATGACCCGTTCGATGCGCGTTGGCGCACCCAGGTCGACGTAGATCCACTGGGGATCGCTGAACTGGCTGCTCCAACGCGTGGTGGGATTGCCATCCACAGCGTAGCGACACAGGGTGCAAGTGTCTTCGATAGATGAACAGAAGGCGGCGCGCTCGCGCGCGATGTTGTCGGAGGCGGGAAGCTGGGCCAAGGCCGGCGCGCCCGGCGCGGCCGGCGGCAGGAAGGCCAGGCTAAGGGCCAGCAGCAGCGACGAGAAGAGCCACTTCATCTCATTCCTCCCTCGCGTTCAGCAGTGCGTTCCACAATCGGCGCCGGTCAAACGTACGCCCGCCGGCCAGCCCGCGCGGCGCACCAGCGTCTGAGTGCCGACCTTGATGCTCTCAAGCTCCTCCAGCCGGATGCGCCGGCGCAGTTCGGCCCTAAACGATCGCTAGCGTTGTCCCGGGCTTCGCGCCCCGCTATCTGTCAGGCCCGCTTGCTAGCTGACGGTTCATCTCAAAACCAGCGGCAGCCAGGTCGGCAGGCCGTCCCAATCGCCGAAATCGACCACCGCAACCGAGCCTACAACGAGCGTCACCGGCACGGCGTCGCTTGTGCTCGAAAACCTCACCCATGTAGGATGCACTTCCCGCACCACGTACTCGCCGGCCGCAACCCAGGGGAATCCATAGTACCCCGTGCTGTCTGTCGTAGCCTGGGCAATAGTCACGCCCGCCTTAACCAGCCGGATTTGAACGCCGACGAGACCGAACTCGGTCCCCGCGCGGCGACCATCGCCGTCAGAGTCGAACCAGACATGCCCAAACACGCCACAGCAGGGCGGGGTGGGCGTAGCCGTTGGGGTTGCCGTTGCGGTGGAAGTGGGCGTGGCCGTCGGGGTTGCCGTTGCGGTTGGGGTGGGCGTGGCCGTCGGGGTTGCAGTTGAGATCGGAGTGGGTGTGGCCGACGGCACCTCCGTTGCAGTTGAGGTCGGGGCAGAAGTGACCGACGGCGTGGCTGTCGCAGTTGGAGTGAGAGTGGGCGTGGCTGATGTCGTTGCTGTCGGTGTTGGCGTGAGCTCCTGCACTTCGAAAGGGTGAGACAGCATGCTGAAGCGAGCCTGGCCCCACTCAGCATCGGTCGAATAGGTCCCTTGCCCCAACCACAACAGCCTGCTGTCCGCCGCACCGCCATCATCGTCATCCACGACCGACCAGTTGAAACCCACGATCCCGGCGGGTGTCACAGGGAACGTCGCGAAACAGGCGCGTGGAATCGCTACCTCAATGTGATAGCCCCGCGCCCAGCGGCCGACTGCGGCTCGGGCGCACGATGTCGGGCTGCCTGACTCGAAGACCGCGCCGGTTGCGGTGATGGTGAACTGGCGGTCGTCACCCAGCGAGAAGTCCCGGATATGGTCATGTAGTCCGTCAAAGGCTAGCTCGACCGCGTCGTCTTTCCATGGCTCAACTCCGCTATCGCTCATTATCACGTCATCGTAAAGGCGGACGGCGAAGTAGAGGTTGTTTTCGTCCCAGGCCGCCTGCAGGACCGCGCTGCTATCCAGGGGCACCGGGCGACTCCGTTCTACCCGCCAGGCGTTTTCGGCTTTCAATGAGTAAAAATAGACATCGTACCAGTCGGAGATGTCGCCGTCGATGGTGGGCGGACGAAGCGCATGCCGGGCAGCGATTTCGGTGTTCCGGTAGCGAAGCAGGGGGCCAGGAGATGCGAATCCCCGGCTCAGAGCGTCAAAGGAGACGCTGCCGGTCTCCCCTGTCTCAACCCTTTGACCCTCCCAGCTCTGGCCGCTATCGGTGCTGTGCCCTACGCCTGGCCCCATGCCCGGCAGCCAGACCTGTTCGGGGTCCAGAGCCGCGATCGGCCCCTTAGGATAGAGCTCGCCGGACGGAGGGAATGCCACACCTTCCGCCAAGGTCGTCCATGTCACTCCACCATCTGAGGTCCGAGCCAGATCCCAGGGGTAGTCCGCGTAGCCTGTTTTGCCACGAAAGTAGCCTTCCCAGGCCCAGCCCTGATCGCGATTCAGGTAGAGCATTCTGTTGCCTGCGGCCCGCCAGGGCGACCAGGTGCTGCCGCCATCATCGGTCCGGGCCTGGTAAAAGGCACTCTGCCAACCTCCACTGCCACCCCATCTGATCTCCCCGCTGGCCCAACCCCGTTGTCTATCGGCAAAGGAGACCTCGGTGAGGTAAAAGTACCACACCGGACCAACGTGCGGTGTTGGGGTTGCCGGCGGTGACATGGCGGACCAATTGCTGCCACCGTCGGCTGTCCTCTGCAAGGTATCCGAGTTGGTGCGCACCCATCCGTAGGCGTGATCAACGAACTGCACCTTGGAAAGCGAAGCTCCATCTATGATCCGGACCTCCCAACTCCTGCCTCCGTCCGTGGTATGGGCCAGTTGCAGCGTGGTGTTGTTCCACGCCCAGCCATTCATCTCGTCGACAAACTGAAAGTCGTCGATCTGTTGCAGCCCGGTCTGCGCTGTCTGCCAGCTTGAGCCGCCGTCAGTGGTGCGCTCGATAGCGCCTCCCGCTATGCGCCAGCCGACCAGGTGATCGATGTACCAATCCGGCTGTTCTGTCGGCAAGGTGAACACGGGACTCCAGGTTTGGCCCCCATCGGTCGAACGATAGACTGTGTCGCCAGTGACGCCCCAGGCCAAGGTGTTGTTCAGAAAGTGGGCGCGCGCCGGGCCAGCATCGCTCAGAATCTCCCACGTGGCGCCCCCGTTCGTTGTCCGGAGCACGCGAGACCCCTGACCGGCCCATGCGCGGTTCGCATCCATGGCCTGCAACCAGCCGAATGGAGAATTGGCCGAGTTGGTATTCACTGTATACTGCGGAGACCAGGTCAGGCCCCCGTCCGTGCTGCGCAGCAGGTGCCAGGGCCAAACTTGTTGGGCGGTGTCGAAGCCATATGTGCCCACGAGCCATCCGTGCGTGGCTGAGCCAAAGCTGATCTCGTCGAACTTAGCCCGCGTGGCCTCACCCCAACTGCCAGCACGCACAAACGTCCAGGTTTCTCCACCATCCGTCGTCAGCGCCAGTGTCGTCGTGAAGTCAGCCTGCTCGTCTCTGAAGGTGACCCAGCCATGCTGCGCGTCGAAGAAGTCCATATCCCGGAAATCAGTCGGGTCATAGTGCAGCCGCAATTCCCAGGTGAGTCCTCCATCGGTGGAGCGGTACACTGCCGGATTGCTCCGGCAAGAGCCCATGTAGCAGCCGGCCGTAAAGCTCGCAAGCCATACATCCGACGCACTTACCGCGCTGAGCTCACGATTTCTGGCCGAGAGATAAGGATGCCCCGCGGTGGTTTGATCCCAAGTCGCTCCGCCATCTTGACTGCGTAGGACACCGCCCGTAGCTTCAACAGTCCAACCGACGTGCTCGGAGCCGAACGCTACACGCGCCAGTTGATCGACTCCAAACAGAGGTGTGCGTGTCCAGGTTAATCCGCCATCGGTCGTTCGCCACATCGTGTCGCCGACGACCCAGCCGTGATTCTCGTCCAGGAAGAATACATCATTGAAAATGCCGCCGCCTGCATACTCCCAGCGGCCCGCGCCCTCGAAAACTACGGTAGGCTCACTTTGCACGGAGCCCGTCGTACTTGCGGAAGATGTGCCCCCAAACCTCGCAGCCAGCAGAGCTACGGTCAAGATGGCAATTGCGGCGAGGCTGCCGCAGATCTTGATGTTACGGTGTGTGTTCGACATCATGCACCTCCATGACTTCCTGAGGCTCCAGGATCAGAACGGATGGCAGGCCTGCCTCGACGGCCTGAGTGAGTGCTGGAGTGCTGGCGGCTTTTGCGGGTGAAGACAAGAGGCATCGAGGGTCGTAATCTCGATGCTCTTGAGGAACTCAGCAATAATGGTCCCCGAATGCCAGCGCCATCCAGGGACAGGACACGTTTGGGCTACGGGTGAAGACGGGTTGTAGAACGGGTTCGGTGGTTCGACGCATGGGACTCGCTCCTTTGCTGACGTATGAGTCGCACTTGCCGGGCCTGTCAGATCGTCTGAGGTCAGGCATATCTGCCTCTCTGCAACAGAGACTCATGGATAGCACTTGGTGTCAATCGGTGTACCCAGGCCATTCCGCAAGAATGCACAATCCCCAGCATCATCCCAAATGGGCGAACTGCTATGGTAACTGAACCCGCAGTACTCAGGATGATATTCGTCCGTGTAGACCCGGCAGACCTGACCTGGCGGCATCACAAAGCTGGGGAAAGTGAATATATGCTGCGCGTCACTCCGCAAGGTCCAGTTCTGCAACTGGATAACGTAGAGGTCGTCATTGCGAAACTCAATGTATTCATCCGGCTGGCTCTGCCCTGAACCCTTTGAATGAATCTGGATAATATGAATAACGCCCGTCGTAAACACCGGAGTTGCTGTTGGCGTGGACGTTGGCGTTGGTGTGGGTGGTAGGACTTTCAGAACGACTGGCAAATAAGTACGATGCGGAGTAGGTGTTGGAGTACTGGTTGCCGTAGGTGTTGCAGTCGGTGTTGCAGTCGGTGTCGCAGTAGGCGTCGCAGTAGGCGTCGCAGTAGACGTCGCAGTAGGCGTGCTGGTTAGCGTAGGTGTTGCAGTCGGTGTGTCAGTTGCCGTCGGCGTCGCGGTAGGAGTCGCGGTAGGCGTGCTGGTTAGCGTGGGTGTCGCAGTCGGTGTGTCAGTTGCCGTCGGTGTGTCAGTTGCCGTCGGCGTCGCGGTAGGAGTCGCGGTAGGCGTGCTGGTTAGCGTGGGTGTCGCAGTCGGTGTGTCAGTTGCCGTCGG
>CAZELR010000016.1:0-71369 GCA_964513075.1 uncultured Anaerolineales bacterium
ATGGCTGCCAGCAGTGCCGCGCCAAACCGGCGCATGATGGGCCTCCGTGGGGCGGTTTCGAGGGAGTTATCAGCCATATGAAACCATAGATCGTGCACAGCGTCAAGGTTCGTCCAGTAATTCCAAATGTAACCGCCAGCGCAGGCATCCTGAGCGGAGTTCCGCCCGCAGTCTGGGCGGAACGCAGTCGAAGGAGGCCGGAGCGGGCAGGGTGGGCCGCATCCTTCGACTCCGCACGGCGCAGGTTGTGGACAGTGGGACGCTGTGGAACTCGTGCGCCGTGCTCCGCTCAGGATGCTTCGGATACATTTGGAATTGCTGAGGTGCGTCTGGCAGGGCGATTCAGGGACCGCGTGTCAGACCGGCAAAAGCCTCCATTCCGGACACTTTTGGATTTTCCTGGGCGTTGGAGGCGTTGCATGTATACTATGCTATAATGTGGGCATGCTGCTGCAGGCAGCAGCATGCCTGCCAGTTTTCGCTACACTGAACGCAAGGCGCACCCATCCGGGAGGCAGTTATGCGACTCGAAGATTACCCTCGCCCCAAAGACGATAATCGTCGCGGCATTCATTGGTCGGCCTCAGTCTATCACCCCACCGGCGCGGCATTGGATTTCTGGATCGGTGAGCTCCAGGCCATGAAGATCAAGTGGGTTAAGATCATGGACGATGGCGGCGGCTCATCACTGGAGTTATGCCAGCGATTATTGGCTGCCGATATCATGCCGATCGTCCGTTTTTACCGTTTGGAACCCAACCCGGGCCATATCGGCGGGCGTGAGGAGGATACGCTGCGCAGGTTGGTGGCGGTGGGCGTGCGCTATTTTGAGACCAACAACGAGCCCGACCTGAGCGGCGAGTGGAAGGGCGGCCGCATGCCGTCCAACTGGTTCGACATCGTGATCGATAATTTCATCATCGATGCCGATAAGGTGCTGGCGGCAGGGGGGCTGCCGGCGTTACCGGCGATGGGGGTGGGGAGCAATTCTGATCCTGTGGCGGCCGTGGTGGCCAGGGGCCGTGCCGATATCTTTGAGCGGGGCGCCTGGGTGGCGATCCATAACTACACGGTGAACCATCCGCTGGATTATCCTTACGATCCGGTGAACCAGGAGGGGCAGCCGATCAGCCAGGAGGAATACGACCGCCTGGGGCCCTGGGCGTGGGAGGGGCGACCGCGGGAGCTCATTAACCAATGGCGAGAGGCCGATAAGAATCCGGGCGATAGGTTGGAAGACGACTCGGTCTCCTGGTTGGCGTTCCTCCTGATGGATCAAATGGTTGTCAGGGCGTTGGGTTACCCTGTGCCCATCATCAGTACGGAAGGCGGGGCGGTCGTTGGCTGGAAGGAGGATCGGCGCTATCCGCGCATCAGCCCTAGCACGCAAGCTGACTGGACGATCGCGATCACCGAGTTCATGCAAGGCACGCGGGAGATCCATGGGCTGCACTGCCCCGATAGCTATTTCGCGGTGTGTCATTGGCTGATCGCTAATTATCGCGCCGGCTTTCTGATGCCGACATGGGAGAGCCAGTCGTGGTACACCGATTGGTGGAACGGCGATTTCAATCTCAAGGGTGAGATGCCGGTGGTGGCGCGGCTGAAGGCGCTGCCGAGCGTATCCATAGACCAAACACGCAAAGCTGTGGTGGCCGGACGGGTCACACGTTCCGACACCGATGCGCCGTTAGCCGGGCTCACGGTGAAGCTGTTGGCGCAGGGACGTGACGTGGCCGGCACGCTGACGGGGACCGACGGGCATTTCCGGTTCGAACGCCTGGCAGCCGGCATCTATGACTTGTCCATCGCACCGTGGGGCATGGTCCGCCACGGCGTGACAGCCGCCGAAGAGCCGGTTCAATCTGTGACGATCCGGCTGACCGGCGGCAGCAGCAGCGTCTTGACCGGCGTTGTGCAGACGGCAGCCGGTGCGCCGGTGGTGGGCGTCCAAGCCACGTTGCAGCGCGACGACAGCGCGGTCGGAAGCGCGGTTACCGGTGCCGACGGCGCATTCCGGTTCGAGGGCTTGCCGTTGGGCACCTATCGTCTGGCCGTGCCGCGTATCACGGTGTCAGGCATCACGCTGGATGGCTGGCAGACCAAGAATCTGCGCCTTACGGGCGGCGCGGCGGCCGGTCAGCGCTATGTCGTGGCGCGGCGCCGCCTGCTGCCGCCGGAGGAGACCGCCGGCAGCAGCATTTTATACGGTACGGTGGCTGACGCGGCCGGTTCGCCGTTGCGAAATATCAAGGTCGAGATGCGGTGGCAGGGCGCGGACGCAGACACCGTCTTTCCCACAACACTCTCCGGTCAAGACTCCTCCAAGCCGGCAGGGGCCTATGAGTTTCTGAGCAGTCGGGGCGTCTTCAGCCTGCGCGTGGTGCAGGGGGATTGGCCCAGCGATGTGGCCGATGGTCTGGACACCGCCAATGTGCCGGGCCGGGAAGGCCAACCGATCGCCTATGAAGTCGACTTCCGCCTGCAAGCAGTGGGCGGCGCGGCTCAGGTCGATGGCAGCGTGCCCGGTGGTCGCGCCGGTGCGCTGCTTACCCTGGAAGCCGCGGCCGGCGATGATCCCGCACCGCGCTCGGTCGCGTTAGCAGCCGATGGCAGCTTTGTCTTCCCCGACGTTGTTGCCGGCCGCTATCGGCTGAAGCTGGCTGATATCGGCGTTCTGGCGGATGACATCGTTGTCGAGTCGGGCAGCCTGTTCAAACTGATCTTTCCGATGGGCAGCCGGTTGGCGGGCCAGGTGTTGGCGCCACCCGACGGGCTGATCGCGGTGCTCCATGCCCCGGCTATTTGGAGTTGGACGCGGCAGGCGCCGCTTGACCGGCAGGGCGCCTTTGTGTTTGAAAATCTGCCGCCGGGTCGCTATCAGTTGGAGGTGGGCGGCCAGACGATCTCCGATGTGGTGCTGACCGGAGAGAACCGGCTGCAATTGGCCGCCATCGATCTGACACAGGGCCGCCGCAGCGTCGTGCGCGGCCGGGTGGCCGATGGCGCGGGCCAGCCGCAGCCGGAGGTGTTGATGATACTGCGGCGGGGTAGCGTCGTGGTGGCTCAAGTCAACACTTCGTCTGATGGCGCCTTCAACTTCGCTAACCTGCCGACCGGCGTCTACACCCTGGAGGCGGTGGGGCTGGGGCAGGTGGCGGGCGATATTCTATTGGACGGTGAGCGCGAACAGGTTGTCGACGTGCTGTGGCCGGACATGCGTCCGCGCGGCGTGCTCCAAGGACGTGTGTTGGATGCTCACGGCGCACCGGTGGCCGGCGTGCAGGTGCGCCTTCTGCGTGATGACGCCGAAGCTGCTTCTGTGCAGGCGGATGCGTTGGGCGCGTTTAGATTTTCCGAGCTGCATGGCGGACGGTACGCGTTGACCGTTGGCGAGCGGGCGCCTTTGGTTAGCGATATCATCCTGGATGACGATGCCATGATGACCTGTGACGTAACGCTGCCACCTGAAGCTACGAAGCCGGTGGCCCACTATCTGTTATTCGGCGCGCCACCGGCGCTTGGGCAGCCCGGCGCGGCCGAGGCGCGCCTGGTGTTGGGCCTGGCCTGCTATCCCATGGCGCGAGCGGGCGCGAGCGGCGGTTATTGTGTCTCTGATGCTGCCCAGGCGGCCCGGGTGACTATCGTCGGTGACCAGGTGTCGGCTGCTGACGAGCAGATGCTGCGCGCCGCCGGGTGTCAGGTGACGCGTTTGAGTGGAGACGGATACGCGCTTGCCGCAGCCTTGGAAAGCTTGTTTGCGGAGGGGTGAGACGATGAGCATCTTCCAACGGATCGCGATGTTTTTCAGCAGGTTGGTGGGTACGACGACGCGAGGAACGATTGCGGCAACGCAGACGCGTGCATCTACGGCCCCGCGTGAGGCGGTGAACGATGCCCTGGCCTACGGTGTCGCCATTGAGGGGGCCGCGCCTGCGCCTGGAACGTGGTATTGGCAAGCGGTCCGCGTCCATCATCTCACGCCGGAAGAAAATGGCGGCAACCACCACATCTATATCGACATGCTTGATCCTGAACTGGGCGGCGGCAGTAATTCGATGGGGGAGCGTGTTTTTGGCGGGCGTGCGCGGGTTACCTGGAATGATGGGGAGCAGCTTGTTGTCGTAGATAAGCCGCTGAATGAGCCGGGCACTAACCTGCCGATGTGGAAGTGGCAGGTGTGCGCTGCGGAGGCGTTAGGCTTGCCGGGCCGGGAGCTGCCCTCGGACCGCGTGACTGGCCTGCATACGGGCCATCCGGACGAAGCGGTGGGGAACACGCTGTTTCACCATTCGTTCAGTGTGACCTTCGTGAAGGTGCAGGCGCCGGCGGTGGTGTACACCGATTCGGTGATTTATGGGGTGATCCATCACGCAGGTGGGCGCACAGCGGTGCTGCGGCAGAACGAGACCGCAGTGGCGCGGCAGGTGCTTGGCGCTGACGGCGCGTTTCGGTTTACCGACCTGGGGAGTGGGGAGTATATCGTTGCGGTGGAAGGCACGCCATTGTGCTCGCAGCCGGTGCGCGCGGATGGCCGCAATCAGGTTCAGGTCGATCTTGACCTGGTGCTGGCTGACAGCATGATCTCTGGCCGGGTGCGTAATGGGACCGGCCGGGCATTGCGGCTCATCAGAAACGATGCCGCAGCCGAAAACACGGTCGACACCGCCGTTGTATCGGCGGACGAATCGTATCGGTTTGCCGGCCTGGCCGCGGGCGAGTATTGCGTCCTGATCGTCGGCGCGGGGGTGCGATCGGCTCTGCTGACCGTGGATGGCGCCAATTCCGTCACTGCCGACCTGGTGGCGCCCGCGCCGGCAAAATCCTTGGCCCACATCGTTTTGTTTGGTCCGGCGGGCGACCAGACGACGCTGGCGAACCTGCTGCTGGCCCAGGACTACCTGATGACTTTCAAGCTTTCCTTCAGTTTCAGCGCGACCGAGGCGGCCAATGCCGGGTTGGTTACGATCATCGCCGGCGAAGATGCGGTGCCGGCTGGGGTGGCGACGCAACTTGCCGCGGATGGCACCCCGGTGCAACGCATTGCCGGCACAGTAGATGAAGTTGCCGACGCCCTGGCCGCCCGGATTGCGCAGCGTCAGGCGTTCTGATGATGGCGGGCGATCGGCCGGTGCAGGCGCCCTGGGCAGGCGGCCGTTGGTTGACGACGGGCGCGCTGCTCTTGATTACCGCCTTGGCGGCGGTCCTTCGTTTTTGGCGGCTGGATGCGGTCCCGCCAGGCTTCCACTACGATGAGGCCTACGAAGCCTTGGAGGCCTGGCGGGTGCTGACTCAGCCGGGTTACCATCCCATCTTTTTCCCCGGCAATTTCGGCGTCGAGCCCATGTTCGTCTATCTGACCGCGCTGGCGTTTCGTCTGTTCGGCGAGGCGCCAATCGTGATGCGCGGGGCGGCTGCGCTGATCGGCGCCCTTACAGTGCCTACGTTGTATGCGCTGGGCCGCGAGTTGGTCCGCCTGGATGCGCGTATCCCGCCCTTGACGCCGCTGCTGGCGGCCGCAGTGCTGGCGGTCATGCGCTGGCATATCATGTTCAGCCGCGTGGGCATCGAGCCGGTGCTGGTGCCGCTGTTCCTCGTGCTCCTGCTCTGGGGTTTCTGGCGCGGGATGCGAACGGGCAGCCTGTGGGCCTGGGGCGGCATGGGCCTGGCCGCCGGCCTGGGGCCCTACACGTACCCGGCCGGCCGGCTGCTGCCGGTCCTGGCCGCGCTGCTGGCTGGCCTGGCGCTGTGGTGGGCGCGGCGAGATCGCCGTCGCGGCCAGGGGACCAGCGATCCGCTGCGCGGCCTGCTCGTCGCCGGCTGTGTGGGGCTGCTGGTTTTTGCGCCGTTGGCGGCCCAGTGGGCGCAGCATCCCGATCAACTGTTTCTTCGCAGCAGCCAGATCTCGGTGGGGTCGGAGAGCGTGGCCGCGGGCACGCCCATGCAGAACCTGGTGGCCACTTTGGGCATGTTCAACCTGCACGGCGACGTCGACCCGCGCAACAACGTGCCGGGCTTGCCGGTGCTCGACTTGCTGTTGAGCATGCCTTTTCTGCTTGGCGTGGGGCTGTTGGCCTGGCGCGTGCGCCGGCCGGCGTTTATGGTCTGGTGGCTGGCCACGGCGGCGATGCTTGTTCCCACGGTGTTGAGCGAGTACGCGCCGCATTTTCGGCGGGCCCTGGGGGCCGCACCGCTGGTGGCGTTGGCGTGCGGCCTGGGTCTGGCCGTGCTGCTGGGCCGGCAGGATGGCGCCTTCGGCGCCGCGGCAGGGGCGGTGACGCCTGCTGGCGAGGCGTTAGCCCGCCCTCACGATCGTCTGCGGCAACTGGGCCGCGCAATCGTGGTTGCTGCGATCTTGCTGGGCAGCACCATCTACAGTGTCACGGCTTATTTCGGCGTGTGGGGCCGCAGCGCTGCGCTGTACTACGCGTACGATCAAGGGCTGTGGGAGGTCGGACAGTATGTGCTGCGGCTGCCGGCCGCTGAGCGCGTGTATGTGACGCCCCGGCCGGCGAGCGATATGACGCTGGCCTTTGCCTGGCGCGACGGACGCCCCGTGCGCCATTTCGACGGCCGGCATGCGTTCGTGGCCCAGGCCGGCGAGAGCGCCGCGCCCGCGGAGGCGGCTACGTACATCGTGATCGAGCACGAGGATTTTCGAGGCGCGCGGGTATTGCACGAGCTGTATCCCGCGGCAACCGAGGTCAAGACTTTTTTGGATCGGGAGGGCCAGGTCTACGCTCGCGCGTATCGGCTTTCGGCAGGAGCCAGTCCGGCGCGCGGCCCGCGGCATGTGCTGGCTGCCCGCTGGCCCGGCCTGGCGCTGAAGGGCTACGATCTGGACAGCCCGAGCTACAAACCCGGCGCGCTGATTTATCTGCAGCTCTGGTGGCAGGCATCGGCGGCTCCCGCGACGGATTGGACCGTTTTCACCCATCTGTTGGGGCCGGTCAAGGCCGATGGGAGCACCGTTTGGGCCGGGCAGGATGGGCGGCCCGGCCAAGGCAGCGCGCCGACGACGACCTGGACGGCCGGCGACCTGATCCTGGATGAGTATCAGCTTCGGGTGCCGCTGGACGCGCCGGCCGGCGATTATCAGATCGAGGTCGGGTTGTATGACTTGGCGGCGGATGCGCGGCGCGGGCTCCTGTCCGACCCGGCCGGCCAAGACCATTTGATTATCGGCACTCTACGCGTCGAGTGAGTTTATCGATGAATGACATCCCCACAGACGGGCAAGCCCGGGGATCACGCTTCACCCGGCTCGATTGGCTGTTGTTGTTGGTCGTGTTTGCCGTCGCCGTCTTCTTCAGGTTATGGCAGCAAGGCCAGGTGCCCCCGGGTTTCAACTTCGATGAGGCCTTCGAGTCTTTGGAAGCGCGCCGGTTGCTGCTTGAACCGGGCTATCATCCGGTTTACTTCACGGGCAATTGGGGGATTCCGCCGCTCGAGATTTACCTGACGGCCCTGGCCTTTCTGATAGCCGGCGAGCAGATGCTGGCGATCCGTTATGTTTCGGCGATTGCCGGCATCGTGACCATCGTGGCGCTCTATTTCCTGGTGCGCCGGCTCTTTCCCCTGCCTGCCGCGGCTCGCGCTGGCGCCGCGCTGTCGCAGCCGGCGCGGGTCGAGTGGGGCGGCTCGCTGATCGCCCGCCGGCTGCTGCCATTTGTTGCCTGCCTCATCCTGGCCGTTCTGCCCTGGCATAATGCCTTCAGCCGGGAAGGGGTCGAAGTGGTCCTGGTGCCGCTGTGGACCATCCTTGCGATTCTATTTCTCTGGCAGGGATTCCAGACCGACCGGTGGTGGCCGTTTGTCGTTTCGGGTCTCTTCTGGGGCAGTGCGTTCTACACCTATCAGGCCGCCTGGGTTTTTCCGGGTGTGTTGGCGTTGTTTGTGGTCTACAAGCTTTTCCAGGAACGCGGCTTCCTCCGTCGTTATGGCTGGAAGCTGTTGGTGCTGGCGCTGGTTGCTGCGCTGGTCGTGCTGCCGCTGGCGACATTCGCTTTTCGGAACTCCTGGGTGTTCACCATGCGCACGGGTCAGGTTGGCGTGTTCGGCACCGGCGGTGGCAGCGAGACTCCGATCGTGAGCATGGCGCGGAATACTCTGAAGGTGCTCGGCGTCTTTCTGTTTGCCGGTCCCGCCAGCGATGGCAATCGATTGTATACGCGACCGCCGCTGCCGCTGTTCCTGGCGTTGGTTTTTTATGCCGCCCTGGTGCTGGCGGTGCGCCGCAGCAAGCGGCCGGCATACGCTCTGCTTCTGATCTGGTGTATCTGGATGTGGCTGCCGTCCATTCTGTCAGATGACGCGCCCAGCATTCGCCGTATGATTGGCTCGCTGCCTGCGGTGGTGATTCTTGTCGCATCAGGCCTGTGCTGGTTGTTCGATGCGCTCAGCGCGCGGCTGTCCGCCCTCAAGCTGGGGCGCTCTGGCGCGACTGCGGGGGCCGGCTTGGCGTTGGGCGGCATTTTGATCTTTACAACGATCTGGGGCTACCAGTATTTCTTTGTGGATTGGGGGCGCGACAAGAACCTGTTTCATATCTTTGACGTCGGGCTGGTCGATATCGGCCGGTATGCGGCGGCAACACCGGCCGATACCCGGCTGTATTACTCGCCGGCCGGGGAGCGGAGCGTGACCCATCTTTCGGTGACATGGCAGGTGCGCGAGCGCGATCTGCGCCTCTTCGACGGCAATCACGGGTTGGTGTTGGCGCCGCCAGGCCCCGGGCGCACGTTGTACATGGTGACGACTTTTCTGGGCGATGAGCAGTCGCTGCCGGCGCTGCATGAGTTCTATCCTTCCGGCCGCGTTGTGCGCCAAGTTGATAATTTCTACGGCGTCCCCCATTCATCCATCTTTGCCGTGGATCCGGCCACGGCGCCCATGGTGCAGCCGAGCAATCCTGTGACTGCGGATTTCGAGGATGGCATCGAGTTACTGGGGAGCTCTTTTTCGCAACCGGAGGTCCATCCCGGGCAGGCGCTGACAGTGACCTTGTTCCTGCGCTCCGCGGCCGGCCCCACGCAGATGAGTCATACGGTTTTCACGCATCTGTTGGGACCGGCGAAGACCGATGGCAGCATTCTGTGGGCCGGGTATGACAGTCCTCCGCTGGCTGCCTCCTATCCGACCGTGCGCTGGGGACGGGGCGAGATTATCGTGGATCGTCACGTCCTGATGGTTCCTGATGACGCGCCGCCAGGCCCCTATGAGGTTGAGGCGGGGCTTTACACGCCTCAGAATGAGGGCGCCCGGCTCAAAGTGCTGCGTGTATCCGGCAAGTCGCTTGCGGACAGCGTTGTTGTCGGCACGGTGCTGGTCAAGTAACGAGGATGCAGGTGTCACAGTGGTCGATTCGCTTTCGTTGACTACCATATTGCCCACCTATAACGAGCGGGGCAACATCCAGATTCTGATCGAGGGCATTCTGGCCGCGGTGCAGACGCCGGTCAAGGTGCTGGTGGTGGATGATAACTCGCCGGACGGCACAGCGGAGGTCGTGGCGGAGATCGCCGCGCGGGAGCCGCGCGTGCGCCTGATCTGCCGCACGACCGAGCGCGGCCTGACGTCGGCCATCTGGGCCGGCATCCGGGCGGCGGATACCGACGCGGTCTCGTGGATGGACTGCGATTTGGCGATGCCGCCGGAGGTCATTCCGGCGCTGCTGGCGCGCTTGACGGCAGGGGCCGATATTGCGGTCGGTTCGCGTTACGTGCCGGGCGGCAGCGATCCAGGACATGGCCTGATGGCGCGGGCCTTTTCGGTGGTCATCAACACCTTCGCCTCGCTGCTGCTGGGCCGGCACGTGCGCGACTACACCAGCGGCTTCATCGCAGCGCGGCGGTCGGTTTTTGACAAGATCGCCCTGCGCGGCGATTATGGGGAATACTGCATCGATCTGCTCGCACGTGCGCAGCAAGCGGGATTCCGGGTGGAGGAAGTGCCTTACACCAGCGGCGCCCGTTTCAGCGGCGCATCGAAAACCGGCGCCAGTTTTGCCGATTACATCCGGCGCGGCTGGAAGTACGTGGTTGCGGTGGTGAGCCTGGCGATGCACAAGAAGCAGGAAAACTAGGAGTGACCTACATGTTACAACCGCATAACCTGACCTTTGACGAATTGGGTGACCTGGCTGAGATTATCCCCGGCCCTGAGCCGGTGCTTCAGGCTGCCGTGCATCCTATCCCGCAGTTTGGCCCGCCCCCGCGCCGAGCCCTGATCCCCGTGTGCGAGCCGACCTTGAACGGGAATGAGTTGAAATACATCACCGAGGCTGTCGAGACCAACTGGATCTCCTCTGCCGGCAGTTTCATTCCGCGTTTTGAGGCGCTGTTTGCGGAAAAGGTGGGCGCCCAATACGGCATCGCCTGCATGAACGGCACGGTGGCGCTTCATCTGGCGCTGGCGACCCTGGGCCTTGAGCCGGGCGATGAGGTGATCATTCCCACCTTCACGATGATCGCGACGGCCAATGCGGTTCGCTACCTGGGCGCGCAGCCGGTGCTGGTGGACTCTGAGCCGGGCACCTGGAACATGGATGTCGCCCAGGTGGAGGCGAAGATCACGCCGCGCACCAAGGCGATCTGCGTGGTGCACACCTACGGGCATCCGGTGGACATGGACCCGTTGAATGCTATCGCCCAAAAGCACGGGTTGTTCGTGCTCGAGGATGCGGCTGAGGCGCATGGGGCGCAGTATAAGGGACGGCCGGTGGGGAGCCTGGGGGATGCGGCATGTTTCAGCTTCTACGGCAACAAGATCATCACCACCGGCGAGGGCGGCATGGTGACGACCAACCGGGAGGATGTGGCCCGGCTGGCCTGGAATCTGCGCGATCATGCGTTCAGCACGGAACGCCATTTCTGGCATAAGTTCCTGGGTTATAATTATCGGATGACGAACATGCAAGCGGCGATCGGCCTGGCGCAGACCGAGCAATTGGAGAAATTCGTGGCGGCGCGGCGGGCCAATGCGGCTCGTTACACTCACTTGCTCAAGCAGATTCCCGGCATCGCCACTCCGCCCGAGGCTGCATGGGCGAGCAACGTCTATTGGATGTACGGCATCATGTTGGGGCCCGAATTCGGGCTGACTCGCGATCAGCTGCGGCAGGGGTTGGCCAGGCGCGGCATCGAAACGCGCACTTTCTTCATTCCGATGCATTGCCAGCCGATCTACTTCGATCAGTATCGGGGCCAGCGGTTCCCGGTGGCTGAAGATCTGTGCCGGCGGGGCCTGTATCTGCCCTCGGCGTCCAACTTGACCCACGAGGATATCGAGGCGGTGGTGGCAGCGATCGGGGAATGCCGGGCGGAGAAGGGGCTGGCGGATTAGGGGGCAAAAAAGAATGAGCAGGGAGCGGCGGTTGCGCTCCTTGCTCATTACGTGTCGCGTTTTTTCGCGGCGCTATTCGGCTGCCGCGACCGGTGCGGGTTCTGCCGGGGCCGGGACGTAGCGGCCGTTTCCGGAGGGTTTGCTCTCGGCCACCGGTGTGGCGCAGTACGGACAGACGACCCAGGTGAGTTCCAACGGCTTGCCACAGGCGGCGCAGGTGCGGCGCAGCTCGGTGCGGCAGCGGGGACAGATCAGCCAGTTCGCCTCAGTGACGGTCTGGCAGCCGGGGCAGGCGCGGCGCTCCGTGATGTCGCGCAGCAGCGCTTCCTCTTCCAGTTGGCGGTCGTAGACCTCTGCCAGCGTATTTTTCGGGCGCAGCAGCAGATAGAGCAACAGGCCAATAGGGCCCAACCCCAACACTAACAGCACGGCCAAGGCCCAGGCGAAAAAATCACGCGTGCGGGTGCGGATGTCGCGCAGGGTCCAGATGACCAGGCTGATCCAAAATGCAATGGTCAGTGCCACGACGACCGCCACGACGATCTCGAGCGCTATGCCAAGCTTGTTCAGCAGTTCAGGCGTAAACTCCATAGAACAACTTACCTCAATTGCAGGCTTTCGTAAGCAAAGTTAGGGGGATGATAGCACAGGGTTCGGCTTTTTGCCAAAAGCGCAGCTTAACCGGCCCGATTTGGCCGGTTGTCGCGCAAAGGGTATAATCGCCGGAGAGGAGTATCACGTGCCTGAATTAGCTGAGACGATCGAAGGTATCCGCACCGAGTTCACTGCGAAGAACCAGGTGCGTGATGTCACGTTGAATCGCAGCCGGGAGCTGATCCGCTTCTGTGCGCTGAGCATTCGCGCGATTCATCGCCATGAATGGGACGATGCCGCGGGCCTGTTGGCAACGGCACGGCAGGCCGCCGCTGTGATGGTGGCTGACGTAGCGATCTACCAGGATCTTTTTGAGGCAGGTTACACCCAGGATGCGCTGAAAGAACTGGTGGAGGCGCACGTCCTGCATGCCTTTGTGCGCGATACGGAACTGCCTGGCCCCGCCGATCTGGGCGTGCCGGCCGCGGCTTATCTGAATGGCCTGGCGGAAGCTGCCAGCGAGCTGCGCCGTTTCACCCTCGACTTGATTCGCCTGGGGCGATGCGCGGAAGCCGAGCCGTACCTGGCGATGATGGATGAGGTATACTCCCACCTGGTCACGATCGACTTTCCGGACGCGCTTACCGGCGGCCTGAGGCGCACAACCGATATGTTGCGCGGCGTGCTGGAACGCACGCGGGGTGACTTGACGGTGGCCGTGCGGCAGGAAGAGCTGGAGGCCGCATTGGAAGCCTTCGAGCGTGCAAAGATCTGAATTGACAGACCTTCGAGAGCTGGCAGACCTTCGAGGTCTACGAGACCTCGAAGGTCTAGGGTAAAAATGACTGAAAAACACGCACATATCGCGGCTGCGTCTCGCCGCACACCCGTGGTGATCGGTTTGGCGCTGGTCCTGGTGGCCGCCCTGGCCGGCACTGTCTGGGCCGCCTGGGGTTCGGCCTGGCCTCTGCGCACGGGTGGGTTGGCTTTCCTGCAAGTCGAGGCGACCGTGACCCCGACGCGCACCCCGCGCCCCGTGACTCCCGCGCCCACCCGGGTGCCGATCGAGTTATCCATTTTGGCGCCTACCGCTACACCGACAGCCGCTCCGACGGCGATACTGCAGGCTGAGGTGACGCCCGAGCCGCTGCCAGAGTGGCTTGTGGCGGTGGTGCGGCAGTACGGGATGGATCCCGACCGGCGTTTCATCGTGGTGGATTTGGCTGCGCAGCAGATGATCGTGCACGAGCCGGGCCGGCCGCTGCGGGAGATGCCGGTGAGCACCGGTGATGAGGCGCGCGGCTATCGCACGTTAGCCTGGTACGGCTTGGTGGGCGATTATTGGGGCACTTTCAACGCCTTCGGGGTCTATGCCGACGAAGGTTGGTATCTGTTCGAGGATGCCGGCAGCATCCTGATCCATGGTGCGCCCTATGAGCTGGTGGATGGCCGGAAGGTCTATGAAGACATGGATGCCCTTGGCGTCTACCCGGCTTCCCGCGGTTGCATCCGGCTGATGCCGGAAGATGCGAGCTGGTTCACCCAGTGGCAGCCGCAAGGGGTGCCGATCGTCATCTTGCCCCGGAACTGGGGCGAATAATGGACGATGACGGGCGAGGGGACCCCGCCTGTGCTGAACGCCGCGCACCTGTGCGGCAGATCAGTCGCCGGGCCTTTTTGCGTGCGTTGGGCCTGCTCGGAACGACATCCCTGGCTGCGAGCTGCGGTTTAGGGAAACAGGACCCGACGCCGACGCCAACGCGGACGCCGCGTGCCTGGGCGACCGGTGCGCCGACCCTTTCCGTCACACCGTCCTCCACCGTGCCGATCGGCACGGCTACTTCGACTTTGACGCCTCAGCCGACCCCTGTGCCTACCGCGACTCCGACGCCCCCCGCAACGCCGTTTCCGCCTGGGGCGCCCACCAAGCTCGGGCTTTTCGTCACGCGCAATGATCCGCGCATTTTTGAACTGCTGCGGACAGGCAACGTGGCGTTGGTCAAGACGTTGGAGTACGACTCGAATTTTGCTGTGGAGATCAAGCAGAATGCGCCGGCGGTGTTATTGGTCGGCCGGCTCGAACTGCCGCAGATCGATCTGGCGAACTTAGCCGACCCACGAGCCGCAGCACAGGCATTCGTCGACCGTTTGCTGCCGATCGCCACGGAGCCCAGGCGCCTCGCGACCTTCGACGGCTGGGAATCCTATAACGAGCCGTCCCCTTCGGACGCGGCGCAGATGGCGCGGTATGGGGAGTTTGAGGCGCATCGCACCCGGCTGCTGGCGGCCGCGGGCGTCCGTTCTGTGGTGGGCAACTTCAGCGCGGGCACGCCGCCGTTGGAATGGTGGCCCCAGTTCCGGCCTGCGCTGGAAGCTGCGATCGAGCACCGGGGTTTCTTGGGGCTGCATGAGTACTCGGCGCCCACCATGCAATTCGGCACACCGCAGGAGCTCCTGGGTTGGGGCAGCGATCGGGCGCAAGAAGGGTGGCTGACGCTGCGTTACCGCAAGGTCTATCGGGGCTACCTGGAGCCAAATAACCTGGTGTTGCCGTTACTGCTGACTGAAATCGGCGTTGACGGCCTCGTCGAGAATCGGCCGGGGCCGGACGGCATGGGCTGGAAAGATTTTGCCGGCTATTGGGCTGAGCTGGGGATGGGCACCGATGCTCCCGGCAACTACATGGAACTCCTGGCCTGGTACGATGCGCAGCTCCAACAGGATGCGTATGTGCAGGGTGCGGCGATTTTTGCCGCGACCGCCTCGCCCGGCTGGCAGTCGTATGAGGTGCTGGACGAGGTTTTTCCGTTCCTGAAGCAGTACTTCAGCGTGCACCCCCAACGCTGACACTTTAGACATCCGCTCCGGAATACGCTATAATATTGCCAATAATATCTCCGCGCGCGGGAGGCCTGGACTGGTCAGGCTGCAAGCATTTCAGCGAGTGCGGGGATGCCTCATTTGGAGGAATATGGCGTATCAAGCCCCTCGCGGCACCCAGGATATCCTGCCGGCCGATCGTCCTTACTGGCGCTACGTCACCGAAGAGATGCACAAGGTGGCGGCGCTGTTCGGTCTGCAACAGATCGACACACCCATCTTCGAGGATACGGGTCTTTTCGTGCGCGGCGTCGGCCAAGGCACCGACATCGTGGATAAGGAGATGTACTCCTTCCAGGATAAGGGCGGCGCTGAGATCACGCTCCGGCCGGAGTTTACGGCGGGCATCATGCGGGCCTACATCGAGCACGGCATGTACGTTTGGCCGACGCCGGTTAAGCTCTATTCCATCGGCCCAATCTTCCGCTATGAGCGTCCGCAGGCAGGCCGCTTCCGCCAGCACCATCAGTTTAACGTCGAGATGCTAGGGGAGATAGATCCCGCGGTCGACCTGGAGGTCATGTCGGTGGTCTGGACGCTGTTGACGCGGCTGGGATATAAGGGCCTGAGCTTCCAACTCAATTCCACCGGCTGCCCGCAGTGCCGTCCAGGCTATCGGCGCGCATTGATTGAATACTTTGGGGCTTTCGAGGGCCAGTTGAACGATGTGGACCGGCGCCGGCTGGCTATTAATCCATTGCGGCTTCTGGATTCCAAGGAGGAGGCAGCGCAGCTGCTGCTGAACGGTGCACCCCACAGCGCGGACTATCTGTGCGAAGAGTGCGCCACCCACCTGGCTGCTTTGCGTGGCTACCTGGATGCGCTCGGCATGCCGCATAGCATCAATTTCCGGCTCGTGCGCGGCCTGGACTATTACACCAAGACGGTCTTTGAGGCGTGGGCCGAGGGGATCGGCGCGCAGTCGGCCGTGTGCGGTGGGGGACGTTACGATGGGCTGGTTCAGGAATTGGGCGGCCCGCCGACGCCAGGCATCGGCTTTGGCATGGGCATCGAGCGCGTGATCGCCAGCCTGAAGCAGCAGGGGGTGCAGCCGCCGCCACTGCCGGCGCCGCGCGTGCAAGTGCTGCCGTTGGGCGAGCCGGCCCGGTTGATGGGGCTGAAGCTGGTGCGTGATTTGCGGGAGGCCGGCATCGGCGCGTTGATTGCGTTCGGCGGACGCAGCCTCAAGTCCCAGCTCAAGGGCGCGGACAAGGTGGGCGCCACGTATGCCCTGATCATCGGCGATCAGGAATTGGCTCAAGGCGTCGCGGTCGCGCGCGACCTGGCCAGCGGCCAGCAGGTGACGGTGCCTTTGGCGGGCGTGGCCGATTGGTTGCGCGACCGGCTGTAAGGGCGTTGCCAGCAACGGCGTTGGCCAGCGCGGCAAACATGCCGTACGGAGGCTTACATGGAACTGCGCGATTATCCTCGTCCCAAAAACGATACCGGCATCGGCGTTCATTGGAATGCCGGCTACCCGGCCATCGTGGGCATGGGAAAGATCCGGGAGTATTGGCTGCCTGAGTTGATTGCGATGGGCGTCAAGTGGGTCAAGATCGCCAACCATGACGGCGCGCTGGAATTCGCGACGCTGCTGCTGAAAAACGACATCATGCCCATTCTCCGCATCTATCGGCCGCAGCCCAATCCGGGCGTGTTGGATGAGAAGCTGCTGGCGGCCGTGCGTGATTCTGTGGCGGCTGGGGTGCGCTATTTCGAGTTCAATAACGAACCGGACCTGGGCATCGAATGGCAGAGCCGCGAGGTGCCGCCGGATGCGATAACGATTGTGGCGCAGAATGCTATCGCGGACATGGAGGCGATCCTCAAGCTCGGCGGTTACCCAGCCGTGCCCGCCCTGGCAACCGGCACCAAATGGGATCTGGTGGGTGAGATCTGCCGCCTGGGGCGCCGGGATCTGTTTTCAGAGGCGGTGTGGCAGGCAGTTCACAACTATAGCTTGAATCATCCCCTGGATTATCCTTACGATGCCGGCAACCAGCAAGGTGCGCCTTATACGGCCGACTTTTATGATCGTCTGGCGCAGGAAGGGTGGGGGGACACGGCCTGGCGCGGCTGGAGCCTGGAACGGGTGAACGACGAGCGCAGGCGGAATGCCAATCCGGGTGCGACGGTGTTTGACGATCCCTCCTGTTGGCGTGCGTACGAGCGTTACGACAAGCTCATTCGCGACCAGATCGGACGCTCGCTGCCTCTTTTGGCGACCGAGAACGGTTACATCGTCGGTGAGCAGCCCGATCCGCGTTATCCTGCCACGACGCCGCAGCTGCACATGGCGCAGACCCTGGAAGCGTGCCGGATCATGATGGGCACCAGCAGTCGTTTCGACCATGCGCCCGACTACTATTTTTGCACGGCGTTTTGGTTATTGGGCAATTACAGCCTGGGGAGTTGGGCCTCGGAGTGGGAGGGCCAGGCGTGGTATAGCAGCCGCTGGCCGGAGGGTAGGCTGCCGACGGTCGATGCATTGAAGGCTGAGCCGAAGCAAGTGCGCCAGTGGCGGGGTGAGGTGGGCGTCGCGGGGCGGATCAGCGGGGCCGTGCGCGGGGGACCGGGGTTGACGGTCCAGGCTGCACGCGGCGATGGCTGGACGTTGACGGGGCGCGTCGGGACCGATGAGCGTTATGAGTTGACGGACGTGCCGTTGGAGCGCTACCTGGTGAGCTTGCCGGACGCGGGCAAGCAGCAGGAGGTCGTACTGACGCGCGAGCGTCCTGCGGCGGCGGCGAATTTTGATGTCAGCGGCAGCGCGGTGGTGGTGGCCGCCAGTGTTGTGCGCGGCACGGTGCGCGGCGGGGCGGGCAAGAAGGTGCTGCTCAGCCGTCCGGGCGATGGTTGGTCTCAGGAGCAAGTTGTGGCGGCCGACGGCGCCTACGGCTTCACGGGCCTGGCCGCGGGCGCCTATACGGTGGCGCTGGTCAGCACGGACATCGCGGCATCTATGCCGGCAAAGGATGTGGTGTTAGATGGGCGCAACGAGGTCGTTGCGGATCTCGCGACGCCGGGTTGGGGCTGGGAGGTGAGCGACGGCGGGCCGGGACCGGGCTTTGGCGTGGTGCGGTGTCGTGTCAAGGGCCGCGTCGATGTGCCTGTGCGGCTGTGGACCGTGGGCTGGGAGGGGTTTACGCAGCGAACCGGCTCTAAGGCCGAGTATGGCTCCGACGTCTGTGAGTTTTCACCCTTGGGGGTTGGCAAGTACAGCGTTCAGCCCCAGGGCATCGAGGCGGTGGCCGAGGTGATCGTGGACGGCCGCCGCGTCTGTTGGGTGACTTTTACCGAGCAGGCTGGTCAGGCGCCGGCTGCAACGACCGGTGCGATCGCGGGTAAGGTGGTCCGCGCGCAGGGGGCTGCGGCTTCGGTGTCCGGACGTACGCTGCAACTGCTGCAGCCGCCTGCGGCCGCGCCTGTTGCGCAGGTCCGTTCGGCCGAGGATGGTGCGTATCGCTTCGAGAAGCTGCGGGCCGGCACGTTTACGGTGCAGCTTCTGGAGGCAGGCCAGGGCTCGGCGGTGGTGGCGGAGAAGGCCGGCATCAAGGTGGACGCCAACAGCCAGGCGCAGGTCGATCTGGTGCTCCCGGGTGGCGCGGCCAGCGGATTGAAGGCGGTGGTCGAGGACGGGGGGCCCGGTCCCGGCTTCTGTGTGGTGCGCTGCCGGGTCGTGGGTCAGCCGGGCCGCGCGGTCAGCCTGGCGACGCAGGGCTGGGGCGGCATCACCCAGGTGACAGGCAGCAAGCCCGAGTATGGCGCCGATGCCTGTGAGTTCGCGCCGCTGGGCGCCGGCGCTTACTTCGTCGAGCTGGAAGAGAAGGATGCGGCAGGCCTGGCGCACACCGTGCGCGCCGAGGTCCAGCTTGAACCGAACCGGGTGGTTTGGGTCCGTTTCGAGGACGCGGGTCAGACCCAGCCTCCAGCGCCGGGCGAGGAGCCGGTTGTCCCCGAGCCGCCACCGCCAGACGAGCCGGGCGAACCCGCGACGCCGCCGGAACCTGTCGTGCCGGCGAAAAACAGCGTCATCGGCGGCGCCGTAGCCTATGCCGGCGGCCCGGGGTTGAGCAGCGACGGATTGCTGATGCTGCTGACGGGTCCAGGAGAGGCGCGCCAGACGACAGTGACTAACGGCCAATATGCGTTTTTCGGTTTGCCCGCAGGCGTGTATCGCCTGGCGGTGCTGCCGGCCGACCCGGCCCTGAATGATTTGGCGGTGCGCGAGAACATTGTTCTGGATGGCGCCAACCAATTCACGGCTGATTTTGAATTGCCAGCGCCAAGGTATGAGGACGTTGCCCGCGAGGAGAGCCGTGTTACGGGGCGAGCGAAGGGCGGAGCCGGAAGAATCGTGCTGTTAGAGGGGCCGTTGGCGGATGACGCCGGCGCGCGAGTCGATTCGCGTACGACCATCGTCACACAGGATGAGGTGTACACGTTTGACGGCCTGGGGCCCGGCGCGTATCGGGCTATGGTGCTCGACACGGAGCCGCCGACGGGCAGCACCCAAACGCAGGCCGGCATTCTTTTGGATGGGCGGAATACGGCGCAGGTAGATTTTGACCTGGAGGCGTTACGGGCCGGCAAGACGATCGAACACTATCTGTTGGTGGGCAGCTCGGCGCGCTCCAAGGACGATTTCCTGGCCACTCTGCGTTATGCGGCTCGCTTCCGGCCCGTGGTGGGCAGTGATGAGAGCGAGGCGCGCCAGGCTCGACATGTGACGATCCTGGGGGGTGCGTCGGCAGTGAGCGCCATGACTGAGCAAGGCTTACGCCTGAGCGGCTGCCAGGTGCAGCGCATCGAAGGCGACTACGCGGCTCAGCTCGGCAGGTATCTGGAAGAAGGAAGGCCCTATTGATGCGTTCTGCGAACGGTTCCAAGGATGTTGCTTTCCGCGCCATCGGTCTGCTGATCCATCCTAAGAAGCCGGAGTCGATCGGCCTGGCGGAGCGCATGGCCGACTTTCTGCACGACCAGGGCTGCACCGTGTGGACCGGTTCCGCCTGGGATGAGCCGGAGGCGCTGGCGCATGTGGCAGGATTGGACCTGTTGGTGACGCTGGGCGGAGATGGCACGATGCTGCGCGCTGCGCGCATCGGCAGCAGCTGCGGCAACCATGCCGGCGGCAACCATGCCGGCGGCAACCATGCCGGCGGCAACAATGCCGATGGCGTGCCGATTATAGGCGTCAAGCTGGGCCGGGTCAGCTTTCTGGCCGAGGTCGTGCCCGATGATTGGCAAACGCCGTTCACCCGGATGTTGGCCGGGGATTATTGGCTGGAAGAGCGCATGCTGCTGGACGTTGCAGTGGCAAGGGCGGGGCAGCCGGCCATCAACCATTCCTATCTGGCGCTTAATGACGTCGTGATCAGCCGCGGCGGCTTGGCGCGCATCATCACGGTCCAGGCCTGGGTCGATCAGAGCTATCTGACCAGCTACCGCGCGGACGGTGTGATCGTCTCCACGCCTACAGGCTGCACCGGTTATGCGTTGGCGGCCGGCGGGCCGATCCTGCCGCCTGAGCTTAAGAACATCTTGTTGATGCCGATCTGCCCGCATTTGAGCCTGGATCGGCCGGTGGTGCTGGCACAAGGGGCGACGGTGACTTTGGAGGCCCACGCTGATTATGCACCGATTCTGACCGTAGACGGTCAGTTCGAGATCGCCCTGGCCGAAGGGGACCGCGTCGAAGTGCGCGCCAGCGATCACACCAGCCAGTTCGTGCACGTGCAGGACCGGGCGTATTTCTACCGGACGTTGATGGAGCGGCTGCGATGGTGAGGCTACAATGACGGAGCCGCAGCCGCTGTACTGCGCCAACCACCCCACCCGCGAGACCATGCTGCGCTGCAACCGCTGCGAGAAGCCGATTTGCGTTCAGTGCGCGGTGCTGACCGAGGTGGGCTATCGCTGCAAGGAATGTGTGCGCGGCCAGCAGAAGGTCTTTTACAACGGCGGCCGGGGCGACTTATTGATCGGCGGCGCGGTCGCCCTCATTCTGGGGGCCGTCCTGGGCGCGGTGGCCTATGCGTTGCTGGGCATTTTCGGTTTCTTCAGCCTGATTATCGCGTTTCTGGCCGGGCCGGCTGCCGGCGGGCTGGTCGCGGAGGCGATCCGCCGCGTCCTGCGCAGGCGCCGGGCGCGCGGCATGAAGGGACTTGCGGCTGCCCTGTTCATCTTGGGGGTCCTGGTTGTGGGGCTGGTCCTGGTGGGGTTTCCGGGGTTGTTCGTGCGCTGGGATGTCCTGTTGGCTGCGGCCCTGGCCGCGAGCACGCTTTACGCGCGCTTGCTTTGACCGTTTGGTGTTAGTGTCGTCTTATGCAGCGCTCTTTTGCCGTGTCTCGCTTGCAGGTCACCTTTGCGGCCCTGCGCTATCCCAATTTTCGACGCTGGTTCATCGGCCAGGCGTTGTCGCTGGCGGGCACGTGGATGCAGTTGGTCGCCCAAGGGTGGTTGGTCTACCAGATCACCGGCTCGAAGCTCGCTCTGGGCACCATCACGGCCGTGGGCAGCATTCCGACACTCTTCCTGATGCTGCCCGCGGGCGCCATTGCGGACCGGATGTCCAAACGCCGGCTGCTGATGCTGACCCAGATCGCCATGATGGTGAGCGCATTTATCCTGACGGCGCTTACCTGGCTCAATGTGCTCCAGGTGTGGCAGATCGGAGCACTGGCGTTTTTCACCGGCATCGCGAACTCGTTCGATTCGCCTGCGCGGTTGGCCTTGCTGCCGCAAATGGTGGATGACCGCCGCGATCTGCAGAATGCGATCGCAATGGGCTCGACCATGTTCAACCTGGCGCGTGTGGTGGGGCCGGCCATCGGCGGGCTGGTGTTGGCAGGCTTGGGCGCAGGCTGGTGTTTCGCGATCAACGGCCTGAGCTTCGTGGCGGTGCTGATCGCCCTGGCCGGGATGAACTTGCCTAATGATGTGGGCCGACCGCCGAGCCGCCGCCACATGCTGGCAGAGATCGGCGATGGATTGCGCTATGTGTGGCAGCAGCCGGTGATACGCACTCTGACGGCTTTGATCGGCATCACCTCGATCTTTGGCTTTTCCTATTCGGTCCTGCTGCCCGCCTATGCAGTCGATGTGTTGAAGGTCGGTGAGACGGGCTATGGCCTGTTGAACGCAGCGGTGGGCGTCGGTGCGCTGATCGGTGCGTTGGCTGTTGCATCGGTGAGCCGACGTAAAGGCAAGGGGATGCAGCTCACGCTCGGCAGCCTGGCCTTTCCGCTGGCGCTGCTGGCTTTTGCCGCAACACGTTCGTTTTGGGTGACACTGATCTTCATGGCGTGCGTCGGTGTTGCTTTTGTCATCCAGAACGCCACCAGCAATACGATCATCCAGTTGCTCGCTCCCGATGAGTTGCGCGGCCGTGTGATGAGCGTCTATTCGCTTTTCTTCTTCGGCACGACACCCATCGGCGCGCTGTTCGCCGGCGCAGCGGCCGAGCGCTGGGATTCCACGGCTGCCATCGTGCTTGGCGCAGGCGTGACCTTTGCGTTCGCGTTGACTGTGTTCTTCCTGGTTCCCGCCGTGCGGAGGACGCAGATTTAACCTTTGTCTACTGATTGACGGACCTTATGCTCAACGAACTTCGTATCCGTGATTTGGCAATTATCGATCGGCTTGACCTGACGTTTGCGCCTGGCTTCAACGTGCTGACCGGCGAGACGGGCGCGGGCAAGTCGATTATCATCGACGCGGTCAACCTGCTGCTGGGGGACCGCGCCTCGGCCGATGTCGTGCGCGCGGGCGCGGAGCGGACCGAGGTCGAGGGCGTTTTCCGGCTCAGCCCGGCGGCGGCCGACCGGTTGACTCCGGTGTTGGCCGAGCACGGGCTGGAGGGGGATGCGCCGGACGAGCTGATGCTGGCGCGCGAGGTGCGCGCTACCGGCCGCTCGATCGCGCGCATCAACGGCCGCGCCGTCACCACAGGCTTACTGGGCGAGGTCGGCGGGCTGCTGGTGGATGTGCACGGCCAGGGCGAGCATCTGTCGCTGCTGCGCGAGCGGGAGCACATCGGCCTGCTGGATCGTTATGCGGGGCTCAACGGCCAGGCCACGGAGCTGGCCGAGCTGGTGCGCCGCGTGCGGGCTGTGCGGCGGGAGTTGGAGGGGCTGCGCCAGGACGCGCGCGAACGCGCCCGGCGCATCGATCTGCTGACCTTCCAGGTGGAGGAAATCGGCGCGGCCGCGCTGAGGCCGGGCGAAGAAGAGGAGCTGGAAATCGAGCGCAAGCGCCTGGCCAACGCCGAGCAGCTGGCGGCCCTGAGCAACGAGGCGGTGATGCTCCTCAGCGGGGGGGATGACTCGGCGGACGGCGAGCGTGTGGGCGCAGTGGATGCCCTGGCTGCGGCCGAGCAAGCGATGGTGCGCCTTGCACGCATCGATCCGGTTGCCAGCCGGCTGGCCGAACAACTGGGTGAAACGGCCGCGGTCCTGGCCGACCTGGCGCACGAGCTGGCGCGCTATCACGACGATATCGAGTTCAACCCGCGGCGGCTGCAGCAGGTGGAAGATCGCATCTACCTGCTCCACGGCCTGCAGCGGAAATATGGCGACACCCTCGATGAGGTGCTGGCCTATGCCGAGCGCGCGGCGGTCGAGTTGGACACCATCAGCCACGCGGAGGAGCGCATCGGCGCGCTGGAAGCCGAGGAAGCGGACCTGCTGGCTGAGCTAGGCCGTCGGGGGGCGGTGCTTTCCGCGGCACGGCGCGCGGCCGGCGAGCGGATGGCGCGTGCTATCGAGGCTGAGCTGGCCGACCTGCAGATGGCCCGCGCATCTTTTGCCGTGGATGTGGCCTGGGTTCCGGATTCGGAGGGCGCGGTGGTGAGCGCGGACGCGGCCTTGCCGATCGGCCAACCGGCGGGCAGCTATGCCTTCGACAGCCACGGGCTTGACACGGTCGCCTTTCTCGTCTCCGCGAATCCGGGCGAGCCGCTGCGGCAGCTGGTCAAAGTGGCCTCCGGGGGTGAGACGTCACGCCTGATGCTGGCGCTCAAGACCGTCCTCGGCCGCGCGGATGAGACCCCCACCTTGATCTTCGACGAGATCGACCAGGGGATCGGCGGCCGGGTGGGAGGCACGGTGGGGCGCAAGCTGTGGGAGCTGACAGTGCGGAACGGGAGCGCCGGGCAGGTGCGCCACCAGGTGCTGTGTATCACACATCTGCCGCAGTTGGCAGCCTACGGCGATGCACATTTCCACGTCGCGAAACATGTGGCAGATGCGCGCACGATCACCGATGTGCATGTGCTGGCAGATGACGAGCGGGTGACCGAGCTGGCGCAGATGATGGGGGCGGCTTCCGAGGCCGGCCGCGCCAGCGTCGTTGAGATGATGGCGGACGTGACGGACGCCAAGAAACGCGCATAGCCATGCTCATTCGCGCCGCAACGTTCGAAGATATCCCACAGATGGTGCGTGTCAACGTGGACACCTGGCGCACGGCCTATCGTGACATCCTGCCTGCCAGTTTGCTGGATGGGCTTTCGTATGAAGTACGCGAGCAACGCTGGCGTGACAGTTTCGCGCAGGCCGGCCCAGGGCAGTTCACCCTGGTCGCGGAAGATGCCGGCGGCGGCGGTGCTGCGAGCGTGGTGGGCTTTGCGCGAGGCGGCCCTGAGCGCGATGGAACGCCGGGCTACGATGGCGAGATCTACGCCATTTATGTGTTGGCCGAGCAGCAACATCGCGGCACGGGCCGGCAGTTGATGGCCGCCTGCGCGCGGCACCTGGCGGCCGAAGGGTTTCGCGCGGCAATGCTTTGGACGCTAGAGGAGAATCAACGAGCCCGCGCATTCTACGAAGCGTTGGGCGGCCAGCTCATCGGCCGCAAGGCAACGGTCATCGGCGGCACACCCTTCATGGAGGTGGCTTACGGCTGGCCGAACCTGAACGCTCTCGCAGCAGAGAAGTCATCCTGAATGTCATTAGGGGTATCCCTTGAAGCTGACCCGTTATGAAGCAGCCGCGGCGTTCCTGGCTCGCGCAGAAGCCTGGCTGGAACAAAACGAGGCTGCCAACAACCTGATCGTGGGCATCGCCGTGCGCCTGGCCGAGCACCCCGACCGGATCAAGCAGCCGCCCTTCCTGGCGACGGTGGAGGCGAACGGCGCGTTGGTCGCGGCGGCCGTGATGACGCCGCCCCATCGCGTCCTGCTGTACTCGGCCGGCGGTGCGGATCCTGCGCCCCTGCACCTGATCGCAGATGATTTGCAAGCCGGCGGCTGGTGCGTGCCGGGAGTGATGGCCGCATCGGCCACGTCAGAGGCGTTTGTCCGGCTTTGGTCGGCGGCGACCGGCTGCGCCCATTGTCCTGCCCTGCGCGAGCGGGCTTACGAGCTGCGTCACGTGATCCCGCCGGCCGCTGCACCCGGCCGTCTGCGGCCGGCGACCGAGACAGACCTGCCCTTGGCCGCGGACTGGACCTATCGCTTTATGCAGGATGCAGGACTGCCCGGCACAGCCGAAGAAGCGTACGAGATCGCGGCGCAACGCATCGATGATCGCGATCTGTTTTTGTGGGACGATGGTGGCCCGGTATCGATGGCCGCCAAGACGCGCCACACCACGCACGGCATCGTCGTCAGCCTGGTGTATACCCCGCGCGAGCTGCGCGGGCGAGGCTACGCGTCGGCCTGCGTGGCTGCGCTCAGCCAAAAGCTGCTGGACGCGGGTTGGGAGTTCTGTGCGCTCTTCACCGACCTGGCCAACCCCACCTCTAACGATATCTACCAGCGCATCGGCTACCGGCCGGTGTGCGATTTCAACGAGTACGATTTCATCACATAGCGTGTCATGATACTACGTACTTCGTACTGCGTACAATGTGACACGCAATACGCAGCACGCAATACGCAGTACGCAATACGCAGTACGCAATACGCAGTACGCAATACGCCAAACGAACACAGGAGTTCTTAAATGTCTACCAAAACCGTTCCCGCACACAATGAGATCGAGTCCAAGTATACCTGGAACGCGCCCAGCGTTTTTCCATCCGATGAAGCATGGGACGCCGAGGCCGCGAGCGTTGCACAGGACCTGGCCGGCCTGAAGGCGTATCAGGGCCGCCTGGCGGATGGGCCGGGGGTGCTGGTTGAGGCAGTGGCGGCGGTCGAGCGCTTGATGCAGCGCGTCTACAAGCTCTATACTTATGCGAGCATGGCCTACGCGGTCAATACCACCGATCAGGCCGCGACCAAGCGCAACGGCCGGGCCCAGGGACTCTTCGGTCAGGCCGCGGCAGCCAGCTCCTTCCTTGACCCGGAACTGCTGGCCATCGGCGAGCCGACGCTGCGGCGTTGGATCGCGGAAGAGCCGCTTTTGGCCTATACCAGCCACTATATGGATGACCTCTTTCGCAAACAGGCGCACGTCCGCTCGGCCGAGGTGGAGGAGCTGCTGGGGCTGCTGGCCGACCCGTTCGGGAACGCCGGCATGACCCAAAGCATGTTGGCTGACGCTGATTTTAAATTTCCGCCCGCGTCCGCCGGCGATGGGAGCAAGCTGCCGGTGACCCAGGGCACGCTGGATGAAATCCTGGCCGGCCCCGATCGGGAGGCGCGGCGCACGGCCTGGGAAGGCTACATGGACACCTACCTGGCCCACAAGAACGTGCTGGCTTCGAATTTGATGACCTCGGTCAAGAATAACGTTTTCACCATGCGCGCGCGCCGGCATGCCTCTACCCTGGAGGCGGCGCTGTTCCAGCAGAATCTGCCGGCGGCGGTGTACCATAACCTGCTGGACGTTTTCAAGAAGAATCTGCCCACCTGGCATCGCTATTGGGAGGTGCGCCGCAAGGCGTTGGGGGTGGAGACGTTGGAGCCGTACGATATCTGGGCGCCGCTTACCGTCGGCCAACCGGCGATCCCTTACACCCAGGCTGTCGAGGACATTTGCCAGGGGCTGGCGCCGATGGGGGAGGAGTACGTCGAGACGGTGCGCCGCGGCTGCCTGGAGCAACGCTGGGTGGACGTCTATCCGTGCCAGGGCAAGATGGGCGGTGCGTTCTCTGCCGGTGCGCCGGGCACCTTCCCGTTCATCATGATGAGCTACACCGATGACGTGTTCAGCCTGAGCACCCTGGCCCACGAGCTAGGGCACTCCATGCACTCCTACCTTACCTGGCAGAACCAGCCGATCCTCTACAGCGACTACGGCATGTTCCCGGCCGAGACCGCGTCCAACTTCCACCAGGCCATGGTGCGCGCCTATCTGTTGGAGGCCAATCCCGATCCCGCGTTTCAGATCTCGGTGATCGAAGAGGCGATGTCGAACTTCCACCGCTACTTCTTCATCATGCCCACCCTGGCTCGCTTCGAACTGGCCGTGCATCAGGCCGAGGAACGCGGGGAAGGGATGAGCGCCGACGATATGATCAACCTGATGGCCGATCTGTTCAGCGAGGGCTATGGTGGGGGCGTGCACGTGGATCGCGAGCGCACCGGCATCACCTGGGCCACCTTCGCACATCTCTATATGGATTACTACGTCTTCAACTACGCCATCGGCATCTCGGCGGCCAACGCGCTCGCACTGCGCGTCCGCTCACGGGCCGGCGCAGCGGAGAACTACAAGAACTTCCTGAAGGCCGGCAGCTCGCTCTACCCCTTGGACGCGCTGAAGGTCGCCGGCGTGGATATGACCACCCCCGAGCCGGTGGAGGCTGCGTTTGCCGTGCTGACCGGACTGGTGGACCGGCTGGAGAAGCTGGTGGGGTAGGGAATTTTTGAATTTCGAATTTAGATTTGCGATTTGAGGGCTTCGGATCGCCAAATCCGGTGTTGGGGAACAGGAGGCGCCTCATGAAGCGGAGACTGGCGCAGGCCTTCTTGTTGGCCTGCGTATTGGCGTGTGCGGCGTGGCCTGCACCCAAGGCGCAGGCCGCACCGCTGTACGATGCGGATACGGGCGCCTCCGAGCAAGATGTGCTGCGCTTTCTTGGACAGCTTCAGGATTCGCAGGGTTCGGGCCTCGTGCCGCTGTATGAGGGCGCGCAGGACACGACCACCTATTCGAACGCGATGGCAGCCATTGCCTTCGTCGCGGGCGGTGAGACCGGACGGGCGCGCCGCGTCTTCGATGTCTTCGCCGGGCGGACGGATGCCTGCCCGGCCTGCGCCTGTCAGGGCGCTTTTCAGCAGTTCCGCCTCGCCTCGACCGGCCTCCCGAACCCAGACGCTGACCCGAACGACTTTTGGATCGGCGATAACGCCTGGCTGCTGGCCGCGCTGAAATACCACCGCCAGGCGACAGGCGACAGCCGCTACGACGCCCTGATCGGACGTTTGACGGCGTGGTTCGTCTGTCTCGAAGCTCTGACGCCCGACCCCGGCATCTACAGCGGCTTCCGCAAGAACGGCGACCTGATGGACTTCCGGCACCCGGAGGGCAGCATCGATGTCTACGGCGCACTCCGGGGCTCCGGTGTGGAGGCCGTTCGCGCGTCGGTTAAACAGTGGCTTGACGCGGCGGTCTGGGTTTCGCGAGGCGACTGCTACGACATCGGCTATATGAACTGGCCTGCGCAGGTCACCCATAACCTGCCGACCGATAACGTTTCCTGGGGCTACCTGGCGCTCGGTCCGGCCTATCGCTGCCTGCTGTCCTACGCCGAAGGGTTGACGGCGCGGACGCAGGATCCTTATCTGATCGAAGTCTTCGACTCGCACACCGATTCCTACTGGACGGCCGCGCGGCAGAACGACGACCCGGCGATCGCGGTAGACCTGGCGCGGGCGCAGCACGGGGAGGGCCACGATCTTGTCGTGCAATACACCTGGAAGCCGGACGACGAGTGGTTCCTGTTTCATCGTGAGCGGGATATCGACCTGGTGGTCACGCCGGGTTTTGTCTACCACTTTTGGCTGCGGGGGGACGGCAGCGGCAACCGCTTCGAGGTCAAGCTGCAAAACAAGACCGGGGAATGGTATTGGTATTTCCTGCCGTTGGATTTCGACGGTTGGCGCAAAGTTGAGGTCCGCTACGATCAATTCGTCGACTTCGGCAACAACAACGGGGTGCGCCTGGCTGAAGTCACCAAGATCGAATATGCCGTCAACAACCAGTCGCACCAGGCGGCGGTCAACAGCGAGCTGCGGATCGGACGGACGTGGTATCAGGACAGCGGCGCGCCGCGCCGCTACGGCGTGGACGGCTTTGCCGCCTTCGAGACGGAGCAGAACTGGCTCTTTGTCGAAGGCACCGGGCAGATGGCCGCCGCCTATTGCGTCGCCGGCAAGACTGCTGAGTGGCAGCACTATCTGGGCGAGCTGACCGGTTTGCTTCAGCCGGCATCCGCCGGGGATGCTCAGGGGCTGCCAAACTTCCTGACCGGCAGCATCAACCGCCCGATCATCGAGTCGGTTGCCTCCTCCTGGTACATCGCGGCCGCTCACTGCTTGAACCCGTTTAGCTTTGCCGAGAGCCGGGACGTTTATCTGCCGCTGATTCTGCGGTCTTTGCCCAGGGAGTGAGGAGGCGCACGTGCTGTCCGAACAGATCCACATCCTGCCCGACGGCCGCCGGCTGGCGTACGCGGAGTACGGCGCCCTGACCGGTGCGCCGGTGTTCTTCATCCAGGGCACGCCGAGCTCGCGGCTGATGCATCCCGATGAGGATGTGACGCGCGAGCTTGGTGTGCGGCTCATCGTGGCCGACCGGCCCGGGTTCGGGCTGTCCGACCCCAAGCCCGGCCGCACGCTGCTGGACTGGCCCGCCGACATGGTCGCGCTGGCGGACGCATTGGGCATCGGCCGGTTCGGCATCGTCGGAATCTCCGGCGGCGGGCCTTACGCGGCCGCATGCGCGTACAAGATTCCGCAATGGTTGACCGCGGTCATTATTGTCGGCGGCAGTGGGCCGGTGGATTTGCGCAGCACGCTCGCGGGCGCGGCCAGGGAGCGCCACATCGGCTACGTGCTGGCCCAACGTGCACCCTGGCTGCTGCGGCTGGTGATCCTGCTGGCGCGCAACCCGCAGCGCAACCCAGCCCGCTTTCAGGCGCAGTTCAGTCAGGGCGCTGCAGCGGCCGATCGCGCCATTATGGCGCGGCCGGCGATGCGGGAGATGTTCGTGCGCAGCTACGCCGAGGCGGCGCGCCAGGGCGTGACCGCCTTCGCCGATGAGGTGATCCTGGCGTCCAAGCCCTGGGGCTTCCCCCTGCAAGACATCACCGCACCGGTCCACCTGTGGCACGGCGAGGAGGATCACAACACCCCCATCGCGATGGCGCGCGCGATGGCCGCGGCGATCCCGAACTGCCGCACGACTTACCTGCCGGGCGAAGGGCATCTGTTTTTGTTCGAGCGCTGGGGGGAGATACTGATGGACTTGTTGTCTGCAACGGCAGCCGTTTCACCGATTGACTCTTGACATTTCGCACTATAAGTGGTATCACTAATATAGTAACAAAGTTTATGATCAGCCATGACACAACGCGATAAGCTTCTGGCAAGGATTCGTAGCCATCCGAAGAATGTGCGGTTTGACGATTTACAGACGTTGCTGGGCTATTACGGCTATCAACTCGTCCGAGTGAGCGGCAGCCACCACAGGTATCAGCGTCAAGGTTCGCCACCGGTCACAATCTCCCGGCATGGCGCGCATGTTCATAGTGCTGCAGTGGAGGAAGTCCTGCGCATCCTGGATACGTTGGCAGGAAACGACGAGGCGCGTTGAGATATGTCTGTCTCACAAGGTGCGAGATGAAAAAGCCAGTTGAGTATTACCTGGGGTTGCCGTACTCTGTCGAGTTGCGCCAGGAGCCTGATGAGGGTTGGTTCGTCCACGTGCGCGAATGGCCTGGGTGTATGAGCCAGGCGGACACCGCCGAGGAGGCGTTGGCGAATATCCGGGAAGTGATTCCCCTCTGGCTAGAGGGCGCGCTCGAATCGGACTATGAGATCCCCGAACCGCGCGGCGCTGACGACTACAGCGGCCGCTTCATGATCCGTGTGCCGCGCTCGCTCCATCGCTGTCTTGCTGAATTGGCGGAGCGCGAAGCGATCAGCCTCAATCTGTTGGTCAACGTGGCGTTGACCGCTTTCGTCGGACAGGAGCGACAGGGCAAGGCCGCCGAAGCCCCTCAGGCCCGCGTTGTTTTGCGTCCGGACTTTGCGGTTGCGCGGTCAGCATCTATCGGGGCAGCAGATACACGCAGGTTGGGCGTCGTAAACGAGGACAAGCCTGCGTACAGCACAGCGCCGGCAAGCAAGTACATGCCTTTGCAAATGCACCTCATCGGGGTATTGCATTCGGAGAATGATCTACAACTCAGCTTTGCTGAGATCGAGCAGATCATCGGTGACAGATTGCCGCCTTCCGCGTACAGTCACCGCGAGTGGTGGTCCAACCACGCCGGTTCTCATGTTCAGGCGCGTGCCTGGCTGGAAGCCGGCTGGGAGGTTGATGGCGTAGATCAAGGGGCCCAAACGGTCCGTTTTCGGCGGAAGGGTTGCTAACGGTCAGATCCGCTCGCCTCTGATGAGCGACCAGTGGGTGTGGATGATGCGCCAATTGCCGTCGAGGCGCATGAAGACCTCGGTGCAGTTCCAGGGGGTCCGGACGGCAATCGAGCCGTCCGGGTTCAGCCGGGTTGACAGGAAACGGTAGGCGAGCACGGCCATATCCCCGCAGACCCGCACCTGCGGATCCACGAAGTCCATGACATCGTAGAAGATCTTGCCTGCCCGCTGCGCATACTCAGCGCGCAGCGTCTCGCGGCCGTTCAGGCGCTGGCGCGTCCCGGTGTCGAAGTACGTGACGTCGGGCGCGCTGATCTCGATGAATCCCCAGGGGTCTCCCGTGCGCCAGCGGGCCATCGCGGCGGCCTCGAGCGGATAAATCTCGCCCAGAACGCCCGTGAATTCTGCGGGCGACAACTGTAATGGGAGAGGGATCGCTACGCTCTCGGGCAGCCGGTGCATCACGTAGGACCAGTGGGAATGAACGATCTTCCAGTCGCCTTCCCGCCGGAAGTACACCTCCGTAACGTTCCACGGCGTCTGGCTGGCGATGCCCCCGTCAGGGGAGAAGATCGAGGAGCGATAGTTGTAGGTCAGAACCGCCGCGTCGCCGGTGCGCACGATTTTCGGTTCGATGAACTCCGAGCCTTGATAGTGGACCTTGCCCTCGATGCCCTTGAGATACGTTCGGTACGCGTCCAGGCCGGCGATAGGCTCGGTCAGGCCGGGGTCGATGTACAGGATATCCTCGGCGCTGATCTCCACCCAGCCCCACGGGTCGCCGTTGCGCCACCGTTCCATGGCGCCTTTTTCGAGGGTGAAGATGGGTTCTTCCATTTGAGGCACTCCTTCCGGTTTGTCGGTGCTGACATTGTAAGCCAAGTTTCCGCAGACGCCAAAGGCATAGCGTCTGCGTTTATAACGCTTGACGTTTAGCGTGAACCGTTATACAATCTTCATGTGATCAAATCCTTCAGCGATCCCGAAACCGAGCGAATCTTCCTGTTGCAAGTCTCTCGAAAGTTGCCGCGAGATATCCAACAGGTAGCGCTGCGCAAGTTGCGCATGCTGAACAACGCACTGACGCTGAACGACTTGCGAATTCCTCCGGCCAACCGGTTGGAAAAGTTGACCGGCGAACGGGCTGGGCAGTACAGTATTCGTGTCAACGATCAATGGCGCATCTGTTTCGAGTGGCGTGAAGGGCATGTATATGACGTGGGGATCGTGGATTATCACTGAACGGGGGGCGGACATGATGGACGATAAACTAAATCCGATACATCCTGGCGAAGTTTTGCAGGAGGAATTCATCAAGCCGCTGGGCCTGAGCCAGAATCGTTTGGCCATTGCCATCGGCGTGCCGGCGCGGCGTATCAACGAGATCGTACTGGGCCGGCGCGGGGTCACGGCCGATACGGCGCTGCGCCTGGCGCGCTACTTCGGCAACTCGCCGCAGTTTTGGCTGGGCTTGCAGACGGACTACGATCTGGACGTCACTCGAAGGTCGCTGGGCGCCCGGCTGGCGCGCGAGGTGAGGTCCTATGCCAGCGTGCACGAGGATGGCCCGGAGTACGAGGGCTGAATCTAAGGCATAAACGAACACCGTATCGGAATCAAGGCTTTAGGCGAGTTGACGAGGGGTGCGCCTGGTGCGAGAGACCGGCTGAAGCCTCGATTCCAGACTACTTATATAAGGACACAACGCCGTGATCCATGCTTATCCGTCCACCTTCGATGCGGCCCAGGCTGCCTTCCTGGCCGCGTATCCGTCTTACACGACGACAGCCGCGCTGGATGCTCTGCGCGAGCGTGAGTATGCGCGGCTGGACGCGGCCGGCCAGGTCTACCTGGACTACACCGGCGGCGGGCTGTACGCCGAGAGCCAGTTGCGCCGGCACCTCGACCTGCTGAGCGGCGGCGTCTTCGGCAACCCGCACTCGCACAACCCCACCTCTCAGGCGATGACGTGCCTGGTGGACGATGCGCGGTCCTACGTGCTGGAATACTTCAACGCGCCACCGGGCGAGTACGTCGCCATCTTCACGCAGAACGCCAGCGGTGCGCTCAAGCTGGTGGGCGAGGCGTATCCGTTCGGGCCGGGCGATCACTACCTGCTCACCTTCGACAACCACAATTCGGTCAACGGCATCCGCGAGTATGCGCGGCGCAAGGGCGCGAGGGTCACCTATCTGCCGGTCGTCGCGCCGGAGCTGCGCATCGACCCGGCGGTGCTGGCTGCGCACCTGGACCTGGCGCAGCCCGGCCGCCACAACCTGTTCGCGTTCCCGGCCCAGTCCAACTTCTCCGGCGTGCAGCACCCGCTGGAGATGATCGGCCAGGCGCGGGCCAAGGGGTGGGACGTGCTGGTGGACGCCGCGGCCTTTGCGCCTTCCAACCGGCTCGACCTGGCGCGCTGGCTGCCCGATTTCGTGCCGCTGTCGTTCTACAAGATGTTCGGCTATCCCACCGGCCTCGGCTGCCTGCTGGCGCGGCGGTCTGCGCTGGAGAAGCTGGCGCGGCCGTGGTATGCGGGCGGCACGATCACCATCTCATCGGTGCAGGGGGACGGCCACTACCTTGTGCCGGGCGAGGCCGGTTTCGAGGATGGCACCGTCAACTACCTGAACATCCCTGCGGTGGAGATTGGCCTGCGCCACCTGGCCGCGGTGGGCATCGATGTGATCCACGAGCGGGTGATGTGCCTGGCGGGCTGGCTGATCGACAGCCTGACCGCGCTGAGGCACAGCACCGGCCAGCCGCTTGTCCGCCTCCACGGCCCGGCCAGCCTGGAGATGCGGGGCGGCACCGTTACGGCGAGCTTTTACGACCGGGACGGCCAGCAGCTCGACGACCGGCGGATCGAGGAGCTGGCGGGGCACCGGCGCATTTCGCTGCGCACCGGCTGCTTCTGCAACCCGGGCGCGGGCGAGGTGGCTCACGGGCTGACGCCGGAGATCATGCGCGAGTTCTTCCGCGGCCCTGCGCCGCTGTCGTTCCAGGAGCTGCGCGCTGAGATGCGCGCCCGCTTCGGCAAGGACGTCAGCGCGGTGCGGCTGTCGGTGGGCCTCGCTTCTACCTTTGCCGACGTGGACACGTTCATCCGCTTTGCGGCCCGGCTGTTGGATCACACCGCGGCCGAGATCGGTGCGGTCGAGGTGACCGATCCCGGCTGCTCGGTGGACCGGGACGCGGCGTAACGGCAAGATTAGGGGAATCGAGGCTTCAGCCGGTCTTTTTCAGGTCAAGAGCGTAACCGGCTAAAGCCTCGAGTCCAGTTTGCAGCACGGTGGTCCGAAGGGAGTTCCCGTGGACAAGACCCCTCTTTACCTCCAGATCGCCGACGCAATCCGGCAGGATCTGCTGGCGGGCAGGCTGCATCCCGGCGACCTGCTGCCGCCCGTGCGCGAGATGGCGGCGCGTTGGAACTGCACGCCGGGCACCGTCCAGCAGGCTTACAAGGAGCTGGCGCAGCTTGGGCTGGTGGTCAGTCGGGCCGGCCAGGGCACGCGGGTGGGGGCCGCGCTCCCGGCCGCGGATCCGGGCCAGGGGCCGCTGCGGCACGCGGCGCTGGTGCACCAGGCTGAGGCGTTCCTCCTGGAGGTATTGGCGGCCGGCCATACGCCGGCCGCAGCCGAGAGTGCGTTTCGCACGGCGTTGGATCGCTGGCGGGCAATGTCCCAGGAGGTCAGCGGTGCGACTGCCACCGTTCTGCGCTTCGTCGGCAGCCATGACCCGGCTATCTCCTGGCTGGCGTCACGGTTTCCCCAGCTGTGCCCCGGCTGCACCCTGGAGGTGGCATTTCCCGGCAGCCTCGGCGGCCTGATCGCGCTGGCCGAGGGCAAGGCCGATCTCGCGGGCAGCCATCTGTGGGACGCGGAGAGCGACACCTACAACGCGCCTTTCGTCCGCCGCTTGCTGCCGGGGCGCCGCGTGGCGCTGCTGACCCTGGCGCGGCGCCGGCTGGGCCTCATCGCACCGCCCGGCAACCCGGCCGGCCTGGCGGACATCGCGGATCTGGCGCGGCCCGGCGTGCGCTTCGTCAACCGCCAGCGCGGGACGGGCACGCGCGTTTGGTTGGATGCGCAGCTTGCGCGGCAGGGCATCCTATCCGAGGCCATCGCCGGCTACGACCGGGAGGCGTCCACCCACGCGGAGGTCGCCGGCGCGGTGGCCGAGGGCCGCGCGGATGCCGGCTTAGGGGTCGAAGCTGCGGCGCTGACGTATGGTCTGGGCTTTGTGCTTCTGACCACTGAGCGGTACGACCTGGTGATCCCGGCCGCGGCCTGGGAGACGGCGCCGGTGCAGGCGCTGTCCGCCTGGCTGCATACCGAAGGCGCGCGCGCTGCCATTGATGTGCTGGGCGGGTATGAAACGGCAGAGACAGGGCAGGTGGTCTGGGTGGGGTGAATCTGCTATAATGTAGCCACAAAACCATCACATGAGGTGTTATTTTGATCAACGAAACTCGTCTCATCCAAACCTTCCTCGATCTGGTCGCTATCGACAGTCCTTCCGGCCAGGAAGAGGCTATCAGCAAGGATCTGGCTCGCCGCTTTGCAGAGTTGGGCGGCGAGATCGAGCACGACGAACACTGGAACCTGATCGCGCGCTTTCCGGCTGAGCGCGGCGACTGGCTGATGCTCAGCGCGCACATGGACACCGTCGGCAAGGATGTCGGCATCAAGCCGGTGATCCGCGACGGCGTCATCTACTCCGACGGCACGACGATCTTGGGCGGCGACGATAAGTCGGGCGTGGCAGCCATTCTTGAGGTCATCCGTTCGCTGCGCGAGGATGGCCTGGCGCATCCGCCGCTGGAGGCAATGATCTCAGTGGGTGAAGAGGTCGGGCTGAACGGCGCTAAGCTGCTGGACAAAAGCAAGCTGCGCTCGAAACGCGGTTACGTGCTGGACTCGGGCGGTCCCATCGGTACGATCGTGACGAACGCACCCAGCCAGGATGGGTTGGAGGTCTGGGTGCACGGCAAGACCGCGCATGCAGGCGCCGAGCCGGAGAAGGGGATCAACGCGATCGTGGTCGCCAGCGCGGCCATCGCGGCAATGCCGCTGGGCCGCATCGATCCTGAGACCACCGCCAACATCGGCATCATCCAGGGCGGCGTCGCCACCAACATCGTGCCGGATATGGTCTACGTCAAGGGTGAGGCGCGCAGCCGCGATGACGCAAAGCTGGCCGCGCAGGTGGCTGCCATGGCCGCAGCGTTCCAGGACGCGGCCGAACGCTATGGCGCGCACGCCGAGCTGAAGATCAAACGGTCATATACGACCTTCAAGCTTGCCGATGGGCATCCGGTGGTGGCTGCTGCGGTGAACGCGGCCCGCCGGCTGGGTTTCACGCCCAGCATCCAGGGGACCGGCGGCGGCTCCGATGCCAACATCTACGCCGAGCAGGGCATCGCCTGCGCGGTTCTCAGCACCGGCATGTCCGCGGTCCACACGCCCGGGGAGCACATCGCCATCGCCGATATGGTCGGCGCGGCGCGCCTGCTGCAAGAAATCGTTACAAGTTGAAGGTTAGAAGGTTCAAGGTTGAAGGTTGTGCTCTCCAACCTTCAACTTTGAACCTTGAACCTTAAACCATCTTGGAGGTCCTATGTCCCGTCCATTTCCGGTGATGTTTGTTCATGGGTTCAACGGCGATCCGGGCGACTGGACCGATGGGGGGTTCCGGCAGTATCTGGTGGAACACGGCGGTCTGGACCCGGAACTGGTGCGTATCTTCCGCTATGGTGTGGCGGAGGATGGCACGTACAATAATCGCGGCGACCTGCGCCAGATCTCGTCACGGTTGGCGGGCGTGGGGTTGAGCGATGCGGAGAAGCTGACGTGCAGCGTGGACCAGCTCAGCGCAGACAGCACTGCGAAGGGCGGTCCCGCCCAGGTGACGCTGATTGCGCACAGTTTAGGCGGCATCATCAGCCGCTATTACCTGAGCCGGCGCGCGGCAGATGAGTTCGGCGCGGTCTACCGCGGCAATGTGGGCCGGCTGATCACCATCGGCTCGCCGCACCGGGGCGTGGATCTGCTGCGCCTGACCGCGCTGGCCCCGCGCAACTCTTTGATCTGGCGCTTCATCCGCCTGTTGGAACGGTTGGGGCTGGCGCCCGCACTGCCGGCGTCGGCGGTGGAGGCTTGGGAAGCTGCGTTCGCGCAGAGCCAGAAGGAGGAGCGCGGCCGGATGGTTCCGGAGACGCTGCCGGGAGAGCGTGTGCTGCTCACGGACACGCCGATCTATCAGCAGCTTGCGCCTGAAAGCCCGGTGTTGGCCGAGCTGAATCGGCCCGGCACGCTGCCCAGCCAGATCGAGGCGCACACCTTCTACGGCGACATCCGCGCGGGCGTGCGCATCACTGCGGGTGGGCTGAAATTGGTGGACGAAACGGTCAGCTTCGGCGATATGGCCGTGCCGGCCTACAGCGCGCGGGAGATTCCCGGCGCGCAGGCCACGCCGCACCCCTATGTGAGCGAGAAGCGGCTGGAGATGACGCTGCGGCTGCGGCCGCCGGAAGCGGAGCGGTCGCTGGCCGCGCTCCTGCCCGACGTTGCGCACGCCAAGCTGCTGTCCAATCCCGCGGTGCATGACGGTGTCCTGGCGCTGTTGAACGATTAGGGAGCGGTGCATCCGCAGGTCAGGTGAATCCGATGCGCGTATTCCAAGTGACGTGGCGAACTCTCACCGCGCTCTACGACGAGCTGTTCTCGTTGGTGGGCTTGAGCCTGTTGTGGTGGGTCACCGGCGGCGTGTTTGCGGGCGCGGCGGTGGCGATCGGATGGGCGCTTTTCGCGGCGCACACAGCGTGGTGGATCGCGCCGCTGGCGGCGATTCCGGCCGGGCCGGCCACCGCAGCATTGGCTGTGGCGGCTCGGCGGTGTGCCCGCGGGACCAATGCGAATCGCGGCCACTTCCTGGAGGGGTTCAAGGCGTATTGGCGGCCCGCTCTTGCCATCAGCGCCATCAGCATGGCCGCGCTGGCGCTGATGGCGCTGAACCTGGCCTTTTACTTTGTCCAGGCGAACAGCTTCCTGCGGGCGTTCACGTTTCTGTGGGCCTATGTGATTTTGCTCGGGTTGGGCATCCAGATGCACGTCTATCCAGCCCTGGTCAGCCTGGAGCGGCCTACAATCTGGATGGCCTTCCGCATTGCCCTGGCGGCGATGCTGGCCCACCCGGTCTATTCGCTGCTGCTGTTGATCATTGCGGGCGCGTTCACTGTGCTCAGCGTCGCGTTGCCGATACTGATCATCCTCATCTGGCCCGCGCTGATCCTGCTGCTGGGGATGCAGTCACTCCGGTTCTTTCTGGCTGGGATCGGGATGAAGATCGATGAGAGTTAGGCCCTAGCTGAACAGCCTGGTCACTTCGTCAGCGGCGAATAGGGGCCACGGAACCGGCCGGCCGCTGCGGCGTGCGATCAGGCCCTCCGACGCGGGCGTCACACTGCCGATCCGGGCGGTGGGGTAGCCGGCTGCGGCCAGTATCGCGGCCAGGTGACCGGCGTCCGCGTGCGCGGCCGTCATCAGGATGGCGCCCGAGGCGATGGTGCCCAACGGATCCAGGCCAAACTCCCGGCACAAGATGGCGCTTTCGGGCGGAATCGGGATCGCGTCCAGGTCGATCGTGAGTCCTACCTCGGCCACGCGCGCGATCTCCAGCAGGCCGGTCATGACGCCGCCTTCGGTGGGATCGTGCATGGCGTGCACTTTGCCGGTCTCGGCTGCCAGCAGCGCGGGCGCGACGACGCTGATGCCGGGGTCGTGCAAATAGCCCTGTGCCCGCGCGATGAAGTCTTCGCCGTAGCCGCGGCGCTGCAGTTCGGCAGCGCGTTCGAATGCGATCAGCGCGGTCCCCTCGATGGGCGCGGGCTTGACCAGCAGCACGGCATCCCCCGATCGCGCGCCGGACGACAAGATCAGCCGGTCGCGCGCCACTTCGCCCAACATCGTGCCCGAGACAATGGGACGGTTCAGGCCGATGGTGATTTCCGTGTGCCCGCCGGCCAGGCTGACGCCGAGCGCGGCGCAGGCATCGGCGATCTGCGCAAAGATGCGTTCGGCCAACTCCGCCGTAGCCTGTTCCGCGGGCAGGAGCACCGTCGCCAGGAACCAGCGCGGCTGCGCGCCCATGACCGCGACATCGTTTGCGTTGACGTTTACCACATACCAGCCGATTTCGCTGGTGGCAAACGTGATGGGATCGGTCTTGGCCACCAGGCAGCGATCGCCGAAATCGAACACGGCCGCGTCTTCCCCGGCACGCGGGCCGACGATGATGCGCGGGTCGTCCGGCGCGAAGCGGGTGAGCAGGCTTTCCAGCAAGGGCAGCGGCAGCTTGCCGGCAGGCAGCGGGGTGGGGTGAACGGTCATTGCGCCTCGATACAGGGTTTTGGTCGTGCGTTCGGAGTATAGTTCACGCATCCGGCGACTGCAAGTCCGGGCGCCCGGCGACTGGAAGTCCACGCACCCGGCGACTGTAAGTCGCAGCAACCATTGCGAAGTCGGCCTGCGCCGACTGGGACTTAGTCCACGCAGGTGGACTTTGTGACGGTTGCAGCGGTTTCCAACCGCCCGAACCTGTGCCGACTAGAAGTTACACGAGAGGAGTTCGCATCCTCAGGGTCATTCTGACGACTATGACCCCGCTGCCAGCGCGCTGTTTCTGTGAAACCTTACTTTCAGTTATAATCAGCTTCATGTGAATCGCAGATGTCTTGTATGGAGTCATAAGAGCATGTCTGATTCGACTAATAAAGGGCCTGGACAAGGGCAGTTGGTTAGCCACTTGTCGCCGGCCGCTATTGCCCTGGTGGCGGTGCTGATTGCGCTCACGGTGGTGTTTACCCTCTCGGTGCGCGTGGCAACGTCAGCGGGGGGATACCTTAACTTCTCGGATGTGGCCATCACGTTTGCCGGCCTGGCGTTCGGTCCCTGGATCGGGATGGTGGCCGGCGGGGTCGGCACCGCGCTGGCTGACTTGCTGGGAGGGTTCGGGGCATTCGCTCCGCTCAGCCTGGTGGCGCACGGCCTGGAGGGCCTGCTGATTGGCCTACTGGGTTGGCGTCGCCGCGGCGCGTGGGCGATGGCCGGCGCGTGGGCGGCCGGCGGTGTGGTGATGGTGGCGGTTTACCTGGTGGGCGAGGGGTTGTTTTACACCGGCTGGCCTCTTGCATTGGCTGAGGCGCCCTGGAACGCTTTTCAGGCCGTGGTAGGCGGTGCAGTCGGCATCCCACTCGTGCTGGCGGTGCGCAAGGCGTACCCGCCCATCGAGCGCCTGGGCCGCCGGCAGAGCTGGACGGAGGATTGAGGCCGCGGTGAGTGGTGTTGAGGCCCGACTGATGGCCGTGGCGCCGATGGTTGAGTTCACCAACCTGACCTTTGCCTACGGTGAGGGCGCGCCGGTCTTCCGCGATTTCACCTGGACCGTGGCAACCGGCGAGGCGTGGGCGATCATCGGCACGTCGGGCTGCGGCAAGAGCACGCTGCTTTACCTGGCGGCCGGGCTGCGGCAGCCGCAGGGGGGGGACGTGCGGGTCGACGGCGAGTCCGTGCTGCGGCCGCGGGCCAGCACGGGGTTGGTGTTGCAGGATTACGGGCTGCTGCCCTGGGCTACGGTATGGGACAACGTGGCGCTGCCCATGCGGATGGGGCAGTTCTACCGGCGCAAGGAGGGTGCGAACGACGTGCTGCGGCCTTATCCCCGTTCGGACATTCCAGCGGCGCAGGTGGATGTTTGGCTGGACCGGTTGGGGATTGCGGAGGTGCGGGATAAGTATCCGGGGCAGATCAGCGGGGGGCAGCGGCAGCGCACGGCGATCGCGCGCAGCCTCTTGCAGCAGTCCAGGCTGCTGTTGATGGATGAGCCGTTTTCGTCGTTGGATGCGGTCAGCCGCGAGGATTTGCAGCGGCTGACCCTGGAACTGCGCCAGGAGACCGGCGTGACGACGGTGGTGGTCACCCATACCATCGAAGAAGCGGCGTTTCTGGGCCAGCGGATCCTGGTGTTGAAGCGGCCGCCCAATACCTGTGCGACCATCATCGAGAATCCGGCTGCGGGTTCCCCGGGGTATCGCGGGCAGCCGGCCTATTGGCAGAAGTGCGCCGAGCTGCGTTCGGCGCTCGATGAGGCGGCAACCATGCCGGGTGACGACGATGCGGCGCCGTGACCTGGCCCTGGCTTCCCTGGTTCTGGTGCTGGCCTGGCAACTGCTGAGCTGGGCGCTGGACGTTGAGGTGCTGCCGGGGCCGCTGGCTGTGCTGCGCGCCTTCGCGGCCGAGCTGCCGAAAGGGCTGGCCTGGCATTTCCTGGTCAGCGGCTGGCGCGTGGCGATCAGCATCTTGATCTCGATGGTGCTGGCGGTGCCCGCGGGTCTGGTGATGGGCCAGAGCCGTGTGTTGGATCGCCTGTTTTCTCCGATCGTGTACCTCGTCTACCCGGTCCCGAAGATCGTCTTTCTGCCGGTCGTTCTGCTTTTGCTGGGCATCGGAGACACCAGCAAGGTGTTCATCATCGTCTTGATTTTGTTCTTTCAGATCGTGGTGGTGGTGCGGGATCAGGCGAGCACGCTGCGGCCCGAGTTGATCTATTCCGTGCGCTCGCTGGGCGCGGGACGCCGGGCGTTGTTTCGCTTCGTCTATCTGCCGGCGACCATCCCGGCCGCGCTGACGGCCTTGCGGGTCAGCATCGGCATCGCGATTGCGGTGCTCTTCTTTACCGAGTCGTTTGCAACCGTATCGGGCCTGGGTTACTACATCATCGTCTTGAGTTGGGGCCGTTTGGCCTACCCCGAAATGTACGCCGGCGTGCTGGCCATGAGCCTGTTGGGCCTGCTGTTCTATTTCCTGGTGGACTATTTGGAGCGCCGGCTGGCGCCTTGGATGTTTGCAAATGAGTAAAGCGAAATCATCTTCGACTGTTCTGCCTTCCACCGCCGAAAAGCGGTCCTACGTCCGGCGGATGTTCACGGCGATCGCGCCGCGGTATGATCTGATGAACCGGTTGATGACGCTGGGGCGCGACCAGGTGTGGCGGCGCACGGTGGTGCGGCTGGCTGCGCTGCCGAAGGGCGGGCGGCTGTTGGATGTGGCCACCGGGACAGGGGACATCGGCTACGAGGCGCTGCGCCAGGATGCGACCACGCGGGTGGTGGGCATCGATCTGACCCGCGAAATGATGCTGCGCGGCAAAGACAAGCGGCCCGGGAGCACGTTCCCTTTCACGGAAGGGGATGCCCTGGCGCTGCCCTTTGCCGATCACGTGTTTGACGCGGCCTGTTCCGGTTTCATGATGCGCAACGTGGTGGATATCCGGGCGGCGTTTGCCGAGCAGGCGCGCGTGGTGAAGCCGGGCGGCCGTGTGATCTGCCTGGAGATCTCGCTGCCGCGGACCCCGGTCTTCAGCCAGTTGTTCCGGTTTTACTTTTTCAAGCTGGTGCCCATCATCGGCGGGCTGATCAGCGGCCAGCGGGCAGCCTATACCTATTTGCCGCACTCGGCGGTGCCGCTGCCCCCGCCGGCCGAGTTGGCGGCGATCATGCGGGACGTGGGGTTACGGGATGTCCGTTACCGCATGGCGATGTTGGGCACGGTGTCGATCCATTGGGGGACAGTATGAGGCGTCTGATCATCGGCATGTCCGGCGCGTCGGGCCAGATCTATGGGATTCGCTTGCTGGAGGTGCTGCGCGCTGCACCGGACGTGGAGACCCACCTGGTGCTGAGCCAGGCGGCGCGCATGACGATCGCGCAGGAAACCGACTACACGCCGCGCGACGTGGAGGCGCTGGCGCATGTGGTGCACCGCACCGCTGACATCGGCGCGACGATTGCCAGCGGCTCCTTCGAGACGGCCGGCATGATCGTGGCGCCGTGCAGCATCAAGAGCCTCTCGGCGATCGCGCACAGCTTCGACAATGATCTGATCTCCCGTGCGGCCGATGTGCAGCTCAAAGAAGGACGGCCCGTTTTGCTGCTGGTGCGCGAAACCCCTTTGCATCTGGGCCACCTGGAGCTGATGGCGCAGGCGGCGCGCCACGGCTGCATCATCTTCCCGCCGGTGCCGGCGTTTTACGGCCGGCCACAGACGGTGGATGACCTGGTGAACGGCACAGTGGGCCGGGTGCTCGCGCGCATGGGGTTCGAGAACGATTTGTATCATCGCTGGATGGGGATGCGCGGCGCTTTGGCCTCAAATTGACAGATGATTTTTTGGACGGTCTGTGCTATAATTTGCGGCGACCGTTCGTTTCATTTCGTAAGGATCCGCGGCCATCATGGGCACACTCATCGCATTGGCCAACCAGAAAGGTGGCGTCGGCAAGACGACCACGACGATCAACCTGGGCGCGGCTCTGGCGGAGAAGGGCTGCCGCGTTTTGTTGGTCGATCTGGATCCGCAAGCCGCCTTATCCAACGGCCTGGGCATTCAGGCTGACGACCTCAACCGCACCGTCTATAACATCCTGATCGATCCGGAGCAGAATGCGGCCGAGATCATCGTGCCGGCGCGTGCACAGATCGACTTGCTGCCCGCCAACATCGACCTGGCGGCGGCTGAGTTAGAGCTTGTGACGGCCTTCAGTCGGGAGTCGTTGCTGAAAGAGGCGTTGAAGCCGCTGGCGGCGCGTTATGATTTCATCCTGATTGACTGCGGGCCGAACCTGGGCCTGCTGACCATCAATGCGCTCACTGCGGCGGACGTCGTGCTGATCCCGCTGCAGTGCGAGTATTTTGCTTTACGGGCGTTGAGTGCGTTGATGCGCACGGTGAATCGCGTGCGCGCCCGGTTGAATCCACAGCTCAAGATTGCAGGTATTTTCGGCACGATGTATGCCACCGGCACGCGGCATGCCGAGGAAGTGCTTGTACAGGCAGGCGCCTTGTTCGATGAGCGTGTTTTCGACTTTTACACCAAGAAGAGCATCCGCTTCGCCGAGGCTTCAGCCGCAGGCAAATCGATCTTCGAATATGCTCCCAACCACGAAGGCGCGCGGGTCTATCGCACTCTTGCGGAGGTGATCATCCATGACTACAGCCAAAAGTAACGCCGGCAATCGTGACACGCATGCCGTCCCCGGGGCCATACGCGGCCGCGGGCTGGATGCTCTCTTTGAGGGCACCACTGCTCCGTCAAGTGTCAGGTCAGGTATAGACGCAGATCTGGCCGCGCTGCTCGATGATGAGATGCTGGCGGCCGAGACAGGGCGCTCAACGGCCGAGGCCGCAACCGCCGAGGCTGCAACTGCCGAGCCGAGTATCCCGGATAGCACCCCGCAACGGCCTTCCGGCAGTGCGTCGACAACGGCGGACGCTCAGTATGAGAGTGTGCGCACCGAGCCCATCGATGTGCCGCCGCCCGCGGCCGAAGCTCAGCCGCAGGCGGCCACGGGTGGGACGCGGGCGGCGGCGCCCGAGCCTCAGCCGGTGCGGCAGCTCCCGACCACCAAACGGTTCGGCGCCATTATCATGGACGAGTCCCCTGTGGTCCCGGAGGACGCGGCGCCGGCCGACACCCTGGCGCCGCTGATGCCCGGCGAGAAAGCGATGCCGCCGGGGCCGGGCGTCGTTGCGATCGATACGGCGCCGATTGTGACCGTGGAGCGCACGGATGAGCAGAAGACCATCGTGATCTCGCGCCTGGACCAGGTCTTGGAGAAGAACTGGCAGCGCGCCTTCCACAACCAGATCGACGAGCTCTACAGGCAGGTGGCGACGGAGTTCAGCAGCCCGCCCGCGTCCTCGGAGCGCGCGCTGACCTTGCTGCGCGAGGCCCGCCAGCTCATGATCAATTCGCCCGAGGAGTATGTCAACGCGGAGTACCGGATGATGCAGGTGACCGCGATGCTGGATCGCGTCAAGGAGAGCCGCAAGCAGTCGGTCTCGTATGGCCCGCGCATCCTGGGTTACGAAGCGGGGTGGCTGCTGCTGCTGCTGTTAGGGCTGGTCTTCTCTACACCGCTGACACGCTGGATTACTGCCATCAGCGGCGTCCAGGGCGAGGCGCTGCTCAATATCAATCCTATCCTGAACACCATGATCTGGGGCGGCATCGGCGGGGTGGTCGGGGCGCTGTACACCCTCTGGTGGCACATCTCGGAAACGCAAAACTTCGACCGGAACTACCTGATGTGGTATATGGTGCAGCCGTTGATGGGGTTGGTGCTGGGCGGCATCATGTTCCTGGTCCTGACCGGCGGCTTCCTGATCCTGCAGGTCGACATTTCCAGCGAGAAGGCTTCTACCGGCGCGCGCCTGCTGCCGTATCTGACGGCCGTGCTGGCCGGTTTCCGGCAGAACTTCATCTACGAGCAGTTGGAACGTCTGATGGCTCTCTTCACCCCGGCCAATAAGAAGACCGGCGGCGACGAAGGGCCCGCTATGTAAAGCTGCATGAGAGCGTGGGCGTGTGGGAGTGCTCCCACACGCCCAATTCCTCCGACTCCCATACTATTCTTCGTCCCAGACTACTTCATCCACGCGATACGCGGGCGCGCAGCTCACGATCAACACCAGGTCGTCCGGGCCATCGTTCCACAGCTTGTGCGGCTGCCCTGGGCGGATGATTACCGCATCTCCGGGACCGATGGCGCGGGTTTCCTGGCCCACGCGCACGCGTCCCCGGCCGGAACGCACGAGGTACACCTCGTCGGCCGTTGTGTGGTGGTGGTCGCGGCTGGTGGTCGCCGGCGGGTGCGTGATGATGGCGAGGCTGTGGCTGGCCAGACCGGTCGTGTTGCCGGCCAGCTCTTGCACGCGTGCGCCATCGGGTGCGATTGCGCCACGGATATCAAGCAGCGAGCGAAAACTTTCCATGATCCTCCTAGGTGTCCGCGCGCTTCAGGTGGGCGCCCAGCGCTTGCAGCTTGGCGTCGATTTTCTGGTAGCCGCGGTCGATCTGGCCGACATTGGCGATGGTGCTGGTGCCTTTGGCGGCGAGCGCGGCGATGAGCAGCGCCATGCCCGCGCGAATGTCCGGGCTGCTGAGTTCCTGCCCGTGAAGGGAGGCAGGGCCGACGATCACCGCGCGGTGCGGGTCACACAGGATGATTTTGGCTCCCATACCGATCAGCTTATCCACGAAGTAGAGGCGGCTCTCGAACATTTTCTCGTGCATCAACACGGTGCCCTTGGCCTGGGTGGCTACCACCAGCGCGATGCTCATCAGGTCGGCGGGGAACTGCGGCCAGGGCGCGTCGTCGATTTTGGGTACGGCGCCTCCGATGTCTTCGCGAATGGTCAGGTCCTGCTCATCGGCCACGACCAGGGTGTCCCCTTGCATGTGCAGGCTCACCCCCAGCCGCTCGGCAAAGATCCAGTTGATCATCCGCATGTGCTCGGGCACGATGCCGTGGATGCGAATCTCGCCCCGCGTGACGGCCCCCAGGCCCAGGAAGCTGCCAACCTCCAGATAGTCGGGCGAGATGCGGAAGCTGCCCCCACCCAGGCGGTCCACCCCGTGGACAATGATGGTGTTGCTGCCGACCCCCTGGATATCGGCGCCGAGGCAGTTGAGCAGTTGGCAGAGATCTTGCACGTGCGGCTCTGAGGCCGCATTGCGGATGATCGTCGTGCCTTTGGCCAGTGTGGCAGCCATGACTGCGTTTTCGGTTCCCGTGACGCTCATCTCATCGAGCAGGATGTCGGCGCCGTGCAGGCCGGCAGTCCGCATGGTGAAGTCGCGCGTGTTGAACTCGACCTGGGTGCCCAATGCCTCCAGCGCCAGCAGGTGCGTGTCTACCCGGCGCCGGCCGATGCGATCGCCGCCGGGAAGGGGCAGCACGGCCTGGCCAAAGCGGCCGAGCATGGGGCCGGCCAACAGCATGGAGCCGCGAATTTGCTGGAAGAGCTCGGCGCGCGGGCGGGCAAAGTGCGCGTTGCGGGCGCAGAGATGCAGCGTGTCCCCCTCGTCGCGTATGGTTACACCCAGCTCGCCGAGCAGTTGCAGCATCGTACCGACATCGCCGATGCGCGGCACGTTATGCAGCGTCACTTCTCCCTCGGTGAGGAAAATGGCTGCCAGGAGCGGCAATGCGGCGTTTTTGTTGCCTGCCGGGACGACGTCGCCGGTGAGAGGATGCCCGCCCTCGATGATGAATTTCTCCATTGAAATCACTCCTTAGTCGGTGGTCAAGGTGATGCTGGTCATGGCAAAAAAGGCGCACAGCGCGGGTGGGTTCGCTGCGACAAGCGTGTTGCTGGGATTCTACCTTACCCGCCTGTGAGCGTCAATAAAGCCGGCGCAGGCGTTGAAGGGCCCGGCTGGCGTTTCTTAAGCAGGCCGATCTGTGGTAAAATAAGCGTTGTGAGAAGTGTGAGACCCCAAGTTATTACGCGCGTCGGCAGCATCGACGCACTGACGGCCGGCCTCGGCCTGGCCGGTCGACGCCTCTGGCTGATGATCATCCCGGTGGCGATCGATGTTGCGCTGTGGCTGATGCCGCGGCTTTCGGTGGAGAAGTTGCTGGCGCGCGTGGTGATTGCCTGGAATGCGCTGGTCAAGGCGGTTTACACGCCTTCCCAATTGGCGGCGCTGGGCGATGCGTTCGGTTATTTTCAGGATTCGATGGCGCAACTGGGCCAGCAGGTCAATCTGGCGATGGCGGTGACCACCGGGTGGCTCGCGCCGACAAGCGCGTTGGCATCGGTGCAGGCGAACCGTCTGCTGTTGATCAGCGACGGCGTTTTGGCGCCGCTGGGCATCGGTCTGCACCTGCCCGGCGCTGCGCCTCTCGGGCAGGCGGCCGGCGCAATCGAGATCAACAGCGTCTGGGGCGCGGTGGCGGTGGCGGTTGGGCTTTGGCTGTTGGCCCAGGTATTGGCAACCCTTTTTCTCTCCCGGGCCGCCCTGAGCTTGAACGGGGCTGTCGTGGGGCAGGGCAAAGAAGGGGGCTTGGCCGCGCCGGCGCCGATCGAAGTTGTGCGGTCGCCGTTTCTGCGCTTGTTTGGCCGGCTTCTGGTCCTGAACCTGGTGTTAGTCGCCATCTTGTGGCTCTTGCGCATACCCCTGGCTGCAGTGACAGCTTTGGCGATGGTATCCAGCCAGCCGTTCATCGCATTCGTGTTTGCAGTAGTGGGCGGTCTCACGCTTTGGTTGACATTGTCTTTCCTGGTGTCGATGTTTCTCGCCAGCGATGTGATGCTCATGGATGGCTGGGGGCTGTGGTCCAGTATCTGGCGCGGTTTCATCATGGCGCGTGCCAGCGGCATGCGCACGTTGGGGTTTGTGGTTCTGATCAATTTACTGATGTTGGGTGCGCGCGCCGTGTGGGGGATCATCGGGCAGACTTTGGTGGGCACGGTGGTTGCGATTTTGGGCAACGGCTTTCTGGTCACCGGGATGGTGCTGGCGTCGATGATCTACTATGACGGCTTGCGCCGTGAGTGGCAGGCCGTCGCGGCCAGCAGGGCGAGCGGTTAGTAAATATCAAGAGAAACCAGGTTTCTCGCAGAAATCTGGCTTCTGAAGCGTGCAGGAGTCTTTACGTGGCAGAGCAGGGTAATAATCGTCCCAATCATTACACCGCAGATGATATCCAGGTGTTGGAAGGTCTGGAGGCGGTGCGGCGCCGTCCCGGCATGTATATCGGCGGCACCGACATCAAGGCGCTGCACCACACGGTCTACGAGGTGGTGGATAACTCCATCGACGAGGCCATGGCGGGGTATTGCGATCGGATCGCAGTCACCATTCGCAAAGATGGCAGCGTGACCGTGCAGGATTGGGGCCGCGGCATTCCGGTGGACATTCATAAGCAGACCGGCAAGTCGGCGCTGGAAACCGTGCTGACCAAGCTGCACGCGGGCGGCAAGTTCGGCAGCGGGGCGTATAAGGTCTCCGGCGGCCTGCACGGCGTGGGCGTCTCGGCGGTGAACGCGTTGTCGGATTGGATGGAAGTGGAGGTGCGCAAGGACGGCAAACTGTACTTCCAGCGCTATCAACGCGGCCATCCCCAGGAGGACGTCAAGGTGATTGGCGCCTCCGACGGTGAGACCGGGACGCGCACCACGTTCCTGCCGGATAAGAGCATCTTCACCGAGACCACCGAGTTCCGGTTCGAGACGCTGGAGCAGCGTTTTCGCGAGATGGCGTTCCTCAACCGCGGGTTGACCATTGAGTTCTCGGACGAGCGCACCGATAACGGCGCCCGCTACATGAATTTCTACTTCGAGGGCGGGGTCCGCAGCTTCGTGCGTTATCTCAACAAGAATCGCGGCGTGCTGCACGAGCCGATCTACGTTGAGAAGGAGATCGAGGGGAACATCGTCGAGGCGGCGATTCAGTATAACGACGGCTTCAATGAGTCGGTGTTTGCCTTTGCCAATACCATCAACACGCCCGACGGCGGCACGCACCTCACCGGCATGCGCTCGGCGCTCACGCGCACCATCAATGATTGGGCCCGGCGCCAGGGGTTGTTGAAGGAATCCGACCCGAGCTTCACCGGCGAAGATACGCGCGAAGGGCTGACCGCGATCATCAGCGTCAAGCTGCCCGATCCGCAGTTCGAGTCGCAGACCAAGGTCAAGCTGCTGAACATCGAGATTCGCAATCAGGTCGAATCCGCGCTCGGCGAGACGATCACGGAGTGGCTGGAGCGGAATCCGAAAGAGGGCCGCAAGATCGTCGAAAAGTGCACGACCTCCAGCCGGGCGCGCGATGCGGCGCGCAAGGCGCGCGACCTGGTGATCCGCAAGAGTGCGCTGGAGAGCCTGACGTTGCCGGGCAAGCTGGCGGACTGCTCGGAGCGCGACCCGGCCAAGTGCGAGCTGTATATCGTAGAAGGCGATTCGGCCGGCGGTTCGGCCAAGCAGGGCCGCGACCGGCGTTTCCAGGCCATCCTGCCGCTGCGCGGCAAGATTCTGAACGTGGAGAAGGCCCGGCTGGACAAGTCGCTGGCTAACCGGGAGATTCAGTCATTGGTGCAGGCGCTGGGCAGCGGGATCGGCGATGCGGTGGACCTGAGCAACTTGCGCTATCATCGGGTCCTCATCATGACCGATGCCGATGTCGACGGCAGCCACATCCGTACGCTGCTGCTGACCATGTTCTTCCGCTATATGCCGCAGCTCATCGAGAACGGCCATCTGTACATCGCACAGCCGCCGCTGTACCTGGTGAAGAAGGGCAAGGATGCCCGGTATGTCTATTCAGACGCAGAGCGCGACAAGGCGTTGAGTGAGTTCGGGGGGATGCAGGGCATCACGCTGCAGCGCTACAAAGGGTTGGGCGAGATGAACCCGGAGCAGCTCTGGGAAACCACCATGAATCCGAGCAATCGGATCCTGCTCCAGGTGACTATCGAAGACGCGGCGGTGGCCGATCGCACGTTTGACATGCTGATGGGCAACGAGGTCGCCCCGCGCAAGCGGTTCATCCAGAGCCATGCCAAGAAGGTGAGAAACCTGGACGTATGACCACGCCCATCTGGCCGGGCAAGTCCTATCCGCTGGGCGCGACCTGGGATGGCGCAGGCGTCAACTTTGCGCTGTTCTCGCAAAACGCGACCGCGGTGGACCTTTGCCTGTTCGATGGCCCGGAAGGCAGCCGGGAACTCGAGCGGATCCGCCTGTCCGAGTACACCGATCACGTCTGGCATGCCTATCTGCCGTCGATGCGCCCGGGCCAGCTCTACGGCTATCGCGTCCACGGTCCCTATGCGCCCGAGGCCGGCCACCGCTTCAACGCCAATAAGCTGCTGATGGACCCCTACGCCAAGGCGATCTCGGGTCACGTCCGCTGGCACGATGCCCTGTTCGGCTACACCATCGGCGATCCCAAGGGCGATCTCTCGTTCGACGACCGCGACAGCGCGGCTTACATGCCCCGCTCGATGGTGGTCGATCCGGCGTTCAGTTGGGACAACGACGCGCCGCTGCGCACGCCCTGGCATCGCACCCTGATCTACGAGATGCACGTCAAGGGCTTCACCGCGCGCCATCCGGCCGTCCCCAAGGAGCTGCGCGGCACGTATGCCGGGCTCACCCACCCGGCAGTGCTCGAGCATCTGCTCAAGCTGGGCGTGACCGCGGTCGAGCTGATGCCGGTCCACCAGTGCCTGATCGACAAGTCGCTGCTCGATAAGGGGCTCACGAATTACTGGGGCTATAACTCGGTCGGGTTCTTTGCCCCCGATCCGCGCTTCAGCAGCAGCAGCGTGGCAGGGCAGCAGGTGGCCGAGTTCAAGACCCTGGTGAAGACGATGCACCGCGAAGGGATCGAGGTGATCCTGGACGTCGTCTACAACCACACCGGCGAGGGCAATCAGCTCGGTCCCACGGTCTGCTTCAAGGGCATCGACAACGTGGCCTACTACCGGCTGGTCGCCGACGACAAGCGTTACTATTTCGACTATACGGGCACCGGCAACACGCTGAACGCGCTCAATCCCCGCACCCTGCAGCTTATCATGGACAGCCTGCGCTATTGGGTGCTAGAGATGCACGTGGACGGGTTCCGTTTCGACCTGGCCTCGGCCCTGGCGCGCGGGCTGCACGACGTGGACCGGCTGGGCGCCTTCTTCGACATCATCCACCAGGACCCCGTGCTGTCCCAGGTGAAGCTGATCGCGGAGCCGTGGGACACGGGCCCCGGCGGCTACCAGGTGGGCAACTTCCCCGTGCTGTGGGCGGAATGGAACGGCATCTACCGGGATACGGTGCGGAGGTTTTGGAAGGGGGACGCGGACCAGATGGGCAGCATGGCCTACCGCCTGACCGGCAGCCCCGACCTTTACGAGAAGGGGGGCCGCCACCCGTACGCCAGCATCAATTTCGTCACCGCACACGACGGCTTCACCCTGGCCGACCTGGTGAGCTACAACGAGAAGCATAACCAGGCCAACGGCGAGGACAATCGCGACGGTGCAAACGACAACAACAGCTGGAACTGCGGCGCCGAGGGCCCCACGGACAAGCCGGACATTAAGGCGCTGCGCGGCCGCCAGATGCGCAACTTCCTGGCCACCTTGCTGCTGTCCCAGGGCATCACGATGCTTCAGGCCGGCGACGAGATGGGCCGCACCCAGGGCGGCAACAACAACGCCTACTGCCAGGACAACGAAATCTCATGGATCGATTGGAATCTGGATGACGCCAAGACCGAGCTGCTGGCGTTCACCCGTTACCTGGTCCGCCTGAACCGCGAGCATCCCGGGCTGCGGCGGCGCACCTTCTTCCAGGGCCGCCAGATTCTTGGCTCCGAGGTCAAGGATGTCACCTGGTTCCATCCCGACGGTCGTGAAATGGCCGATGCGGACTGGAAGCCAAAGGGACCGGCCGCGTTCGGCCTGCGCCTGGCCGGCGATGCGATCGATGAGGTCGACCGCCGGGGCCGGCCCGTCACGGACGATACGCTGCTGATCCTACTCAACCCCACCTGGAAGCCCGTCCTCTTCGGGCTGCCTGTTCAGTCCGGGGAGACCCGCTGGGAGGTGCTGCTGGACACCAAGGAGCCGCTGCCGGCGCCGCGCCTTACCAAGGTTAAGGGCGGCACGAAGTACAAGCTGGAAGCGCGCAGTTTAGCTCTGTTCAGCACGCCTTCGCACACGTAATCCTTCAGCCTGCGCCGAACATGCGCTGGAGCACAGTCGCCATCGGCGTCAATAGAATTTTCTCAAATCCATCCCCGTATACAGCCCTGCTACCTGCTCAGCGTAGCCGTTGAACGGCAGCGTCGGGCGCCGCTTCAGCTCGCCGATGCGCTGCTCGGCGGCCTGCGACCAGCGCGGGTGAGGCACGTCCGGGTTGACGTTGGCGTAGAAGCCGTATTCGTTCGGCGCGGCGATCATCCACAGCGAGGAGGGCTGCTCCGCCACGAGGTCGATCTTCACGATCGATTTGATGCTCTTGAAGCCGTACTTCCACGGCACGACCAGGCGCAAGGGTGCGCCGTTCTGGGGCAGCAGTTGTTTGCCGTAGAGGCCCACCGAGAGCAGGGTCAGGTCGTGCAGCGCTTCGTCCAGGCGCAATCCTTCGACGTAGGGCCACTCGAAATCGCCTCGGCTTTGGCCCGGCATCTGTGCGGGATCGAGCAGCGTCTCGAAGCGGATGTATTTTGCATCGCCCAGCGGCTCGACCTCAGCCAACAGGTCTTTCAACGGGAAGCCCAGCCACGGGATCACCATCGACCAGGTTTCTACGCAGCGCAGGCGATAGACGCGCTCCTGGCTGGGGAACCGGCGGAGCAGGTCCTCGATGCCGAAGGTTTTGGGTTCCTTCACCAGCCCGCCCACCGTCACCGTCCAGGGTGCGGTGCGGAAGTTCTTGGCCTGGCGCGCGGGATCGCCTTTGCCGGTGCCGAACTCATAGAAGTTGGTGTAAGTAGTCGCGTCGGCGTAGGGGGTCAACGCGTCACCCAGCTCGTCCTTGTCCTGGCGGGCGGTTGGCTGCGCGTCCGCGGGGAGCAGCGCGCCGGCAGCGGCCGGCGTTTGCACCGGAAGGGCCGTGGGCGCCGTGGTCGGGCCTTGTCCTGAGCCTGCCGAAGGGCCGGTTTGATTCGGTGTTGCACAGGCTGCCAGCGCCAACGAGCCGACCGCCAGGCCGAGCCCGCGCATGAACTTGCGGCGGTTCAGGTAGACGCTCTCGGGCGTGATCTCGGATGACGGGATCTGTGGGATGTTGTTGTTTGACATATGATCCTCGCATGTCGCAATCCAGCGGATTGCGGTACAGGTCACCACATTACCATGAGAGGATTGTCGGGTCTGTAAGCCAGTTCCCGCACGGCGCGTTTTATCCAGAGTTGCCAACTTTTTCACAAAGTTGGCAACTCTAGCTCTATGTTCTGTGTAGCGCGCGCCAGACACGCTCCGGGGTCAGCGGGATGACCGGAATCTGCACGCCGGTGGCGTTGTACACGGCGTTTGCCACGGCCGGGCCCACGCCATCCAGCGGGATCTCGGCCACGGCCTTGACCCCGAACGGGTGGGTCGGCTCATAGGTCTGGATGAAGCGCACCTGCATCTCAGGCATCTCGTCGGCGGCGAAGATGCGGTAGTCGCCGAAGCGCGGGTTGACCAGCCGGCCGTTCTCGTCGAACAGCATCTCTTCGCAGACGGCGTAGCCCAGCGCCTGGGTCATGCCGCCCTCGATTTGGCTGACGGCCGCGGCAGGGTTGACGATCATGCCGCAGTCCAGCACCATCACCAGCTTGTTCACCGTCACCTGGCCGGTGCCGGTGTCCACCGTCACGTCCGCGAACTGCGCGGCGAACGGCGGCGGGCTGGCCGGGCTGACGTAGGAGCCGACGGCCATGATCTGATGCTGGCCGGTCTTGTGCAGGCTGTGCAGCGCGATCTCGGCCAGCGTGACGCTGCGGCCGTCGGGCGCCCAGGCCTGGCGGTCGGCCAGCATGATCTCCTCGGCCGGCGCGTCCAGGATCTGGCCGGCCACCGCTTTGATCTGCTCCGCCACCTTGCGCGCCGCTTCGACGACGGCCGCGCCGGAGATGTAGGTCGTGCTGCTGGCGTACGCGCCCACGTCGAACGGGGTGAAGTCGGTGTCGGAGGAGTAGGTGATGAAGTCTTCGGGCGGGCAGCCCAACACCTCGGCCGCCATCTGGGTCAGCACGGTGTCGGAGCCGGTCCCCAGGTCGGTGGCGCCCACCAGCAGGTTGAAGCTCCCGTCGTCGTTCATCTTGAGGCTGGCCGCGCCCATGTCCAGGTTGGGGATGGCCGTGCCCTGCATGACGAGCGCGACGCCCTTGCCCCGCCGCAGGGGAGAGGGGGAGAGGGGGAGCGGGGGTGAATCTTCTCTCCCCTTCTCCCACTCGATCAGCTCGGCGCCCAGGCGCGCGCACTCGTTGATCGCGTTGGTGAGGATCAGCTCGCCGTGCGCTTCGCGGCCTTCGCTGAACACCTTGGACATCGGGTGCTCTTCGCCGGCCTGGAGGACGTTCAGCAGCCGGAACTGGAGCGGGTCGAGGCCCAGCTCGTGCGCGATGCGTTCCATGTGGCTTTCCAGCGGGAAGAAGCCCTGCGGCACGCCGTAGCCGCGGTACGCGCCGGAGGTCGGCTTGTTGGTGTAGACCACTTCGGCCACGAAGCGGATGTTCGACCGGCCATCCGGTCCCTTGTTTGCCGGGTAGAGCGACATCGCCTTGTGACCGGTGTTGCCGTTGACGGTGAGCGCATGGTTGCCGAACGCGCCCGTGTCGGAGAGGGCGATCATCTCGTTGGCCACCATGCGGCCATCCCGCATCACGCCGGTGCGCATGCGGACGATCATCGGGTGGCGCGAGGTGCTGGCCATGAACTGCTCCTCGCGCGTGTATTCCAGCTTGACCGGCCGCTTGGTGGCGATGGTCAGGTGCGCGCAGATGTCCTCGATCATCACTTCTTGCTTGTTGCCGAACCCGCCGCCGACCCGCGGCTTGATCACGCGGATGCGCTTGATGGGCAGGCCCAGCACCGGCGCAAGGATCCGGCGGGCGTGGAACGGCACCTGCGTGCTGGTGCGGATGACCATGCGGTCGTCCTCATCCCAGTAGGTGATGCAGACGAACGGCTCGATGGGCGCCTGCTGCACGCGCGGCACCTCGTATTCCCCTTCGAACACGTAATCGGCCGTCTTCAGCGCCTCGTCGACGTTGCCCAGCTCCATGTGGATGTGCGCGGCCAGGTTGCGCTTGGGATCGCACTCGGCGAACGGCACGTAGTCCGGCTCGTCGTGGATGATCGGCGCGCCCGGGTTCATGCTCTCGCGCGAGTCGAGCACCGCGGGCAGCTCCTCATACTCGACTTCGATGAGCGACAGCGCCCGCTGCGCGATCTCCTCGGACTCGGCCGCGACCGCGGCCACCCGGTCGCCGACGAAGCGCATCTTGCGGTCCAGGCTGACGAAATCCAGCGGGCTGGGGATGGGGTGCGACTGGCCCGCGGTGGAGAACATCACGCGCGGCACGTCCCGGTAGGTCAGCACCGCATGGACGCCAGGCAGCGCGCGCGCCTTGCTGACGTCGATGCGCTTGATGACGCCGTGCGCGATGGGGCTGTGCAGAATCTTGCCGACCAGCATGCCGCGCAGCTCGACGTCGGCCACGAAGGCCGGCTTGCCCTGGGCCAGCTTGACGGCGTCCACCTTCGGCTCGGAGACGCCCACGTGCACCGTCTCTGCTGGGGCGACGACCAGGGTCGGCAGGTGGACCTGGGTTTGGGGGCCGACGAAGGACGAAGGACCAACGACGGAGGACGGCTCGACCGGCGGCTCGGCTTCGGGCGGCGCGGGCGGCAGGTCCATCACGTTGATGGGCGGGTCGAGGCGACCCGGCAGCGGCGGGACTTCTTCCCCGCGCATCTGCGCGGCCGCGCGCAGCACGGCCGCGACCGGCTTGACGTAACCGCTGCACCGGCACAGCACGCCGGAGAGCGCTTCGCGCACCTCGGCCTCGGTGGGGTCGGGATTTTGCGCCAGCAGCGCGTCCGCGGCCAGGAGCTGCGCGGGGGTGCAGTAGCCGCACTGGATCGCGCCGGCCTCGATGAACGCCTGTTGGAGGGGATGCAGGCCCTCGGTGTGCCTCCAGCCCTGCACCGGGTGTTCGCCCAGCCCTTCGACGGTGTCTACCGTGTGGCCGCCGGCCTGGGCCGCCAGCATGGTGCACGAGGTGACCGGCAGGCCATCGAGCAGCACGGTGCACGCGCCGCACTCGCCCGTTTCGCAGCCGTGTTTGACGCCGAAGATGCCGTGGCGCCGCAGCGCGTCCAGCAGCGATTCGTTGGCCGCAATATCCCAGGTTCGGGGGGTGTTGTTGAGGGTGAAGTTGAGTTGCATTGTTGCATTCCTTGCGTGGTGCGTGGTGCGTGTTGCGTATTGCGTGGTGCGTATTGCGTACTGCGTTGTCATGATCGAGGTGCGAAGTACGCAGTACGTTGTACGGACTACGCGGCCTGGGCTGTGTTCCATGCTTGTTGCAGCGCGCGCTCGGCCAGCACGCCGGCCATGGCTTTGCGATACTCGGTGCTGCCGCGGAAGTCGCCGGTCGGGTGCACCAGCTCGGCCGCGCGGGCGGCGGCGGCCGCGAGCAGGTCTGCGGTGAGCGGCTGGCCTGCGAGCAGGGCTTCCACCTCGGGCAGGCGCACGGGAAGGGGCGCAATGCCGCCCAGCGCCAACCGTGCGTGGATGCAGGCGCCGTACGCGACCGAGATCGCTGCGGCCGCGACCACGATGGGCGCGTCGGCCGGGGTGCGCGCCACGTCGGCCAGCGCGTAGCCGGTCAGCCGGCCGGGCGGCAGCGGCACGACCACGTCGGTAATCAGCGCGGGTGCGGCCAGGAGCTGCTGGCGGTCGGGGATGAACTCGGCCAGCGACAGGGTGCGATAGCCGGCGCGGGAGCAGAGCAGGAGGCGCGCGTCGCAGGCCAGCAGCGCGACCACCAGCGGATCATTTGCTGCGGCCGCGACCAGTGCGCCGCCCAACGTGGCCCGGTTGCGCTGCACGCTGCCGCCCCAGCGCCGGGCGCCGGCCGCGACGATGCGCAGCGGCGTGTCTTTGGCGGCATGGGAGGTCGGGCCCGGGGCGGGGGACTTCCAATCGAGTTCAGCGAGCCGGGCGCGCGTGACCAGGGCCTTGGCGCTCAACGCGCCCAGGCTGGGATCGAGCGAAACGTCGTCAAGCCCGAGGCTTTGCAGGTCGACCACCGCCTCGACGGCGTCGTCTCCGGCGCCGATCAGCGCATCGCCGCCGGCCAGGGGCACGGTGCGGATATCGGGGCGGGCGAGGAGCTCGAGCGCGCGCGCCAGGCCATCCTGCTGGCCGTCGTCGGCGGGTCGAAAATATTGGCGCAGGTTCAACAGCATCGGAGAACCTCCTGGGGGATTAATCACAGATCGAACCTATCTGCGAATCGGTCCGATTCACAGATAGGTTCGATTATAGCACACTATCGGTCGATGCGCACGCGTTTCACTGTCGGGCGCGGGAGCCCGACTCCGTCAGTTGCAACATTTCACGGAGAAATCGCCAAGGCGCGCGTTCCTGAGGTTCGGCAATGCTATGATACAATGCCGGCATGCATCGTGGGTTTCGCACACTGCTTCTGACGGCCCTGGGCGGCGCGGCCGGGGGGTTGTTTTACGCGTACTTCATCGAACGCTCGCGCGTCCGGCTGGATCGCTTCACGATCGAGGTCGATAAGGCCGGCCTGCCGCCGGAAGGGATCGTGATCCTGCACCTGTCGGACCTGCACTGCCGCGCGGCCGAGCGGGTGCAGGCGGTCAAGCTGGCGCGGCTGCGGCGCCTGCTGGCAGACGAGCCGGTGGATATCGTCGCGTTCACGGGTGATCTGATTCACGACATGGCCGGGCTGCCCACCGCGTTGACGTGTCTGGGCGAGCTGCACCCGCGCGGGGGCGCCTTCAGTGTGCCGGGCAACCGGGATTATTGGGTGTCCGGGTTCCGGGCGTTGTTGGGTCGCAAGGATGAGCGCGCGGGCCAATCCGCCTGGCAGCAGCTCGAAGGGACGGCGAGGCGGCTGCGCAGCCTTCTCGGCCGTTTGTTTCGCAATGAGCGCCAGCTGCTGCAACTGCAGCGTAACGATGTGGCGGCCATGCATGCGGCGCTGGCCGATCACGGGGTGCAGCCGCTGGTCAACCGGGCGCAACACGTGCAACAGGCCGGAATGGAACTGTGGGTGGCGGGGATCGATGATTTGAGCCACGGCAAGCCCGATTTGGACGCGGCGTTAGCCGGCGTTCCGGCCGGGTCCCTGCTGATCCTGCTGGCCCATAACCCCGACGTCTGGCTGGATGCGCGCGCACAGCGTGCAGACCTGGTCCTGGCCGGCCATACCCACGGCGGGCAACTCCGACTGCCGCTGCTGGGCGCGCTGTATCGCCAGGGCACACATCTCAGCCGGCGGCGGGCGGCCGGCTGGTTTCAGCGGGGCGCGACACGGCTGTTTGTGAGTCGCGGCCTGGGTGAGAGTTTCCCGCTGCGGTTCGGCGCGCCGCTGCAGGCCGTGTTGATCCGCGTGCTGCCGGGCGGTCGGAGCAGCCAGCTATGAAATGGTTATTAAAGAGTGCGCTGGCCGCGCTGGGCCTCGGTGCGCTGGCCGCGGTGTATGCGACGAAAGTGGAGCGAGCCCGTGTGCAGCTCGATCGTTATGAGGTCGAGATCGATGCGGCCGGTTTGCAATCGGCCGGTTTGCAAGCGACCGGTTTGCCGCCAGCCGGTTTACCACCTGGCGGCTTGACGATCCTGCACCTGTCCGATTTTCACTTCCGCGCCCGCGGTGCGGTCCAGGCGCGCAAGATTGCCCGGTTGTTGGCGCTGCTGGCGAACGAGCGCTACGATGTGCTCGTGTTGACGGGCGACCTGGTGCACGATGCCGCGGGTTTTCCGGTCGCGTTGGCGCTGGTCGAGCGGCTGTCGCCGCGCCTGGCTGCGTTTGTGTGCCCCGGCAACCATGACTATGCCGAGTACTCGGTGTGGGGCGTTTTTGGCCATACCTGGCGGGAAGGCGGCGCGGGCAGCCGGCTGGCCCTGGCGAACCTCGGGCCGGCGGCTGTCAAGCTGGTCGACTTCGCCCGGAAGGTGCTGCGCAACGAGTTGGTGCGCCTGCCGGTGGCGTTCAACGATGTGCCGGGCATGTTGGCCGCGCTGGCCAGCCGCGGGGTGACGCCGTTGGTGAATCGGGCCGCACCGTTGGCGGTGGGAGAGGCGACGGTGTGGTTCGCGGGCATCGACGATGCGCTGGAAGGACAGGCTGACCTGGCTGCGGCCCTGGGCGGCGCGCCGGCCGGCGCAGCGTTGGTGCTGCTGGCCCATAACCCGGACGTCTGGCTCGATCCGCGCGCGGCACGGGCCCACCTGGTGCTGGCGGGGCACACGCACGGCGGCCAGGTGCGGCTGCCTGTGATCGGTGCGATTCACACCCAGGGCACGCATCTGACGCGCGGCCGGCCGGCCGGGTGGTTCCACCGGGGGAGCAGCCACATGTTCGTGAGTCGCGGCCTGGGCGAAAGCATCCCGCTGCGGTTTGGGGTCAGGCCGCAGGCCGCGTTGATCCGGTTGGTCAACGCGCGTGGTTCGTAAGAGATGCAAAAAAGCAAGCCGGATTTCAGGGAGAAATCCGGCTTGCTTTTTTGTGTGGTTTATTTTGCGCCTATCAGTCTTCGTCGGCGTGCCAGAGGGCTGGGGGGCGCTCGTAGACCAGCCCGCGCTTGGCATCCAGCACGATGGGCATGCCGTCAGTGAAAGGCTCCAGCCCTTCGCGCACGCCGACAACCGCGGGCAGGCCCAGCTCCAGGGAGATCAACCGGCAGTGTGAGTTCGGCTGCTTATCGGAGCTGATCAGGCCGGCTGCCCGGCGCAGGAGGGGCAGGAAAGACCGGTCGGTGCAGCAGGTGACGATGATCTCGTCCGGCGCGATCTGTGTATCCGGTGCGACGGGACTTTCCAGCCGGCGCACTCGGCCGACGACCCGCCGGCTGCCCAGCCCCTGTCCATGGCCCAGCACGCGTTCGATCAGGTGCACCTTCATCAGGTTTGTTGAGCCGCCCCCCTCCACCGAGCCGCCGGTCACCACTACGACGTCCCCTTCCTCCACATAGCCGGCGCGATGTGCTACTTCGACCGCGTCGTTGATGACGGCATCGGTGGTGCTTTTGCGCTCTGTGAGCAGGGGGTAGACACCCCAGAACAGCACCAGCTCGCGTTGGGCAAAGGGGCTGGGCGTGACCGCGACGATGGGGCACAGCGGCCGGAAGCGGGAAACGGTGCGGGCGGTCGCGCCGGAAACGGTCGGCGTGACGATCGCGGTGGCGTCCAGGTCCTGCGCGGTCTCCACCGAGGCGTGCGCGACTGCCTCGGCAAAGGTGCGGCCGGGGAGGGCGGAGTACTCGTGCTTGACGCCGTGCAGGATGGAGGCCTCGGCCTCGCGCGCGATGCGGGCCATGGTCTGCACCACTTCCAGCGGGTATTTGCCCGAGGCGGTCTCACCCGAAAGCATGATCGCGTCCGAGCCGTCGAGGATCGCGTTGGCTACGTCGCTGGCCTCGGCGCGCGTGGGCCGCGGGTTGCGGATCATGGAGTCCAGCATCTGCGTGGCGGTGATCACCGGTTTGCCGACCTGGTTGCACTTCTTGATGAGCATCTTTTGGAGCATCGGCACCGCTTCGGGGGAGATCTCGATGCCCAGGTCGCCGCGGGCCACCATGATGCCGTCGGACGCTTCGATGATCTCATCGATGTTCTGGATGGCTTCCGGTTTCTCGATCTTGGAGATCACAGGGGTCTGCCGGCCATACGCGGAGAGTTCGCTGATGTAGCCTTTCAGATCCCGCACCTCTTGGGCCGAACGCACGAACGATAATGCGATATAGTCGAGGCCCTGCTCGATGGCAAACGCCAGGTTTTCGCGGTCCCGATCCGTGATGGCCGGGATGCTCAATGCCGCACGGGGCAGGTTGAGGCCCTTGTTGGAGCTCAGGATGCCGCCGATGGCCACGCGTGTCGTGATCTCCTGGCCTTCGACTGCGGTCACGACGAGTTCCAGCAATCCGTCATCGATCAGGATGCGGTCATCAGGTTCAAGGACATCGGGCAACCCTTCGTATTGCACCGGCACCCGCCCCGGCTTGCCGGTGATGTGCTCGGTCGTCAGGATCAGGGTCTCGCCGTTGGCGATGGGGACGCCGCCCTCTTGCATGATGCCCATGCGCAGCTTGGGCCCCTGCAGGTCACCGAGGATGGCGATGGGCTTGTTGAGCTCGGCCGAGATCTGCCGGATGCGTTGGATGTTGGCGGCATGGAACGCCTGGTCGCCGTGCGAGAAGTTCAGTCGGGCGACGTTCATCCCGGCCTGCATGAGCTGGGTCAGCATGGCGGGCTCAATACTGGCCGGGCCAATGGTGCAGACGATCTTGGTGCGGAGAAGGGGTTGGTGCATGGTGTCTCCTCGTAGTGGTCGCAGGTCAGGGTTGGTTATAACCCCAGGCGATGCAGGAAATACGGCATCTGGCGGCGCCACCAGGGCCAGTCGTGCGCCACGTCGTGGCCCCAGATGTCGATCCAGCAGGGAACGCCTTTCGCATCCAGGATTCCTTTCAAGGCTTGTGCGTCGGCCAACATGTCCTCGTCCCAGGCTCCTTGCCCGGCGCACACGATGATGTTGCTCTGCCGGTACTGGTCCAGATACCAGGGATCGTTCAGGCCGGGCAGGTAGGACAGCGGTGTGTTGTAGAAGACGTTGTCGTCCATGTAGTCGCCGACAAACATGCGCAGCTGCAGCAGGCCGCTCAGGCAGATCAGGGCGTCGAATATGTCCGGGTGGCGAAAGAAGAAGTTGGCCGAGTGATAACCGCCCATGCTGCAGCCGGTGGAGATGCATTTCTGGCCCTCGTGGCCTTGCCCGCGGATGAAGGGGGCGACTTCTTCGACGATATAGCGGTCGTAGTCGTTGTGCCGCCGGGCGCGGTCGGCCGGATGGGCGTTCCAGTTGACCCACGATTGGGTGTCGATGCTGTCGACGGTGTAGATTTGGACGCGGCCGCCATCGATGGAGGCCCGGCATGCCTCCACCATCCCGAAATCTTCGTACTCGTAGAAGCGGCCGCCCTGGGTGGGGAAGACGAGCACCGGTTTGCCGGCATGGCCGTACACCTTCAATTCCATGTCATGCCCCAGGCTGGGGCTCCACCATTTGTGATATTCGACGTTCATGTGTTTTCTGATTTCCCTCGTTCGATAAAGTGGCGTTTCCGGTCCTTCGGTCGTGCTAGAGTGCCTGGATGTACTCCGTCGCGGCCATGAGTTCGGCGAGATCGGGCGTGCGCACCATGTAGGCGTAGTCGCCCATGGCCAGGGCGAACACCGGCGGCATGTGCGTATGGTGTACGATGCAGTAGCCGAATGCGTCCATGATCTGCTGATGGGTGTGGAGATACGGTTTGTTGTATTTGCGGCCGGCATAGCAGACGTGGTATTTGCGGGTGTAGTCCGCGCTGAACCGGTTGTTCACCACGATGTTGGCCCACTCCCAGTATAAATCGACGTCGTGAGCGTAGTTGAACATGTCCAGGATCGGCCCGCCGGGCGGCCGCACGTTGACCTCCAGCGCGACGATCTGGCCGTCATCGTGCTTCCGGAAGAATTCAAAATGGAAGAAACGCTCGCGCACGTCGAAGGCCTTCAGCAGCCGGCGGCCGGCATCTTCCAGGTCGGCCGGGATCTCGCGCTGATTGTAGAAGTACATGTGCAGGTCTTCGTTGACGGTTTCCATCACGCCCTGGCTGTAGTGCATCGAGGTGTAGAAGACCGGGTTGCCGTTCTTGTCGGTGAGGCCATCGAAGGTGTTGATCGCGCCCTGGATGAATTTTTCCAGCAGGTATTCCACGGGCGGCTTGGTGGCCATGAAGCGTTCCAGCTCGGCATCGTTCTCGATGCGAAACGTGTTTGCGGCCCCCACGCCGATATCGGGTTTTGCTACCAGCGGATAGCCGGCTTCATGCGCAAAGGCGCGCGCCTGTTCGAAGGAGCGGACGAGGGTGCCCGGCGCGGCGGGCACATGGGCCTGAATGAACATCTGCTTCATCAGCGATTTGCGCTGGATCGTGGACAGGTCCGATATTTTCGGCCCGAAGACGTTGAAGTCGCTGCGCAGGCTGGCCTCGGTCTCCATCCAGTACTCGGTGTGCGAGTCGATGCGGTCGATCTTGCCGTAGCGGTGCGTGAAATGGCCGCAGGCGCGCAGCATTTGGTCGTAGCTGTGCATGTCATCTACGCGGTAGTACTCGGTCAGCGCGTCTTTCAGCTCGGGCAGCAGCCACTCGTAGGGTTCATCCGCGAGGCCCAACACGTTCACGCCGAGCCGGCGCAGATGGACGCAGAAGTTGTGGTAATTGGGCGGGAAGTGCGGTGACAGGTAGACGTGGTTCATGCTGGCTCCTGCGAGTCGGCGAAGGACAAATGACGAATGATGAACGACGAATGACGAATGACGAATGACGTGCTGATTGTAATCGGATAAATGTTCTCTGTCAACGCGCGGCCGGGGTGATTCAGTTCATGCACCCGGCGACTGTAAGTCGCGGCAACCGTTGCGCGGCCTGCGCCGACTGGAACTTAGTCTACGCAGGTGGACTTTGCAGAGGTAGGCTTTCCGCTCCCCGGCGACTGTAAGTCGCGGCAACCGTTGCGCGGCCTGCGCCAACTGGAACTTAGTCCACGCAGGTGGACTTTGCAGAGGTAGGCGCAGTTTCAACTGCCGGCCGATGACTGTTTGACAGCGCCCAACGACTCCGCTATGATGCGCGGTGCTCGTGCCCTGTCCGGCGAGATATCCTACCCTGGAGACCATCATGCCTGCACCTGTCGATGTGCGCGGCCTGGCTGCCGAGGTTCACCGCCGTTTGCTGGCCGCTTACGGCGAGCCGACCTGGTGGCCGTATTATCAACCTATGGATGAGCTGGTGCTGACGTTCCTCAGCCAGAATACGAGCGACCTGAATTCGGGCCGCGCGTTCGAGGCGTTGAAGGCGCGTTATCCCACCTGGCAGGCCGTGCTGGACGCGCCGGTCGAGGAGCTGGCCGATACGATCCGCTCCGGCGGCCTGGCGCAGCGGAAGGCGCCGCGCATCCAGAAGGCGCTGCGCCGCATTTTGGACGAGCGCGGCGCGTTCGAGCTTGACTTCGTGGCTGAGATGCCCGTGGATGAGGCCGCGCGTTGGCTGACGTCGTTCGATGGCATCGGCCATAAGACCGCGTCCATCGTGCTGCTGTTCTGCTTCAACAAGCCGGCGTTTCCGGTGGACACGCACGTGGGACGGGTGACGCGGCGGTTGGGGCTGGCAGGGTCGAAGGACTCCGAGGAGAAGATCAAGGGGATCTGGGAGGCCTCGGCGCCGGCGGCGTGGTTCTACCCGCTGCACTTGAATCTGATCCGCCACGGGCGGCAGGTGTGTCACGCGCAGCGGCCGGCGTGCGGGGTGTGCGTGTTGAGTGAGGTGTGCCGGTATGGGCACGAGGCCCGCATCTGAGGATGCGGGCTCCTCGCTGAGAGACTAACACGAAAGGGGACGCAGATTTATCTGATCTGCCTGATTTATAGAGTCGCCGCCTTTACAAATCGCCCCCACCCCGGCGCCGGAGCGAACGCGCCGTCACGGACCAGCGCGCGGCCGCGCACGAAAACGTCCCGCACGGCGCCCTGCACCGGCATCCCTTCGTAAGGGGAGTAGCCGGCCAGATTGTGCAATTGCCCCGCACGAATGACCCCCGCCGGCCGCGGATCGTAGATCACCACGTCGGCATCCATGCCCGGCGCCAGCGCACCCTTGCTGTGCAGCCCGAAGATGCGCGCCGGATTCGTGCTGCATACCTCGACCAGCCGCGACCAGGTGATGCGGTTTGACGCAACGCCTGCAGTGGCCAGCAGCGGCAGCAGCGTCTCCAGGCCCGGGATGCCGCCGGGGGTCTTCGTGAATTCCGTGGCGCTAGTTTTTTGGTCCAGGGTGTAATCGCAATGGTCGGTCCCTATCGTTGAGATGAGGCCCTGGGCGACTTGATTCCATAATAGTATTTTTTGGTTGGCCTCGCGCAGCGGAGGTTGCATGATGCCCCAGTGCGGAGTGTCCCCGGCATAGAGCGTTTCATCCAGTAACAGGTATTGCGAAGTGGTCTCGGCGATCGCGTTTTGCCCGCGCGCCCGCGCCGCGGCGACCTGGTCGACCGTGCCGGCAACGGAGCAGTGGACGACGTAGATGCGGGGCTGCAGCGGCGCCAGGCTGCCGGCAAGGAACAGCGTGCGGTTGGCGGCCTCCACCTCGGCCAGCGCCGGCCGCGCCTGGCCGTGATAGGCCAGCCCGGTCTGCCCCGCCTTCTCCAGCCGCGCGCGCGCGGCGGACACGATGGCGTCATTTTCGCAGTGGATCATTACGACGACGTCGCGCCGGGCGGCGGCCTCGAATACGCGCAGCAGCGCTGCGTCGTCCTGGTAGTAGTTCGGCCGGTAGGTGGTGTAGACCTTGACGGCGTTGATGCCGTCCGCCAGCAGGTCGACCATCCACCGATCCAGCTCGGCGTCCGTGTCGGGCAGCGCGGTGAGCATCATGTGCAGGCCGTAGTCGATCTGGGCCAACCCGCCGATTTCGGCCTGGCGCGCGGCCAATGCCTGGCGCACATCCTGGCCGGGGAACTGGGTGGCAAAGTCGATGACGGTGGTGACGCCGCCGCAGGCCGCGGTGCGCGTGCCCACGGCCCAGTCGTCGGGGGTCTTGTAGATGCCCGTGTCGAGCACGATGTGGGTGTGGGGATCGACCAGGCCGGGCAACACGATGCAGCCGGCCGCGTCGACGACCCGGTCAACGCCCTTGGTGGGCAGGTCGGGGCCAAGGGCGGCGATGCGCCCACCGGCCAGCAAGATGTCGCCGGGCAATTCGCCGGATGGGGTGACCAGCGTGCCGTTGCGGATGAGGGTGATCGAAGTCATGGGCGCCATCCTATTCTGGAGTGCTTTGTTTTGCTGCTTGCAGGGCGCGCACCAGCTTAGGCAGCACGTCGCCGCCGGGGCCCTGGAGGAAGATGTCCGCCATGTGCGCGATCTCGTCCCGGTCGGGGTTCACGTCGATGACGGTGGCGCCGGCGCGGCCGGCCACGAACGGCAGCGAGGCGGCCGGCTGCACCTGGCCCGACGTGCCCACCACCAGCATCGCGTCGCAGCGCTCGCTCAGCGCATAGGCCGCGGCCAGCACGTCTTCCGGGAGATACTCCCCGAACCAGACCACGTCCGGCCGCAGCAGGTCGCCGCAGTGCGGACAGCGCGGCGGTTTCTCCGCGGTTGCGGCCGCAAAGGCGGCCAGGTCGGCGCGCGTGAAGCCGGTGTGCCGGCCGGTCAGACACTTATAGCGGCGCATGCTGCCGTGCAGCTCGAACACGTGCTGCGAGCCGGCGACCTGGTGCAGGCCGTCGATGTTCTGGGTGATGACTGCGGTGGTGGGGATGAGCTGTTCGAGCTCGGCAATTGCCATGTGGCCCGGGTTGGGCTGCGCCGTCTCGACCATGCCGAAACGATATTCGTACCATTCCCAGACCAGCTTCGGGTTGCTGAGGAAGCCTTCCTGGGAGGCCATCAGCATGGGGTCATAGCGCGCCCACAGGCCGTCCTGCGCCTCGCGAAAGGTCGCGATGCCCGACTCCTTCGAGACGCCCGCGCCCGTCAGCACGACCAGGTGCTTGACGCCGGCCAGGCGGTACGCAGCCTCTTGGATTAGCCGCTCCATGTGTTACCATCCTAAGCGGAAGACCTTTGAGGTCTCAAAGACCTCAAAGGTCTGGGCAGATCATGTCTTGGCAGTCAGGAAGCGATCCGCAGTTTCCAGCCATTCGATGATCGCGATATGCTGCGGGCATTGGGATTCGCACTCGCCGCACGCCAGGCATTTGTCGGCCCGGGCTGCCTCCTCCATCCAGTTGGCATAGGCGTACCGCGCGTACCCCGGTGCGTTGAACATCATCGCCTCGTTATAGATGTCGAAGACGCCGGGGATGTTGACGCCGTTGGGGCAGGGCTGGCAGTACTTGCAGCCCGTACAGGGAATCGGGCTGAGGCGGCGGTACTCGTCGCGCACGCGGGAGACGAGGGCAAGCTCGTCGCTCGTCAGCAGGCCGGGGCGCGAACGATTGGCGCTGATCACGTTTTCCTTGACCTGCGCCAGGGTGCTCATGCCGCTGAGCACCAGCGACACCTCCGGCTTGTTCCACAGCCACTGGAACGCCCACTCGGCCGGGCTGCGCCGCTGGGGTGCGGCATCCCATAACGCCTGGATCGACGAGGGCAAGCCCCGGCCCGGACGCTGCGCGGACCTGCCGGCCAGCAGGCCGCCCCGCAGCGGCTCCATCACCACGACGCCCAGCCCTTTGTCCGCGGCGTACTCGAGCCCGCGCGTGCCGGCCTGATTCTCTTCGTCCAGGTAGTTGTACTGGATCTGGCAGAATGCCCAGCCGTCGTAGGCGTCCACGATCTCCTGGAACGCGTCGTAGGTATCGTGGAACGAGAAGCCGAGGTGGCGGATGCGGCCATCGGCCAGGGCGCGTTCGGCCCAGGCGATCACGCCCAGGTCGCGCATTTCACGCCAGCGCGCCCCGTCCAGCGCGTGGAGCAGGTAGAAGTCGATGGCCGGCGTGTCGAGCCGCGCCAATTGCTCATTCAGGAGGCGGTCGAAGTCGGCCGGCTCCTTCACCAGCCAGCAGGGCAGCTTCGTGGCCAGCTTGACGCGCTCGCGATAGCCATCCTTCAGCGCGCGGCCCACGAACGACTCGCTGGCGCCGCCGTGATACGGATATGCCGTGTCCACGTAGTTCACGCCGTGGTCGATGGCGTAGCGCACCATCTTGGTCGCCTTCGCCTCGTTGATACGCTTCGGGTCGGCGTCGATGACCGGCAGGCGCATGGCGCCGAAGCCGAGGGGTGATGGCTTCCAGTCGAGTTTGCCGAATGTGCGATATTGCATTTGGAAATTATCCTTCCCGTGCCAGGCAGCGCACGATTTCGCCTACGTACATGCGGTGAAAGTCTCCGGTGCTGTAAATTTCGGCCGGCAGCGCGGGGTCGACGAACGCGGCCCGGATGAGGTCGCCGCCGTACAGCTTGCGGCACACCAGGACCAGCCGGGCCTGCGCGAAGTAGACCGCGCCGGTCTCGTCAGCGATCGGCGTCAGGCCCGCGGCGGCGGCCTTATCCTCATCCCGGCCCGAGCGGCTGCCGCAGTAGTTCAGCGCGGCGCGGTGCGCTTCGTCGTAGAAGCTGAGGGTGAAGTGGGCCGCCTGTTCCATGAAGCGGTAGGTGTAGCGCTGGGGGCGGACGAAGCAGAAGCAGACGTCGCGGTTCCACAGGTGGCCCAGCCCGCCCCAACTGGCGGTCATGGTGTTGAACGATCCGGGCGATCCGGCCGTGACCAGCATCCAGTCGCGGCCGATGAGCTTGAACGGGTTGTCGCTGATCGCAGTAGGTGCGATGGTGATGAAGTTGTCGGTCAAAATGGTTCCTCCATTGGTCAATAATCCGGGTAGGGGCACGGCCATGCGCCTGCCGCCGGGGCGACCGCGAGGGTGCGCCCCTACAAATTGAGAAATACAATCAGAACGCGGACAACGCGGAGGCCGCGGACGACGCGGAAATTTTTAGTTCTGATCCGCGTTCTCCGCGTCGTCAGCGTAGTCCGCGTCCTGCTCTTCAGGGTGTCAGCACCAATTTTCCTGTTGTCCCGCGGCCGGCCAGCGCGATGTGCGCGTCTGCGGCCTGGGCCAGGGGGTAGACGCCGCCGATGCGCAGGGTCAGCGCGCCCGAGGCAGCCATGTCGAACACGGCGCGGGCGTAGGCCAGGTATTGTTCGCGTTCCCGCACGTAGGCGAACACCGACGGCCGGGTGACGAACAGCGAGCGCATCCCGCCCAGGCGTTGAATGTCCAGCGGCTCCGGGAAGCCGCTGGATTGGCCGAAGCTGACCAGCATGCCCAGCGGCGCCAGGCACTCCAGGCTGCGGTCGAAGGTGTCTTTGCCCACCGAATCGTAGACGACGTTGACCCCGCGATCATGGGTGATACGCTTGACTGCCGCGAGGAAGTCGTGCTCCGTGTAAAGAATCACCTCATCCGCGCCCGCGGCGCGCGCCAGCGCAGCCTTCTCTTCCGTGGAGGTGGTGCCGATCACGAACGCGCCTGCTGCTTTGGCCATCTGGCACAGCAGCAGGCCGACGCCGCCGGCCGCAGCATGCACCAGGCAGCGGTCGCCCGGCTTGAGCGGATAGGTGACGCGGCTCAGCACGTAGGCGGTGATGCCCTGGACCATGGCCGCGGCGCCCTGCTCGAAGCTGAGCGCGGCAGGCAGCGGCGCCAACCTGTCGGCCGGGACCAGGGCGTATTCGGCGTAGCAGCCGGACGCGCCGAAAAAGGCCACGCGGTCGCCCGGTGCGGCCTCGGTTACGCCTGCGCCGATTGCCTCCACCACGCCTGCGCCCTCTCCGCCGGGGATGGCGGGCAGCGGCACCTTATACCAGCCCGCGCGCTGGTAGACGTCGATGAAGTTGACCCCCGCCGCGGCTACCCTGACCAGGGCCTGGCCCGGCCCGGGGACCGGCGTGGGGCGCTCTGCGAGCTGCAGCACCTCGGGACCGCCGAATTCGGTGTAAACGATTGCTTTCATGGATGAAATCTCCATTTTTGAGTATAATTATAGCATAGACTGCGCAGGCGCAGATACATCGGCGGCGCCTGTAACGCAATCCGCCGGATTGCGGGCCGTCACAATCCAGCGGATTGTGCTACAGGTTTGATGGGCTATTTTCAGGGGGAATCCATGCGACCTAACACCTGCATCGGCTGCAAGACTTTTCCGTGCGTTGACGTGAACCGCGCGGGCTACGTCGTGCCGGGCGTCGACATCGATCCTGCCCACGTCTCGGTCATCCTGATTTCGGAGGCCGCGCCGGCCGATCCGGCCGCGTACTACTACGCAGGCGGGAATTCGCTCTTCGAGCAGACCACCGTGGCGGCGTTCCGGGACGCGGGCGCGGCGGTGGCGTCGATCGGGGACATCCTCGGCCTGGGCGTCTATCTCACCACTGCGGTCAAGTGCGCCAAGACCGGTTATGGCATCGCGACGGCCACGGTGCGCGAGTGTTCGCAGATCCTGGCGGAGGAGCTCGCCCTGTTTCCGAACGTGAGGGCGTTCTTGCTGATGGGCGACGTGGCCATCAGCGCGGTCAACGCCATCGCCCGCCGCGCGGGGGCGCCGAGGGCCATTCCGGCCGGCTCAACGTACAAGATGCGCGGTCCGGCGTATTTCTTCCGCGGGGCGCGAGCCTTCCCGTCCTATTTGCAGGCGGGGCCGAGCTTCTTCATCGAGAAGAGCAAGCGGAAGATGATCGCGGAGGATATCGCGGCTGCGTTGAGTCTGTTAAGGTAAAGTCTCTCTCACTAACGCCAGCAACTCGCACAGCACCATCGCGGTCGCGCCCCAGACTTTGTGATGGCCGACGGCGTAGAACGGCACGCGCACGTCCTCCCCGCGCAGGGGCCAGATCTCTTCCCGCCGCGTGGCCGGATCGAGCAGATGGT
>CAZELR010000017.1:0-39880 GCA_964513075.1 uncultured Anaerolineales bacterium
CGCTCTCCAGCAGGCCAGGACCCAGGGCGCTATGGACAGCATACGCTGCGTCCACAATAGCCTTAGCGACGCGTTCTTCATGATCCGAAAGGGGGGCGAAACTCATTGCTCTTCTCCTCTGCTTTATTATTGTTTACCACGAAGACACCAAGACACTAAGGCCTCCTTTTTTTGTGCCTTTGTGTCTTTGTGGTTATCCCCGGAAAACTCACAGCCCGCGGACTAACTCCAGGTTGAACTCGGTCAGGGAGCGCAGCACGATGCGCGCCTGGGCTAACATCGCGGGCTGCGGCGGGAAGCGAGGATCGGGCACCGCGATGACCTGCATGTTTGCGGCCGCGCCTGCCAGGATGCCGTTGCCGGAGTCCTCCAGGCAGACACAGCGCTCGGGCGGCACGCTCAACAGCCGCGCGGCCTCCAGGTAGACGTCGGGGGCCGGCTTGCCCCTCGGCATGGCATCGGTGCAGACCACGGCACGAAACTTTCCCTGCATCGCAGCATCCGCGACGACCGCGTCGATCAGCGTGCGCTCGGAGCCGGAAGCCAGGGCCGTGGGATAGTGGGCTGCGGCCAGCGCGACCGCCTCCACCGCGCCGGGCAAGTAGGGAATGCGGTGTGCGTAGATCGCCTGCATGTTGCCGACGATCCGGTCCGCCACCTCCTGCCACAACAAATCCAGCTTCATCCGGCGGATCATGTACTCGGCCCACTCGCGCGTGCTGACTCCCATGCAGGGGCGATGATCGTCGGGACCCCAATCGGAGGCGCCGACTTCGTCCGCCATCCGGCAGCGGGCCTGATGCCAGCACGGCTCCGAATCGACCAGCAGGCCGTCAAGGTCAAAGATGATGGCTTCGATCATGGGTTCATTCCTGTACGTGGTGTGTGGTGCGGGCGATCTGCGGATCGCGTGCGTGTTGCGGGCGATCTGCGGATCGCGTGCGTGTTGTGACAACCGGTGATTTTTCTTCGGCGTCCACCACCAGCCGGAGCACATCGGGCCGCGCATAGTGGCCGACTACATCGAAATCAACCTGGCTCCGCACGATCTCGTCCAGATCAAGATCGGCCACCAGCATCCCTTCCCGGTCGTACAGCGGCCCGGCGATGACCTCGCCCAGGGGCGAGATGATCACGCTGCCCCCGCGGCACATCACTTCGGGCTGCCCCGCCAGCTCCTCAATCCCCGGCAGATCGGCCGGATGCATGTCGCGGCGGACGAACTGATTGCAGCCCAGCACGAAGCATCGCCCCTCACAGGCGATGTGACGCAGCGTGGCCTGCCAGGCATCCCGCGCGTCGGCGGTGGGGGCAAGGTAGAGCTGCACCCCCTGGCCGTACAGCGCCATGCGGGCCAGCGGCATGTAATTCTCCCAGCAGATCAGGCCGCCGACCCGGCCCACCGGCGTCTCCAGCACGGTCAACGTGCTGCCATCCCCCTGGCCCCAGATCAGCCGCTCCGCGGCCGTCGGCTGCAGCTTGCGATGCTTGCCGATCAGCCGGCCATCCGGACCGAAATAGAGCAACGTGCAGTAAAGGGTGCCGCCGGAGTACCGGCGATCGCGCTCGGTGACGCCGATCGCCAGGTGGACGCCCGTTGCGGCCGCGACCTCGCCCAGCCTCTCGGTCGCCGGGCCGGGCACTTCGACCGAGTTCTCAAGATAGCGCTGCCAGAGGCGGCGGCCCTCCGGAGTGCGGCTGCCCACCACCATGCCGAAGCTGAAGCCGCGCGGATAGGCCGGGACAAACGCTTCGGGGAACAGCACGAGCTGCGCGCCGGTCGCGGCAGCCTCCATCGTCAGCCGGCAGGCCTTCTCGACGGTCGCCTCCCGGTCGAAGAGCACGGGCGCGGCTTGCACGACGGCAACCTTCACAATTGAGCCAAGATGATTCATTATCACTTCCTCTCCGCGGCTCCCTATGCTTGTAGCACCTGCTTTTGACAGGATTGCGCCACCTCCACTATGATGCCCTTAATTCCAGATTTCCACAAGACAGAAAACTGGTTTTCAGAGACCAAGCCAGAAACCAGGTTTCTCGCAGAAACCTGGTTTCTATGAAAGAAGGCGCCATGCCCGCCGACATCGAGCACCCGATCACCGAAAAAGACCTGTACGCCGGATTCACGCCCGTGGTGCGCTGGCTCCTATGGCTCTGGAAGAACAGGGTCGCACGAATCGATCCTGGCCCCACCACCCAAGAGGCGCTCGCCAGCCTGGACGCACACCTGGCTGCCAGCGACGCGGTGGTGTTCATCGACCATCATTACGCCTTCGACACCTTACCGCTGGCGTTGGGCCTAGGTAAGGTGCTGAAAAACGTCAGGAGCGTGCTGATCCCGTACGCGGCGCACCTGGACATGGGAGTGGACCCGAACGGCCTGCCGTCCCGCCTCTTTCGGGTGCGCACGTGGGCGTTCCGCGAGCTGAGGGAGGGCCTGCACAGGGGCGCGCCGGGCGTGCGGTTCCTGCCGATCGTGCGCGATTTCGAGCTGGAAAATCCGCGACTAAAAGAGATCGCCGAGCGGATGCACCCGGGGGCCACAATGCGCTACCTCAGGGCGTTGGTCGATCTGTTCGCGGCCCAGCGCCCCGGAACCGCGCTGATGATGGCGCCGATGGCGGCCATGGCGCTGCCCCACCGGGCCGTTCTGCATCCGCAGCTCTACCGCTCGCTGGAGCTGGTGCAGTCGCGCTGCGGCCGGCCGCTCTCCTTCTTTCTCGTCGGCGCGTATCCGCGCTGGAACGTCTATGCCAGCTACCTCGCGCCGTTGTTTGGCGTCCACACCCTGGTGGCCCTGGACCGCTTCAGCCTGCCGATGGGGGACTATGAGGCAGCCCGCGCGGTGATCGCGGAGCGGCTGGCCGCGCTGCGCCGGGCCGCGAGCTTCACCCCGCCGGACTACAACCGGATCAAGCATAAGTAGTACGTCCTGTGACCGATCTTTCCGCTCTCGTCATGGGCTTGGATTGCAGCACCTCGGCCTGCAAGGCGGTGGTGTGGGACTGCCGCGGGGAGGCGGTGGGCAGGGGGTATGCGCCCCTGGCGACGGAGACGCCTCAGCCGGGCTGGCACGAGCAGCCGGCCGAATCGTGGTGGACGGCGACCGTCCAAGCCATCCGCCAAGCTGTGAGCCAGGTGGACAGCGGGAGGCTGCGGGCGTTGTGCATCGCGCACCAGCGCGAGACATTCGTCCCGGTCGATGCGCAGGGCCGGCCGTTGACCAACGGCATCCTGTGGATGGATGAACGGGCGCGGGAGCTGCTGACTGATCTGGAGCAAGACGTTGGCCAGGAGGAGTTCCACCGGCTGACCGGCAAGCGGCTGTCGGTGAACCTGACCATCGCAAAGATCGCGTGGCTCAGGGAGCACCGGCCGGACATCTTTGCCCGCACCCATCAGTACCTGGACGTGCACAGCTTCCTGGTCCACCGGCTGACGGGGCGCTGCCGCACCGGTTGGGGCTGCGCCGATCCGACGGGCATGTTCGACATGCAGAACAACTGCTGGGTCGAGCCACTGCTGAGCGAAGTCGGCATCCGGCCTGACCAGCTTCCCGAAGTCTGTGCGCCGGGAGCGGCCATCGGGACCGTCCTCCCGTCCGCCGCGGAAGCGTGCGGCTTGCCGGCGGGTCTGACCGTGGCCGCGGGAATCGGCGACGGGCAGGCAGGCGGTCTGGGGGTCAATATCACCTGTCCCGGCGACGCCTACCTGTCGTTGGGGACTTCGATCATCTCAGGAACGTACAGCGATCGCTACGTGTTCGACCCGGCCTTTCGAACGATGACCGGCGGGATCTGCGGATCGTATCTACTGGAAACGGTGCTGCTGGGCGGCGGCTACACGGTCGCCTGGTTCATGGAGAAGATGGCGGGCCGGCCCGACCTGGACCCTGAGCAGCTCCAGGATTTCTACGACCGGGCCGCCGCGGCAGTTCCGCCGGGGAGCGCGGGGCTGGTGGTGGTGCCGTACTGGAACAGCGTCCTGGGCCCGTATTGGGACCCGGCGGCCAGCGGGATCATCGTCGGGTGGCGCGGGGGCCATCAACCGGCGCACCTCTACCGGGCCATCCTGGAGGGGACGGCTTTCGAACAGCGGCTGTGCACGATGGGCGTGGAAGTGGCGTTGGGCCAGGCCGTGAAGCGCTACATCGCCATCGGAGGCGGGGCGCAGAGCGATCTGTGGTGCCAAATCATCGCAGACGTCACAGGCAAGCCGGTCTACCGCGCCGCGACCGCGGATGCTGCGGCGCTGGGGGCCGGGATCCTGGCTGCGGTAGCGGCGGGCTGCCATGCAGATGCCCGTCAGGCCAGCCAGGCAATGACCCACCTCCTGCCCCGGCCGATCGAGCCCGATCCTGCCCGTCACGATTTCTACAGCCGTCTGTTCGAAGAGGTGTATTGCGGCCTGTTCCCGGCCCTGCGACCCACCCTGGATCGGCTGGCAGCCCTGTAACACAAGCCGCTGGCTTGTGGGGCTGGCGCAATCCGGCGGATTGCGATACAAGAAGCCCTGTAACACAAGCCGCTGGCTTGTGGTTGGCGCAATCCGGCGGATTGCGATACATGAAACGGAGAGGATCATGAAAACCGTCATTCTGCGTCCGGCCGACCCGGAACGTGATTTCGGGCAACTTGCAGCCTGGTTCTCGATCCTGGAAGACGAGCCAACCACAGAACCCGGCCTCCGGGAGTATTACGAAAAGCAGAAAGAGCGGATCATCCAGCGCGTGGCTTCGGATGAACAAGGCGAACTGCTGGGATTCTACTGGGCTGCTCGCGACCGGACGCAAACGGATCGGGTAATCTGTTTTCTGTTCGTCAAGCCGGAGCAGCGCGGGCAAGGGATCGGCCGCCAACTCTATGAAGATTTGGCCCAGGCTGTCGAAGCAACAGGGGCAAAAAAGCTGCGGGTCGAGGTCCGGGATGCTTGCCCAGAAGGCCGGGCCTTCGCGGCACGCCGCGGCTTCGCCGAGAAGCGGCACCGGATCGAGATGCAGTTGGACCTGGAGGCGTTCGATGACCGGCCCTATGATGCGCTCATCGCCAGGCTGCAGGGCGAGGGGTTCCGATTCACCTCGATGGCGGAATTGGGCGACACCGAAGAAGCGCAGCGCAAGCTCTATGACCTGAACGATACGACCGATCGCGAGACCCCCGGCGCGGACGGCGAGCCTTTCTGGATCTCGTTCGAGGATTTTCAAGCCAGCGTGTGCCGGTCGAATTGGTACAGACCCGGCGGCCAAATGGTCGTGATCGACACGGCCACGGGCGACTGGGTGGCGATGAGCGCGATCTCCGACTTCGGGGAGGGGGATAGACGCTACGCCTACAACCTGCACACCGGCGTGGATAAACGTTACCGCGGGCGCAAGCTGGCGCAGGCGGTGAAGGTGCTTGCGTTGCGCTATGCGCGGGAGGTGCTGAAGGTCAAGAGCGTGCACACCCACCACAACACGCAGAATCTGCCGATGATCGCCATCGACCGGAAGTTCGGCTATGTCCAGATGGCGGGAACGTTCCTGATGGAGAAGAGGCTTGACTAGCGGGAGGAAATGAAGATGATCAAGTGCAAGATCACCGTACTCGAAAGGACATTCAACAAGGACCTCGTGGAGGAATACGTTCAGGAAGATCGGAAACAGGATCTCGGTCCGTGTGAGGTCTTTCAGGAAGGCCAGGAGTTCATCACCGATGTATTCGCGGGCATTCCCCAAGGTTTCTGTCCCTGGGCATGGGACGACATCTACAAGAGCCTAGTTGGGTTTGCGGCGGACGGGAACTTCGGGATGTGGTATCAGAACAAAAACATGATCATCGCGTGCTGCACCGATGGCACCCGACCGGTGATCTTCAAGATAGAGAAAATCGAGGTATAGGTCTTAAGGCAGGCTGTTCTGGTACTTCTGCACGTTCTTCAGGTGCTCCTCGTAGGTCTTTGCGAACGCATGGCGTCCGGTGCCGCCGGGCTCGGCCACGAAGAACAGGTATTCGTGATCGGCGGGTTCCAGCACCGCCCGAATGCTCTTGAGGCTGGGGCTGCAGATGGGGCCAGGCGGCAGGCCCGCCACCTTGTAGGTGTTGTACGGGCTCTCCACCGAGTCGTATTCCTCAAGGTACATCGGTACTTTCCACCACCGACCGGTGTCCGGCTGGAAGCCCATCGCGTATTGCACCGTGGGATCGGCCTGCAGCTTCATGCCGCGCGCCAGGCGGTTGAGGTAGACCGCGGCGATCAGCGGCCGCTCATCGTCCACCGCGGCCTCCCGCTCTACGATGCTGGCCAGGGTGAGCACCTGATGCAGGGTCAACGCAGTCCCGCCCGCGGCCTGCGCCGCCTGCCAGGCCGGCATCACCTTCTCGCCGAAGCTGTCCAGCTGCCGCTCCAACAGATCCAGCACGGTCGCACCTTCGGCCGGCAGCCGATAGGTATCGGGATAGAGGAAGCCTTCCAGGCTGGTCCCTGCCGGACGCAGGCTGAGAAAAGCATATTTCGTCACGTCCAGGCCGCTGAGGTCGCCGGTCAGGCCGCGCTGCTTGTATTCTGCAGCGTTCAGCTTCGTACTGGCAGCCAGGGTATCGGCGGTTTGCTCCAGGCGCCACCCCTCGCCCACCCGCACCACGATCTCCGGCGCCTGCGCATGCTGCAGCACATCCGCGATCTCCGGGATGGTCATGGCGGGACTGAGTTGATACGCACCAGCCTGCAGCTTCGGCGCCAGTCCACTCGCTCGCACGTATGCCTCGAACAGCCGCGCATCGCTGATCAAGCCTGCGCCGGCCAGGTTCTCTGCGATCCCGCGCGCGGTGGCGCCGGGCTGAACGACAAACTGCACTTCGCTCTGCGAACGCTCGCCGGCCGGGTCTGCCGGCTGCTCCAGCCTGGACCGGTTAGCCTCCAGATAGGCGGAAGACAACACGTCGCCGCTGCAAGCAGCCAGCAACGCGGACACCAGGGCCAAAACCCCTATCAATGCCGGTAGGTAACGTTTCATATCTTTGATGACGCATCTGCCCCTTGGCAGGTTCCTCGCTGGAATTCTCAAAGATGAAAACCCAGGTCTTAAAATCAGCACAACCCTGGCTCACTTGATCCGTATCATTATAACATGGCGCTACAAAAAGGGCGGTCCACATTTGACATATGGGCACAAGGGTAGTATAAACAGTTTGCGCCCAACTACCGGGCGCAAATCCACGAAAGGGGGCGGGCGACATGATGGGTTTCCTTGACAACAAGCGATTTGCGCGCTCGCCGTTCCCTGCCTTGAGTTAGCAGACTTCTCGATCTTTAGATCGCTCGGTCTCATCTCTGCCACCCCAGGCCGCGAGTAGGCGATGTGTACATCCCACTCGGGGCCTTTTTATGTCTCCAACCCTCACGAGTACGGGTTACTGGAGGACCGCTATGTCCGCAACAACGATGTCGAGTTCGTATGATCTAAAGAACGCGGTCTCCGTCAGCCGGCTGACCGGACTGTGGCGGATGATGACCGGCTTCCGCTGGCGTTATCTTGGCGCGACGGTCACTCTGGCCATCGGCGCGGTCGCGAAGACGGCGACAATGCTGCTGCTGCGCTACTTCGTCGACAGCGTGCTGGGCCAGAACCGGCCCATCGGGCTGCTGGTTACGATTGCGCTGGGCTTTGTCGCGCTCGCAGTGGCAGAAGGCGGCTTCACCTTTCTCAGCGGCCGCCTGGCCGCGCAGACCGCGGAAGGCGTGACGCGGCGGCTACGCAACTATATGTACGACCAGATCCAGCGACTGACCTTCACCTATCACGACCACACGCAGACGGGCGAGCTGATCCAGCGCAGCACGTCGGATGTGGACGCGATCCGGCGCTTCTTTGCAGATCAGGCGATCGGCATCGGCCGGGTCATCCTGTTGTTCGGCATCAACTTCACGGTGGTGGCACGGCTGAACCTGAGGCTGGCGCTGCTCTCCGTCGTGGTGGTGCCGCCGGTGGTGGTCATATCCTACTTCTTTTTCAAGCGCATCTCGAAGGCGTATGAAAAGTACCAGGAGCAGGAGGCGACCCTCTCCACCGTGCTGCAGGAAAACCTCAGCGGCGTACGCGTGGTGAAGGCGTTCGCCCGGCAAGCGTATGAGCGGGAAAAGTTCGAGCGGGAAAACTGGCAGAAATACGTGCGCGGCCGGCAGTTGACGATTTCGCACGCCCTGTACTGGCCTTCATCCGACGTCTTGTGCGGTGGGCAGATGCTCTTCGGCTACATGGTCGGCGCGCTGATGGCAATCGACGGCACGATCAGCGTCGGCACCTACCTGGCCTACATCGGCCTGCTCACCTGGATCATCTGGCCCATGCGCAATCTGGGCCGGCTGATCGTGCAGACCTCCACCGGCCTGGTGTCGTACAAGCGCGTGATCGACGTGATCAGCCAGGAACGCGAGCCGCTCACCGAAGGGCGACGGCTGGCCGCCGGGAGCAACCTGGCTGGGGACGTCGTCTTCGAAGGAGTCTCCTTCCAGTACGAGACGGGCGCCGCCGAAGTGCTGCACGACATCACCCTGCACGCTGCTCCGGGCCAAGCCATCGCACTGCTCGGCTCGACCGGCTCGGGAAAGACGACGCTGGTGAATCTGCTGCCGCGCTTCTACGAGTATACGAGCGGCGACCTCCGGCTAGATGGCGCACCGCTGAAAGAATACGCCAGGGACACCCTACGGGACCAGATCGGCATCGTGGAGCAGGAGCCGTTCCTATTCTCGCGCACCATCCGGGAGAACATCACCTACGGCGTGGGCCGCGAGGTGCCGGATGCGGAGGTCGAGGCAGCCGCGCGTGCAGCCGCGATCCACGACGTGATCCTGACCTTCCCGGACGGCTATAAGACTTTGGTAGGCGAGAAGGGCGTCACGCTGTCAGGCGGCCAGCGCCAGCGCGTCGCCATCGCTCGCACCCTGTTGAAGGACCCGCGCATCCTGATTCTGGACGACTCCACCTCGTCGGTGGACACCGAGACCGAAGCCGAGATTCGCGACGCGTTGGAGCGGCTGATGGAAGGCCGAACGACCTTCATCATCGCCCACCGCATCCAAAGCCTGATGAACGCCGACCAGATCCTGGTGCTGGACAAAGGCCGCATCGTCCAGCGCGGCACGCACGAGGAGCTGATGGCGCAGGGCGGCATGTACCGCCAGATCTACGACCTGCAGGCGCGCATCGAGGATGAACTGGCAGAGGAGCTAACGAGCTTTGGGGAGAGGTGACAAGGGACAGGGGACAGGAGTCAGGAGTCAGGAGTCAGGAGTCAGAAGACAGAGGATAGGAGTCAGGAGTCAGGAAACAGGAGGCAAGAGTGGCGGTACAGAATGTGAAGGAGCTGACGGTCTATAAGAAGGCCTACGAGTTGGCAATGCGTATCTTCGAGGTGTCGAAACATTTTCCGCCTGAGGAACGATACGCCTTGACCGGACAAATCAGACGGTCCTCGCGGTCCGTATGTATGAACCTGCGTGAGGCCTGGGCAAAACGACGCTACGAGGCGCACTTCATCAGCAAACTGACCGACTGCGATGGCGAAAACAGTGAGACGGACACGTCCCTGGACTTCGCCCACGATTGCGGTTACATCTCGACTGCAGAGCACAAGGAGCTGGCCGCTCTCAACCACGAAGTGGGCAGTATGCTCGGCGCCATGATCAACAGCCCGGGTAAGTGGCTGCTGAACCAGCGTCCTGTGACAGGAGACAGGAGTCAGGAGACAGGAGTCAGGGGACAGGAGACCGAGGCCTGACGCCTGATCCCTGACGCCTGACCCCTGATAGGAGCTATTATGGAAGACTACGACGAATTCCAGGAAGAGGAATTTACCACCCAATTCAACGGCGGCACACTCCGGCGCATCCTGGGACTGGTGAAGCCGCACTGGCAGTGGGTGCTTGGCTTCCTGTTGACCATTGCGGTGGTTTCGCTGCTCGACTCGCTCTTCACCTACCAGGGCAAGCGCATCCTGGACGAGGCTATCGTCCCGCGCAACCCGGCGGCGCTGCGGGGCATTCTGCTGGTCTACGGCCTGCTGATCGTGGTTCAGGCCGCAGGCACGTTCGGGTTCATCTACCTCGCAGGCGTGCTGGGCGAGCTGGTGCAATACGATCTGCGCAAGAAACTGTTCGACCATCTGCAGGAGCTGTCGTTTTCCTACTTCGGCCGGACGCCGGTGGGCTGGATCATGTCGCGCGTCACTTCCGACTCGGAGCGCATCGCGCAGCTCGTCACCTGGGGCTTGCTGGACGTGACGTGGGCAATCTTCAACATCGGCAGCGCGCTGGTCTTCATGTTGTTCATCAACTGGCGGCTGGCGCTAATGGTGATGGTCATCGTCCCGCTGCTGCTGATCGTCGCCGTGCAGTTCAAAAAGCGCATCCTGGTCCAGTTCAGGCAGGTGCGCAAGATCAACTCCAAGATCACGGGTGAGTTCAACCAGAACATCACGGGCGTGCGGGTGGTGAAGGCGCTGGGCCGCGAGGAAGCAAACCTGGCCGAGTTTTCGGCTCTCACGGATCAGATGTACCGCGCCTCGTACCGGGCCGCGTGGCTCTCCGCACTGTTCCTGCCGGCGGTGCAGCTCATCAGCGCGTTCGCAGTCGGCGGCATCGTTCTCTACGGCGGGCTGAGCGCGACCGTCGGTGGGATGACTATCGGGCCGCTGGCCATCGGATCGATGTCCATCGGAGCTATCCAGGCTTTTATCAGCTACGTCACCTTCATGATGTGGCCGGTGCAGGACCTGGCGCGCGTCTACTCCGAGATGCAGAACGCCATTGCTTCGGCCGAGCGCACTTTCTCGTTGGTCGATGCGCAGCCGGAGGTGACGGACCGGGAAGGTGCCTTCAATCCCGGCACCATCGCCGGCGAGATCGAGTTCGATCACGTAGATTTTTACTATGATGCCGACAAACCGGTGCTGACCGACTTCAACTTGCGTGTGAGACAGGGCGAGACTATTGCACTGGTGGGCCCGACGGGCGGCGGCAAATCGACGATTGTCAACCTGATGTGCCGGTTCTACGAGCCAAAAGCCGGCGCCATCCGCATTGGCGGCCGCGACTATCGCGATTACACGCTGCACGGCATCCATTCGCGCATCGGCGTGGTGCTGCAAACGCCGCACCTCTTCTCCGGCTCGGTGCGTGAAAACATTCGCTATGGCCGGCTGAACGCAACCGATGCCGAAATCGAAGAAGCGGCCAAGGTCGCTGGCGCACATGAGTTCATCACCGTGCTGGAGGGCGGCTACGGGGCCGAGGTGGGCGAGGGCGGCAACCGGCTTTCGGTTGGGCAGAAACAGCTCATCAGCTTGGCGCGCGCCGTGCTGGCGCAACCGGAGGTGCTGGTGATGGACGAGGCGACCAGCTCGGTGGACACCGTAACCGAGGCACTGATTCAGCGCGGCATGGAAGCGGTGATGGCGGGCCGGACCAGCTTTGTCATCGCGCACCGCCTGAGCACCATCAAGCGCGCCGACCGTATCTTGGTGATCGAGAACGGGACGATCACCGAGCAGGGCACGCACGCCGAGCTGTTGCGCGCGAAGGGACACTACTACAAGCTGTACACGCAGCAGTTCCGCCAGCAGCGCGCAGCCGCGTATGAAGCCCTGACGCTGCCGGAGCTCTCACCAGCGTCATAACATACGAACCAATCAGGTTTATCGCCGAAACCTAATTTATCCTAACATAAAAAACAAGAGACCCGGCCCCTCGACGAGAGGCCGGGTCTCTGTTTGCCCCGAACATCGTCGTGGAATAGCTGCGGAGTTTAGAACTCCGCCCGGCGCAACGCGGGGTAACGGTGAATACTGACACCTGCCCCTGGATTTGTTTGCATGAGCGAACGCACGTATAATCTCCGAAAACAAACCAGGTTTCTGCGAGAAACCTGGTTTGTTTTCGGAGCAAGGAGAGCCCATGACTGACAAACTCCCTACCGGCGCCGAAGATGTCGCCTGGGACCTGACCGACCTCTACGCAGGCACTGACGACCCGCGCCTGCTTGCAGACTTAGACGCAGCCGATGTGGAGGCCGATGCCCTGGACGCCAAGTATCGTGACACGATCGCCGCGCTGACACCATTCGGGCTGGCCGAGCTTTTGGGCCGCTACGAGACTTTGCGCGAACGGGCCGCCAGAGCCGGCAGCTTCGCGTCCCTCAACTGGACGCAGAACACCGAGGATCCTGCCCGCGGCGCGCTGCTCCAACGCGTCACCGAGCGCGGCGCACAGCTCAGCCAGAAGCTGGTTTTCATGGAGCTCGAGCTGGCCGACGCGCCGGATGAGGTCGCGTCGGCGTGGTTGGCCGATCCGCGCCTGGCACGCTACCGTCACTGGCTAGAGGTGCTGCGCCTCTACCGGCCCTACTTGCTTACAGAGCCGGAAGAGAAGGTCCTGGCCGAAAAGTCGGTCACTGGCCGAGACGCGTGGGAGCGCTTCTTCAACGAAACACACTCGGCCGCACGCTACGAGCTGGACGGCGAGAAGCTAAGCCGTGACCAGGTTCTCAGCCGGCTCTATGCGCCGGATCGGGCGCTGCGCCAGGCCGCGGCCGCCGCGTTCACTGTCGGGCTCAAGGACCTGAAGCGTACGTCCACTTACATCTTCAATACCATCCTGGCCGATAAAGCCTCGAACGATCGGCTGCGTGCCTACCCAACCTGGATCAGCGCGCGCAACCTGTCCAACGAGGTCGACGACAAGACCGTGGATGCGCTGGTAGAGGCGGTCACTTCCCGCTACGATATTGTGGCCCGCTACTATCGGCTGAAGCGCGGGCTGTTGGGGCTGGACGAGTTGTTCGACACCGACCGGTACGCGCCGCTGCCCGCAGCCGACCGGCGCTATGCGTGGGACGAGGCGCGTGGCCTCGTGCTGGCCGCCTACGGCCGCTTCCACCCGCGCCTGGCCGAGATCGCGGGCTGGTTCTTCGACCGGTGCTGGATCGACGCGCCCCCGCGGCCCGGCAAGTATGGCGGCGCATTCAGCCACAGCGTCACACCCTCGGTGCACCCTTACATTCTGCTGAACTACGACGCCAAGCCGCGCGACGTCATGACCCTGGCGCACGAGCTGGGCCACGGCGTCCACCAGAAGCTGTCCGGCGTGCAGGGGCTGCTCCAGGCCGACACGCCGCTCACTACCGCGGAGACTGCATCGGTGTTCGGCGAGATGCTGGTGTTCCAGGACATGTTGGCACGAGAAAACGACCCCGCGGTGCGCCTGGGCATGCTGACCGGCAAGATCGAGGATTCGTTCGCGACTGCGTTCCGGCAGATCAGCATGAACCGCTTCGAGCACGCTATTCACACCGCACGCCGCACCGAGGGCGAACTGACTACGGAACGCTTCAGCGAGCTATGGCTGGAGACGCAGCGGGCCATGTTCGGCGACAGCGTCACGCTGACCGAGAACTACGGCCTGTGGTGGAGCTACATTCCGCACTTCATTGGCACGCCCGGTTATGTCTACGCCTATGCATTCGGCGAGCTGCTGGTGTTGGCGCTGTATGCCCGTTACCAGCAGGTAGGCCCCGATTTCGCGGACGCATACATCGAAATGCTGTCCAAAGGCGGCTCCGACTGGCCGCAGGCCATCGTCGCGCCGCTGGGCGTGGATCTCACCGACCCTGCTTTCTGGCAGGGCGGGTTAGGAATCCTGGAGGGGCTGGTGGCCGAGGCGGAGGCGCTGGCCGGAGAGATTCAGGGATCTTTTGGCCGCTGAGGCGGCCTCGCAATCTCAGCCGGTGAATTTAATGCACCGAGCAGATCTAACAAGGAGAATCTTCATGACCGAATCGAAACCACCCGTAGCCGAGGGCATGGTCGTCACTGTGGACTACACATTGACACTAGACAACGGAGAGGTGGCCGATACCACCCAGGGCGGGATGCCGCTGCGCTTCCTGAGCGGCGGCGGTCAACTGCTGCCGGCCTTCGAAGACGCCCTGATCGGGCTGATCGCGGGGGATGAAACGCAGGTCACCCTGACGCCCGAAGACGGCTACGGGGAGTATGACGAGGAGGCATTTGAGGAAGTGCCGATCGACCAGTTCCCGACCGATCAGAGGCTGGAGTTGGGTATGGCCATCGGCGTGCAGGACTCATCCGGCGAGATGTACGAGGCCCATATTTCGGAAATTCACGATGACACCGTCATCCTGGACTACAATCACCCTCTGGCGGGCGAGACGCTGCATTTCACCATCAAGGTGTTGGATGCGCGCCCAGCCACCGAAGAGGAGCTGGCACACGGCCACGTTCATGACGGGGCGCACCACCACTAAGCACGAAAAAGGCCCCAGGTTTGTCAAAGAAACCTGGGGCCTTTTTTCTGTGGTTTCTCAGCGCCTACGCTGCATCAGCGCGTAGGCCAGCACAATCACCCCCGCGCCGATCAGCAGCAGCGGCAGCAAGAGCCGCCCAAACGGACCGTTGCGCAGGCCGCTGATGTTCAGAATCAACTCAAAGAACGTCCCAAAGATCAGAAAAAGAACTAAACCGACCCCGATCAGGCCAGTACCTGCGCGCACGGCTTTCGGGTCCTCCCCCCACAGCCCTGCGATGGCAATACCGATGCCCACAGAGGTGGGAGCGACGAGCGCCCATGCATAGGCCCAACTCCCCCAATGGTTCGAGAGCGACTGATAGAGCAGAAGCATGCCGACCATGGTGACGATGCTGCCGGGCACGGCCAACGGGCCACCCTTTTTCCCCACCAGCACCATGCCGGCAAAGAACAGCAGGCCGGGCACAATGATAAAAAAGGGCCACAGGTGGGTCCAGACGTCGAAGTGAAAAATCTGACCCAGCAAAAACAGGGCGCCCAAAACAATGAGGCCCACGCCGGCGGCCAACACCCCCATGCTGCGCAAGCGATCGGTGTCCATGATCGGCTCCTTTCAAAAACAAACCGGGTTCCTGCGAGAAACCTGGTTTGTTTTTTGAGCTTCCTATTTGAACCAGGTGTCTAAACTCCTGTACGCAAACTCCGACCAATTGGTTGCATGCTTCTATGGCGTCAGCTCGCCGCACAGACTCTCGGCGATACGCGCCTTCACCTCTTCAGCCGTGTCACCGCTGCTGAAAAGATAGAACAACTTGCACAGCGCGGCTTCCGCGGTCATGTCACGGCCGCTTACGACCCCGGCACGCGCCAGCGCGGCGCCTCCCGCATATTCGCCCTGGTGAACCGAGCCGCGCAGGCACTGGGTGCAATTCACGATCACCACACCGCGGCCCGTGGCCTCGCGGATTGCGTCCAGGAAGGCTTCGTCGCGATCGGGCGCATTGCCCACCCCAAAGGTTTCCAGCACCAGGCCGCGGAGCGGCGGCTGAAGCACGTTGCGCAGCAGCGCAGGGGCCAGGCCGGGAAAAATGCGAAACGCGCCGACGGTTGTCGCTTCCGCCGCAAGGGCCGCCAGGGTCAATGTTTCCGAAGCCGGTGCAGCACGGACATGGCTCCAGTCGATCTCGATGTCAACGCCCACCGTGCCCAGCGGCGGATAGTTCGGCGACTCAAACGCATCCAGCCCATCGGCATCCGCCTTCACTGACCGGCAGCCGCGCAGCAGCTTATTGCCGAAATACAGGCACACCTCGGGCACCGGGTGCTCGGCGGCGATCAGCATACACGTGATGAGGTTGGCGCGCGCATCATTGCGAATCTCGCACAAGGGAATCTGCGAACCGGTCAGGATCACCGGCTTGCGCAGTCCCTGCAGCAGGAACGGCAGCGCCGAAGCCGTGTAGGCCATAGTGTCGGTGCCATGCAAGACGATGAACCCATCGTAAGCGTCGTAGTGCTCGACAATATCCTGACCGATGCGGATCCAATCGCCAGGGGTCATGTTGGATGAATCGAGCAGGGGCGTGTACTCATTGATGTCGTACACCGGCATGCGCGGGTCACGCAGCTCCGGCATTTCGGCCATTTGCGCGGCCAGGAAGCCGGGCGCAGGCGTGTAACCATCAGCCGTCCGGCACATGCCGATGGTGCCACCCGTATACGCGATATAGAGCCGTTTTCGCATTGTATTACCTCTGCTCTGAAAGTCGTCGTCCGCTGCCCCGGAATAAGGGCTGCAGCAGGTTTTCTCGCATCGACCACCAGACCGGCCAAAGCCTCGATTCCAGCCGGCTTGGGACCTCGCATGGCGTACCTGAACACCATTTTACCCCGCCGCCGCCCTGGTGTCCAAAGAGTAATTGACAGCCTGAGGGACCGCAGGTACAATTTACGTTTACAAACCAGGTCTACGGAGCCGTATAAGAAACCTGGTTTGTGGATGGAGACAGGAGACCCGCATGGATGCCGACTTCGCCACCCACCTCGATGCCAAGCTTGTCCAACTGGAAGCGCTTCTGGCCGGCTACGGCCCGCGCGGCCGCACCATTCTATTGGAGATCCTTCACGACGCGCAGGCAATCTTCGACGGCTGGTTGCCCCGTCCTGCGCTAGAGCGCATCGCCGAGTTTCTTCGCATCCCCATCGCCGACGTGTACGGTGTCACCGAGTTCTACGAGATGTTTCACACGGAACCGGTAGGCCGCAGGGTGATCCGCATCTGCCAGGACGGCCCGTGCGCCGTTGCCGGGGCCGATCGGCTGCTGGCGGACGTCTGCGTCCGATTGGGCGTGGCGCCGGGCGGCACGACCGCGGATGGCGCATACACCGTCGAGCCCGTGCGGTGTCTGGGGCTGTGCGATCGTGCACCTGCGGCCCTGGTCAATCTGGAGCGACACGCGCCGGCCGTGGTCGAGACACTGCTGGACGGACAACCGTTGCCGGCAAAACTGCGTATTGGCGGCATGGTCAAGGTAGCGCTATCCAATGTCGGCGTGGTGGACCCAACAAGCCTGGACGATTATCGAGCACAAGGAGGCATGGCAGCGCTGCACAAGGCGCAGCATGAGATGACGCCCGCCCAGGTGATCGCTGAGGTCAAGGCCAGCAAATTATTGGGCCGCGGCGGCGCTGCATTCTCGGCCGGCCTGAAGTGGGAGTTTGCCGCCAGGCACCCCAAGCCGCGCACCATCATCTGCAACGCCGACGAGAGCGAGCCGGGCGCGTTCAAGGATCGCGTGCTGATGGATGCTGACCCGTTCCGCATCGTCGAGGGCCTGCTGATTGCGGCCTATGCCATCGGCGCGCAACAGGTTTTCATCTACGTGCGCGGCGAGCACCGGCTGGGCTATGAGCGCTTCACCAACGCCGTGCGCCGGATCGCGGAGGCCGGCTATCTATGCGGCGAAACGAGCCACGGACCGGTTGCCTGCCAGATCGAGGTGCGCCGGGGCGCGGGGGCGTACGTCTGCGGCGAGGAGACCGCGCTGATCGAAAGCATCGAGGGCAAGCGCGGCTTCCCGCGGCTGCGGCCGCCCTACCCGGCCGAGGCCGGGCTGTGGGGCCGCCCGACTGTCATCAACAACGTAGAGACCCTAGCCAAAGTGCCGTCCATCATCATGCACGGCGCACGCTGGTACAACGCGCTGGGCACCCCCGAGTCGGCCGGCACCAAATTGTTTGCGGTCAGCGGCTCGGTGCTCCGGCCCGGTGTCTACGAAGTACCGTTCGGTGTTCCGCTGCGCCACCTCATCTACGACTTAGCGGGGGGCCTGATCGATGGCAGACAGGTGCAGGCGGTGCTCACAGGCGGCGCGGCCGGGACGTTCCTGACGGCCGAACATCTGGATACGCTGCTCACCTTCGAGGATTTCCACGCGGCCGGCGGCACCATCGGCGCGGGCACGTTGATGGTATTCGATGACACGGTAGACCTGCGCGATGTGCTGGCCCGCATCGGCGGCTTCTTCGCGCACGAGAGCTGTGGCAAGTGCTTCCCGTGCCAGATGGGCACCCAACGTCAGGCCGAGATCCTGGCCCGCATTGCCGCCGGCCGCGCCCGGTCAACCGATGCCACGGACCTGTTGGAACTGGCTGCCGTGATGACTGACACCAGCATCTGTGGATTGGGCCAGGCCGCGCCGCTGGCAATTCTCAGCGCATACCGGCGCTGGCCGGCGCTCTTTGCAGCGGCAGGCTAGAACAGCCCCCAAAAAGGATGATCATGAAGAATGGAACACTGGCAGCTCTGAGCGCCTACGTCCTTTGGGGCCTGCTGCCTGTCTATTGGAAAGCCATCGAACATGTCCCTGCGCAGGAAATCCTCAGCCACCGGGTCGTTGGGTCACTGGCGGTCGCACTGGGGCTGCTGGCTCTGCGACGCCAATGGGGCTGGCTGAAGAAGGCTGTCCGTAAGCCGGTCGTTCTGCTTCCCTACGTCGGCACTGCAAGCTTGTTGGCGGTCAACTGGTTGGTCTATATCTGGGCGAACAACAACGGCCATATCGTGGAGGTCAGTTTAGGCTACTTCATCAACCCGTTGTTGAATGTGCTTCTGGGAGTCGCGTTTCTGCGCGAACGGATGCGGCCCTGGCAGTGGGCGGCCATCGGGCTGGCCTTCGCCGGGGTGGCATATCTGACGCTCAGCTACGGCCGGCTGCCCTGGATCGCCTTGACCCTCGCGCTGAGCTTCGGCTTCTACGGCCTGATCCGCAAGACCGCATCGCTGGAGTCGGTCCAGGGCTTGACCGTCGAGACGGGGCTGATGTTTCTGCCAGCGATCGGCTATCTCGCCTATCTCGGGAGCCGCGGCGTGGGTTCGTTCGGTCCGGCAGGCGTGCAGACCACCCTCCTCCTGGGCCTGGCGGGTTTTGTCACGGCGATTCCGTTGATCTTGTTTGCCTACGGCGCACGCCGCGTGCAGCTTACCACGCTCGGCGTGCTGCAATATGCCGCGCCGACGCTGCAATTCCTGTTGGGTGTGCTCGTCTACGGCGAAAGTTTTACCACAGACCGCCTGATCGGATTCTGCCTGATTTGGACGGCGCTGGTGCTGTACTCGGCCGAAGGCCTTATCACGCAGCGGCGCGCCGCGGCAGCAGTTGCATCCTGACGCGTATTGTTTTCCGTCGTTCGTCATTCGTCATTCGTCGATTTGGAGAGCGTCATGACCCACGACCCAGCCCTGATCACCCTCACCATCAACGGTCGCACCGTGCACGCGGCTGCTGACGCCACCATCCTGCAGGCCGCTCGCAGCATCGGGGTAGAGATCCCCACCCTCTGCTATCATCCCAACCTGACGGCCAACGGCATCTGCCGTCTCTGCGTCGTCGAAGTGGTGGGCGCGCGGACGCTCCAGCCGGCGTGCGTGGCAAAGGTAGCCAAAGACATGGTGGTGAACACCGAAACAAACCGCGTCCACGCCGCGCGGCGCGTTATCCTGGAGTTGTTAGCCTCTACCGTCGATCTCAGCGCTGCGCCGGAGGTGTCGGCGCTGATGGCGCGCTACGTCGCGCGCCCTGAGCGCTTCGCCGGCGGCATCCGCCGTGATATGCCGCTCTACGATGACAACCCGTTTTACATCAGAGATTATGCCAAGTGCGTCATGTGCTGGCGCTGCATCCAGGTCTGCGCCGAGGACGTGCAGAACACCTACGCCCTGACCTGGGGCAAGCGCGGCATCCGCAGCCACGTGACAACCGCGTTCGATGAGGACCTGCCGGACACCACGTGCGTCTTCTGTGGCAACTGCGTCGGCGTCTGTCCCACGGGCGCGTTGCAGGCCCAGAGCGAATGGCGAAGAACGGAAGACGAATGACGGAATACGCACCACGCAACACGCTGCACGCAATACGCACCACACCGGAGACTCACCCATGAAGGCTGACCACATCATCCGTTCCACCTGTCCCTACTGCGGCGTAGGCTGCCAGGTGTTGTTGAACGTAAAAGATGATCGCATCTTCCGCGTAGATGCGCCTTTCGACGCAGCCCCCAACTATGGCCGCCTCTGCGTCAAGGGCCGCTTCGGCAGTGACTTCGTCCACCATCCCAGCCGGCTGACCGCGCCATTGATCCGTCGCACACCCCAGACGGCCGGCCATCGCACGCCGGCCGGGCCGGCCGATTGGCGACAGGCCACCTGGAACGAAGCGCTAGATCTCGTTGCACGCCGCCTGCTGGACCTGCGTGCGCGTTACGGGCCAGACAGTATCACCGCGAACGCATCGGCCAAGGCGACCAACGAGGACAACTACCTGCTGCAGAAGTACCTGCGCGCGGTCATCGGCACCAATAACATCGACCATTGTGCGCGGCTGTGTCACGCGGGCAGCGTCGCGGGTCTCAGCCTGGCGATCGGCTCCACAGCCATGAGCAACGCCATCGCGGAGATGGCCGATCTGGAGTGCTTCATGGTCGTCGGCTCCAACACCACCGAGACACACCCGGTCATTGCCACCTTCCTTAAGCAGGCGGTGCAGCGCAACGGCGCGCGCCTGATCGTGGCCGACCCGCGGCAAATCGAGATGGCCGGCTTTGCCGAGATCTGGCTGCGCCACAAACCAGGCACCGACGCTGCGCTCTTCAACGCCATGGCGCACGTGATCGTAACCGAGGGCCTGCAGAATCCGGCCTTCATCGAAGCGCGCACGGAGGGATTTGACGCCTACGCGGCCAGCCTGACCGACAAGACGCCGGAATGGGCCGAGGCGATCACCGGCGTGCCGGCCGACGCTATCCGCCGCGCGGCGCGCATCTACGCAGGGGCGAAAGCCGCGGCCATCTACTGGGGCATGGGCATCAGCCAAAGCACCCACGGCACCGACAACACGTTGACGCTGACCAACCTCGCGCTGCTCTGCGGCCACGTGGGCCGGCCCGGCACAGGGCTCAACCCACTGCGCGGCCAGAACAACGTGCAGGGCTGCTCGGACGCCGGCGGGCTGCCCGCGTTTTACACCGCGTACCAACGCGTTACCGACCCCGCCACCCGCGGCCGGTTCGAGGCCGCCTGGGGCGCATCCTTGCCCGAAAAACCCGGTCTCACCACCACCGAGATGGTGGACGGCGTGCTGACAGGCCAGGTCAAGGGATGGTACGTGATGGGCGAAAACCCGCTGATGAGCGAGCCGAACCTGGGCCATGCCCGACACGCGGTCGAAGGGCTCGAATTCTTCGTCAGCCAGGACATCTTCTTCAACGAGAGCAACGTGTACGCCGACGTGGTCCTGCCCGCGGCCAGCTTCGCCGAAAAGGACGGCACCTTCACCAACTCCGACCGCCGCGTCCAGCGCGTGCGCCGCGCCGTGCCGCCCCCGGGACAGGCCCGCCCCGACTGGGAGATCGTGGCGGATCTGGCAAGGCGGACGATCACACTGATGGCACGTGACGAACAACCAAAGACGAACGACGAAGGAGCCGGCCAGCGCACACCGCCGTCGTCCTCCGTCCTTCGTCCTTCGTCTTGGTCCTACGCCGGCCCGGCCGACATCTGGCGGGAGATGCGCCAGCTCACCCCCGACTTCAGCGGCATCAGCTATGCGCGGCTGGAGAAGGAGGGCGGGGTGCACTGGCCGTGCCCGGCGGCCGATCACCCCGGCACGCCTTATCTGTTCGCCGAGACATTCCCGAGCGGACGCGGCCGATTCTACCCGGTGGCGTATGCCACCGAGAGCGAGCAGCCGGACATGGCGTATCCGTTCATCCTGAGCACCGGCCGGGTGCTCTATCACTGGCATGGCGGCACGATGACGCGCGTCTCCGCGCTGGACGCCATCTGGCCCGAATGCACGGTGGAACTGCACCCGGACGACGCGGCCCGGCTTGGGCTGGCGACCGGGGATTGGGTGGACGTGGCGAGCCGCCGCGGCAGCATCACTGCCCGGCTGCTGGTCACCGGCCGTTCGCCCGCAGGCACCGTTTTCATCCCGTTTCACTTTGCCGAGGCCGCCGCGAACGTGCTGACGGACAACCGTCTGGACCCGCGGGCCAAGATTCCGGACTACAAGGTGTGCGCGGTTCGGGTCGCCGCCTCGGCCGAGATCCCTGATCGGCCCGGGGCCGAAGTGACGTTGACGGATCGCGGCGCGATCAAGAGTCACTAAAGCCGGAGAGAATAGGATGACACGCTGCCCCTGGACCGGCTCGGACCCGCTGTACGTCGCCTACCACGACCTGGAATGGGGCGCACCGGAGCATGACGACCGCACGCTCTTCGAATTCCTGATCCTGGAGGGCGCACAGGCCGGCTTGAGCTGGTTCACGATCCTCAAGAAACGCGACGCCTACCGGGCGGCCTTCGACGGCTTCGACCCGGCCCGGGTGGCGGCCTACGACGAGGCCAAAATCGTCGAGCTGCTGGCCAACCCCGGCATCGTGCGCAACCGGCTCAAGATTCGCGCGGCGATCCGCAACGCCAGGGCCTTCGTCGCGGTGCAGGCCGAGTTCGGCAGCTTCGACGCGTACATCTGGGGGTTCGTGGGCGGCCGGCCGCAACAGAACGCCTGGCGCACGATGACGGAGCTCCCGGCCGAGACCGCGGCATCGCGAGCCATGAGCAAGGACCTCCAGCGCCGCGGCTTCACCTTCGTCGGCCCCACCATCTGCTACGCCTTCATGCAGGCGGTGGGGATGGTGAACGATCACGTGGTGGATTGCTTTCGGTACGAGGAGGTTCGAGATCGAGGCGCATATGAGTGAGGTGCGAGTCCTGGTCGGCACGCGCAAGGGCGCGTTCATCCTGCCCTCGGACTTCGGCTTCGTGATCGATGTCCACGCGCACGAGCCGGAGACCATCTGCGTCGTGCCGATCAAGAGCGACTCGGAGCTGCCGGTGGAAGTGCAGGCGCTCCCATGATCCGCGTCGTGCTGCCGCACCACCTGCGCACGTTGACGGACTCCGGCCGCGAGGTCAGTCTGGAGCTCGCAGGCCCAGTTACGCAGCGCGCGGTCCTGGACGCGCTCGAGGCCCGCTATCCCAGCCTGCGCGGTGCGATCCGCGATCAGGTCACGCAGAAACGGCGGCCGATGTTACGCTTCTTTGCATGCAGGAAGGATCTGTCTCACGAATCGCCCGACGCCCTGCTGCCTGAGGCGGTCGCGTCGGGTGCGGAACCTTTGATCATCATTGGGGCGATTGCGGGCGGGTGACTGATGGGCGCCTGGCACTGAAGTGACCAGGCTGGTATGGGCCAAGCCTGCTCCAAGCAGGCTGACGCCTCGCGTACCAACCGGCTTGAGCCGGTTTCGGCCTGTATCAGCCTGTGGGTTTCAACCACAGGCGCCCGACGCGCCATCACCCGCGACCCTGGGGGACACCACCCGAAAACCGATATCGTCGAACAGGTCGAGCGGATCGTACCAGTCACGGTAGGCGCAGCGCACGACCTGAGTAACAAACCAGAACGACCCGCCGCGCAACGCGCGCGGCTCGCCTGACCTCTGATCTTCGCGGCCATCTGTGGCGTGAAATCAGGTTTCTGAGGCCCGATTTCCACAACACTATAGAGGCGACCCCTGGCGAAAACTCACACCGGCTGCAAGCGCTTTAGCCGCCGTGCCGAACTTGTGTTATAATTTAATATGCAGTACCGCGAAAGAGAGAATGGATATGCCTATCTTAAAACTGGACAAGGACGACGAAACCAAACAATTGGAATTCGAGTTAACTTATCAACGCACGCTGACCACGCAGGAGCGGTTCGAGCTGATGTTCCGCAAGTCGCGCGAGATTGCCGAGGTGTTGTTGAGACATGGATACCGAAAGCCTATTGAAATCGTTAAACGCACATGAAGTGCGTTACGTTGTAATCGGCGCGACGGCATTTCCCGTTCACGGCTATGCGCGCGCAACCCTCGATATCGATGTCTTCATCGAGGCCACGCCTGAAAACGTCGAGCGCACCCTGGCTGCACTGTGGGACACCGGCTACGACGTAACTGACGTCACCACAGACGATCTGTTGACCCGAAAACTCCTTATTCGCCAGTATATCCTGGAAACGGATATTCACCCCTTCGTCACCGGCGTCACATTCGATGAGGTTTGGCGCAATCGCGTCGAGGATCGTATCGGCCAGACGCCAGCCTCCTTCGCCAGCCTGGATGACCTGATCCGTATGAAACGAGCTGCTGGTCGTCCGAAAGACCTAGAAGATTTGCGCGTGCTCGCGAGGCTGAAAGAGTTGCGCGAACAGGGTCCGCCGCCGCCCGGCGATCGCGATACATAAGAGTGACATCGCTGTAACTTTCCTCTGTCTTGAGGTTTACGCCTGGCTACCACAGTAGCAATCGCAACCCGGGGGCATAGGACCATGAGAGTGCCATGGACCAGACCGAAGCGCCTGTTGCTGCTGGGAGTGTTGGGGCTCCTGATGGCAGCAGCCTGTGCAGCGCCCGCGCCAGGCACTGTTCCGGCCGGCGATCCTCTCACCCCTGCCGGCGACCAACACCAAATAGCTCCATCCCCCACAATTTCTCCGTCACCATTCCCTGCTCTTTCCCCTGTGCAGGAAAATAATCCTGATGCTCCCGCTTTACAATCTGATAGTACACTTTTTGAGAATTCTTCTATTACAGAAAGCCAAATTAATAATTTATTTCTTGATAGTGAAAATTTGCCGGATGGCTATTTTCAGGGAAGGGTGATAAAAGATTCAAAGGGTCGAACATTTATTCTTACCGATGCTTTTGTTGATTCCGTAAATCATGGAGAAACAGCCGATTGGGATAAGGTACAAGAATTGTTTAAAAATGGTTTATACAGGAAACTGGCGCCGTTTACTGAATATTCGAAAGGTATGGGAGACAAGCTTAGCCTTCCCAGACCGGCAGATGTTTTTATCGTAGATGGTATTGGCGCCTTTATGATGGATAGTAGTGCCAGTATTTCCTCTCACCGGCCGTATTTTGTTCACCCCGATACAGGGGCAAGCAAGACCTACCCGAATAGGATGGACGATAAGATCCAGAAATTCCGTTATGAGGTCAAATACGATGTAAAAGACAATACTTTAAAAGTATCCGATGGATATGTTTATATTATGTACAATCGATCCGGAAGCTGGAAATTTTACTCGGTAAAAGACAGGATTGAAGGGAAAGGCGCTGTTTTGCGCGGTCAGGCGAAAATTGACCGGATATTCGAGGATACGAAATCACTTTCTTCTGACCATGAAAGGCTGGTTATAAGAAATTCAGATGGGGAGCCGTTATTTGTGGTATTGTTCGGCGGAAGGTACGGTTTTCCGGCGGATACAGAAGACGGTTTCCTTCAGGCTATCCGGATGTTAAGGGAAAGGAAAATCTCCTCACTTGGCATATCCGTACTTGATTACCTGGACAGGGTTTGCGGGCTTAGGATAGTTGGAAACATCGCATATGGTGCTGGTGCTTATGATCCTGCTTTGGGTACTGCCTCAGGAACATATAAAGTTGAAAATATGTCCGTGTCTATTGCTCTGACAACAATCAATACTATACCGTTTTCCTTATTTAATTTATTGACAGAAACAAGAGCCATTGGAACAACCGCCATGTATATTCCACCTGACGAGAGGGTAGATAATAAATATCCCTGGATGGATAAATATGAATGGACAAAAAAAACACTCAACGAAATTAATCCGCCTTTTTCTGGAGATATTGGAAAATATATTCGTGATTTTAGTGATTATTCAATTGGATGGTATATGGCGAATAATAGAGCCGCAAAATATGAAGATTAGCAGGATTCACTGCGTAAACAAAAAATTATTGGTTATGAGTAGGGTCTATGATGACGGCAGTAAGTTACCGTCATTCCGACCGATTCAGTCAGACTGGGGAGTGGATCACCGCAATCATGAGGGATACCGCTGAGGCGGGGAATCTTCCACCTTGAACTGGTTATTTGTCCATTCCAAGAGTGGCCGAATGCCAGACTGCAAGTCAGAATATCACTTTGGACCCCAACTATAGCGCACAGGCTGTGCAGATGTGGGTGGGAAACTGTACTCCTACGAATACTCCCACACCTAAGCGTTGACTGGCCCCTAACCGCAGTCACAAACCCATGTTATAATCCATGTCGTGACCTTCACTCACCTGGAAGTCCACTCCCACTACACCCTGCTGGGCGCGACCGCGTCGGCGCCTGAGCTGGCCGCGCGCGGCCAGGCGGATGGCCTGACGCACCTGGCGCTGACGGATACGAACGCGCTGTACGGCGCGGTTGCGTTCGATCGGGCGTGCCGGGCGGCGGGCATCCGGCCGATTGTCGGGATGACGGTGACGGTCCTCACCCCCGGCCCCTCTCCCGTCGATCCGCAGATCGCTGCGACAGGAGAGGGGAGCAGCTCGGCGACGGGAGAGGGGAGTAGCTCGGCGGCGGGGCATCTGGTGCTGCTGGCGATCAACCGGGCGGGGTATCGGTCGCTGTGCCGGCTGTCGTCGCTGATCCAGGGCGGGCCGGACCGGGAGGCGCTGGCCGCGCGGGGCCTGACGTGGGATGAGATCGCGGCGCACCGGGAGGGGCTGATCTGCCTGAGCGGCGGCCGGATGGGGTGGATCGAGCGCTGTTTGCGCGCGGGCGACGTCAGCATGGCGCAGCTCTACGCGGGACGGCTGGCGGGGATCTTCGAAGAGAACGCTTATCTGGCGTTGGAGATCCACACGCCGGCGGATGAGGCGGTCGCGGCAGAGGTGGCGGCGTTGGGCCGGCGGCTGGGACTGCCAACCGCAGCGGTGCAGCCGGTCTACTGCCTGTCGGCCGAGGATGCACCGAAGCTGCGGCTGCTGGCCGCGATACGCGGGAACCGGCGGCTGCGTGAGCCGGAAGCGGAAGACGAGGATGAGGGCGAGGACGAGAATGAGATGGAGGCTTCAGCCGGTTTTCGCGGACGTGGCGAGAGACCGGCTAAAGCCTCTAGTCCGGGGGAGCATCTCAATATCCACACAATCGCCTCGCCGCTACCAGGTGACGTACATTGGCTCTCCCCTGTCGAGATTGCCGCACGGTACGCGCGCTTCCCCCAGGCGGTCGCACAGGCGGGCGAGATCGCGGCGCGCTGCGGCGACGCGCTGCCCGATGGCCGCCCCATTTGGCCCGCACTCAAGCTGCCCGCCGGCCAGACCCCCGACGAAGCCCTGGCTGCGCTCGCCGCGCGAGGGATGCAAGAACGGTACTCATCGCCCGGCATGCAACACGCAACGACTGCAGGTCGACGCACCCCGAACCACGAACCAGGCACCACTAAGTCACCAAGACACCAAGAAGAATCCGACCACGTCCACGCTCGCCTGCAACATGAGCTTGGCGCCATCGTCCGACATGGCTACGCGCCGCTGTTCCTGGTGGTCGCGGATATCGTGCGCTTCGCCCGCGGCCACGACATCCCGGTCAGCACCCGGGGCAGCGTGGCGAACTCGCTGGTAGCCTACTGCACCGGCATCACCACCGTCGACCCCATCGAGCACGGCCTGTTATTCGAGCGCTTCCTGAACCCCGCGCGCGCCAACCCGCCCGACATCGACCTGGATTTCTGCAGCCGGCGCCGCGACGAAGTGCTGCGCTACGTGCGCGAGACCTATGGCGCGGAGCGGGTCGCTCTGGTGTGCACCTTCAGCACCCTGCGGCCGCAATCGGCCGTGCGGGAGGTGGGCAAGGCGTACGGGCTGCCCGAAGCAGAGATCGACCGGCTGGCGCACCTGATGCCGGGCCGCTGGCACCCCGACCCGCGGCGCCGGGACACGCGCACGTTGGAGGATGTGCTGCCGTCGATCCCCGACCCGCGCCACCGCGAGGTCCTGGCCGCGGCGGGGGGGCTGATCGGCCAGCCGGACCACCTGGGCGTGCACCCCGGCGCGCTGGTGATCGCGCCCGGGCCGCTGACCGACGTCGTGCCGGTGCAGTGGGCGGTCAAGGGCTTCCTGGTCACCCAGTTCGAGCATGGCGACGTGGAGGCCATCGGGCTGCCCAAGATGGACCTGCTGGGCATCCGCGCGCTGACGGTGCTGGCCGATGCGGCCGAGCTGATCCGCCGCGACCGCGATCCCGACTTCCGGCTGGCTGCGATCCCGCTGAACGACCCCGCCACGGCCGATCTGCTGGCGCGGGGCGACACCATCGGCGTATTCCAGTGCGAATCGGACGGCGCACAGCGCACCCTGCGCAAGCTGCGGGCCCGCACCGTCACCGATCTGGCCATCGCCAACGCGTTCTTCAAGCCGGGCCCGGCCATGGGCGGCATGGCCGACACCTTCGTCCGCCGCTACCGCGGCCAGGAGGCGGTCAGCTATCTGCACCCCGCGCTGAAGCCGATCCTGGGCGCGACCAAGGGCGTGCTGATCTTCCAGGAGCAGGTGCTGCGGCTGGCCACCGAGGTGGCCGGGCTGGATTGGGCCCAGGCCGACCAGATTCGCCGCGGCATGAGCCATTTCGGGCCGCAGGAGATGGAGGCGGTGGCCGAGCAGTTCCAGGCCGGCTGCCAGCGTCTGCCGCCGGACGGGCCGGGCCTCACGCCGGCCCAGGCGCGCACGCTGTGGGAGCAGATCATGCCGTTTGCTGGCTACGGCTTCAATCAAGGCCACGCCACCGCCTACGCCGACGTCAGCTACCGCTCAGCTTACCTGAAGGCGCACTACCCGGCCGAGTATCTCTGCGCACGGCTGGCCGGCTGGGGCGGCTTCCACCATCCCGTCATCTACGCGGCCGAAGCGGTCCGCCTGGGCATCGCGGTCCGCCCGCCACACGTGAACTTCAGCGCCGAGACGTTTACGTTATTGCCGATTTGCGATTTGCGATTTGCGATTTCCGGCTCGGTGCAAACCGAGGAACCGAGGGACGCAATCGGCAATCGGCAATCCGCAATCAAAAATCAAAAATCAAAAATCCTATACATGGGCCTGGGCCAGGTGCGCGATCTGCGCCGGACTGCGATCACCGCCATCGTATCGGAACGGGAGCAGCGGCCGTACGCCGGCCTGCAGGATCTGCTGGCGCGCGTCGACCTGCAGCCGAAAGAGATCGATCACCTGATCCGCTGCGGCGCGCTGGATGGCCTGGGTGACAGCCGGGCCGCGCTGCTGGCGGAAGCCGAGCTGTTGGGGCGCAAAGGGGGCGGCGCCGGAGCGGCGGTGCAGCTGGCGTTCGACTTCGCCCGACCCGCGCCCGCGTCCGAGACCTCCGCCCAGCGCCTGGCCTGGGAGCAGGAATTGCTGGGGTGGCCCGTCAGCGTACACCCCCTGGAGCTGGTCGCCGACCGGCTGCCGGACCACCTGATGCTGCGCGACCTGCCCCAACAGCCCGGCAGAATGGTTACGACCGCCGGCGTGCGCCTGCCGGGCTGGACGGGCGGGCAGGGCTTCTTCTGCGGCGACGGAGACACTTTCGTGATCGTCAAGGCAGGCCGAGACGACAAGGCGCCGCCCGCGTGGCGGCCTCTGCTGGTGCGCGGGCGCTGGACCCCGGACGCCTGGGGCGGCGCGTGGCTTCAGGCCGAGACGATCAAGCAAGTCCAAGTGTAGGGGCGAGGCACTCCGTCCGAGGTCGAGCCCAACCCGCAGACAATTGCCCGACGCAAGACTGCTCGACGATTCCGATCTTCCGGGGAGTGTCTCACCCCTGCAGGAATTGCTTGACACCTGTCGGCCCGGAAGCTATACTGACGGCATCGCTTTCATGCTGAATCTTGTCGTGGCGCCCGAAGGGCATCATGCGGGTAACACATTCAGTGCAGACTGTCACCCTGAGCGGATTTACCGCACAACCTCAGTGACAGTACAACTCCAGCGAAGGGTCTCGTTGGCTACGCCGAGATCCTTCGCTGGAGTTTCGCGGCGACTGGCTCTGAGTGGTCAACCCGCTCAGGATGACAAGGGCGAATAGGAGGACACCTTATGCTCGTCGTACACGTTCACGTCCACGTCAAACCGGAATGCGTCGAGGCGTTCCGAGAGGCAAGCATCGAAAACGCCAGCAACAGCATCCGGGAGCCGGGCATTGCGCGCTTCGACGTCGTCCAACAGGCCGACGACCCGACCCGCTTCGTACTGGTGGAGGCCTATCGCACGCCCCAGGCGACCGCCGCGCACAAAGAGACTGCCCACTACGCTGCGTGGCGCGACGCCGTGGCCGATATGATGGCCGAGCCGCGGAGCAGCATGAAGTACACCAATGTATACCCACCCGACGAGGAGTGGTGACAGACCCCATGCCTTTCGAGTTTGCCGCTCCTAATCGCGTCATCTTCGGCCCAGGCACGCTGAAACAAGCAGGGCCGCTGGCGCGCGAGTTGGGACATCGCGCGCTGGTCCTGACCGGCAATGACTCGGCGTTCGCCGGGCCGCTCCTGGCCGTACTGGAAGCACAGGGTCTCACTTATGTCATCTTAGCCGTTAGTGGCGAGCCCTCCACTGCGCTGGTGCGCCAAGGGATGGGGCTGGCGGCAGAGGCCAAAGCTAACCTGGTGATCGGCTTCGGCGGCGGCAGCGCGCTGGATGCCGCCAAGGCCATCGCGGTGCTCGCGACCAATGGCGGCGATCCGCTGGACTATTTGGAGGTGGTCGGCCGCGGCCAAGCACTGAGCAAGCCGGCCCTGCCCATCCTCGCCATTCCCACCACCGCCGGCACCGGCGCCGAAGTGACCCGCAACGCCGTGCTCCTCTCGCCCGAACATCGGGTGAAGGCCAGCCTGCGCAGCCCGACCATGCTGCCCCGCGCGGCCATCGTCGATCCGGAACTAACATACGGCCTGCCGCCCGCGGTGACAGCCAGCACGGGGTTGGATGCGCTGACGCAGCTTATCGAGCCGTTCACCTCCATCCGGGCCAACCCACTGACCGATGCACTGTGCCGCGAAGGGATCGCGCGCGTAGCCAGGTCGCTGCACCGGGCGTACGACCGCGGTGATGACGCCGCAGCGCGCGAGGACATGGCGCTGGCCAGCTTGTTCGGCGGATTGGCGCTGGCCAACGCCGGACTGGGCGCAGCACACGGATTCGCGGGGCCGGTGGGCGGGATGTTCCCCGCGCCGCATGGCGCGGTCTGTGCGGCGCTGCTGCCGCACGTCATGGCAGTGAATATCGCCGCACTGCAACAACGGCAGCCGCGCAATCCGGTGCTGGACCGCTACGCCGAGATCGCGCAAATCGTAACGGGGACAGCCGGCGCCGCGGCCGAGGACGGCGTCGCCTGGGTCGCTGCGCTCAGCGCCGACCTGGGCGTGCCACAGCTTGCCGCCTACGGCGTCACGCACGCCGATGCGCCCCTGCTGGTGGAAAAAACCGCGGTGGCATCGAGCACGAAGGCCAACCCTATCGTCCTGACCCCTGCCGAGCTCACTGAAATCCTGGACCGCGCACTTTAGTCAGGGGCTGTCTCACAACACCTCCTGGCGCTCGCCCCAAGATGCTGCGTCCGAACAGAACCCGGATTCGAATTGAATCCGGGTTTTTCGCGAATGGGAACCTTGTGCCCCCCTTGTACGTCAAGACAGTGTGCATCACTACATCGCTATGACGCACTGGTTTAGTACAATATGTGTATTAGGAGGAAACAATGATTCTTGTGTGGATGCGGCGGATGATTTCTCGATCTTGGTTCAGGATCGCCCTTGCGGTAGCGTTGGTCATGGTTGGACTCGCCCCCGTCGGTGCGCCGATCCTCTCAGATAATTCTTGGCGTCAGGCTGCCCTGCTCGGGAACGACAGCAGCGGTGGCGCGGCCGCAGCCAAACCGTTCACCTATCGCTGGAATGCCGGCGGAAGTGATAACACAAAGATAGAACGCAGCGATGATGGCGGATTGACCTGGCACAGCGTGGCTGGGATCCCCGCGCTGGTCGCTCAGCTGCAGGCGGTGCGCGGCGATGAGCAAATCGTCGCCGCTCGCACCTCGGACGCAGTTTGGATCAGCCGGAATGGCGGTTCGAGTTGGTCGTTAACCCAAGCCCTGCCCAGCAGGCCGCTTTCGCTGGCTGTGACCGGCAAAGATGCGGGGATGGTGCTGGTGGGAACCGAATCGGTCGGCTTGCTGGTCAGCCGCGACCTGGGAGAGAGCTGGCAGGCCAGCTTTGATCCAGCGCCAGCAGAAAGTGCGGCGGCGCCGCTGGCAATCAGCGCCTTGGCAGTCGATCCGACGGATGACAGCATTCTGTATGCAGCCGCCAGCATCTGGCTGGGCACGGCTCACGCCCGCCTGACCCCCATTGGCGCATTCGCGAGCGTGGATGGAGGGCAACACTGGCTGCTGCTGGCCCGTGCGGCGCTGAGCGCCAGCCCGATCGTCGAGATCGCCCCCGTTGAAGCAAGGCCGCTGACAGTGTCGGCGCTGGACGCGCAAGGCCTGCGCACCACCCTGTCACTGACGCTGAATGCCGAGCTCGCGTCATTGCTAGAGGACCGGGACGCAGGCGTCCGCGCATCTGCGACGCGGGCAATCGGGCTGATCGGCAATGCAGCCGCCGCACCGATCCTGTTGGCCCGTCTCAACGACCCTGACCTGCTAGTCGGGGAGCGCGCGGCCGAAGCGTTGGGTCGCTTGGGCAACACCTCGGTAGAGCCGGCGTTACTGGATTTGGTAGAGACCGAGAACGCGACGGTGGCCGCACGCGCTGCAAAGGCCTTGGGCATGCTCCGGACCGAAGCTGCAGTCGCCCCGCTGGGCGCAAGGCTGCGCTCTGGTGAGCCGCTGGCTGCACGCAGTGCCGCCGAGGCGCTGGCCGCCATCGGCAGCCCCGACGCCCTGGCCGCGCTGCTGGCGCCGTTGGCCGACGCGGAGATGACCCCGGCACGGCATGCGGCCATGGCCGGTCTCGAAGCGGCTGGTGCAGACGCAGTGGCGCCGTTGGCTGCCGCGCTGACCGCCCGAAGCGTCGCTCTGCGGGCCAACGCGGCAGAAATGCTGGGCTACTTGCCGGCCAACGCCAGCACCCCTGCACTGGTCCTGGCTCTCGGCGATGTCGAGCCGTCCGTGCGAGCAGAGGCAGCGTGGGCGTTGGGTGAGATCGGAACTGCCGAAGCTCGCAGTGCCTTGGCTGCTGCGGCGCAGGCCGAGGCTGACGCAACAGCCAAAACGGCCGCAGAGAGCGCGCTGGCCCGCATCGATGCCGCGGCAGTTGATCTGCCTATCTCATTCGGTGCCGCCCTGATGGCGCAGGCTTCGCAAATCTCGGCTAGCCGCTGGACCTTCATGGCGCTCCTCATGCTGCTGGCCGCGGCGCTGCTCTGGCTGGGCCCGCGCCAAACGCGTGTGCTGGCCCACCGCCCGCAGTAGTCCCGGCGCCTTAGGGTGAAACGACAAGGGCCTCGCCGCTCGAAAAGAAGCGGCGAGGCCCTTACTTTTTGTGTGTTTCAGAAGAGTTATTCGGCCGTCATCGGGATCGCACTGATCTGCGCCTGTTCCGGCGCATTAGCAGTGATCCGCAGCGCGCTCTCGACAGCCAGATCCTGGTAGCCCTTCGCGACCACGATCACGCTATAGGCCTGCCCCTTCGGCAACTGCTGCGGGAAGGTGAACTTACCGCTTGCATCGGTGCGCGTCGAGGTGTACGCTAGGTCCTTGCTCTGCGTCTGCAAGAACTGCTTGACCCCAACGCCCGGCTTGAGCGCGATGATCAGCGCGGCTGGGATGCCCCGGCCCGTGCGGCTATCCACCACCTGCCCCGAGACCTCGGTGTCGGTATCATCCACCCTCCGGCCAATCGTGAGTTCGCCCTGGATCGCCACCTGGCTGCCCACTGCAAGGATGAGTTGATAGATGGCATCGGGCAAGCCGCTCTGGTTGGTGAGGGTCAGGGTCTTGCGGCCCTGCGTCCCATCGCTCCAGTTGCCCTGCTGCTGCACGATCGGCTTCCCGTTCATGGTCCAGACCTGCGACCACGGCGCGCCGTTGGCCATGCCCCTGAAGTCAAATGAGGCGTAGATCGTCTTGCCGCCGCTGGCGAAGATTGTCGCCGGGTTGATCGGCCGGCCATCGGAAGTGACCTGGGTGCTGAAGACCAGGTTGCTGAACTGAGCACTCGGGGTGGGCGCCGGTTGGACGGGATTGCTGGGGGCCTGCGGCGCTGCGGTAGCTTGCCCTACACCGCTCCAACCGGCCTTGGCCAGCAACCCCTTGGCCAGGTTCACCGGCCGCAAGCCATTGATGAAACCGCCGATCGCCATTGGCGTGTCGCGCTGATCCACGCGGCCGTCCCGGTTGGTATCCACCACCGGTCTGGCGTCCACCGGCGTGATATTAGCGCCGGCGGCCGCCTGGGTGGGCACACCAACCAACTTGCCATCATCATCCACCGCCGTGCCGCCGCTATTGCCGCCTGCGATGACGGCATCCGTCTTGATCCACGCGCGGTGACTCTGTACGCCCGACTCAGCGGTGAAACCGGCCACGCTGCCCGAGGTGAAGGTCACGGTCTCGCCGCCGATGCCGGGATAGCCGAAGATGCTGACAACGTCGCCCAATTCCAGGGAGTCGGAATCCCCCAACGGCACGTAAGGCAGGTTCAGGTTCTTGACCGCCTTCCCATCAGTCGTCGAGGTGATGACCAGCACGGCCAGGTCGAGCTCCGGAGACTGCGCCGCAACCTTGGCAATATATGTCAAGGCCGGCGCTTCGTCGGAACGCACTGTGACAGCCACGCCCAGCACGTTGGCCGCCGGCGCGGACATGCCCATCGCACTCGGATTGGCCACATGGCAGTTCGTCAAGATCAGGCCCCTCGGATCGATAATGGTGCCGGACCCGGTCCAGACCGGGGACATTTGCCCCATCATGCCTTGCTTCAACGCGATGATCTGAACGACGGCGGGCATCACGCCCTGGATGATCTCCCGATCCGGGGTCGAGCCGCGGGTAGCCCGTTCAAGTTTAGCCATAATTCTCCTCCAACTCTATATTCATGGAAAGAACCCCGGTTTCGCGACCTGCGGGTCGTTCAAGAAACCGGGGTTCCGATTTTCTTACCAGTTTTCGAGCAACCCGTCCAGGCCGCTCTTCTTCGCCGGCTGAGCCTGGCCAGAGGACGCCTGGCGCTGAGCGCCCAACGCACCGAGGATCTCGTCCAGGCCCTGCTTAGCAGTCTGGGAATCGAGACCGGTCTGCTCCGCCAACTCCTTGGCCATGCTCTTGTCCTGGCCCATCTGCTCCAACAGACCGTCCAGATCCAGGCCGCCGCCGGACTGCTGTGCAGACCCCGACTGGCCAGAGGCGCTGCCCGACAGGCCGCCCAGCAGCTTGCTCATCACGAACGAGAGGATCATCTGGACGATTACCGATGACAGGCCCGTCTTCCCTGACACGCCCTCGATGATGGGCGAGGCCGACTGCTGGGCTCCCCCGCCGCCGCCCAAAATCGCGGAGATGATGTCCATCAGGCCGCCGCCGCTCTGCTGCTGCTGTTGCTGCTGCTGGCCGCCACCCATGATGGCGCCCAGAATGTCTTCCAGGCCGCCACCGCTCTGCTGTTGCTGCTGCTGGCCGCCACCCATGATGGCGCCCAGGATATCTTCCAGGCCGCCACCGCTCTGCTGTTGCTGCTGCTGGCCGCCACCCATAATGGCGCCCAGGATATCCTCCAGGCCGCCGCCGCTCTGCTGCTGTTTCTGCGTGCTCGCGCCACCCATCATGGCCTGAAGCAGATCTTCCAAACTCATTGTCGGAAACTCCTTTCGTTTTTGCGCGTGCCTAAGTCACCGGATAGAACCAGGCGGCGGCGCGCGCACTACCACCTGAATCGTGATTATCCCACAACACCATTACGGATCAGCTTACAAATCGCTGGGAAGCCGACCTGCTTACACGGCCGCCATGACGAACACGGCACAAGAACGTGCCTAGCGGCCAGCCCGCAACGGCAGGATCGCCATATCCTGCACCCCCGACTGGCCCACGGCACGGAAACGCGTGCCCCACGGGATCAGCAGATCCTGTGTCTGAGCGGTCAAGTTGCGCAGGACCAGGGTGCCCTTGCCGGAGTAGGCAGACTGCGTCGGCTGCTGTCCGGTATAGTCGCCAAGCGTAGCTTCCACTACACCATTCGTGAGTGCAGTGTATAGCGATTGCAGCTTCAAGTCAAGCTCTGGCGTGGGTGCGTCGCTTTGCGCAAAACGAATGATCTCGTCGGCGATGGTGTAGTCCCGACCACCGAGGCGCTTGTCTTGCGCCAGGGCCCAGACCGCGAGATTGGTCTGCCACGGGTCGCTATCCGCGTAGCCCTTCTTGACTGCATAGGCCAGGGCCTTACGGACCACATCGGGTAGAGCATCTGCTGCCTGCAGCGATGCACCGGGGAAAGGCGCACCATAGTTCAAGCAGAAGCCGGCGACCGGCACGCTGACCGATGAATTCGGCCCCAAAGTGACACGATAAGGCTCAGGATAATCAGCCGGGCCCACCGTTACAGCCACCGGCTCACCGGAATCAACACTCCCGTCCGGATTGGTGGTGCGGGCGGCCAGGATATGCTGGCCCGGGGACAGCGCCGGCAGGCTGAACCGCCACCAGCCGTCGGGGCCTGCAGTTGTCTCGCCCAGCAGCGTGTCGCCGTCGAAGATTTGCACCTTCGCACCCGGCGCTGCTGCGCCCGCCAACATAGAACCCGCATCTGCCGACAGCGCCAACCCGCCCGCCGGCACATCGATCGTAGGCGCGGCCCCCGCAGCAACCGCGGCTTCCGCTCCCACCTCTGTGCTCAGCGGCTGGCCATCTACAGTCGTGCCGTCGGGGTTGGTAACGCGCGGCAGCAGATTGTGCAAGCCCGCGGCCAACTCAGGCAGGCTGAACTGCCATTTGCCATCGGGGCCCGCCGTTGTCTCGCCCAGCAGCGTGTCGCCGTCGAAGATTTGCACCTTAGCACCCGGCAAAGCCGTGCCGGTCAACAGAGAACCCGCATCTGCCGACAGCGCCAACCCACCAGCCGGCACATCGATGGCTGGCGCAGCCTTTGTCTCTGCAGCACCCGCTGCGGCCTCTATGCTCAGCGGCTCGCCATCTACCGTTGTACCGTCGGGGCTGGTGACGCGCGGCAGCAGATTGTGTAAACCTGCGGCCAACGCCGGCAAGCTGAACTGCCACTTGCCGTCTGGTCCCGCCGTTGTCTCGCCCAGCAGCGTGTCGCCGTCAAAAATCTGCACCCGCGCACCTGGCGCAGCCGTGCCCGTTAACACAGAGCCCGCGCTGGCCGTCAGCGCCAACCCGCCCGCGGGAACGTCGATGCCCGGCGCAACCACAGCCGGAGCTGCGACCTCCACGCTCAACGGCTCGCTGCCGACCGTCGTGCCATCAGGATTGGTGACACGCGCGCCCAGGGTATGCAAGCCCGCGACCAACGCCGGCAGGCTGAACTGCCACTTGCCGTCTGGTCCCGCCGTTGCCTCACCCAAGAGTGTGTCGCCGTCAAAGATCTGCACCTTCGCACCCGGCGCAGCCGTGCCTGACAATGCAACACCCGGCCTGCCCGCCATCAACGCCAGCCCGTCCGCTGGCACGTCGATGCTCGGCGCTGCGAAGATAGGCGCCACCGTCACCGCCAAAGGTACACTGGTCGCGCTGATGCCATCGGCGCCCGTGGCTTCCACTACCAACGTATGCGTGCCCGCAGCCAGCGCAGGCACGCCAAGTGTCCAATTGCCATCGACGCCGGCAGTTGTTTCACCCAACACAGCGTCACCGTCAAGCAAGCGAATGAGCGCAGCCGGAACGGCTGTGCCAGTTGCGACAAAGGACTTTCCGGTCAGCAACGCAGTCTGACCACCGGTGAACCCCAGGGTGGGGGCAACCACCGGCGCTTTATCCGCGGCCAGCACGTTAAAGCCGACAGGCTCAGAGGTGGTCAGGCGAACGCCATTTTTGTCAAACGTTGCGGCAGTGATGGTGTGCGGGCCAAGCGACAGCGATGGCATCGCAAATCGCAGATTGCCCTGACCATCGGCCGTTGTCTCACCCAGCAGCGTGTCGCCGTCAAAGAAACGCACCACCGCGCCAGGAGCGGCCTTGCCCGTCACATCGCCCAACGCGCCTTCGATGAGGCGAGCGCCAGCCACAGGAGCCGAGAGCGTCGGCGCCACAGCCTGGGGCGCACCGCATCCGCGCAGCCCCAAAAGCAGGGCCAGCAAGGCAAGCAGCGCAGCCAGCAGCAGCTTCCAACGATCAAGCCGCCAGAACCAATAAGGTGGATGCTCGACGCGCATGCTTACGCCTCCTGGTCCAGCAGTCGCTTCGCCTGCGCGATCCAGTTTTTGTAGCTAGGTTTTCGCCATTCGGGGGCCTGGCAGATTGCAGCCAATTGCTCGACCGTAGCGTTGGCTAATGCACGATAAGTACAAATGCCTGCATCATACAACCGACCCTCGTACACCTCACCGATGCCTTCAAAAGGCTCGAAGTCATCGGGCTGGGCGCCGTCCCACTTGCGACCGATCGTGCCGGTCTCCTCGGCCAACCGGAGCGCATCGGCCTTGATTGCCGCCAAATCTACGTCCTGGAATTCCTTCAGATCGAGGATGCTCTTCAAAGCAGCGTCATCGCTCTGTGCAAGCTCCCAGAAAGAGCCAATCCCTGCGGCGTATAGTTTCTGCTCGTAGACCGAACCGATACCCTGTACGCGAGAAAGGTCCTGCGGGCAGGAGACTGTTTTTTCGCTGCGGGAATGCGACATCCGGGTGATGCGCTTGCCACTTGCACGCAGCTTCGCCTCCTTGATCCAGGCGTCGTAATCGCCGCCGCGCACACCGGCGGTGCGCGTAATCTGTGCCAACTGCTCAGGATTTGCCGCAGCCAGCGCACTGAAGGTCGTGATCCCTGCAGCGCCCAACGCCTGCGCGGTCTTCTCGCCCACGCCGCTGACCAGATTAAGATTATCGCCCTGGCGGCTGAAGAGGACTGCTTGGAGCGCCTGGAGACCCGCCTCGTCGCCGGCGGCAGCCAGCCGCGCCTGTGCAATCCAATCGCCATAATTGACGCGGCGCCAAGCCGGCGCCTGGATGATGGCACTCAGTCCGGCCTCATCGGCAGCCGCCAGGTCGGCGAAGCTCGTGATGCCGGCTGCGTTCAGCTTACCTGCATACACCGGGCCGATGCCCTCAAGCAGCGTCAGGTCATCACCCGACCGCGCGGCCAGCGGCTTACTGAGCAGGGTCTGTGCACCGGTAACCCAGGCATCGGTGTCAACGCGACGCCAGGCAGGCACATCGATGATCGCTTTGAGTTGCTCGGGCTTTGCCGCGCTGAGCGCGGCATACGACGTGATACCCGCAGCAGCCAATTGCGCAGCATACTTCGGGCCGATGCCAGGCACCAGGGTCAGATCGTCCGTCTTGACCCTACCGGCAGCAGTGGGCGCCAACACGTCGATGGCCGCCTGTGGCAGCTTCACACCGCCGTCAGGCAGCTCTGCGCCGACGTGCGGCAGACTCACGGAAGACAGATCGGCTTCAACCTCACCGACACGCGCTGACACACCGGGCCAATCCACCTCAGGCAGCTCAACCTTCGGCAGCTCCACCTCAGGCAATTCGACCTTCGGCAGCTCAACCTTCGGCAGATCCACCTCAGGCAGCTTGACCTTCGGCAGCTCCACCTCAGGCAACTCAACCTTCGGCAGATCTACGTCGGGCAATTCGACCTTCGGCAGCTCCAGGTCGGGCAATTCGACCTTCGGGAGTTCCACCTCAGGCAACTCAACATCACCGCCCAACTTGCCAGCCAACCCGGCCACCAGGCCGCCGGCAGCATCCAGGCCACCGGTCACCTTACCCTTTAAGGAGTCCAGCGCCACGTCGGGCAGCTCGACCTTCGGCAGCTCTACCTCAGGCAATTCGACCTTCGGCAGGTCCACGTCGGGCAATTCGACCTTCGGGAGTTCCACTTCAGGTAGCTCGACCTTCGGGAGTTCCACCTCAGGCAACTCGACCTTCGGCAGATCCACCTCAGGCAACGCGACCTTCGGCAGATCCACCTCAGGCAACTCGACCTTCGGCAGCTCAACGTCGGGCAACTCAACATTACCGCCCAACTTGCCAGCCAACCCGGCCACCAGGCCGC
>CAZELR010000017.1:39980-49221 GCA_964513075.1 uncultured Anaerolineales bacterium
TCGGGCAACTCAACATTACCGCCCAACTTGCCAGCCAACCCGGCCACCAGGCCGCCGGCAGCAGCCAGCCCACCGGTCACCTTGCCCTTTAAGGAGTCCAACTCCACGTTGGGCAGTTCAATCTTCGGGAGTTCCACCTCAGGCAACTCGACCTTCGGCAGATCCACGTCGGGCAAGTCGACCTTCGGCAGTTCCACTTCAGGTAGCTCGACCTTCGGCAGTTCCACGTCGGGCAAGTCGACCTTCGGCAGATCCACGTCGGGCAACTCGATCTCCGGCAGGTCGGCCGCAATCTTGGGAACTTCAACTTCGACTTTGGGCAAATCGACGCCGATTTCGGGCGCCGCAACACGCGCCCCCAACCGATCGATGTCGATGGCAGGAGCAACAGCCTTGGCGCGCAACGCCTTCAGGTCGGCCTCGAGCAGGTCGGCCTGTACGTGGGCGTTGCGCAATTCCGCGTCGCGAGTTTGCAGGTCCCCTTCCACCTGCAACAGGCGCCTCTGGCACTCCAGCCGACGCCGGCGGAAGAACCAGAGCTCCAAAAGCCATTCCAGGAGCCAGCCGAGGAGAAAACCGATGATAAGGGCGAGCCAGGGATTGAGAGACATGGGATAGCGTTCCTCCTTTGAAAAATCAAGCGATGAAGTGCCAATTGGTCTTTTGATCATCGCAGCACTCCCACCCGCAATGCACGGCCTGCATCATGAAAACCAAGCTGCTTCGATGAACAAGCTTACTTGCAAGTGTACACTACAACATATAGATAGTGAAAGTTACGTCTCGAATTACGCTAGAGTCGATATCTGGCTTTTGGCAGAATTTCCTGAAAGACGTCTGCGCCCAGCCATCATCCAGAAGGAATCAGCCAGCGCGTCACATCATCCGAGGTCACCACTCGCGCTGTGCCGCCACGCGCAGTTGTCGAGAGTCCACCCACCACGTTGCCCCAACGCAAGCACTCGGCGAGCGGCCGATCGTCCAACCAGGCCTTCACGAAACCAGCGTTGAAGCAGTCACCTGCGCCGGTGGTATCCACCGGCGTCACCGGAATGGCCGGCTCATCATAGATCCGGCCATCGCAGATGGCGTGTGCGCCGCGGCTGCCGTCTTTGACAACGACCAGCGGACACAAGGCGCCCAGGTCACGTAAGGCTGCGGTGAGGTCCGCTTGCCCCGTCATACGCCGGGCCTCGTCCGCATTAGGCAAAAACACGTCGACGCTCTTCACGGCTTTCCGCACTGCAGGATCCGCCAAGATCACGTCAGCGGTGGAGTTGCCATCCATCACAAGCTTCATGCGTTTAGCCCGCACCAGCATCAAGCCAGCATCGAAAAAGCTGCCGCAGTACACGCCGGCAAGATGGACGGCGCGCGCCGAAGTTGTCGCCAACGCCTTCATCGCCGCAGGCAGCTGCGGATCAGGGTCGGCATAGGTGATAAACGCACGGTCGGCCGGATAGCTGACAGACACGGTAATGTGGCGCAGCGGGCGATCGTGCCAGACAAACAAACCTTCATCCAGGTCCGTATCGTGAACCCGACCGGCTACCAGGCGACTAAGATCATCCTGCCCGAAATCAGCCGCCCAGCCCACTTTCAGCCCCAAGCGCTGCATGGCCAACGCACTGTTAAACGCACCACCCGGAATCAGATCGAAGCCAGCGGCGAAGGTCTCTTTGCCCAGCTCCGGCATCTTCGGGAGACCGGTGAAGATCACGTCGAGGAAATAGTCACCGAGAAGCAAGACGTCGTACTTGGGCATAATCACGGCACCTTCACAATGCAACCCCAGGGGCAAGACATTCCTGAGCCCCATACGTCACTGGCTGGCAAATTCACTGGTCAACTTCGCCCCTACCCAATCAACGCATCCCAAATAGCCTCTGAGAGCTCCGCATATCGTTCTGAGACGGCCAAATCACCCAACAATCGATTGCACAGAAATACGACAACCAACTCGGCGTCCGGATCGGCCCAGGCCATACAGGTTGCCTGGCCGAAGTGGCCGAATGTGCGAATCGTTGCTCCCCGCCCCATACCGTTGGGACCGGGCGGATTCTGAGGCAGCACGCCGCCCAAGTGAAAGCCGTATGCCCAGCGCATATGCGAGCCGATCGTGCCGTCATAGCCTTCATAGCCCAGCGACGTCGCTGCGGCGATCGTCTCCGGCCGCACGTAGCGTCGTCCTGCATATTCGCCGCCGTTGAGCAACATCTGGTAAAAAATGGCCAGGCTGCGCGCGTTGCTGTTGAGCGTTGCTGCCGGGATCACGGCACGCCGAATTGCCGGCCAACGAAACGTCATGACCGCCAGGCGCTGGATACGATCGCCGCAGTAGATAGCCGCGGCTTCACGCTGTACGGTCTTGGGCAAGCCAAGCCAACTACGATCCATGCCCAACGGCGCGAAGAACTGCTGGCGCATGGTCTCCTGGATCGGCAGGCCTGTCACCCGGCGCACAACCTCGCCCAGAATGAAGCCATAGTTGACCGTATGGTACGCAGTGCGTGAGCCGGGCGGCCACTCGACCGGAAGGCCGGCAATGTTGCGCGTCACCCGCGACCAACTGGGCCAGAGCAGCCATTGGGTATAGAGGCCGCGCGTTGGGATGCCAGCCTGGTGCAGAAACACGTGGCGAATGGTTGCCTGCTCTTTGCCTTTGCAGCCGAACTCAGGCCAGTACTCGGCCACCGGTGCATCCAGGGCCACTCGCCCCTCTTCGATCAGGCGGTGGACGCACATACCGGTCAGCGCCTTTGTGCACGACCAGGTGAGGAATGGCGTGTCGTGGGTGACAGGCAGACGACGTCGAAGGTTGGCCAACCCAGCGACCAGATCAATCGCCACGCGTCCCCGACGCAGGACCACGATTTGTGCCCCCGGGTGTAGGCCGGCTGCGATCTGCGCGTAAAAGATCCGCTCGACGGTGCGTGCACCAGACTCATCGAAGCCCGCCCGAACAGGATCGGCAGGCTGGTCGAAGTCCAGCGCAGCCTGCAATGTCGGATTGTTTCCGGCCATACCGTTTCCTCTTTCTAGAGGTTGGCCTCGCTATCGGAGGACCGGGAAAGTGGCGGCATGTTCCCACTGATAGTCGTGCAGGATAGCCTTGGCGAGATCGTGATCGCGCACAAGCGGATGGATGGTCAACGCATGCAGCGCCTTGGCGTACGACCCCTCAGTGGCCGCAGCGATCGTTAGCTGCTCGTAAGCCTTCACCTGCTGCATCAAGCTCAACGGCTCCTGGGGGACCGAACCAACCGCCAGCGGACGCAGGACATCCTTGCCCACATACGTTGGCACCTCCACCACATCGTCATCGTTCATGCACCGCAGGGCGCCGTTGTTCGGCACGTTGAGAATCATCTGGCGGGCGCCTGCGCCGCGCAATCCTTCGATCAGATCTAGCGCAACCCCAGCGTAGCCTTCGCCTTCCAACGCCTGGAAAACCGCGCCGTTCCAATGCCCGGAGCCATTTCCCGTCTCGACCTCCATGTAGCTGTCGCCGCGCCGCGCGAGATAGGCCTGATGCGCCCGTTTCATTCCATCAAAGTCGTCAATCGCACGCAACCGGCTGAGCTCAGCATAAAGCTGCTGGCTTAACCGGGCAACTTGCTCGCCCCGCGTACAACCTGAGGCCAGGATGTTCTGCACTGCCCGGCCGTTATAATAATAAAAGTAGAGGTACTCATTTGGGATGAGGCCCAGGGCAGAGATCAGTTCGGCCGAAAACGGCAGACCAGGCACATACCCCGCGTCGCGAATCTTTGCTACCAGGAGGGGAAGGTAGTTTCGTCCGCCATACCACACCCCGCGCAGCCAACCCAGGTGATTCAACCCAAAGTAATCCAGATAGATCTCCTCTGCCGGCGCACCGATCTCATGAGCCACCACGTGGGCAATCGCCATCGGTGCGTCGCAGATACCCACCGAGCGCTGCCAGCCGCCGACCTGCAATGCAGCCTCGGCCAACAGACCTGCAGGATTCGCAAAATTCACCAACCAGGCCTCCGGACAGACCTCGCGCATCAATGCGATAGTCTCCAAAAGCACAGGGATCGTGCGCATGGCCATCGCGAAGCCGCCGGGTCCGGTAGTCTCCTGCCCCAAGATCCCATGACGCAGCGGCACGCGTTCATCAGTCACGCGGGACGCAGCGCCGCCCACGCGGAAAGTGGTCACCACAAAGTCTGCACCCATCAAGGCCGCGCGCGCGTCGGTGGTCCAAAGCAGGCGGAACGGCAGCCCGGCTTGATCCCCACCTGATTCCACCAGGGCCTGAACCAATGCCAGCCGATCGCCGTCGGTATCCATCAGCGCCAGCTCGGTCAGGCCAAGCCTGGCCTGACGCCGCGCCATGGCAGCTACAATGAGCGGCGTACGGACGCCACCAGCACCCAGAACAGTGATTTTCAATTCAACCCTCCAGGCAGATCATCACGCGCGCCGGCGGGTCACAGCGCAACCCGTTGTTCGGCGCGTTCCTGCGCGGCTCGTTCGCGCATCTGTGCACGCAATGTCGCAATGTCCTTGGGCACCAGGAACGCCACTCCGGCATAGAAGATCGCACACAGAAGCCACGTGGACAGGCAAATCCACAGAATAGCGTCTCCCAATGATGAGCGATCGGCGATGAAGCCGGCAATAGTAGGCGCAAGCGCGGCGCCAGCCGATTCGATAAAGTATTGAATCGAGACAGCCGTGCTGCGCACCTCGGGCAGCGTGATGTCATATACCGTGGAGGTGACATTGGGAGCCGCAAACGGGATGAAGATCGCGGTCGCCGACAACAGCGCCAGGAACAACCCCTGATTGCCGATCGGCACGGCCAGCGTGAGGGTGAGCAGGATCGCACCGAGTAATACGCCGATGGTGGCAACAATGGCCCGGCCGCGCGGGGTGCGGTGGAACAGGGCATCGCCCAACGCGCCGCCCAGCGGATAGCCCAACGCCAACACGATCACGGCGGCGCCCATGGTAACAAACAGAGATGTGCCGGTATAGCCGCGCTCCTTCTCCAGATAGGTGAAGAACCAGAAGGAAATCACATTCCACGGAAAGACACCAAAGAAGCCCTGAACGAATAGCAGGCGCAGGCTGCGCTTACGAAAGAGCTGCCAGGCGATGGGCCAGCTAAACTGATGGGCAGTGATGTGGTCCAGGCCTTCCATCTCAGGCTCGCTGCCCCCACGCGGCGCCTCATGCACGCCGAAAAAGATCACCACTGCCAACAGCACTCCGAGGCTGCCGGTGATGTAAAACACGCCGCGCCAGCCGATCACATCTCGCAACGAGAGCGCCAGGATCATGCCGACCAGAAAACCCAGGGGCATGGTCAACTGCAGTAGTCCGTAGACCTTGCCGCGCACCTTGGGCCCAAAGTAATCGGCAATCAGGCTATAGAGGCCCGGATAACTGGAGTCATCGATGCCGGTGGATGCCCGAGTGACAAGGAAGGTGCGGAACGTAGGCGCAATAGCGCTGAGCCAAGTGGTCGCGCCCCAGAGAAACGCTGCCAACGCCAATAGTTTCGCACGTCCATAGCGATCATACAAGTAACCCCAGAGTGGATAACAGATCGCACCCACGATCAGCGCGCCGGTTGAAACTGCGCCCATCTGAGTCATGCTGATCTTGAAAGTCTCCATGATCTTGGTCGTCAACGAGCCGATCAGCAGCTTATCGGACTGATGCAGGAGCATAAAGAAGAAGAAGACGCCTACCACAAACCAGCGATGCTTAGTCTGTTGCCTCATAAGTCCCTCCGCGCCAACATAGCTTCGATCAAGGGATCGAAGCGCTCATACCGATATGCCTCAGCAAACGCCAGCCCGCCGCGTGCACCCACCCGAGCAGCCTGCTCGCGCAGCCCCCAGGCCAGCAGTGCGGCTGGGCTCTCTGCGGCAGCGCCCAACATGGCGCCCACATCGATCCCTGCCAGCCGCGCCTGCCGCAACTGGCCCTCGACCAGGAAAACGACCTGCGTGCGGTGCTCGGACACCGCGGCGAGTTTGATTTCGATCCAGGGCGTTATGTCGATCAATGTATTCGCGCCAGGCAAGACGTCACCGTAGTAATATTTCTCTGCAACAAGATGGGGCGCCAGGCCTTCGGTCAGATGTTCTGGATAGATGAGGGGGAGAGGCGCAGCGTTGATCGCCTCGGTCGCCGCCCATGCCGCTGCCCGGTGATCAGGGTGCGATTCGTACAGCGCATAAGGGTCTTCGGCGATCACGATATCGGGGCGAATCTGGCGAATGACGCGAGCGAATCGCTCGCGCAGGACACCGGGAGGCAACGTGTCAAGCCCCATATCGGGGAAGCCCAGCAGGATGGGCGGTTGCGCACCCAACGCCGCCGCAGCCCGGCGCATCTCTGCTCCGCGCAACTCGGCCAGCTCGACGCTGTTCTCCGTGAAGGAACCGCAGCGGCCATCAGTAGCGACGACAATGTGAGCACGCCCACCTTCGGCGATCAGCTTCGCTAACAGACCGCCTGCATAAATTTCGGCATCATCGGGATGGGGAACCAGGGCCAGAACCGTTTTTGGCATCATTGCCTCCGGCGGGGGAGTAGTATTAGGGTCATAGCATATGCCAAGATGCAACTTGCGTCAAGAAGGCTTGACACCTGTGGCTTTGACACGCGTTTGCCCCCATGCTATGATCTTTTCCGTGCAGCGGGAAGGTGGGAGACAGAATACGCGATGAGATGGTATGTGCGTGAAAAGCTAACCTTGGGCCTCATCGTGCTGATCGGCACGGCGCTCAGGCTTTGCCACCTGGGCGGAGAGTCCTTATGGTACGATGAAACGATCAGCACCGCGCTGGCAGGCAGTCCCCTGCCCGAGCTGATCCGCCACACTGCAGGCGATATACATCCGCCCGGCTACTACCTCCTTCTGCGCGGCTGGCTCATCCTGGCCGGCTATCCGACAGGCCACGCTGATCCACGCGGGAACGGGCTGGAGTTCGCCGCAAGTTTCTTCTCACTCTTCTTCGGAATCATGCTCATTGCGCTGGTCTACGCCCTGGCGCGACGGATGAGTGGCCCCCGCGTCGCCGTCATCGCCGCCGCACTAATTGCCGCCAGCCCATATAACATCTGGTACAGCCAGGAAGTGCGCATGTACACGCTGGGCGCAGGGTTGGGCGTGGTGGTCGTATATGCGCTGGTAAGGGCACAGACGAATCAGCGAATCAGCGAATGCGATCCTATACGCGGTGTTCATTCGCCATTCGCCATTCGCCACGCGCCATCCGTCCTGTGGTGGACAATCTACGCCGTCGCCGCCGCGGCCGGGATGTACACGCTCTACTACTTCGTCTTCTTGCTGATCCCGCTCAATCTTTGGGCATTGTGTCGAAAATCAAAAATTAAAAATCAAAAATTAAGTTTCCGTCCCTGGTTTCTGGCCAACCTGGCCGCCGTCCTGCTCTACGCACCGTGGATTCCGGTGGCCTGGCGGCAGGCCACAGATCCCCCCGTGCCGCCCTGGCGGACCGCTCCCAATATGCTTTCCGCCCTGCATGAAAGCTGGACCGCTCTCAGCCTGGGCCAATCCGCGCCCGTCTGGATTTGGCCCGTCTTGTTGCTGACGTTCGCGCTCTACGTATTAGGGACTGTCGCTCTGTGCCGGAATCAGCGAATCAGCGCATCACGAATCACGAATCACGAATTCCCCACTCGCCATTTGTCATTCGCCATTCTCCCGCTTGCCACCTTCGCCCCTCTGGCCCTGATCCTATTGATCTCGCTGGTTACACCGCTCTACCACGTGCGTTACCTGTTTACGTATAGTCCTGCATTTTATGTGGTATTAGCGGCCGGGTTGGCATGGCTATGGCGGTGGTCCAAAATCGCAGGCGCGGCCGCAGGGCTGATCTGGTTGGCTGCAGCCGGGGTGACCCTGAATGCGTTTTGGACCGAACCGGCCTACCGCGCCGATGATCATCGAGCGGCCGTCCGGCTTCTGCAAGAGCAATGGCGGCCTGGCGACGTCGTGCTGGTAAATGCGGGGTGGGTTTACACCGCGCTGACCACCTACTGGGACGGATCCATTGCGCCGGATACGGAGCGCACCCGGCTGACAGGCGCCCTGCCCTCCCCGCGTGACGATGCTGCACCGGTCATCGTCACCGCCGGCCATGTGGACGGCGACCCAGGCCTGGGGTGGGCCGATCCGCGCTCCGATTTCTTCGCGCTGCCAGCGGACGTGGCGCAACTCCAACTGGCCGCGCTGTTTCAGCAGTTCGATCGCGTCTGGCACTATCGCATCTACGACACCGTTAACGATCCTAAGGGCGAGCTCCGCGCATGGCTGGCGAAGGACGGCCAGATCTTCGAAGATCAGGGCTTTGCCGGCGAGGCCTTCATGCGCGTGCAGGGCTTCATGCCTCGCACAGAAAAAACGACCCCGGAATGGTCTTCTGCGGCGTTCGCGACGGGCTTGACAATCCTCGCGAGCCCACTGCCCGATCAAGTCATCAGCGGCGAGACGCTCTACCCCGTGTTGGCGTGGAAGCTCAACAACCGCACGACCGACTATGCAACATCGGTTCGGCTAATCGATTCAAACGGCACGGCCTGGGCGCAGGGGCCAGATGAACGGCCGGCTGGGCCAAGCTATCCTGCCAGTCATTGGCCTGCGGGAGCACTCGTATGGCAAACAGCCGCGCTTCCGATCCCTCGGGGCACGCCGCCCGGAATCTACGGCGTCGAGCTGGTGGTCTACGATCCCGCATCCGGGCAACCCTGGCCCGTTCAAACAGGTGACCTGGCCCTGACCGCAAACGGGATACGCCTGGGCGAAGTAACGGTGACCCGGCCGGCCTCGGCCCTTAAACCTCAGCCGGCGTTGGCCCGCTTTGGCCCAGTGGCGCTGCTCGAAGCGACCTCGCCTGCGACTTCGATCGCGGCGGGAGGACAGATTCCGGTTGAGCTGCTGTGGCAGGCGGTTGAGCCGCCGGGCGAGCCATTGGTCGTGGTCATCCAATTACTGGGGTCCGGAGACAGGCTGGCAGCCAGCCTGGAGGCGCAGCCGGTGGGCGGGCGTTATCCGACACAAATGTGGACGGCCGGTGAGCTGGTGCGGGATCGCCACCTCCTGAGCCTACCGGTGGACGTGCCTGCGGGAGAATACCGGCTCGTGGTAGGCGTGTACCGGGCAGCGGATCGAGAAAGACTGAAGATTCAGACCGGGCTATTCGGCAAGAATGACTATTGGGTGATCAAGAAG
>CAZELR010000017.1:49321-69876 GCA_964513075.1 uncultured Anaerolineales bacterium
ACTGAAGATTCAGACCGGGCTATTCGGCAAGAATGACTATTGGGTGATCAAGAAGCTGAAGGTCAAATAACACAAACCAGGTCTCTCGGAGAAACCTGGTTTGTAGAACACTCCTACATCGCCACTACGAACGCCAGCGCCAACCCTCCGTCGTGCGCCAGGCTCAGCGCCCACTGCGTCAGGCCCAATTCCGCAGCCAGTGCCGCAGCTCGGCCCTGCAGCAGCAGCTTCGGCTGTCCGGACGCACCGCGTACAACTTCGATCTCCTGAAACGCGACCTGCCCAATCCCGGTGCCCAGCGCTTTGGCCGCAGCTTCTTTGGCCGCCCAACGCGCGGCCAGTGACTCGGCCCGGTCCGCGCAGTCTACCAACTCAGCCTCGGTAAATACCCGGCCGGTGAACCGCTCACCGTACTCGCGGATAACCGCCGCCACACGGGCGATCTCTACCAGATCAGTTCCCACGGCCAATGTCATCATAACCGAGTCCGTTCAGAATGATGCTCGTGTTGCGTGTTGCGTGTTGCGTCGCTCGCCAATTCACTGACTCGCCATTCGCTACTTGCTCTCCGGTCCTGCCACTGCCAGCACATAAGATTCCAGGTCGAAGTATTTCTGCGCGACCGCCTGCACTTGCTCAGCCGTCAGGCTGTTGATGATGCTGGGGTAACGCCCCAGGTAGTCCAGCCCGAGCTCTTGCCACTCGAGATCCACCAGCAGGCTGGCCACGCCATCATTGGTTTCCAGTTGCAACGGCAGCGAGCCGGTCAGAAAAGACTTGCTATCTTCCAGCTCATCTGCGGGCACCGGCTCATCCTGCAGCCGCTTGACCTCGTCCAGCATGGCCGCACAGGTGCGCTCCACATTGGCGGGATTCACGCCTGCGATGGCTGCCCACGTGCCGGGCTCGCGATCGACGCTGAGCCGCGAATAGGCGTAGTACGCCATGCCCTGACGTTCGCGCACATTGGCGCCCAGGCGGCCGTACATACCAAAAACGCCCAGCACGGTATTGGCCAGTCGAGCGGCATCGAAATCGGGATCGAGGCGCCGCATCGCTTGCCAGCCCAGCACGATATCAGCTTGCGACTTTTCAGGCATGCTCACCCGCCGCTGACGGATCCCTGCACTGGCAGCCCAGGACGATAGTGCGGCTCGTGCAGATCGCACCTGCGCCCAATCGCCGAAGATGGCTTCGATCTTACGAATCGCCTCTTCCGCGGGCAGTGCGCCTACCACTGCCACCACCATCCCGGCAGGGCCATAAAACTCCTCATAAAAACGAGCCATGGCGTCCCGATCAATAGCCCGTAACGACTCCCGGGTGCCCAGCAAGTCTCGGCCCAAGGGATGATCGCCGTACATCAACTCCCGAAATGCACGGCCGGCCATGTGCCGCGTGCTGTTCTCCCGCTCCGCCAGGGCAGTCATACGCAGCCCGCGCACCCGGTCAATGTACTCAACCGGAAACACAGGATTGCGCAGCTCATCGGCCAGGATGTCCAAGACCAGGTCCAGGTCTTCGACCAGCGACTTGATGGAAAAGTTGGTGATGTGTCGGTCGGTGCCGAAACCCACTGCCGCGCCTATCCCCTCCACGATCTCGCTAATCTCGGTGAACGAGCGGTTGCGGGTACCCCGGGTGAGCATCGCAGAGGTAAAAGAAGACAGGCCTAACAGTTCAGCCGGCTCGTCGAGACTGCCGACCTGAAGATAACCCTCCACCACTACTGAAGGAGCCGCCCAGTTCTCCCGTGCCAGTACGGTGATGCCGTTGGGCAGCACGCGGCGCGTGATGTCGTTGGGGCCGGGGAAGGCCGAGGGGGAGCAGGGGAACGGGGGAGAAAGGAAGCGCATCCCCCTTCGCCCATCGCTGCATCCCCGTGTGCAAGTTGCCTTATTCATCGGTCTCCTCCATCTCCTCTGCTCCCTCGCCCCCCTGCTCCTCTGCTCCGTCATCCTTGCCCGTTGGCACATACCAGCCCACCGTGCGCAGCGATGGCTTGAGATAGGCCCGAGCAGCGGCCTGCACATCGGCGACCGTGACGGCGGTCAGTTTATCCATGAAGCCAGTGAACCAACTCACATCAGCGATTACTTCGCTGAAACCGAGCCAGTACGCCTGATCGGTGACGCTCTCGCTGGAATAGGCGAACTGGGCGCGGGTCTGCTTAACCGCCTTATGCAACTCGGCTTCGCTAATGGGCTCATCCATCACCCGCTGCAACTCGGCCAGTAGGGCCGTCTCCACTTCGGCCAGGGTCCGTCCCTGGCGCACCGTAGCCGAGAAGCTTAACAAATATGGATCGATCGTGGAACTGATCGCGCTGTCCGCATCGGAGGCCAGCTCGGCCTCAACCAACGCCCGATACAAACGAGAGCTGCGATTAGCGGTGCCGCCGCCCCACAACGACATCCCCTTGGCCCCGCCCAAGATCGTATCCAACACCATCAGAGGATAATAGTCAGGCTCGGACGCGCGCGGCGCTCGGTAGGCAATCTCCAGGTATGCGGTGGTGCCGGGGCCCTCCACAATGACGCGGCGCTCGCCGCGCTGCGGCGGCTCTTTGGCCGTAAAGGGAGGCAGAGCCGGGCCGGATGGAATCGCACCAAACAACTCCTGGATACGTGCCAGCAGCGCCTCACTGTCGAAATCGCCTACCGCTGCCAGGATCGCGTTGTTGGGCGCGTAGTAAGTACGGTAATGCTGATAGAGTTGTTCCCGCGTCATCGTCTCAAGATCACACTGCCAGCCGACGATGGAATGGTGGTAGGGATGGGCTTGGAACGCGGCCGCTTGCAGGGCCTCGCCCAACAGGAAGCCAGGGCTGTTCTCGTCGCCCTGCCGTTCCGAGATGACCACGGTGCGCTCCAACTCGGTCTCGGCGGGATCGAAGGCGGCGTTCAACATGCGATCGGCCTCGACGCGCAGCGCCAAGTCGATGCGATCAGCGGGCAGTGTCTCAAAGTACGTGGTGTAGTCAAGCCACGTCATGCCATTGAACATGCCGCCGGCGCGCGCGATCGCCTTGTCAAACTCTCCCTGCGGATAGGCGGGCGTGCCCTTGAACAACATGTGTTCCACCCAATGGGAGATGCCGGTGATACCGGCATGCTCGTTCCGGCTGCCTACGCGATACCAGACCCAGAAGCTGGCCACCGGCGCATGATGCATCTCGCGCAGCAGGACAGTCAAGCCGTTAGCCAACATTGTTTTACGAATACCGTTCTCCACTCACAACCTCTCAGAAATGCTACGCCTCTGCTGCTGCCTCGCCGTTGTACCCTCGTCCAATACCTCTGTAGAGAAAACCGGCTTCCCACATGGTCTTCGGCTCATAGACATTCCGCCCATCGATGAAAACCGGCGTTCGCATCAGAGAGCGCAGCCGCGGCAGGTCCAGGTGCTTGAATTCGTTCCATTCGGTCAGCAATAGCAGAGCGTCCGCCCCTTCAGCCACCTCATAGGGGCTCTTAACCAAAGACAGCTCCGGCGCGACTCGCTCGACCACCGGCATTGATACGGGATCGTATCCTTTGACCTCCGCGCCCTCACGCCGCAAGATGCTGGCAATCTCAAGGCTGGGCGCATCGCGCATATCATCGGTGTTAGGCTTAAAAGCCAAGCCCAACAGGCCGATGCGCTTACCCTGCAATGTGCCCAACAGGTCACGCAGCTTCTGCACAGCCAGCCGGCGCTGGTCGCGGTTGATCTCCATGACGGCCCGCAGCAACGCCGGATGTGCGCCGTGCAGTAGGCCCATGTACTCCAGAGCCTTAACATCCTTGGGGAAACAACTGCCCCCATACCCCAGCCCCGCGTCCAAAAACGCACGGCCAATGCGCTTGTCGTAGCCCATGCCGGCCGCGACTTCCTTGACGTCCGCACCCAGCTTCTCGCAGATATTGGCGATCTCATTGATGAAGGAGATGCGCGTGGCCAGAAAAGCGTTAGACGCATACTTAATCATTTCTGCAGTGCGTAAGTCAGTGAGCACGATCGGCGCGCGCAACGGCAGGTGCAGTTGGGCCACCTTCTCGGCCGCCTCGCGGTCCAATGAGCCCAGAACCACGCGGTCAGGACTGCTGAAATCGGTCAGCGCCGAACCTTCACGCAGGAACTCGGGACATGACACCACCGAAAAACCGATGGGCTGCGCCTGATGCTTGCGGATGATGTCGGCCACCCAGTCGCCGGTGCCAACCGGCACCGTGCTCTTGTTGATGATAATCAGCGGGTGATCCATCGTCTGGGCAATGGTCTCGGCAGCCATCCTCACATACTGTAAGTCAGCTTCACCGTCGACCCCAGAAGGGGTGCCCACCGCAATAAACACGAATTCGGCATCGGCCAATCCCGCAGCATAGGAGGTGGTAAAAGACAGCCGGCCGGCTGCTACGTTACGCCGGACCACCTCTTCCAGGCCTGGCTCGTAGATAGGAGTGCCCCCACCTTGCAGGATCTCGATCTTGCGGGGATCAATGTCGATACACGTGACCCTGTTGCCAAGATCGGCAAAACAGGTGCCCGTGACCAAGCCGACGTAACCGGTGCCGATGACTGCAATGCTCTTCATGCTATTGGTCCTCTTTCTTTTCAAAATCGCGCCATTTCACACCCTGGCGCCACATGTAGAACGCACCCAATACAGTGATCGGGAACCACAATGCCACATGCAACACCGCGGTATATCCAAAGGCCAACCCATAGTCAATGCCCAACGCTTCCAACACGCGCGCCCCTACCTCGAAGGTGCCGATATAGCCGGGCGCCGACGGCAGCGTGGTAGTCAAGTTGACCACACCATTCATCAACATCAGTCCGATGAAGCTAACCGCAAACGGGAAGGCATGCATTACAAACCAGTACTTCACCGTTTCGGTGAGCCAAATCACCAACGAAGTAACGAACACCATCAGCACATCAGTCGGGTTGCGCAAGAAGCGCAGCCCCTCCATGAACCGCTGATAAAAGCCATCCAACGGCGCCCGGAACCGCGCCGGCACCAAACGATCGGCGAAGAAAGCATAGACGACCCCGACCCGCCGCGCATCGAAAGCCATCCAAAAAAAGATCACCAGTGCCACAAAAAACAGCACGCTAAACCCGCTGACCGCCGTACGATAGATGGACGGGATGTGCTCAGCACCGACAAAGGGCAGCGCAAAGAAGACAAACAACAGCATCACCAAGCCGTCGAAGACGCGTTCGATGATGATGGTGGCCAGTGATGCACTGACGCTGATTCCCTCGTTGCGGCGCAGCACAAACGCGCGAATCACCTCGCCAGCACGTGCGGGGTAGACGTTGTTGCCGAAATAACCGATGCAGACGACGGGAAACAGCCGTCTCAACGGAACTGCCTTGATAGGACGCAGCAAGTAGTGCCAGCGCCAGGTGCGCGCCCACACGGCCACAAAATACACGGCCACTCCAGGCACAATCCACCAGTAATTCGCACCTCGCAGCGCGGCCAGCGCATCATCGATCTCCAGCCCTTGCAGGGCGAGCCAGAGAAACACCACGCTGACCAGAACGCCGAAGAGAATCTTCCAACGCTTACACAGAAAGTCTTTCAAAGCAACCCCACATCATCATGCACGATACAGAACAGAAACCAGGTTTCCCGCCGAAACCTGGTTTCTTCAGTTCTGACCTGATCGGTTGAGAATCAGGCTTCCACCGCTGCCGGCTGAGGCAACACGATGCCTGTCTTTCCCAGCACCTTCTCCACGGCCATAGTGTGACTGCACACCCCACGCTGCGTGAAGAAGTCACACCCACACTGCCACACGCCCTGACTGAAGCCTACACGATAAGTCTGATGCTTGCCGTCGAACACAACTTCCAGACTGATGAGAGTCATCCGCTCCGGCTCTTCCGAATACTCTCGAGCCTTGCTGATCTTGGCGATCATCGCCGAATCCATTCCGCTGCCTCCTTTTGGCTCAGCAGCACAAAGATGACTGCTGGGCACAAAAAACACCGAAGCGCGATACGCTGCGGTGTTTAGCCGAGAAACACATTCTCCAAGAAAGCACAGTGTCGCATGCCAGGTTTACCCTCCTTGGCACTGAAGCAACCCTAGTATACTCTTGCCGCATGCGATTGTCAAACGGCCCTACCCCCCGGCTACTCAACGCTTGCTGTACGTTCATTGCCCTGCTGCCGCTGTCGGCGTCGATTGGGATGAATCAGAACCCGCCAGCAGGTAGAACCGCTGCCCTCGTACATCTTGAGCCACAATCGTCAACCCTGCGCCCCCCTGGCGTGCCCAAAGCTGGCGCGACGCCTCAGCGAGCTGCTCGCTAAGGAGCGCCTCTGCCTGCTGGTCGTGGAACAAGCCCAGGCGCGACCATAGCACACCTTGCCGCAGCAACTCCACCCGAGCTTGAACAGCCTCAAGAGCGTCGAGCGTGTCGAGCTGTTGGCCATAACCGTTGATGAGCGCAGTGACCGTCTGAGCCAATGCCTGACCGATTGCGGAACCTTGTTGTTCCCATTCAGGCACCAACGAAACACCGTAACCGAGGCTGGCTACACGATATTTAACTGACAGCCAGGTCATCTGATCGTGCAGCAACGCCAGGCGATCGGCCAGCTCCAACCCTTCAGCACCAGCGTAGAACTCGCTGCGCGCGGCGTCCTCATCTGACAAAGCCTGTCCCAAAGCCTGGGCCAGCGTCGTGCGCGTACTGGGCTCACTGGCAAGCCAACGGGCCGCCAGGTTAGCAGCCGCACCTTGCCGGGCGGCCAATGCCCCCACCACGGGTTGCGGCAATACCACCGCACCACGCAAGCTCGGCAAAAGCTGTGCGGCCGACTGCACGCTGATCCCCGTTCCGGCCGTGTAGGTCGCGATCTGGCTCTGCAGCGTTGCTGCGATCTGCGCCTCACCCAGCTCTTCATACGCGTCAACAACCTGGGTCAACACATTGCGCCGTTGTGCTGGCAGCAAGGTCAAACTGTAACGCGCGATATTCTCAGCCTGCGCCAAACCTAACGTGGCGATCCAGTCCCGCTGCAGATCGGCATAGCCGCGCGCCACCTGGAGCGACACATCGGCCCGAGCAACATCACTCAGAGAAGTGCCCAGGGTGGCCAGATCGAAGGCCGCCTGGTAACACACGGCGGCGCGGGCAGGATCCTGCTCCCGGTAGGTGCGCGCCAACAGCAGCCAACTGCCGCTGCGGGTGTTATCCGGCAGCAAGACACTGTAGACCAGGGTCGCATAGGCCGTCTCCGCCTCCCCGGCATCGAGAGCCGCGCGAATGACGCGGTCATCCGGTTCTCCGGCCAGGGTTAGGACCGCCACGTCGGCTGCAATTCCTCCTGAGGATAACTCAGTTGCAGGATCAACCCAACCGGTTGACGCGGCCGGTTGGCGGGAAAGGAGGAAATAGGCAGCCAGCAACGCAATACCTGCCAGCGCCAGCACCCCGGCCGCGATCCCCAAAAACAGCAACGATCGCTTCGAAAAACGCAATTGTTTCATGCCCCCAAGCCTACATAGAAACGAGGTTTCTGCGCGAAACCCGGTTTCTCTTCACAGAGAAAAAAGTATAGCACCAATCATCTCAAACCGAGAAATCAAGCTCAGCGGGCGTCCGTTTGCACGATCCTTCTCCATGTGCTAAAATCACCTTCACTATGCCCGAAGACTGAACACCCTGGCGACCAGACCTTAACCCAGGAGCAGGGCACACCCCTTCAGGAGTACGACAAAAGTATGGCAGTCAATTCTAAACCCAGGCTATCCCGTCTGACGCGTTGGCTGGAAGACAAGACCAGCGGGCGGATCATCAACTTCGCGATCATCCCGCTGCTGCTCATCGCGTCGTTGCTGCTGCCGCCTATCTCGGCGGCGCAACGCGTGGCCGACCTGGGCACCTCGCGCATCACCTCGGAGGGCGGTGCGATCGGGGATCCAGATGGCACACAGGTGCTCATCCTACCCGGCGCGGCCGTCAAGCCATTCCGGGCCAACATCTCATCCGTATCTCGCGTCAGCTTCCTGGAAGGCAGCGCGGGCGCGGATCTGGCCGAGGCAGCCCGCGCCATCCCGGCGCGCCTGGTGGCCAAAAGCCCCTTCTACCAATTGAAGCTGCGGGGCGAGCCGCCTGCGGAATCTACCTGGGTAATCCCCATTCCGAACGACAGCGAACCCTACGAAACCCTTGATCTCTATACCTGGGACGCAGCGTCGAAGAGCTGGCAGTGGCTTCCGCACAAGATCATCTCGGAAGATGACCAGATCGAAAGCCGCACCCCCACGCTACCGACCTCGGTGATGGTGATGCAAACCAATCCCGAGCCGGCCCAAGCGATGGCTGATCTGGCCCTTGCCAACCAACTCCCGCAGGATGCAACCAGCGCCCTGGCCGAGATTCATCCCATCGGCCTGTACCTCGGCAGCAACGGCGCAGTAGATGGGGCCACCGACGCGACCTTTGATCAACTGGCCGGCGCTTTTGCCGTGATGCCGGTCATTCGCAACTACGATGGTCCCATCGTCCGCACCGACCTGCTAGCTAACATGTTGGTGGACATGGCACAGCGCGACGCGCACGTGAATGCGTTGGTCAGCCTGGCCGTGGGCAATCTCTACAAGGGCATAGACATCGACTATCGCGGCCTGGACAAAAATCTAAGCGGCGAGTTCAATCAGTTCCTCAAAGCTCTGGCCGACAGGCTGCATAAAGAGGGCAAGACGCTCAGCGTACGCGTTGACACACCGACTCAAGTGGCTGAAGACCGTTGGGACACGGGGCCCTACCAATGGTATGCCTTGGGCATGATTGCCGACACCATCAAAATTCCGGCGCCGGTGGACCCCAACGCGTATATCACAGGCGGCCAGTTCGATGCGCTGTTGAATTACGCGGTGGGTCAGGTCGATCGGTCGAAACTCCAGATGGTATTCTCCGGCCGCAGCATCGAGCAGGCCGGCAATTACCTGTTGCAGAAAAGCTACTCCGACGCATTGCAACCTCTCATTGGTCGCGTATCCGCGGACCTAGCCGTAGTCGAGCCGGGTCAGCCGCTGAACCTGGCGCTGGTATCCAGTCGCCCCACCAGCGGCCTGGTGTACGACCCCAACATCGGCACGTACGTCTATCGTTATCAGGATGACCAGGGCAACGCGCGCACCGTCTGGCTGGAAAACGCAGCCAGCCTCAGCCACAAGCTCAATATGCTCAAAAACTACGGTCTGCAGGGCTTCACGGTGGAGAATCTACCCGGTGATGGGGTTGATACCGACCTGTGGACGCTGATGCGCGACTACCAGCAGGGCAGCGCCCAGCCATTCCAGAGCGATTTCCAGGTCGAGTACACGGTCAAGAGCAGCACGGGCCAAACCGTGAGCCAGGTGCGGCCGTTAACCGATCCCAAAATCGCGTTGGCTGCACCTCTGGACGCGGGGACGTTGCAGATCGAAGCCATCGTCAAGGACCGCGGACAGGTAGTGGCGCAGGCCGAGACCGGCCCTGAGGTAGCCGTGGCCACCTATACGCCTGTGGCCACCCCGACGCCTGAATTCACGCCGACGCCGGTTCCCAGCCCCACGCCGGCATATACCGAGCTCACCGCCCGGTCCGCCGCTAACGTTCGCTCCGGTCCCAGCACCGCCTATGCCCGGATCGGACAATTGAGAGCCGGCGCCACCTATCGCGTCACCGGCATGAACGACGCCGCCAGCTGGTGGCAGATCGAGTATGATGGCAAGCAGGGGTGGGTTTCCGGTGACGTAGCGAGCATAGCGGGCAATACCGGCGCGGTCTCCGTGGTGGAGGTTGCGCCGCCGCCTACCGCCGTGCCGCAAGTAGCCAGCGCGGCTCCTGCTCCTGTAGTCTCTGCCGGTGCCAGCTACCCCGCCGCACCCGGCAGCTTCGGCTACGGCGTCCAGATCGATCCCTGGGGCGATCGCGGCAGAGCCGTCGCCGCCATCAGGAGCATGGGGTTTGGCTGGGTCAAGGTCCAAATACCCTGGAAGAACTTCGAAGGCTCGCCTGGATCACGCAGTTATGCCGACGATATTATCGATCAGCTCTCCGGCGCCGGGCTGAACGTCCTGGCCAGTATCGTGAAAGCCCCCGACTGGGCTCGACCAGGCAACACCGACCGAAGTGTGGAGGGTCCACCGGAAAACCCTCAAACCTATGCTGATTACGTCGGCGCGTTCGCCGCGGCCAACAAAGGCAAGGTCAAGGCTATCGAAGTGTGGAACGAGCAGAACCTTTGGTACGAATGGGGCAATGAGCCGTTGAGCGCCAGTCGTTATGTCGATCTTTTGTGTCGCGCCTACGCCTCCATCAAGGCTGCCGATTCCAGCATCTCCGTCATCGCCGGCGCACTGACCCCGACCGGCGTGAACGATGGCAAGGTCGCCATCGACGATGTGACTTATCTGCAGCAGATGTACGCAGCGGGCGCCAAACGCTGCTCCGATGGGATCGGTGCGCATCCCAGCGGCTACAACAACCCGCCCGACGCCAAGATGGGCTACAGCAACCCGGCGGAACCAAGCTTCAAGAACCACCCGAGCTTCTTCTTCCGAGACACTATGGAGCGCTACCGCGCCGTCATGGTCGCGAACGGCGACACGGGCAAACGCGTCTGGCCTACCGAATTCGGCTGGGCCTCCACGCCAAACCCGCATCCCGGCTACGAATACGCCGCCCAGAACACCGAGCAGGAACAGGCCGAGTTCATTGTCCGCGCGTATCAGATGGCAAGGAGCTGGGGCTGGGTGGGACCCATGTTCTTGTGGAATCTGGACTACAACCTCACCGCGCCCGATAAGGAGCTAGCCGCGTTCGGCATCATGGGCCGCCCCGCCCAAGGCGCGCTGGCAGGAATGGCTAAATAGTGACCCAGGAAACCAGGTTTCGCGACCTGACGGTCGTTCAAGAAACCTGGTTTCTTAATTTTCCTCACCTCACATCGATGTCTGGAGAGAAAAAATGTCCCTGAACCGCCCCGCCCACCAACGTAAGTGGATCGCCATCTGGCTGATCATCGCACTGCTGTCCCTCGCGCCAGGCGCGGCCGGCGCCTCCCCTGCGGCTGCCGACCCGCCCCAGGCCACCATCACAGCCGACGTATTGAACGTCCGCAGCGGACCCGGCACCGCTTATGCCGTCATCGGCAACACGCGGGCCGGTCAGACGTTCAAGCTCACCGGCAAGAGCGAGGACGGCAAGTGGTGGCAGATCGACCTGAAAGGCAAGGCGGGCTGGGTGTCCGGCCAATGGGTCACGACGACCGGTCCGCTGGACGGGCTGGCCGTGGTGAAGGTCGCGGCGCCTCCCAAGCGCGCGGCGGCTGCGCCTGCAGTGGCGTCCCGCGCATCGACACCCGGCTTCTTCGGCTACGGCATCCAGATCAACCCCGGCAACTTTCGAGAAGGCATCGGGAGAGTTCAAAATCTGGGTTTCTCGTGGGTGAAGTTTCAGCTGCCATGGAAGGACTTCGAAGGCGGCGGACCGGGTCAGCGCAACTGGCCAGATGACGTCGTCAGTGGTCTCAACAGCGCCGGTCTACAGATCCTGGCCAGCATCGTCAAGGCCCCGAATTGGGCCCGACCCGGCAACACCGACTTGGGCGTGGAAGGCCCGCCGGCAGATCCGGCCACCTATGCTAGCTTCGTGGGCGAATTCGCCAACCGCTATTGCGGTCGGGTGCAGGCCATCGAGGTCTGGAACGAGCAAAATCTACACTACGAGTGGGGCAATGAAACGCTGAGCGCAGCTCGCTACATGCAATTACTCAAAGCTGCGTATGGCGCCATCAAAGCGAACTGCCCCAGCATGATCGTAGTCAGCGGTGCGCCAACTCCCACCGGGGCCAACCCGCCGGCGGCCATCCGTGATACAACCTACCTGGAGCAGATGTATAAAGCGGGTCTGCGCAGCTACTGCGACGCGGTGGGCGCACATCCCAGCGGCTATGGCAACCCGCCGGACAGCCGCTTCCAAGACTGGCAGGCAGGGAACTATTCGCGGCCTTCGCACGTCAGCGATCCGTCGTTCTATTTCCGCAACACCATGGAGCAATACCGTAACATCATGGTGAAGTACGGCGATGGCAATAAGCGCATCTGGCCCACGGAGTTCGGGTGGGCCTCCACGGGCAGCCCGGTGGCCGGCTATGAATACGCACTCTACAATTCAGAGCAGCAGCAAGGCGAGTATATCGTGCGCGCTTACCAGATGATGCGCAACTGGGGCTTCGTGGGCGTCGCGTTTCTGTGGAACCTGGACTATAACATCACGAATCCCGGCTCCGAGCTGGCAGCCTTCGGCATCCAGGATCGGATCCCGTATGATATCATCCGCGCTGCACGCGGCAACGGAACGTTGCCCTAATAGACTTGGAGAAACCTAGTAGAGCATCCTGAGCGGAGGGCCCAGCATAGGCGAAAGATGCACAGCAATCTTCTGTCCAAAGCCGCATCCTTCGACTGCGCCGGAGCAACTATCTCAGCTCCGTTGAGGATGCTTGCTAATTTTGAAACAAGGATCTAAGGAGCGCGCCCTATTATGAAGACCCAGCGTATTAGTCTGAGCGCCACCTGGCCCTGGCTATTGGTGGTTATCACACTGGTCCTAGGCTCCCTGCTCGGTGCGTGCGCGTCCAGCGGGTCTGATGCCACTCCCACGCCCACCAAGACCCCGCGGCCGGCCGAGCTCAGCCCAACACTGACCCCGGAGCCCACGGCAACCGCCCAGGCGACGCAGATACCCACAGTTACAATTGCCCCGACGGCAGGGCCCAGCCCCACTGCCGCGCCCGCCGATACAGTCGTCCCACCCACATCGACAGCAAAGCCGCCCGCGCCCACCCCAGTGGTCAAGGCCGGCGATCCCATGGCTTCGCCCGACTTTGGTGTGCAGGCATTCCTCTGGTGGCGAGAAGAGGTATCCGATCGCGACCTGGGCCTGGTGAAGGATGCGGGGTTCACCTGGGTCAAGCAGTTAGTCTCCTGGCAAGATATCGAGGGCGCCGGCAAAGGACAGTACGACTGGTCCAACCTGGATCGGATCGTGGGTCAGGTGCAGCAACATGGCTTAAAGCTGATCGTGCGCGTGAGCCAGGACCCCGACCGGGCCTTCTGGGGGGGCACCCCACCCGGGAATGCCGGAGACTTTGCCACTTTTCTGGCCGCGATAGCAAGCCGCTACGTGGGCCGCATTCAGGCCTATCAGGTGTGGAACGAACCGAACCTGGCGCGCGAGTGGGGCAACAAACGCCCTGACCCAGCCAGCTATGCGCGCATGCTAAAGATGTCCTACAGCGCCATCAAGAAAATCGACCCTAATGCGCTGGTGATCACTGCGGGCATGGCGCCCACCGGCACCGACAGCGCAATCGCCATGCCAGACATCAAGTTCTACGAGCAGTTGTACCAGGCAATGGGTGGCAATAGCACCGGCTATTTCGACATGCTCGGCGTCCACGGCGCGGGCTTCGCGGCCGCGCCCGAGATCAGCCCAGATGAAACTGCAGCAAAAAAAGTACCCTACGGCGGCGAGCGCTTCTTCTCCTTCCGCCATATCGAGGATGTGCGCGCAGTGATGGAGCGCTACGGCGACCAGGGCAAGCGCGTAGTGGTGCTGGAGTTCGGGTGGACCACCGACAACCGGCCCGAGTCACCTTATTACTGGCACGGCGCGGGCGCCGGAATCACCGAGGAACTGAAGGCCAAGTATCTGGTGCGCGCCTTCGAGTGGGCCCGCGCGAATTGGCGACCCTGGATTGCACTGATGACCGTGATCTACATGCCCGATGTAAGCTGGACCAAGGACACCGAGCAGTACTACTGGTCCATTATGGGTCCCGGCTACCCGGAAACGTTCTGGCGCAACGGCTACATCGAGCTGTGCATCTACCTGAATGGCCTCGACGGGCAGCGCTGCAAATACGATCCGAACCCCTAATCGAATTTTATCTTAAAAAAGGATGCGTGTGCAGGCCTGCACACGCATCCTTTTTTAAGAACGGCACACTTACTGCCGGCGCCAATCCACCCAATGGCATGTTGCGTCCGCATTCGGCGCCAAGCCATGGCGAATCTCGACCTCGGCGCTCATGGGCCGGCCGGCCGCATCCACCACGGTAAGGAAAAAACGCCGAGCCGCGCCATAAAGCGGAAAATCGTAGCGCCCCAGGTCCCCCTGGCCTGCCTTCGAGATAGCCGTGGCCTGGTTGCCCCACTCATCGACCAGGTTCAGCCGGATGTTGGGCAGTGGACTACCAGTGCGATCGGTCACCTGTCCCAACACGTAGTTACCTGAGCAATCGCCCGCAGTGTGGCGCACCGGCCGGGCCAGCCCATAGGGAAACGCCGGCTGCGGGGATGCCGCGGGCGTGGCAGTCTCCGTCGCATTCGGCGCTGGCGTAGTCAGGTCACCGGTGACAGGGGTAGACGCTTCAACCACCAAAGGTATCTCAACCGCCATGGCGGTCGCTTCCACAGGCGCTGCCACCACCAACGTCGTCGCTGTGGGCCGGGGCTGGGATGTCGACGTGAAAACGGGTGTCACCGGCAGCAACACCGACCGTGTTTCCTGAACCAGAGGCGTGCTGACCTGTGGCGTCCACCCCGATGCGCGACCGAAGTCCTGCTGCACTTGCTGCAACACCAGACGACCGCCGAAAAAGCCGCCGGCGCAAGCCAGCAGCAGCACCAACACAAAAACGATCGTATAACCCTGCTGACGCATCGCCACCACCTCTAAAATAAGCTACCGGCTTGTGCCAACCACACCCGGAACCGCCGGAGCCCGCCCGCCCTAGTTTGCGCCTTTCACGCAAATCTGGTATACTTGCATTTGTTCGGGGCGAGTAGCTCAGCTGGTTAGAGCGCACGGTTCACATCCGTGAGGTCATGGGTTCGAGTCCCTTCCCGCCCACTCAGTCCACACGGCCAGGCCCATCGCCCCATCCGTGTGGACGGAAAACCGGACTCCCCGGCCCCTCGCCGCATCGCAGTCCACACGGCCCGTGTAGGCGCCGATAGTGTAACAAAAAAAACGGCCCGCCCAAAAATTAGCGAATGAGGATTCGTTATTAGGCTCCGTAACTGTTCACTCTCGGAGGTCACACGGATGATTTCTCTATCCCAGGCAATACTCGGCTACCAGCTCGACGCACGTGCGCGCCGTCTCAGCCCGCACACCCTCGCCGACTATCAAAACTCGTTCAGGAAATTCCAGGATTACATCGCCGTCAATCCTGTAAATCCTGCCCATCCTGTTCCGGATCCCGACCTCGCCGCCATCACCCCCGACCACGTGCGCGGCTTCCTCGCCAGCCTGGCCACCGCCGCGCCCATCGTCAACGGTCGGGTCCGCACCATCGGCAAAAAACAGACCCTCAACATCCACACCGGCTTGTCGGCACTCTGGACCTGGGCCGTCCGCGAAGGCTACGCCACCCGCCACATCCTGCACGACATCCAGCGGCCGCGGCCCGAAAAGCCCGCCATCATCCCCTACAGCCAGGACGACATCAAGCGATTGCTCACCGCCTGCGACCAAACCAAAACCTACCAGCGCGCCGGCCAGCGCATCCAGGAGCGCACCCGCGGCACCGCATTGCGCGACCGCTGTCTCATCCTCGTCCTGCTCGACACCGGCGTGCGCGCCTCCGAGCTCTGCGGCCTCCGCATCATCGACGCCGATCTTCGCAACCAGCGCATCACCGTCACCGGCAAGGGCTCCAAGACCCGCATGATCCCGATCGGCCCCAGCACCGCCAAACTCATCTTCCGCTACCTCAGCGCCGAACGCCGAGACGTAGCCGTCAACGAGCCGCTCTTCGTCGCCAACGACCGCCAACTCAACCGGGACGCCCTGGTCCACCTCCTCGCCCGCCTCGGCGAGCGCTCCGGCGTCACCGACGTCCACCCGCACCGCTTCCGCCACACCTTCGCCGTCCTCTTCCTCCGCAACGGCGGCAACACCCGCGCCCTCCAGGACCTCCTCGGCCACGAGACCCTGGACATGATCAAAACCTACACCCGCCTCGCCGAGGCCGACCTTGCCATCGCCCACCGCCAGGCCTCCCCCGTCGAAAACTGGCGCCTCGGCTGATCCGTCCCACTCCCCCCCTCTCCTGATCTCCGCAGAGTCAGGAGAGGGGGTCGGGGGGTGAGGACCCGCGGGAGGCCGGAGGTGAGATCACGGGAAAATCGGCAACTCCGGAATCCCCTGATCCAAACTAAACGTCACCACCCCGATCTCCTGCCCACCCGCCGCACCCCCCGGCAGCCGGCTCCGCACGATATAGAAATCGATATACGACATGATATCGCACCCCCCCACCCCGTGGCAGGGATTAAACAACTGATTCGGCGCGCTCACCACCGTGCCTGTCAGATCGGTCGTCGCCGTCAACGTGCAGCTCACGCAGTCCCCCGGCGTGAAGTACGGCGCATCCGAATGCCAAATCTCATAGTAATCCGGCGCCCCGACCGGCGTCCACGTCACCCAGAAATCAGTGGTAAACGTCACCAGCCCCGTGATGTCCGAGATCACCACCGAGTTCGTTACCCACCCTGTGGTCGAGATCGGGGCGCTCGGCGTGACGATCACCGCCCGGCTCCCCACCGTCCCGAAGTCCGCCACCGGCCCGCAGCTCCGCAGCGCCACCAGCAGCAGGACCACCAGACCGACAGCGATCGCCGCCGCCGCCAACAGTTTCACTAATCGTTTCTTAGACACTGTAGCCATTTTCTATCTTCTTTCGATCTCAGTGAGATCATGTCGAGATCATGTCGAGATCATGTCCAATATCCGATTAGGGTAAGAAACACATCCGTCAGTTCTGGAGTGGCGTATTCAATGGTTTGATCAACGATGGGTAAGGTGATATCTGCTGAGAAATTACTAGCCAGATATAATCCTGTGCCCGATGGGTTTAGGCTCGGCCAAAAGACTAGCCAATTAGCGGTCGAGCCGACAAACAACCCGCATTTGGCGTCCGCAGGCACGTGCGCGCTCAGATCAAGTTCATATGTACCCTCCCATTCTGGAGGAAGCTCGTTTTCCGTATCCCAAATAACAACCCACGGCTCCAGCATCTGGAAGCCGCTCCCAATCGGCGCATACGCATCATCCGCCTGACCCTTATTGATCGCGTGACCGTCCAACGTCGCCGTCGGCACCGTCAACGCCTCCGTAAACTCTACCCCATCCGCATTACTGATCTTCATCCTACCCATCCTCCAATCCGATCCGTCCGACGATCCGCAGATCGCAACGTCTGATCTGTCCTACCAGTCCGACCGCACCTCACCCTGTCACCTCCACCGTCCCCACGTGCGCCACCCAGCGGATGGTCTTCCCCGCCTCCCCTGTGACCTTCACGGCCAGCGCCTTGTTCGTGTCATCCGCGGTCGCGGAGACGTCCCAGGCAGCCGTATCCTCGGCCAGCACCGTCTTCGTCACGCTCCCCACCAGCGCCACCGTCCCCGCGTTCCGGTCAATGCACCCCTGCAGGATGTACGCCGCGCTCTCCCCGTTGGCATCCGTCCGCCGGGCTGCGATCCGGATCTCAAAGAACCAGGTCGTATCATCCTGTAGCGTCATCCGTTGGCTTGCGCCGTCCAGGAACAGTTCCGTCTGCGTCCCATCGCTCGTCGCACCACGCAGCACGAAATCGCTGCGCTGCGCATCGCCTCGGGCGGAGAACTTCCCGGCGGCCGCGGCCTGCTGCCCGTACAACCTGGCGTGCGCCTGCCGTCCGCCGGCCACCGTCGCATAGTTCGCTTCGGCGATGTTGTCGTACCCGCCGCCGGCCGTCGCGCCGATCCCGGCCGCTACGTTGTCCGCTCCGCCGGATGCGGTCGCGAAGGCCTCAATCGCCGCGTTCGACGACCCGCCGCTCACGGTGGACGACTCGGCCGTCGCCATGTTGCTGGCGCCGCCGGCCACCGTCGCATTGGGCGCGCTGGCCTTGTTCGAATACCCGCCGCCAATCGTCGAACGCACCCCGCTGGCCACCTGCGAGGCCACCCCGCGCGTGCTCTGCAGATCCACGGCGCCGCTGCCCCGGCTGTTCCCGCCCGGCGCATCCCCGTCCGTCTCCTTCAACGCCCAGCCCGAGCCGACGACCCGCAGTGGCAGCCCGGCCGGCGTCACGGCCCGGCTCGTATCGGTGCCCGTCGCCGCCTCGGCGACTGTCGCCAACTCCACCGCGCCCTGGGCGCTCTCGCTGGCTGCCGGCAGATCGGCAGCCGCTAAAGCCCGCATCGTCGGATCGGCATCCGCACCACTGGCCGGCCCGGCGAACACCCGATTCGCCGGCTGCGCCACCAGACCGACCTCCTGCGTGCTCAGGTTCAGGATCGCCTGCGCATCGGTCGCCAGCGTCACCGCTGAGTGCGCTCCGGCAATCGGCGCATACCGCGCATCGCCGGACTGTTGATTCAACCCATCCGTAGCATTGACCGCATCGGCCAGGCTCGTGATCTTAGCACTGCTCATGTCGAGCTCGTGCGACGCGGTGATCTTTCCCGCGGCTGCCGCCAGCGTGAGGCTGACCCTAGTGCCTGATTTCGCTACCAGTGTCAGCGTCGCATCGCTGCCATCGTTTTCCGTTTTGGCAATGACTCTAGCGTGTTTTGCGTAATCATTTTCGACTCGATCTCTAACGGCTTCCAGGATTGCGTAATTGTCCAAGTCCTGCGAGTTAGCCCGCACGACCACGTACTGCGCGTCCGACGCATTGTAGATGCCGTACATGCCACCTATCGGGGCGCCTGAGATAGCGAACTCATATGCATACGGTCCCAACCCTATACCAGGTCCCGCCTCCACCCGAGCGCCGGTAGAATCTAGGGTTCCAATCCCCCCTCCCCACTTGATTTTCCCATCGCTATCAACCGTCGACTGCAACACCCCATTCAAATACCCCAGCAACCGCCCCGCCGCGCTCGCCGTCGCCGGCGCCAGCACCAACCCCGTCGCCGTCCCCCCCGTGCTCGGATCCCACACCGTCCCCGGCTTCAGCGCCAGCAGCACATCCACCAAATTCAACGGCCCCGCATCCCCCTGAATCGGCTCATTCGATCCTGTCCATCCTGCCGATCCTGTACCCCCCGTCCCCCCGCCCCCAACCCACGACGACAACCGCTCCGTCCGCCCCCCGAACTTCGCCGTCACCCGCACATACCCAGTCTCTAACAACGCATTAGCCACCGAGCGCAGCACATACCGTCCACTCAGCCCATCCCGCGCACTCGTGATCCCGCAGTTCTGCCCCGCCTTCAGCCCGAGGCGCTGGGTCGCAAACTCCCCGCTCACCACCGGGAACGCATACGTCGCCAGGTAGGCCTCCCCCACCAGCAACATCTCCGCCGTATCCGTGATCGGCGCCACATTCAGGTCCCCATCGAAATACCGCCCGAACAACGCCAAACTCGCCGCGCTCGAGGCGCTGTTGCTCGCATCCAGCGTCAGCGTCTGCCGGCTCGCCACCTGGTACGTCGCCACGATCACATCCGCCGGATCGAACGACGTCGCCGGCGGGAAATACACCACCCCATTGATCCGGCTCACCAGCACCTGGATCACCGACCCATCGCTCCGCACCTTCCCGAAAAAATCCACGAACGCCGTCCCGCACACCAGGAACGTCCCGTTCAAACTCACCTGCACATTCGACCCGATATTCAAATAACTCAACCGGAACGCCAGCCCGATGCTCACCGTCTCCGCATCGCTCCCCGCAAACGTATCCGTCACCGGCGTATCGATCGCATACCCCCCCACGATCCGCAGCCGGTTCACCACCCCCTCCGCATCACTCCGCACCCGCAGCGACCCCGCCTCGATCTCGTACAGATCTGCCGCATGATTCGCCAGCGTCCCCGGCTGGATCACATCGAACGGCGTCGCCTGGCTCCCCGAATCCTCCGCCGCCAGGTGCGCGGCTTTATCCGGATCGCACCACCACGCCATCTCCGCCAGCCTGGCCAGGCTATCCAGGAGCTGGGACAGCTTCTCCCCCGCGGACGTGAACACCTCGATCGTCGGCCCCGTCTCCACGTAGGTCGCCACATCGAACTCCGAGTTCAACCCCGCCGCCGTCAGCAGCGCCGTGAAGATCGCCCCCGCCCCCGTGTTCAACCACGTCTGATACACCCGCGGCGTCGCATCCCACAGCACCTCCCACCCGCTCGCCTGCACCTCCCAGCTCAACCACTGCCCCGTCTGATCCGGCTCCGGCTTCGGCAGCGTCACGTACCCCCCGAACACCACCTCCTCCGAAGCCTCCCCCGGATCCACCGTCAGCACCACCGTCGCATACGCCGCGATGCTGCTCCCGAACACCCCCCCCCGGTCATCCAGCACCACCGACAAGCTGTCCAGCTCCCCCCCCTCGCGCGTCGTCCACGTCAAACTCTCCGGCCGCACCAACCCCGTCCGGTCCACCCCCCCGATCTCCAGCAGCCACGTATGCAAACTATCCAACATCTCTCACCCCGCCCCTGTCCGTGTGGTGTCCGTGTCCGTCCGTGTTCGTCCGTGTCCCTCGTCCACCCCGTC
>CAZELR010000018.1:0-22072 GCA_964513075.1 uncultured Anaerolineales bacterium
AGGACTCATGCGACCAGTATACCATACCCCGATGGAACGGTGAACAGTTACGGGCCGGAAATCCGACGTACGCACAGCGGCGACTTGCCGGTGCATTGCTTGTGGTTGTAGAATGCGCCGTCTGTCCGCTGCCTCAGATGGGGCGCCGGACTGCGATGACCATTCCGAGAAAGGCGACATTCATGAAGATCACTGTTGAATCTTTGGAACCGAGTGACCGCAAGCCTTTTCCCACAGCCCTGGGCTTCGGTCGTGACTTTTCCAACCGTATGTTCAGCCAACGTTACACCCCGGAGCACGGGTGGCACGATGCCCGCATCGGGCCTTATCGGCCGTTGATCCTTGATCCCGCTACGGCCGTCCTCCACTACGGTCAGGAGATCTTCGAGGGCCTCAAGGCCTATCGGCGGCCCGACGGGGATATCAACCTGTTTCGTCCGTGGGAAAATGCGGCGCGCTTCAACCGCTCGGCGCAGCGCATGGCGATGGTCCCGGTGGATCCTGAGGAGCATGTCGAGGCGATGATCGAGTTGGTCAGCCTGGAACATGAGTGGGTGCCGGCACAGGAGGGCGCCTCACTCTACATCCGTCCGACGCTGATTGCTTCAGATGTTAGCCTGAGCGTTCATGCCAGCCATAGCTATCTGCACTTCATCATTGTGGGTCCGGTGGGACCGTACTTCGCTACGGGCTTCAACCCGGTAGCAGTCTATATCTCGCGCGACCAGGTGCGCGCGGTGCGCGGTGGCACCGGAGAGGCCAAGACCGGCGGCAACTATGCCGCCAGTCTCCATGTTGCAGAGGAGGTGGGTCGGCTCGGTTATCAGCAGGTGCTCTGGCTGGATGCGGTAGAACGGCGTTACGTCGAAGAGGTAGGCGCCATGAACATCGCCTTCGTCTATGACGGAACGCACATCGTCACCCCCGCGCTTTCCGGCAGCATCTTGCCCGGCATTACGCGCAATTCGGTGCTGCAGATGGCGCCGGATCTGGATTACACCGTCAGTGAGGAGCGGATCGACGTGAATCAGGTCCTGGCGGATATCCGCAGCGGCCGGATCACGGAGGCTTTTGGCATCGGCACGGCAGCCGTCATCGCGCCGGTGGGCCGGCTTGGCGCTGAGGATGAGGCGGTCATCCTCAATCACAATGAGCCGGGGCCGGTGGCACGGCGTCTCTACCAGGCGTTGACCGACCTCCAGTATGGCCGTGCACCGGACCCTTACGGCTGGACTTGCACCATCAAGGTGAAGGGGTAACTGCAACAACCTACCAGATTGACTCCATCGCCCACACATCCAGCGATTTGACCGCTGCCGGGCCGCCGCGGCTGAACAGGCTGAGGCCCAGGCTGTCCGGCCGTGTGGGATAGATGCGGGTAGCCAGTACGGTGCGTCCGCCATCCGCGAAGACCTCGATCACTGAGCGGTCGAGGAAGATGTGCAGTGTCACCGGCTCTTCGGCCGCCGATTTGATGGGGGCAACCGCCGGCCTGCGATCCAACGTTGCATCCAGGCTGGCGTGCGATCGATCGATCACGATCTGTCCGGTTGCCTGCTGGACCGTGATAGCGGTGTATTCCTTGTCTTCAGGGGAGCAGCGCACCTTCAGACCGGTTTCTGCATTCATACCAGGTTCTATCTGAACAACGATCTCCAGGCAGGCGCCGGACTCGCCGCTGGCATCGGCTAACGCCGTGTCGCACCCGGCATCGAGAGCCATATCTTCGAAATGCCAGTGTTGGCCGCGCAGCGCCTGTATCTCCGGTGCTGGGTTCAGAGCCAGGCAGCCGTCGGCCGCAAGCGTAACTGCCAGCGGGAGCGACATTGCGCCGGCCCAACCTGCCCGCCGGCGAGCAAGTTCGTCGCGGCTCTCATTAAGCCAGCCCCATAACAGATAGCTGCCATCTACGCGCCGCATGGCTTGCGGCGCGTAGAACTCACCGCCGGTTCCGACATGGACGAGGATGTTCTGCCGCTCCGGCACGAAGCCGGCCGGCCCCAAGGTGCCCGTGAAATAGAATGGATACATGAGACGCCAGGCAGGATCTTGCGTCGAGATGATCAGGGCCTGCTTAGCCCCGAAATCGAGCAAGTTGGGACACTCCCACATGGCGCCCGTTGAGAAGGGCTCCATCTCAAGCATGTCGCCCTGCAGGACCGGCCCCATGTACTCCCAGTGCAGGAGATCGTCCGAACGATAGCGGAGCACCAGGCCCCCGACGTCCTCGATCCGTGTGCCGATCACCATGTGCCACTGGTCTCCAGCGCGCCAGACAAACGGATCTCGAAAGTCGCCGCCAGCAGTTGCGGCTATCTCAGAAGGCAGTTCGGGGATCACGGGGTTGCCGGCATATTTATGCCACGTCAGCAGGTTATCTGCGCTGGTGGCGACGTGCACGGCCTGGGGATTGACGCCCGTGTAGAGCAGCGTGGGCGTTCCGCCATCGTCCACCGCACAGCCGGACCAGCACCCGCCGGCGTCGCTCCCGCCCGGCGTGGGCGCCAGTGCAACGGGCAGGTCACGCCAGCGGACCAGGTCATCACTGACCGCATGGCCCCAGTGGATGGTGCCGTGAAAGGGACCGTTGGGATTGTATTGGTAAAACAGATGATATTGTCCCTGCCACTGGATGAGACCATTGGGGTCGTTCAGCCAGTTGGCCGGCGGCGTGAAGTGGAACTGCGGGCGGTGCGGGTCGGCAGCCATCTGGTGGCGTGACCGGGGTGCCGGATGCTGCGAGTGACTCATGGTGGCTCTCCTGTTTGCTGTGGTGCTCAGATTAGGCCATAGGCTGGCCGCAATGTCAATACTGCGGTGTGTAACGCCCTGAACAACTCGCCCGACTGCCTGTCGCGCTATCCGATGATTGTGGTATACTTTTCATGATGTAGTGATTCGGGGAGCGTTCGTACGGGTTTGAACGCGCCTGATGGGAATGGAATTGTCATGGCCTTATTGAGCATGCGGAACGTGAGCATCGGGTTCGGCGGGGCGCTCGTCTTGGAACAGATTAGCTTGCAGATCGAGCGCGGCGAGCGCTTGGGGCTGCTCGGACGCAACGGCGTGGGCAAGTCCACGCTTCTTAAGATCATCGCGGATGAGCTGGCGCCCGATGCCGGCGATATCGTCCGCCAGCAAGGGCTGCGCGTGGCCTACTTGACCCAAGAGGTGCCGCAGGGCCTGGTCGGCGCCGTGGCTGAGGTAGTGGCAGGCGGGCTGGAGCGCGCCGCGTCCGACGACGCAGATGAGGCGTGGCGCCGCCGCTTGCGGCTGGACACCACCCTGGCGCGCATGCAGATCGATCCGGCCGCCGATTTCGGCCAGCTCTCCGCCGGGCTTAAGCGCCGCGTGCTCCTGGCGCGCGGCCTGGTGCGCGACCCCGATATTGTGCTGCTTGATGAGCCTACCAACCACCTGGACACCGACGCCATTGCCTGGCTCGAAGCCTACCTGCTGCGCTACGCCGGCACCCTGATCTTCGTTACCCACGATCGGGCCTTTTTGCGCAAGCTGGCCACCCGGATTATTGAGATCGATCGCGGCCGTCTGATCGACTGGTCGTGTGACTACGACACATTCGCGGCGCGCAAAGAGGGCGTTCTCGCGGCTGAGGCGACCCAACAGGCAGAGTTTGACAAGAAGCTGGCGCAGGAAGAGGTGTGGATCCGGCAGGGAATCGAGGCGCGGCGGACGCGCAACGAGGGCCGGGTGCGTGCTCTGGAACGGCTGCGCGAGCAGCGCCGCACCCGGCGCGAGCAGCCTGGCGCGTTGCGCATGCAGATGCAGGAGGCTGAACGGTCGGGCAAGCTGGTGCTGCGGGCGGCCGGTGTCAGCTTCAGCCACGACGGCGCGGTGGTAGTGCGCGATTTGAATACGACTATCATGCGCGGAGACAAGGTCGGCATCGTCGGGCCGAACGGTTCGGGCAAGACCACGCTGTTGCGGCTGCTGATCGGCGAGCTCCCGCCGCAGGCGGGCACGGTGCGGCAGGGCGCCAATCTGACCATCGCCTACTTCGACCAGTTGCGCGCCCAGTTGGACGAGGACCGCACCGTGCTGGATAACGTGGCCGATGGACGCGAGTTCATCACGGTCAATGGCCGGCCCCGGCACATCATCGGCTATCTGGAAGAATTTCTGTTCACGCCCGAGCGTGCCCGGGTCTATGCCAGCACCTTGTCGGGCGGTGAGCGCAATCGGCTGCTGCTGGCGCGCCTGTTTGCGCGGCCGGCCAACGTGTTGGTGTTGGATGAACCGACCAATGACTTGGATCTGGAGACGTTGGAGCTGCTGGAGGAGTTACTGCTGGAATACGAAGGCACGCTGTTGCTGGTGAGCCATGATCGTGAGCTGCTCAACAACGTGGTGACCAGCACGTTGGCGCTGGAGGCGGATGGTCGCGTCGGCGAATACGCGGGCGGTTACGACGATTGGGTGCGCCAGCGGCCCGCGCCCCGAGCCGATGCACCGGCTGCACCGGCGGCCTCCAAAGCAGCGCCCCGGCCCAGCGTCCCCGAACGCCCGCGCCGTCTCACCTTCAAGGAGCGGCAAGAGTTGGATGTGCTGCCTGGCCAGATCGAGGCGTTGGAGGCCGAGCAGGGCCGGCTCTACCGCGAGATGGCCGACCCCGCGATCTACCAGCAGCGCGGCGATCAGGTGACGCAGATGGCAGCTCGCTTGGCGGCCATCGAGGCTGAGCTGGCCGTCGCCTACGCACGCTGGGAGACGCTGGAGGCGGTATCGTAAGCTATGGCGGACATAGCGTCGTCATCCATCAGTGAGCCACCGCCCGTCGCCATGACGCAGCCGGGGGCCGGGCGCATCCTGCGCCGCAGCTTCGGCTATCTCCGTCCCTACTGGCGTCACACCGGCGCTGCCTACTTGACGCTGCTCATCGTCACCGGCCTGACGTTGGCGATCCCACAGCTCATCCGCTGGGCCGTGGATCGCGGCATCCGTGGACAGGATCAGCGTGCGCTGGGCGCCGCGGTGTTGGCGCTTGTGGGCCTGGCGTTGGTCCGCGGACTGTTGAATTTCGTCCAGGGGCGCAGCACGGAAGTCGCTTCCCAGGGGGTCGCCTACGACCTGCGCAATGCCCTGTATCGCCAGTTGTCCGCCCTCTCCTTCTCCTATCATGATCGCGCCCAGGTGGGACAGCTTCTCTCGCGCGCGGTGCAGGACGTGGATCGCGTGCGATTCGTCACCGGCCGCGCGTTCTTGCGCCTGGCTGAGGGGGGAGTGCTGCTGATCGGCACCGCTCTGATGCTGTTGGCGATGAATCCGCTGTTGGCGCTGCTGGCTCTGGGCACCATGCCGCTGCTGGCGAACCGCGCGCTTTACGTCAGCCGGCGCTTGCGGCCCCTGTCGCTGGCCGTGCAGCAGCAGCTTGCCGTGCTCACGACCCGGCTGGAGCAAGATCTGCGCGGTGCGCGCGTCGTGAAGGCGTTCGCGCAGGAAGACGCCGAGATCGCCCGTTTCGACGGTGAGAATGTGCGCTGGTTTAATCTCTCCGCCGCGGCGGCCCGTTTGCAAGCGCTGAATACGCCGCTGCTGGACCTCATTGCCAATCTCGGCACCGTCTTCATCATCTGGTATGGTGGCTCGCTGGTGGTGCGCGGGCACTTGACCCTGGGCGAGTTGGTGGCGTTTTCCACTTACTTGGGCCAACTTTTCATTCCGGTGCGGCGCCTGGGGATGATTCTGCCCGCGATCGCCATGGCGGTCGCGGCCGGCGAGCGCATCTTCGAAATCCTGGACGCGCGCTCGGAGGTGCAAGAAGCGCCGGACGCCATCCCATTGCCGCTGGTGCGCGGTGCGGTGCGTTTCGAGCACGTGTCCTTCAGCTACTTCGGCCGGCACCGGGTGTTGAATGATGTCTCGTTCGCGGCGCAGCCGGGCCAGGTGGTCGCGCTGCTGGGCATGACGGGCTCGGGCAAGTCGTCCATCATCAACCTGATCCCGCGTTTCTACGATCCCACCGGCGGCCGTATCACTGTGGATGGCTATGACCTGCGGTCGGTGCAACTCAGCACGCTGCGCGACCAGGTGGGCATCGTGCTCCAAGAGACAGCCCTCTTTGCAACCACGCTGCGCGAGAATATTGCATTTGGTCGGCCGGGCGCCACCGAGGCGGAGATCATCGCGGCCGCACAGGCGGCCCAGGCGCACGATTTCATCATGCAAACCGCGTTGGGCTACGACACGCCCGTGGGCGAGCGTGGGGTGACGTTGTCGGGCGGGCAGAAGCAGCGCGTGGCCATTGCCCGCGCGCTCCTGCGCGACCCGCGCATCCTGATCCTTGACGACGCGACCGCCAGCGTGGATACCGAAACCGAACGGCAGATCCAGGCTGCCCTGGCGCGGCTGATGGCTGGCCGCACATCGTTCGTCATCGCCCAACGCCTCGGCACCGTGCGTCTGGCCGATCAGATCCTGGTGCTGGATCGCGGACGCATTGTCGCGGCCGGCACGCATGCTGAGCTGTTGCGCACCTCTGCCCTGTACGCGGAGATCTATCATCGGCAGCTCAAGCCGCAGGAAAGCCAACCATGAGTTTTTCGATCGGCGGCAGCGCACCCCGGATGGGACCGGGCGGGGTCTTGGAGAGCTTCGGCGACAAGCCCGATGGCCGGGCGTTCGACCGGCGTATTGCGCTGCGCCTGCTGGGGTTCCTGCGGCCCTACTGGCGGCAGATGGCCGGCGCGCTGGTGCTGATGTTGGTCACGTCGTTGCTGTCGCTGGCAACGCCGTACCTGGTGAAGGTCGCCATTGACGGCAATATTGCGCAGGGCGATCTGCCGGGGCTGACCCACACCGCGCTGCTCATCGCCGTCGTCTGGGTTGGGCTTTACCTGGCCGCGGCCGGCCAGCGTTGGCTGTTGTCATGGACCGGGCTGCAGGTGCTGGCGACCCTGCGGCGTGATCTGTTCCGGCATCTCCAGGCGCTGCCGCTGGGCTACCATGACACGCACATCGTCGGCGTTACCATCTCGCGCGTCATCAACGATGTAGGGGTGATCAACGATCTTTTGTCGTCCGGGCTGGTGACCCTGGTGGGTGACAGCGTGCTGCTGGTGGGCATCGTGGTCGTGATGTTCTCGATGAGCCCGAAGCTGGCGCTGCTGGCGTTCACGGTCGTGCCGGTGATGGTGTTGGCCACGATGTTGTTTGCCCGCCGCGCCCAGGTCGCGTTCCGGCAGACGCGCGCCCGCATTGCCGCAGTGGTGGGCGATCTGGCAGAAGGGCTCTCGGGCATGCGCGTCATCCAGGCGTTTACGCAGGAGGGCGCCACCCAGGAGCGCTTCGAGCGGATCAACGGGGCTAACCGGGACGCGACGATTTCAGCCATGACGCTCTCCTTTGTCTTTCTGCCGGTGGTTGAGGTGTTGGGCCTGTCGGCCACGGCGGTGGTGCTGTGGTTCGGCGGCTCGGCCGTGGCGCGCGGAGAGCTGACGTTGGGGGTTGTCGTCGCGTTTCTGGCCTACGTGTCCCGTTTCTTCGAGCCTATCCAGGAGCTGAGCCAGCTTTACACCACCATGCAAGCGGCTATGGCTGGCGGCGAGCGTGTGCTGGAGGTGCTCGACACCCGGTCGGAGGTTGCTGACCGGCCGGACGCTGGCGCCATGCCGCGGATTCATGGCGAGGTCGAGTTTGAGCGCGTGTGCTTCGCCTACCGGGGCGACGCGGACGTGCTGCACGATGTGACCCTGCACATCACAGCCGGCCAGACCGTGGCGTTGGTTGGCCCGACGGGCGCGGGCAAGACCTCTATCGCGAATTTGGTGGCGCGCTTCTACGATGTGTCTGGCGGTGCAGTGCGGATCGACGGCATCGACGTGCGGGATGTGCAGCAGCGATCCTTGCGTGGTCAGATGGGGCTGGTGCCGCAGGACCCGTTTCTTTTTTCGGGCACGATCACCGATAATATCGCGTTTGGCCGGCCCGACGCTGCTGCTGATGAGATTGAGGCTGCGGCACGGTTGGCGCATGCCCATGACTTCATTGCTGCGCTGCCGGAAGGCTACCGCACCGAGATCCTGGAGGGGGGCGTCAACCTTTCGGTGGGCCAGCGGCAGCTCATCTGCATTGCCCGCGCGGCGCTGGCCGATCCGCGCATCCTGATCCTGGACGAAGCGACGGCCAGCGTCGACACAGTCACGGAAGGGTTCATCCAGGACGCCATCCAGCAGCTGCTGGCCGGCCGCACGGCCATCGTCATCGCCCATCGGCTCAGCACGGTGCGCAATGCCGACATGATTTGTGTGGTGGATGAGGGCCGCATTGTTGAGCGGGGATCGCACGAGGCGCTGCTGGCCGAGGGCGGCTTGTATCGTGAGCTGTATGAAAAACAATTCCTGGATCTGTTAGCCTGAAAGGAAAGTCTATGGAATCGATCCGCGAGCTTTACCGCATCGGCCACGGGCCGTCGAGCAGCCATACCATGGCCCCGCGCCGTGCTGCCGAGCAGTTTCGAACGCGCTATCCCCTGGCCGAGCGCTATCAGGTGACGCTGTACAGCAGCCTGGCCGCCACGGGTCGGGGGCACATGACCGACCGCGCGCTCCAGGAGGCGCTGGCCCCGGCGCCGTTGGAGATCAGCTGGCTGCCCGATGTTGAGCTGCCGTTCCATCCCAACGGGATGCAGTTTCAGGCGTTCTTCGCCGACGGCTCCAGCTCTGAGCCTTGGGTGGTCTACAGCGTGGGCGGCGGCGCTCTGGCAGAAGAGAACGATCCGGAGCCGCCGGCCATTTATGATTTGGATCTCATGGGCGCCATCCTGGAGCGGTGTAAAGTCACCGGTCAGGCGTTGTGGGAGTACGTCGAGCTGCAGGAAGGCAAGGATATCTGGCCGTTCCTGCACCAAGTCCTGGCAGCCATGCGCGCGGCCATCGAGCGCGGCCTGGCCCGCGAGGGCGTGTTGCCGGGCGGGCTGGGAGTGGCGCGGCGGGCGTGGGTCATCCACCGCAAGATGACCATGGACGGCAGCCCGCCCAACCCCTTCCAACTGCTCTACGCCTACGCCCTTGCGGTGTCTGAAGAGAACGCATCGGGCGGCGTGGTCGTCACGGCCCCGACCTGCGGATCCAGCGGCGTGCTCCCGGCTACTCTGCGCTACGTCCAGGAGATCACGCGCTGCACCGACGATGCGCTCTTGCGCGCCTTGGCCACCGCGGGCTTGATCGGCAATCTGGTGAAGGAGAATGCATCGATCTCCGGGGCTGAGGTAGGCTGCCAGGGCGAGGTGGGCGTCGCGTGCGCGATGGCGGCCGCCGCCGCCGCGCAACTATTCGGCGGCACCGTGCGCCAGGTGGAGTATGCGGCGGAGATGGCCCTGGAAAACAGCCTGGGGCTCACCTGCGACCCGGTCGCGGGCATGGTGCAGATCCCGTGCATCGAGCGCAACGCGTTCGCGGCCTCGAAGGCGTTCAACTGTGCGGACTACGCGCTGCTCTCCGACGGCTCCCACCGCATCCCGTTTGACGACGTGGTGGCGGTGATGTGGGAGACGGGCAACAATTTACCGCCCCTGTATCGGGAGACTGCGACCGGCGGACTGGCCGAGGCTTATCGCAAGCGCTATCCTAGCCGCAAGCGCGCGGCTGGACATGCTGCTGCCTAAGACCTTTAGGGTCTCCAAGACCCGCTGCCTAGACCTTTAGGGTCTCCAAGACCCTAAAGGTCTAGAGTGTTCTTAGGACAAGCGCATGGCGGCAAAATGGGATCTCCTCGGTTTCGGTGCGGTAGCAGTAGACGACCTGCTGTACCTGGATGCCTACCCCGCTGCGGGAAGCAAGGTGCAGGTGCGTGAGGAGCGGCGGCAGGGCGGCGGCCTGGCGGGCACGGCGCTGGTGGCAGCCGCGCGGCTGGGCGCCCGTGCCGCCTATGCCGGCGTTTTGGGCAATGACGAGCTGTCGCGATTCACGTTGGCGGAGTTGGAGCGCGCCGGCGTCGATTGCAGCCCGGTGTTGCGCCGTCCAGGCGCCGGACCCCGTCACTCGGTGATCCTGGTGGACTGCGCCACCGGCGGCCGCACCATCCTGTCATCGCGGGCAGGGGCAGTTCCGCCGCCTGCCGAGATGGCCTCGGCTGACCTGCTGGGTGCATGCCGGGTGCTGTTTGTCGATCACACCGTCGCGGCTTTTGCGCTGACCGCAGTCCCGCTGGCCCAGCGCCTCGGCATCCCGGTAGTGGCCGATCTGGAGCGGGTGACCCCCGAAGTGCTGGCGTTGATCGAGCTGGTCGATCACCTGGTGGTGGGGGTGGGATTTGCGCGGCAGGTGACGGGCCAGGAAGCGCCCGAGGAGATGGTGCGTGCGTTATTTGGTTCCAGCCGCACCTGTATCGTCACCGCAGGCGAGCAAGGGTGTTGGTACGCAGATCGGCAGACCGGCGGTGTGGTCCGGCATCAGCCCGCGCACCGCGTGGAGGCCGTGGACACAACCGGCTGCGGTGATGTGTTCCACGGCGCGTACGCGGCGATGATTGCGCGCGGGGAGCCGGTCGCGCGGGCGGTGGTCGTCGCAACCGCGGCCGCGGGGTTGAAAGCGACGCAGCCCGGCGGCCGAAGTGGTATACCGGATTTGGCTACCGTTGAGCGGTATCTCTCTGGGGCAGCTGTGTCATGATTACTGCGGTAAACATCAGGATGCAGCCGGCGATTTCTTTCGCGCTCATGACTTCGCCCAGCAACAGCGTGCCGCTGATGACTGCGAAAACCGACTCCATGCTCAGAATGATGGAAGCGATGGTCGGGTCGGTATTTTTCTGGCCGATGATCTGGAAGGTGTACGCGACACCGACGACCACAATCGCTGTATAGAGAATCGGTAGTGCACCCGACACGATAGCCGCGATACTCGGTGTTTCCGTGATGAGCGCTGCGCCGGCAGACAGCAGACCGGTAACCAAGAACTGGATAAGGGACATTGTGAGACCATCAACCATCGGTGCAAAATGGTCGATGATCAAGATATGAAGTGCCCAGAAGATCGCGCCGATCAGCACGATCAAGTCTCCGTTTTGAATGGTGAAGCCTTCTTTGATCGTCAGGAGATATAACCCCACAACTGCCAGGGCCACGCCCATCCAGACGAGACTGCGAACTCTTTTGTGTAGGAAGTATCCAAACAAAGGAACCAATATGATGTACAGGGTTGTGATGAAGCCGGCTTTTCCCGCAGTTGTATGAACGATGCCAACCTGCTGCAAAGAGGCTGCCACAAACAATGCCAGGCCACAGGCGACCCCGCCGATCAAGGTCGATCTTGGGGCGTGTCTTCTCGTTTCGGAACCCCTCATGACTAAAGCCACCGGAAGCAGAACCAATGCGCCAAGAATGAAGCGTGATGCTCCAAAGGTGAATGGGCCGATATAGTCCATGCTCACTTTTTGCGCAACAAAGGATGTTCCCCAGATCAGAGCGGTGATCGTCAGGAAAATCTCCCCGCGGAGCTCCCGGTGTTTTAAGCCGCTCATCAAGTTTTCTCCACTCTTAAAATACCAGTCCCCGGCGAGTTACAAACCCGCCGGGAACTGCACGTGCCCGAGTCCTGAAGCGCCAGCATGTCACAGGGTGGTCAGCAGCAGGGGAATCTCCATCTCCTGCGGCGTCAATCCGCCGTGGTGCCCATAGAAATTCTGCTCGAAGCGGCCCCGCTCATACCACCAGACCGTCTCGCCGGCATACGGCAGGATCACCAGGTTGCCGACGCGCGCCAGGAAGGTGGCCGAAGGCGGCTGCTGGCCGAAGAAGCCGGCCGCGATCAGGTCGCTGGTGCAATAGACGGCGGCGCGGCCGGCCAGCCGTTCGGCCAGTAACGCCTGCACCTCCGGCAGCCGGTCATCTTTGACGTGCAGGAAGAAATCCCGGGCAGCCCCCGCCGGTACCAGCAACTCCCCTCTGCGATTTCGCTTCAGGTCGCGATCGATCCCCGCAAAGCGCGGGTCGGTGTTAAGATAGATCGTCGTCTCAGGATCGGTCTCGACCTCGCCGTGATCGGCCGTGAGGATAAATAACGTCTCGCCCTGTGAGCGGCCCAGCCGCGTGAAGAAAACCCGTTCCAGCGCGGTGAGGAAGGTGTCCAGCTCCGCCTCGACCTGGGGTGAGTCAGGGCCGTACTCGTGGCACAGCCCGTCGAAGCGGTCGAAGTAGAGCACGTAGTACGCCGGCCCCTGCTGTTCGGCCAGGAGCTCGCGCAGGTTCACCAGCGCCTCGGGCAGGGTGCGGCAGCCGATCGCCGCCGTGACCCCGCGATACACCGCGTCCGAGTAGGTGGAAGGCGTGTATTCGCGGTGCGAGAAGATGTAGGACGCGATGCCGGCCTGGTTCAGGGCCGGATACACCGTCTGCGCCGGATAGAGCGGCGCCGGGTTGATGCCGAAGTTCTTGAGCTGCTCAGCGTACTTGTTGCCCGCGTAGGAGAAGAGCATCGGCGTAATGATGGCATCCAACGCCGGCTCGTAAACGTTCCACTCGTAGATGCCGCTTTGCCCGGTCTCCAGCCCGGTGTGCAGGCAGGTGATGTGCGCAGCCGTGGTGGATGGGAACTGCGAGGTGGCCTTTGTGACGGTGCCATGATCGAGGAAGCGGCGCAGCGCAGGGTAGCCGTCGGCGATTTTCTCAAAGAAGCGCCAGCCGAATCCATCCAGCAGCAGGACGATCACCGTCCGGTAGGTGGTGGGCAGTCCTGCCAGTGTCTCGGGCGCCAGCGCGACGCTGCCGTGACCCAACAGCCCTGCGATGCTGCGCGGGATTGCAGTGAAGTTACGGCCATCGTAGGTGGGCTTGATGAAGGCTTGATCTAGACGGAACATTAGCGGATGCCTCCGGATCACTTGTGCATTTAGGCGTAAACAGGATGGTCGTCTCCTGTAACGCAATCCGCCGGATTGCGGCCGAACAATCCAGCGGATTGTTTTACTGGGCCATCGGGTAAGTTCCGCCCAGTTGTACCAAACCAAATCTCTGAGTCTTATTGTTCCTGGCCGACCAAAGGAGGCCGCAACTCCAAAGCATTGCGTTTCCCCGTCATCGCCAGCACCTGGACGCAGCCGACGATCGTCTTTGTCAGCCGCGCCCTGACCAAGAGCCGTTGCAGCAGCGGCTCCGGGTCGGGCTCCAGTTGGCGGATCATCAACTCCAGCGCCGCTCGCTTTTCGCCTTCGTCTTCAAGGAAAGTAACCTCTCCGCTGAAGTGCACCGAGCGGTAGGCGTGGTCGCACTTGCCGGTCACGTAGCCGTGATCTTCGACCACCTGCCCCCACACGCGTGGGCTGGCGCGCATAAAGGCCAGCTTCTTGCCCTCCTCCGCGCCGTGGAAGTAGAAGCAGAGGCGCTGGGGGTCGAAGCCGTAATTCAGCGTGACCAGGTACGGCTCGCCGTCCTTCACCAGCGCCAATGTCATCAGCCGCTGCCCCGTGATGATCTCCGTCAGCTCAGCGCGATCGGTGAACATCTTCTCAGGGTGGTGGAAATGATATTCAGCCATCTACCCTACGAGTTTGGCGTTCAGCTTGATCTCCGGGCCGGCCAGCGCCTTGGACACGGGGCAGCCCTTCTTGGCGGCTTCGGCCAGTTCCTGGAAGGTTTCTTCGCTGCACCCAGGCACCTCGGCCTCGGAATCCAGCTCGATCAGCGTGATTGTCGGCCCGGCCCCCAGGTGGACGGTGGCGGTGGTGCGGATGGTGGGCACGAAGCCCTTGTTGCTGAGCAGCGCGGACAGGAACATCGAGAAGCAGCCTGCGTGTGCGGCGCCGATGAGCTCCTCGGGGTTGGTTCCCGGGCCCGACTCAAAACGTGAGGCAAAGGTGAACGGCCCTTCGTACGCGCCGCTGGCCAGTTTCATGGTGCCGGCGCCTTCCTTCAGCGTGCCCTTCCATTCTGCAGATGATGCTCGAGTTGTCATGGGTATCTCCTTTGGGTGGGTGATTAAAATACTACGATAATCATTATAACATTACACATATTGTGACGCAAACGTAGTCTATATGTTCAATATCAGCACGCACGCGGGCGACGGCACAGCAGCGCTGTATCCCGTGGGCGTGAGGCGACCCGTATCGGCGTCGACGTGGAAGGTGACCAGCGAATCGCTGTCCTGGTTGGCGGCGACGAGCAGGCGGCCATCCGGGCTGAGCGCGAAGTGGCGCGGGGTGAGGCCGCGGGTCGACTCGTGTCCGATCAGCGTCAGGGCGCTGCCGTCCGGCGCGACCGCGCAGATCGAGATGCTGTCATGGCCGCGGATGGAAGCATAGACGAAGCGTCCGGCCGCGTCGATCGCGATTTCGGCGGCGGAATCGAGATTCTTCGGGCTGCCGCCCTCAGAATGACTGGGAAGAAGGGAGACCCAGCCCCGCTCGACCAGCACGCCCGACGCGGGATCGAACGCCAACACCGAAACCGTGACGTCGAGCTCGTTGATGCAGTAGATCCAACGCCCGTTGGGGTGCAGCGCCAGGTGGCGCGGCCCCGCGCCGGGGTGGATGATGGCCCAGGGTGGGTCGTTCGGGACCAAAGCGCCCTGTTTGGCGTCGAAACGGTAGACACAGACCTTGTCGATGCCGAGATCGGGGATGAACAGGTAGCGCCTTGTCAGGTCCGGGTAGACGCCGTGCGGGTGCGGCCTCTGCTGGCGTGCCGGGTTAGGTCCGGCGCCGCTGTGGCGCACCTGTTGGGTCACGGGCGCCACCCGGCCGTCGCTTCCGATTGGCAGCGTGGTCACGTTGCCGCCGTTATAGTTCGCGATCAGCACGCACCGGCCCTCACCATCGACCGTGACATGGCACGGCGCCCCGCCGCCGGTGGGCTGCGAGTTCAGGGCGGTCAACGCGGCGAAGTTAGCGCCCGGCCGCGTGTCGATGGCCAACGCGTGCAGCGCGCCGCCGGGCTGGTCCGCCGCCATGTTGTCCACCTCGCTGACCGCGTAGATCTGAGGGCGCATCGGGTCCAACGCCAGGAACGCCGGGTTGGTCAGGCGGGCCGCGACGCCATCGGAGGCCAGCGCGCCCGTGTCAGCATCGAGTCGAAGACGGTAGATGCCCTCGCCGTGGCCATCTACATGCGGCAAGCGCCGCGTGTACGTGCCCAGGTACAGCACGCATTCTCGTGTTTGCGACATAGCACTGGTTCTTTCGTTTCTTTGGTGTCACCCGATGGGATTGCCGATGCCTCCGCTGCATTCGGCGCCTCGCTCGGGCGTCTGCGGCCCTTGCTCATACTTCTTGAGGAAGCGGGACAGGCGGGCATCATCCGCACCGGGCAACTGGAGCTGTATCCCCCACCCGGACGCGATCACCGGCGCCGGAAGGTTCGGGTAGGGCGAAAGCAGTAGGTGGCTGTGTCCCCGGATCATTTGCCGCAACTTGTCGACTTCCGCTTGGGGCAGTTCGGGTTGATAAGTCACCCAAACAGCGCCATGCTCCAGCGAGTGAACGGCATTTTCGTTGGGCACCGGCTGGTCATAGATGCCGCAATTGAGCGGGGTGGCGCTATGATCACCGCCGACCGGAGGGATCTGCGCGTAGTTGACGGCTCCCTCGGTGTGGTTGGCCGTCAAACGCGTAAAATACTGAACGCCCGCAATGTCGGCCGTCGCTTTCTGGACGCTGCTGATGGCGAGCACCGCCACGACAACGACCGTCACTGCCGCGACGGTGATCCACACCCATGTTCTGGACTCGCGGCGTGGCTGGGCTGTTTGCCTGCGTCTTGATGCTGACGATGACTTGCTGACTCTTGGGGTCTTTCCCATCCGGCTCAACTCCTGACTAATCCTTGATCGAGAGAATTTGCATTGTAGTACCAGATAGGCCTTTTTTCGCCCCAAGCGCAGTAACCTGCATACCGGTGCGGGGACGCAGCCCTCGCACCGGTACGCTCGTCAACTATTTCGTCAACCGATAGACGCGCGCTTCATAAGGCCGCAGGGTGAAGCGGCCGATGTCCTCGGCCGGATCAACTTCATAGTTGCTGATCACCAGCTCTTTGCCGGTGAAAGATACGGCATCGGGCAGCTTGAAGACCGGCGCCTCCTTGCTGAAGTTACAGATCACCAGCCGCCGCTCTTCACCCAGCGTCCGCATATACGCGTAGATCTGCCGGTGGTCGGGCAGGAGTAGGTCGTATTTGCCGTAGACCATCACCGGGTTGGCTTTGCGTAACCGGATCAGCTTGCGGTAGGTGTGGAAGACCGAGCCCGGATCGACCAACTCCTGTTCGGCGTTGATCTTGGTGTAGTTGGGGTTGACCTGGATCCAGGGCTTGCCGGTCGTAAAGCCGGCGTTGGCGCTCGCATTCCACTGTATTGGCGTCCGGGCATTGTCGCGGCCCTTGGCGTAGATCGAGTTCATGACCTCCGCCGGGTCCCTGCCATGTGTGCCGATGGCCTCTCGGTACATGTTGAGCGTCTCGATATCGCGGTACTCGTCGATCGTGGCGAAGCGGACATTGGTCATGCCCAGTTCCTCGCCCTGGTAGACGTATGGCGTCCCTTGCAGGAAGTGCAGGAAGGTGCCGAGCATCTTGGCCGATTCGATCCGGTACTCACCATCGTCACCGAAGCGCGACACCGAGCGCGGCTGGTCGTGGTTGGAGAGGTATTGGCTGTTCCAGCCTTGGCCCGCGAGCGCATTCTGCCAGCGCGACATTGTCTTCTTCAAATCGCGCAGGTCCATCGGCTTCAGCGCCCATTTGCCGTACATGTGACCGCCGATTGAGTCGAGGTCCATGTGCTCGAACTGGAACAGCATATTGAGCGCGCCGGTCTCTTCGTTGGTGATCTCGATGCCCTGCACGGTGGTGGCGCCCGGCGCCTCGCCCACGGTGATGCAGTCGTAGTGCGACAGCACCTCGCCGCGCATCTCGCGCAGGAACTCCAGCAGCCGCGGGCCGTTGAACACGTGTATGAAGCCGGGCTGCAGGAAGCCCTCGCGCACCACCGGCGCGTCCGGCAGACCCGGGGTCTTGGAGATCATATTGATGACGTCCATGCGGAAGCCATCGATCCCCTTCTTGAACCAGAAGTGCATCATGTCGTAGACCTCAGCGCGGACCTTGGGGTTCTCCCAGTTCAGGTCGGGCTGCTTCTTCGAGAACATGTGCAGGTAATACTCGCCGGTAGCCTCGTTGTACTCCCAGGCCGAACCGCTGAACGAAGCCTCCCAGTTGTTGGGCTCGCGGCCGTCCACGGGGTCGCGCCACATGTAGTAGTCGTGGTAAGGGTTGTCCCTGGATTTGCGGGCCTCTTGGAACCACGCGTGCTCGTCCGAGGTGTGGTTGACCACCAGGTCCATCATCAGCTTGATGCCGCGCTGGTGCATCCCGGCCAGCATCTCGTCGAAGTCGGCCATCGTGCCGAACTCGTCCATGATGTCCCGGTAATCGCTGATGTCATAGCCGTTATCGTCGTTGGGCGACTTATAGACGGGCGACAGCCAGACGACGTCGATGCCCAGCTCTTTGAGATAGTCGAGCTTGCTGATGATCCCGCGCAGGTCGCCGACGCCGTCACCGTTGCTGTCACAGAAGCTGCGGGGGTAGATTTGATAGACGACGCTTTCTTTCCACCAGGCTTTGTTCACTAGCTCATCTCCTTTGATTTGTGTTTTTGCCCAGGCGCAGGCCCAACTGAAAGGCGCGCTCCAGAAGTTCCGGCTGGTTCTTGATCTCTTCCGGGGCCGAGACCGCGCCGTAGATGATGTCGGCGATGTCGGCTTTGAGGTAGCGGCATATGTCCTGGAGGGTTCGAATCGCATTGATTGCGCCCGAGGAATAGGGATCGCTGTCGCCGTAAGTCAGCACAAAGCCGAACTGTTTGCCGGCCAATGCGCTGCCGCTGGGGCCTTCCAGGGCATACCACCGGTCGATGCACAGCTTGGCTTGCGCGCTGAGCGAGAACCAGTAGACTGGGCTGGCGAGCACGATTGCATCGGCGGCCCGCAGCCGGGGATACAACATCTGCATATCATCATCGATGATGCATCCGGCATCCTTCCGCCCCCGGCAGACGTCGCAGGCATCGCAAGGGTTGATCGTGAGTGGGTGCAGGTCGAAGCTCTCGACCGCGGCCCCGGCATCCCTGGCCCCGGCCGCGATCTGATCGGCCAGGAGCGAGCTATTCGCCCCTTTTCTGGGGCTGCTCTTGAGAATCAGGATCTGTTTGCCGTTCATAGTTCTCCCTCGCATACGTGAATATCCGTAGGGGCGAGGCATCCCGTTCGAAATCTGTCGCAGACCGCTCGGCCGCGCCGATCAAATGCCATCAGTCGTGCAGAATCGTGTGGGGATGCCTCGCCCCTACTGTTGACGCCCAATATCACTCAGGCAGGTACGGAGCCAAATTGTCGATATCTCCCACGAACACGGGCAGGTCCGTGTGTCCCAGCAGTTGCCGGATCGCCATGTTTTCCCCGGTGTGATACCAATAGTGGTAGAGCATGCGCTGGAGCTGTGACCCGAAACGCACCGCCTTTGGCCAGCCTTCAATCGTCATGAGCCGGTGCAGCATCTCGCTGGTGAGGGTGTCGAGCCAGGGATCGGCCGCCTGGGTGATCGCTTCCCACGCCGCCCACATCTCGGTCAGCGCCGGGGTGCTGGCCGGCGCGCCGTAGGCGAACCGCTCGTTGATCTCGGGCAGCAGCAGGTAGCCCTGGGCACGGTGGAGCCAATAGCGCTGCTCCTGCCATGCCAGGTGGCCGACGTTCCAAGCGATGCAATTCATCGGCATGAACCGGCGCCGCGCATCGTCATCGGTGACGCCTGCGAGCGCACGCCTGAATTCGCTGCGAGTAAAACGCAATTGAAGCACCAGGGGATGTGTCATGGGGTCACTCCTATGTGGCATCTTTAACCCGATTTTAGCATACCCGCGGGTCAAAGACAATTCACCTAAAGAAATACAGGACCTCCGAAACCACTTCGTCTCGGAGGTCCTGCAAGCTGTCTGGGACAGAATCTCGCGTCACGTCGCCGCAACACGCAGTATGCAGTATGAAATACTTACTGATACGCCGGGAGCCAATCCCCGTGCGCGGCGATCAGGTCATCCACCAGCGCCCAGATCTGTTCCAGATCCAACTCGGCCGCGGTGTGCGGGTCGAGCATGGCCGCGTGGTAGATGTGCTCCCGCTTGCCGGTCAGCGCGGCTTCCACGGTCAGCGCCTGGACGTTGAGGTTGGTCTGCATCAGCGCGGCGAGCTGCGGCGGCAGGCTGCCGATGTGGGTTGGTTGAACGCCGTTCTTGTCGACCAGGCACGGCACCTCGACGCAGCAGCCCTGCGGCAGATTGTCGATCAGGCCGTGGTTGGCTACGTTGCCGTAGATTACGCGCGGCACGCCGGTCTCCATGCTGTGGATGATGCCTGAGCCGTATTCCTTTGAGCGGACGACGGCGTCAAGGCCGGACAGACTGCTGGTGGCCCATGCGATGTCCTGTTCGGTTGCGCCTGCCGCCGCCAGCTTGGCGGCCAGGGTCTGGGCATCCACCGGCGCGTCCGGCTGCTCCAGCACGGCCCGCGTGAACTCCCAACCCGCGATCTGCACTTCGCAGCGGCGGATGTATTCGTCCAACGGCACGTTGAACTTTTCGATCAGGTCAGGCCGGTCGCGCTTGATAAACCACGGCGTGTATTCGGCAAAGTGCTCGCTGGACTCGGTGACGAAGTAGCCCAGCCGGGCCAGCATCTCGTAACGCACCCGGTTCCAGTCGGGCACGCGGCCTTCGGCGCGAACCTGGTGGAGGCGGGGATAGAGGTCCTCGACGCCGTCTGGCGTCTGGCGCTCGAACTTGAGGTAGAACGCCATGTGGTTGATGCCCGCGGCGACGTAGTTGATCTCATCGATCGGCACGCCGATGTCGTCCGCAAGCTGCTCGGCGGTGCCCTGCACGCTGTGGCACAGCCCGACCGTTCGGATCTTCGTTGCCCGATTGATGGCCCAGGTGTTGATGACCATCGGATTGACATAATTGAGCATCAGGGCATCGGGACACAGCTCCGCCATGTCGTGACATACGTCCAGCAGCACCGGGACGGTGCGCAGGCCGCGCATGATGCCGCCGATGCCCAGGGTGTCGGCGATTGTCTGGCGCAGGCCGTACTTCTTGGGAATCTCGAAGTCGATGACGGTGCCAGGCTTGTAGCCCGCGACCTGGAACATCGTGATGGCGTAATCCGCGCCGTCCAACGCCGCGCGGCGGTCGCGGGTCGCTTCGATGGTCGGGTGGGCGCCTAAAGCATGGGCCAGGCGCTGGGCCACGCGCTCAGTGGTGCGCAGGCGCTCTTCGTCGATGTCGTACAGGCTGATGGTGGCGCCGGCCAGCTCGGGGTAGCTGAGGATGTCGCCCAGCAGGTTCTTGGCGAAAACCGTGCTGCCCGCGCCGATGAAGGTAATCTTGGGCATGGGAGTCCTTTCGGTGTAGGATATGGAATGTGCGATGTTGAATGTCGAATGTCGAATGCGAAATCGCCATTCGACATCTGCCATTTGCTATCTGCTATCCGCTGTTTAGCACATTCGTTATCCCTTGTCAAAGAAGGAGGTGTGGATCGTGAGGGCTGTTCGTTTGATGGCCATTGGGCAACCGTTGGAGCTGCAGGAGATCCCTGTGCCGGCGGTCGGGCCGGGGGAGGTGTTGGTGCGCATCAAGGCCGCGGGCATCTGCCATTCGGACGCGCACTATCGGGCGGGGGTGTCGTCCACGGGGCCGCTGCCGCAGACATTGGGGCATGAGATCGCCGGAGTCGTAGATACGGTCGGGCCGGGGGTGACGCGCGTCAAACCCGGCGACCGGGTGTGTCTTCACTACCTGGTGACGTGCGGCCAGTGCGAGCACTGCAACCGCGGCCAGGAGCAGTTCTGCATCCACGGCCAGATGCTAGGCAAGCACCGCGACGGTGGTTATGCTGAGTTTATCGCCGTGCCGGAGCGGGGGGTGGTGAGCCTGCCCGACGAGATCCCGTTCGAGCACGCCGCGGTCATGATGTGCTCATCGTCCACCTCGTTTCATGCGCTGCGCAAGGGGCGGCTGCGTGCGGGGGAGACGGTCGCGGTCTTCGGCGCGGGCGGGCTGGGCATGTCGGCCATCCAGTTGGCGCGTGGGTTGGGCGCACTGGCGGTTTACGCGGTGGACATCAACCCGGCAAAGCTGGCCCTGGCTGAACGGTTCGGGGCCTTGCCGGTCAACGCGTCCCGGGTTGATTCGGTGGCCGAGATCAAGCGTCTGACCGGCGGCCGCGGGGTCGACGTGGCGCTGGAGCTGATCGGCCTGCCGCTGACCATGCGTCAGGCGGTGCAGGCGTTGGGGATCCAGGGCCGCGCCGTGCTGGCGGGCATCGCCGATCGGCCGTTCGAGGTGGACTCGTATCATGAGCTGTTGGGCAACGAAGGCGAGATCATCGGCTGCTCGGATCACTTGCTGCAGGAGTTTCCGCTGTTGATCGAGTTTGCGCGGCGCAAGGTGCTGGACCTGTCGCACGTAGTGACGCGCACGGTGCCGCTGGCGGCCGAGCCAATCAACGAGACGTTGGACGCGCTCCAGCGCTTTGCCGGCGACGTGCGGACGGTGATCGTGCCGTAAGTCTCCTAACTCGAGATGCCCCCTTAAACGCACAGCCCCCTGGTTCTATGATAGAACCGGGGGGCTGTCTTTTTTCAGCTGTGGCTGGCGTTACTGCACCGGCTGATGGCAGGTCCGGCAGCTCTCATTGGCGAAGCCGGCGTGGTTCTCAGGGAACGGCTTCACCTTATCTGCGCCGTGGCAGTAGGTGCACTCATTGAAGATCTCCCCTTCAAGGGGGTGCGGGATCGCCGGACCGCTGCTCACCTGGGGCGTGCTGCCGCCGGCCGCAGCCGGCTGATGGCAGGTCGTGCAGCTAGCGGCCGCGAAGCCGGCGTGGTTGGTCGGGAACGGCTTCATCTTGTCCGCGCCGTGGCAGGTGGTGCAATCCTTGTAGGCATCGCCCTCGATGGGATGCGGGATCGCCTTGGCCGCGCTCGCCGTAGAAGCGCCAGTGCTGGCGGCCGGCTGATGGCAGGTCGTGCAGCTAGCGGCCGCGAAGCCGGCGTGGTTGGTCG